>DATMRW010000026.1:0-13719 GCA_035565775.1 Xanthobacteraceae bacterium | reverse complement strand
CATCTTCCACCTGCGGCAACTCGGCTTCGAGCCCAACCGGCAACTCGTGGGTATGGTGACGCGAGCGCTCTACCCTGCTTATCGAGATGCGGTCCTAGCCGCCCAAGAGCAGCTCGATGAAATGCTCGGCCGCAAACATGCGCCGAAGGTGGAAACGAGCGAACCTTCGCCGCAACCGGCAGCCGCGCCGGCCGCGCCCGCTGAATGTCCTCCAGCCGTCCTGGACGAGATTACCAACCCGACGTTCAGCGACCTGTGTCGACAAGCGGCTGATAACAAGGAGCTGGACGGCGAATGGTCTTCGAAGACGGCTCGGCAGCGGCGGGCGCTAGGCTTGCTGTTCGAGTTGCTGGTCGGTCCTCGTCGGGTGGCGGAGATCACCCAGGCTGACCTCTCCACCTTCAAGAACAAGCGTCGGCTCATCACCGAGAAGCTCAGCCCGGCATCGGAAAAGGATCGCGAGCGGATCCTCGACCTCGCCGACCGTACTCTGACGCCGAAGGAGCTGAAGGACCTAGAGGGCGGGCCTCACGCGAAAACGATGAATCGGGACCTGACGGGCTTGTCCGCGATCTTCAAGTGGGGAAGGGACAACGGGAAGGCGGTCCCGCCGCTTCGCCCCAATGCCCTGCGGATGAAGCTACCGACGGACACCCGAGCGCGGGACGATCGGCCGCCAACCAGCGAAGCTGATCTCAAGCGTCTCTTCGCGCTGCCCATCTTCACGGGCTGTCTGCCGCACCACGGCGGGAAGGGGCGGCGCGTGTTGAACTGCCGCTTCACGCCTGGTGCAGCCATCGTCCACGACGCGTTCTATTGGGTGCCGCTGCTCGTCAGATATCAAGGCGCTCGCCGGGAAGAGATCTGTAAGCTTCGGCCGCAGGATTTCGACCTTGATGGTCCCATTCCCTACATGCGGGTGGACTTTACCGAGACCGGCCGGATCAAGAACGCCCAGTCGAAGCGCAACCTTCCGCTTCATCCCGAACTGATCCGGCTCGGGATTGTCGAATATGTCCGGGAAGCGGCGACGCGAGGCTACCAGGTTCTTTTTCCTGAGCTTACGCCGACCAACGAAGTCGAGGGCTATGGCGATCAGTTCTACGACCTCTGCTGGGTTCACATGCGAAGGCGCGGCGGCTTGACCACCGAGGCGGATATCCATGGGATGCGTCATAGGTTCAACTCGGATCTGAAGCAGGAGCGCGTGTCGAAGGAATTTCGGCGCGACATGCTGGGCCATGGTGGCGAGGGGCAAACGGACGAGCGATACAGCACTGCGGCTGAACTCATGGTCATGCTCGAGGAGATGAAGAAGCTGCCTGTCGTGACGGGGCACCTTCCGACGGCATCGCTGAATATGCCGCCGAAGCTGATAGTTCGGCCTAATCCCAACATGAGGCGCCAGCGATAGCGGGCCTGTAGGATCAAGGGGCACCGGCAATATCTGATCACGTCTGGCAATGGGGGTCAGCCCCGTCCTGTCCCACCTCTCTGATGCCACCCGGAGGCAAGTCATCTACAGTCAGGCCCGAGGCGGCTGGTCCAGCACTCCCTTGTCGATCGCCATAGGATGGGTCCTTTCCGTTCCATCTTATGGCCCCGCGCACAAAATTACTGGCAGGCCCCTGATGCGCTATGTGCCCGAGATCAGCACCCATCTCGAGGCGGCCCTGATCCGATTGCTGCCGATCGAGCAGCGGTCGCGTGTCGGTTCCGGCCGACATCGTCGTATTCGGAGCGACGCCGGAAGCCAGAAGCCGAGTTAAGCATCATCTTTCATCGGTGGCCGCGTCGACAGGGAACGCATGATCGTCCAAGCTGGACCCATCGCAAAAACAGATGCGATGACGGTCAGCAAATTATCCACGACATGCCAGTGCAAAGCGCCATCCTCGATCGCCTTGATCGACACAAGCCGGGCCTCTTCTGCCTCCAACTCCTTCCGCAAATTCGAGGTCTTACATGTCCGTCGTCAGAACATTTGGCGCATTTCGCGGCGTAGATTAGCGGAGAGCGGGCCTCGTCCCGGGGTTGATATTAAGCGGCGATCTTGTGGTGCTGCAAGCGCCTGTGTTCGATGGTCTTCCGTTTGATCCTTTCACGCTGTTTGATGATGGCTTCGGCTCTACCGAAGTAGGCGTCGGCGGGCGTCACATTGCCGAGACTTTCGTGATATCGGCAGTGATTATAGTGGTCGATGAAGGCCTCGATCTGGGTCTCAAGATCGCCAGGCAGGAAGTAGTTTTCCAGCAGGATGCGGTTTTTGAGGGTCTGGTGCCAACGCTCGATCTTGCCCTGGGTCTGGGGATGCATCGGGGCGCCGCGGACATGGCTCATGCCGTTGGCGCCGATCCATTCGGCTAGTTCCTCGGCGATGTAGCTCAGGCCATTATCGCTGAGCAGCTTCGGTTTGTGGATCACCCTGGCCGACGCGCATCCAGAAGCCTCGAGGGCCAGCTCGAGCGTATCGGTGACGTCGCCGGCCCGCATAGTGGTGCACAGCTTCCAGGTGATGACATAACGGGAGAAGTCGTCGAGCACGGTCGACAGATAGACCCAGCCCCAACCGAGGATTTTGAAGTAGGTGAAGTCGGTCTGCCACATCTCGTTCGGCCGCGTCGTCTTCGTGTGGAAGGCATCGGCCGCCTTGACCACGATGAAAGCCGGGCTGGTGATCAGGTCGTGGGCCTTGAGCAGGCGATAAACCGTCGATTCCGATACGAAGTAGCGCTTCTCGTCGGTGAACCGCAGGGCAAGTTCACGGGGGGATAGCTCGGTCGTTTCCAGCGCCATCTCGACGATCTGGTCCCGGACGTCGTCACCGATGCGGTTCCACACGCGGTTCGGCGCCGATGGCCGATCCTCCAACGCTTCCGGCCCGCCTTCGAGGTAGCGATCATACCAGCGGTAGAACGTTCGGCAGGGAATGCCGAGCTGATCCAGCGTGCGCCTGGCCGGTAGGTGCGACTGCTCGACGATCCTGATGATCTCGAGCTTCTCTGATGCGGGATACCTCATTCTTCGTCGCCCCCATCCGCGATCATACTTTTTTTGAGTAGCCGGTTTTCGAGCGTCAGGTCGGCCACGTATTCCTTGAGGGCGCGGGCTTCGCGGCGCAGGTCCTGCACCTCGCCGGTGGTTGCAGCACGAGCGGTGTCTCCGGCCAGGCGGCGCTTGCCCGCTTCCATGAACTCCTTCGACCAGGTGTAATACAGGCTCTGCGTGATGCCTTCCTTGCGGCACAGCTCGGCGATGCTGTCATCACCGCGCAGGCCTTCGAGCACGATACGGATCTTGTCCTCGGCCGAGAAGTGCCGGCGGGTCTGGCGCCGAATGTCCTTCACCACGCGATCTGCAGGGGCCTTCGGCGCCGATTTCTTCAAGGAGGATTTACATCACAACCTCAAATCTGTACCATTGGTGCTGACGGCGGACACCTCCACGTTCCGCAAGCTCAGCGGAAAGCGGATGTACATCAGAACCGCCAGTCGGATCACCTCGGGTGAAGAATTGAATCTTCGAAACGGACTGAATGGTAACACTCTAGATTTGCGGCTCATCCCGCGCAGTTAGCAGCGACACATCCCGACTGCCGCGTTGCTCTGACAGAACCCGCAGTGGAGACTGGTTCGCGTTGGACTGACAGCACGCTCGAAGCTGATCTATTTCATCGCCTCATCCGGCGCCCAGATATTGTGCGAGTCAATCTGGAGCTTCAGCAGCGCCCGATCAGCCGCGGACCGCGCCTCGATTTCATAGCGCCTCGCGTCATTCGCCTGCCGGCGGGCATAGAGCAGGTCGGCGAGATCGATCGCACCCAGGTCATAGCCGCGCCGCGTTCGAGCTAGTGCATCGTCGGTGCTGCGCGCTGCGGTCTGAGCACTGCGCCACGCCTCGAGCCGCGTCCGGGCATTGGAGAGGTCGGCATTGGCGATAGCTTCGATAGTGCGTTGTATCGCCGCCAGTTCCATGCGTGCGGCATTGGCGTCCGCCGACGCCTGATCGGCCGCCGCACGGCGATAGCCGCCGCCGAGCGGGATCGACATAATCAGCCCTGCTCCCTTCTCCATTCCGCCTTGCTCGCTGAAGACACGGACGCCGAACGACGGATCGGCGATCCGATCGGCCCGGACCCGCTGCGACACGACACCAAGGCGCTGCGCTTCGCGATCCGCCGCGCCAATCTCATGACTGCGTTCGATCACCAGATCGCGCATTACCTCAAGGCTTTGATCCGGCAGCGCCGGGTCGGCCAGTTCTGGTGGTTCGACGGCAAGCGTCAGGTCGGGGAAGGTCGAGGCAAGGATTGCCCGCGCCTGTTCACGAAGCGCGAGCGAGGATGCTTTCTGCGCCTGTGCCTGCGCCAAAGCCGCCAAAGCCTGATCGACATCGAGGGTTGCGGCATCGCGCAACGCCGCGCGTCGCCTGAGCGCAGTCAGAGCCTGCTCCATATCGGCCACCGCCGCGCTGTCGTTGCGATAATGTGTCCCGGCCGTCAGCCAGTCATGCCAGAGGCCGGAAAGAATGAGCGCGGTCTGGTGGCGGACATCCTCCATCCGGTTTTCCGCAACCGCGATCCCCAGGGCACCCGCCCTGCGGTCCAGCGCCGCCTTGCCCGGCAAGCGGAACGCACGGCTGACCGTGCTATCGAACTCGTTGCGCGCACCGAACCCGTCAACGGTGCGGCGCGTATAACTGCCGGCGACCGTCACTTCATGAGTCCCTCGCCGCAACATCTCGCCCTGCGCGCGTGCGGCGGCGATCCGTTCGACGGCGGCTTCGACGCCGGGATAACTATTCAACACGCGGTTGACTTGATCCGCGGGCGGCAGGTCGGCGCGCTGGGCGAGCGCGGGCGTCGTGCCCAGCACAAGGCAACAGGCAAAGGCGATCCTCCGCATCAGGCGATCCTTCCCTGGTCGATGATCGGGCTGGTCCGCCACCGCACCGGCAGTTCCCGCCGCGCTTCCGTCACGGCACGGAGCAAGCCGGGCACGGCATCATCACCGGCGATCAGTTCCAAGGTTGTGCGCTTCAACTCCCCGGAAACCTGCTCGGCCGTTCCGGCATCACCGAAATCACGGCCGCGTACGTTTTCTGCCCGGATATGGATCGGCGCCGGGGATATGGTGCGAATCGCCGCGATCAGCGCCTCGGTGTCGCGGACAGCGCAATGGAGAGTGAACAGGAGGTCAGGCATTTTCGGGGTCTCCGGCGCTTTCACCGAAGCGCTCGAACAGGATCGGCAGCAGGATCAGCGTCAGCAGGGTGGACGTGATGAGGCCGCCGATGACGACGATGGCGAGCGGACGCTGGATCTCCGACCCTGGCCCGCTGGCGAACAAGAGGGGCACCAGGCCGAAGGCGGTGATGCTGGCGGTCATCAGCACGGGGCGCAGCCGCCGCTGCGCGCCGAGCCGCACGGCATCGGCCATGCTCAGCCCTTCGGCGCGGAGCTGCCGGAAATAGGCGACGAGCACGAGTCCGTTGAGCACGGCGATGCCGAGCAGGGCGATGAACCCGACCGAGGCAGGGACCGAAAGATATTCGCCTGACGCCCAGAGCGAGATCAGCCCGCCGACCATGGCGAAGGGAATATTGGCGAGGATCAGCAGCGATGCACGCAGCGAGCGCAGTGTCGCCAGCAGTACGAGAAAGATCAGTCCCAGCGCGATCGGGATCACCATCATCAGCCGCGCCGAGGCGCGCTGCTGGTTCTCGAACTGGCCACCCCAGACGATGCTGTACCCTGCCGGAAGCCGGACCTTCGCCGCCACGGCCGCCTTCGCCTCATCGACATAGCCGACCAGATCGCGCCCGGAGACGAACGCCTGCACCAACGCAAAGCGTGAGCCATTCTCATGGTCGAGCTTCACCGGCCCCTGCGTGCGCGTGACCCGCGCCATGTCGCTGACGCGGGCGAGCGTGCCATCGGGCGTGCGGAGTTGCAGATCGGCGAAGCGTGCGGCGTCCTTGCGGAGGCTTTCATCGCCCCGGATGACGATTGGCGTGCGCTTCTGCCCTTCGGCCACCACGCCCGCGCGCATCCCTTCGACCTGGGCGCGCAGGGCATCCTGCATCTGGTCAACCGGCATCCCGAACCGCCCGGCCGCCGTGCGGTCGATGTCGAGCTGGAGATAATCCACGCTGTCGTTGGCGACCGTCAGCACTTCGGACGCGCCGCGCACGCCGGACAGCGTGTGCTGGATTTGGCCCGCGAGGTCGGCGAGCGTGTTGAGGTCGGGGCCGAAGATCTTGACCGCGAGATCGCCGCGCGCGCCGGTCAGCATCTCGGAGACACGCATCTCAATCGGCTGGGTGAAGCTGGGCTGGATACCTGGCAGGCCATCCAGCGCCTTGCGGATTTCCTCGACCACAAAATCCTTGTCGCCGCGCCATTCTGATCGGGGTTTCAATCGGACGAAGCTGTCGGTCTCGTTAAGGCCCATCGGATCGAGGCCGATCTCGTCCGAGCCGACGCGGGCGATCACGTCCTTGACCTCGGGCACGGCCCGAAGCGCGCGTTGCGCGGCTAGATCGCCCGCGACAGATTGCTCGAGATTGATCGAGGGGAGTTTGGTGAGTTGGACGATAACCGAGCCTTCATCCATCGTTGGCATGAAGGTCTTGCCGACCGCGCCATAGGCTACGCCTGCCAGCGCCAGCCCCAGGGCGGAGAGACCATAGACCAGCCGCTTGCGCGCGAAGGCGCCGTCCAGCAGCGCGCGGTAGCGTGGGCCAAGCTGCCGCATGATCCATGGTTCGCCATGGTGGCCGCTTTTGAGGCCGAAGGACGACAGTACCGGCACCAGCGTCAGCGCCAGCAGGAGAGAACCCGCCAAGGCGAAGACGATGGTGAGCGCGACGGGGGCGAACAATTTGCCCTCCAGTCCCTGCAACGAAAGCAGCGGCAGGAACACCAGCGCGATGATGAGAATGCCGGCCGAGACTGGGACAATCACCTCGCTGGTCGCGCGGAACACAAGGTTGAGCCGGGGTGCGTCTCCATCCTGATCGCGGCCGAGCCGTTCGACCACATTTTCGACCACGACCACCGCGCCATCGACCAGCATTCCAATCGCGATTGCAAGTCCGCCAAGGCTCATCAGATTGGCGGAAAGGCCCATGCCGCGCATGAACAGGAAGGTGATGAGCGCGGCCATCGGCAAGGTCGCTGCAACGATTGCGGCCGCGCGCCAGTCGCCCAGGAACAGGATCAGCAGCACGACGACGAGGACAGTCGCTTCGAGCAGCGCCTTCTCGACTGTGCCTACCGCCCGTTCGATCAGATCGGAGCGATCATAAAAAACATTGATATGCGTGCCTGCGGGCAAGCCGCGCTCGACGTCCGCCAGGCGCGTGCGAACGCCGTCCACCACCTGCCGGGCGTCCGCCCCGCGCAGTGCGATCACCAGCCCTTCGACCGCTTCGGCCTTACCGTTCTTGGTCACCGCGCCATAGCGGGTGAGGCTGCCGGTGCCGACCGAGGCGACATCGCCAAGCCGCACGATACGCCCATCGCGACTGGCGATAACGAGCGACTGCAAGTCACCGGCATCGCGGATCGCGCCGACCGCGCGGACGATCAACGCTTCCTCGCCATTGGCAAGGCGTCCCGCGCCATCGTTGCGATTGCCGCTTTCGATTGCCATGCGCAGGTCCGCGATCGAGAGCTTTGCGGAGGCCAGCGCCACCGGATCGGGCCTCACCTCGAAGGTGCGGACATGGCCGCCGAGCGCATTGACATCCGCGACGCCCGGCACGGTGCGCAGCGCCGGGCGGATCGTCCAGTCGAGCAGTTCGCGCTTCTGCTGGAGCGACAGCGGCCCTTCGATGGTGAACATGTAAACATCGGAGAGCGGCGTTGAGATCGGCGCGAGGCCGCCTGTCACCGATGCGGGCAAATCGGCCATGACGCCCGACAGGCGCTCGGCGACCTGCTGGCGCGCCCAATAGATGTCGGTGCCATCGGTGAAATCGATGGTGATGTCGGCGATGGCGTATTTGGCGGCCGAGCGCAGGATCGCCTGATTGGGGATGCCCAGTATTTCCTGCTCGATCGGGGTGATGACCCGGCTTTCCACTTCCTCCGGCGTCATGCCGGGGGCTTTCAGGATCAGCTTCACCTGGGTCTGGGCGATGTCCGGATAGGCATCGACGGGCAGGTTGACGAAGGCCCATATCCCTAGCCCTGCCGTCACGGCCGCGAGCAGCAGGACGAGCAGGCGATAGGACAGCGCGGTGGCGACGAGCGAACGCAGCATCGGCTTGCCTAGCGCGTCGTCGCGAGCGCCTTCAGCGCGCTCGTGCCGGAGATCACCACCTGTTCGCCGGGCTTCACGCCCGAAAGCAGGACGATGCGGCCATTGCTGGCCGTTCCGCTCATCACGGGACGAACCGCGTAGCCGCCCTGCGCCGCCACGAAGACGACGGGCTTGCCCTCGATCGTCGTCACCGCGGCCTCGGGCACGCTGGCCGCGCCGGCTGGTGCGGGACCGGCAATAACGATACTGGTCGCCCGGCCCGCGACGATGCCCGGTCCCGCCGGGATGTCCGCCTTGAGGCTGGCCGAACGCGTCGCGGGATCGATCGTCGTGCCAACGGCGACGATCCGCCCGGAAATATCGGGTGGCAGATGCACGGTCATGCCAGGCCGCACCCGGCCGATCAGCCGTTCGGGCAATTGTCCGGTGACTTCGTAGCGGTCCGCCTCGTCGATCACATAAGGCGCGGTTGTGCCGTCAACCGGCTGGCCTGTCTGGATGGCAGCGCTGGTCACGCGGCCCGCGATCGGCGCGGTCAGCGTATAGGAGCCGCTCCTGCCATGGCCATTGACCATGCGCAGGATGCGCGCCTTTTCCGATACGTCCGCGCTGGTCTCGGCGGCGATGGCGCGGGCTTCATCGGCGCGGGCGGGTGCGATGATCCCCTCGCGGCTGAGCTGCGACAGCCGTGCCGCATTGGATTGCGCGACGCCCGCACGCGCATAGGCGCGGGTGAGGTCCGAACCGAGCGTCAGCACCTCGCGGCTGGCGATGATTGCGAGCGGCTGACCCCGCCGCACGTTGTCGCCTTCCACCACCAGCGTCCGGGTGACGACGCCAGGGAATGTCGCGGCAACGGCCACGCGGGCATTAGCGGGAGGCTGGATCACGGCGGGAATGGTGACGAGCGGCGCTTCCTCGGCAACCGTGGCAGGCTCGACCCGGATGCCCATTTGCGCCGCGCGCTTCGCGTTGATGGCGAGCACGTCACTGGCGGTTTGCACCTTGTTTGCTGGCGCTTTTCCGGTGCCTGGATCGGAGTGGGGAGCGAGCCACCAAAGAGCGCCAAGGGCCAGTGCAATGGCCGCGCCTGCAATCGGGTAATTTCGTCTGGACATGCCGGATCGCTAGGTGGCGAGTCTGACCGAACCCTGACGAGACGGGTGACGCGCTGATCGACAGTCAGGCTTCGGGGAAGCGCAGGATCAATTCCTGACGATCGGGATCGGTCGCGAGCGTGCCGTCATGCGCGACCATGATCCGTTCGACGATGGCAAGGCCGAGTCCCGCTCCATCCTTGCTGGCATGGTCGGCACGGCGATGGCGCTGCACCAGATCGCGCAGCCGCTCCGGCGCGAGGCCAGACCCTTCGTCGCGCACGCCGATGCTTGCGCCCGGACCGATACGAACCTGGATCGCGCCGCCAGCCGGAGTCACACGCACGGCGTTCTCGACAAGGTTGCGCAGCGCCGCGGCGATCGCCTCGTGCCGGCCACGTGCGACCGGCGCGTGAATGCCAATCACGAGTTCGATCGTTCTGCCCTCGGCAATGATGCCGGGAGCCAGCGCCCCGACGACATCACTCGCCACATCCGCCAGCGATATTTCTGCCAGCGGGATCTGGGCGGCGGCATCGGCATCGCTCTGCGCCAGGAGCATGAGCTGGTCGATCAGTCGCCGCATCGCCGCGACATCCTTTTTGAGCCGCCCGGCTGCGTCATGATCCAGCCGATCGAGTTCGAGGGACAGCAAGGCGAGCGGCGTACGCAGTTCATGCGCGACATCGGCGGCGAAGGCTTCCCGCCGCCTCGCCGCTTCGTCGAGGCGCGCGAGCAGGTCGTTGACCGCATTGGTGAACGGCAGCGCTTCGGTCGGCATCTGCGAATTGTCGATCCGGAATCCGCGCTCATGGCCCTGCACGGCCCCGATTTCGGCGGCAGCCTCCTCGAGTGGCCAGAACGCTTGGCGGATCACGCGCAGCACCATGATCGTGACCGGCACCATCAGCACCAGGAGCGGGAGCGCGACATGCTCCAGCATCTCCTTGATGGCGCGGATCATCGCCGCTTGCGGGTCGAGATGGGTAAAGGTGAAGCTATAGAAGAACGCGACCGCCGCCAGCAGCAGCAACGTGCCGGCCAGGCCGATCAAGCCCAGCCCACGCCGCAAGCGCTGCGATACGGAGCGACGATGCGTCACGCGGCGTCGTCCTTCAACATATAGCCGACACCCCGAACGGTGTGGAGCGCGCCGGTAACATACGCCTCCTCCAGCTTGCGGCGCACTCGCGACACCGCGGCTTCGACCGCATTGGGGGTCACGGGATCGTTGAAGCTGTAAAGCGCGTTCTCGATCACGTCGCGATGGACGACCGTTCCGGCGTGCCGCATCAGCAATTCCAGCAGGTCGGCTTCGCGGCGTGAAAGATCGATCGTCTTGTCTCCGACGCGGGCGGAGCGACTGGCGACGTCGAAACTCAGCGGACCCACTGCGATCATCGGCTGCATCCGCTTGCCAGGACGGCGCAACAATGCCCGGATGCGGGCAGCGAGTTCGTCGATCTCGACGGGTTTCACCGCATAATCGTCCGCCCCGGCATCGAGGCCGGTGATGCGATCCTCCAAGGCCCCCCGTGCGGTCAGGATGATCGCGGGCGGCATCTGGTGATAGCGCCGACGATGGGTCAGCCAATCGACGCCATCGCCATCGGGCAGCCCGAGGTCGAGCACGATCGCATCATAATTGGCGCTCTCCATCGCGTCCTCGGCCTCTGCGAGACTATGGGCGACATCGCAGACGAAGCTGCGACGCTGGAGACCTTCGGCAACCAGCGCGGCCATGCGTTCATTGTCTTCGATGACGAGCAGACGCATCAGGGCAGCGCTTTTCCTGGACAGACGAAATCGGCCGTTTCAGCCGGTTGCGATCTTAGCATCTACCCGCCGATTGTCTTCATTCCCGGTCGCCATGTTGTTCGTGTGTTTCGTCGCGAAGCTGGGGGCCGAACGCGCTGGGGTCATATCTCAGAACCGCAACCACGGTGAGAATGATGGCGGCGGCGCCTAAAAGTAGCGCGATGATTCCCGGCCGCCGCGCGTCGCGAGCGCTGGGGTGCAGGCTCGCCTTCTTGCGACCGGAGATCATGGCCCGCACGAGATTTTCGCGCGTCAGAAACGACATCAGGACAACGGCGAAGATATGAAGGCCGATCAGGGCCAGCAGACAATAAGCATAGGCTTCATGGAGGTCCTCATCCATCCGGCCCCCCGCGACGCTGATCCCGCTCCACAAGACGATCCCCGTCAGCCCCAGCAAGGCGAGGACCGCGATGCCGCCCAACGGATTGTGGCCGATCGACCGTTCGGAACGCTCGGTCAGCATGTCGTTCACATGCGAGAGGATCGCTGACGGTCGAACGAAGCGGGGAAAGCGCGCATGTTCGCCACCGACAAATCCCCAGACCAGGCGAAAGGCGAGCAGCACGGCCGCGCACCATCCCGCCGCCATATGCCATGCCGCGATCGGGCTGCCGCTTTCAGACGACAGGAACGCAAGGAAAACGGTGAGAACCAGCAGCCAGTGGAACAGCCGGAGCGGCAAATCCCATACCTTCAACTTGCCGGTGCGATCAGAATCGGTCATGATGATAGCCTTTCCGGGCGGAAGGGCTATGGACCGTGCCTGACCGAAGCCTGACGAGATTGACGGCCGCCTGCTAAACGACCGTCCCGAACATCTTGCCAATCCCGGCTGTCGCCGCCAAAGCCAGCGCACCCCAGAATGTGACCCGCAGAATCGATCGCATGGGTGGCGCTCCGCCGGCCCAGGCGCCCAGTGCGCCGAGCATGGCCAGGAACAGCAGGGTCGCGACCACTTCGACCGGAAGAAGACTGGACATCGGCGCAACGGTAACGAGCAGAAGCGGCAGGAGCGCCCCCAGGCTGAATGTCAATGCCGATGCCAGCGCGGCCTGAAGCGGACGCGCGGTCACCACTTCGGAAATGCCCAGCTCGTCGCGGGCATGCGCGCCCAGCGCATCGTTCGCCATGAGTTGATCGGCCACCTGCCGCGCCAGCGTCTCGTCCAGTCCGCGCGCAACGTAGATTCCCGTCAGTTCCTCGCGTTCGGCATCAGGCTGACCGGAAAGCTCGCCTGTCTCGCGGGCGAGGTCCGCCTTTTCGGTGTCGGCTTGCGAGCTGACCGAGACATATTCGCCGGCAGCCATCGACATCGCGCCCGCGACCAGCGCCGCCGCGCCGGCGACGTAGATGCTGGTCTTGTCGGCTCCCGAAGCGGCAACGCCAACGATCAGGCTTGCCGTCGAGACGATCCCGTCATTGGCGCCAAGGACCGCCGCGCGCAGCCAGCCGATGCGCGATACCGTGTGGTGCTCGGGATGGGATCGCAATCTGCTCATCATTCCCCCTGAAAATACTTGTCCGCCGTCTCGACGCAGATCGTCCTGACGAAAGCCTGGCAATAGCACCCATTATTCCAGCTTGAACCGATCTGGATTTGACGATCTTAGGCAGAGCATGACCTCGCTGCTCCTTTTGTTCCTGATCGTGCTCGGCATCAATCTTTTGCCAGCCTTCGGGCCGCCAACCTGGTCGATCATCCTCTTTTACGGTTTGAACAGCAGTCTTCCTGCCCCACCGATCGTTGCCGTCAGCGCGCTCGCGGCCGCGACGGGTCGGTTCCTGCTGGCCTATGGGTTTCGCTATTTGCGGGCTTATCTTCCCGAAAAGTGGAAGCGTAATCTTGTCGCCGCCGGAGAACTGCTGGAACACCGGAAACGCGGCCTTTGGGTCGGATTGGGCCTCTTTGCCCTGTCCCCGCTCCCTTCCGCGCAATTGTTCGAGGCGGCGGGCCTGGCGGGCGTGCGCTTGCTCGGGTTCACCGCGGCCTTCTTTCTTGGGCGGCTTGTTTCCTACTCCTTCTATGCGGCATCGGCCAAGGGGTTGCGGGGCACAAGTCTCGGCGAAGCCTTCACCGGCGCCCCTACCAGCCCCTGGGGCATTGCCCTCCAGATTGTCATGATTGTTCTACTGGCTGTCCTCACGCGGGTCGACTGGGGCCGATGGCTTCCTAAGGGCGACAATTAGTCTCCGACTCTGACCGGGCTGCTGGTCACGCTAGCGTCCACGTCGCGGTGTTGGATGTGGAAGGCTTTGTCAGGTTAACTCTTCTGGCGCGCACGAGAGCCCCGATCTCTGATTTCATCCAGCTTCGGCGGACGCAGCCGGCGATCCTGGACACCGAGTTCGGCCATCGCCGCAGGATAAGAGCGCAGTTCGTCGGTCACGATCACTTCAGCCTTTCCGTGCCGCTTCAGCGCCTTCTTCATGAAGGCTAAAGCCGCGGATTTGTCCCGTTTACGGGTAACAAAGCTCTCGAGAACCTCGCCCTCATGGTCGACCGCTCGCCACAGATAAACCATCTCACCGTTCAT
>DATMRW010000025.1:0-177183 GCA_035565775.1 Xanthobacteraceae bacterium | reverse complement strand
CGCCGCTGAGGTCCTCGAGATAATCGAGCGCGTTCTTGAGCACGCCCGACACCGAGCCATGATAGGACGGCGAGGCGATGATCACGGCGTCGCAGCGCCGCAGCGCCGCCACCAGCCTGCCGGCCGCCGCCGAGCGCTCGCCGGCGCCCGGGGCATAGAACGGCAGGTCGAGATCAAACCCCGAGATCAACTCGGTTGCGGCGCCGCACGCCGCCGCCGCGTTCAGGCTGTGCGCCAGCGCCTGTTCGGACGACGACCCCGCGCGCAGCGTGCCGCCCACCCCGAGCACGAACGGCCGCGTCATGAGGCGCACCCCGGCTGTGCCGCGCATGCGAAGGATGCAGTGCATTCAATGAGGGGAAGTCCAGCGGCCGCCCGCAAAGACAACGGCACGGCGCAAGCGGCCCGTGCCCGACCAAGCAACTCCAAGCGTATCTCCCCAACCCATTGCTCGCGGACCGATGTTGGGACGCTGATTTTCGCGCCTCAACTCAATTCCATTATGTTGAACTTAATTCCATTATTGAAAAGGATACGAATTGGAGGCTTTCGTGACAAGCGCTTTCTGCCGATCTGCGGGCACAAATTTTGGCGGCCCGGGCCACGCTTTCGAAAAGCGAGACGTGGGACTGCCCGGGCCGCTTCTCAGGGCAGAGCGGGCCTTCGGGCTGCGGAAAATCGCAAAGAACATCCACCCACACGGCCCGGGATCGGCAGCGTGCTCTGCCGCGCCGGGCAAAGATGCGGGCTGGCAAGATGGCCGGCGGCGCAGTTTGGCCTTGGTACGCGGCGGCTACAGGCGGCCGCCGCGAAACTGCTGCTTGAGCGTGGCAACGAGGGCCTGCAGCCGCGGGCCCAGCACATCTTCCAGAAGTTCACGGGTCACGCGCTGCGCCGCGCCGCCGCAGTTGAACACCAGCACGTCATTCTCATCGTCGAGAATCAGCGGCACGCCGACGGCACTGACCTGGGCGCTGAACTCCGCCACCGACAGGCAGAAGCCGCGGCTCTGGTAGTCGTCATAGGCGACCGCGAGCACCTTCTCGATCGCCGGCCACTCGTCGCCGAGGTGCTCGCGCAATTGCGCCATCAATGCCAACCGGCGCGCCTCGGGCAGTGCGGAGATATAGGCGCGCCCCATCGAGGTGTGCACCATCGGCAAGCGCGTGCCGACCTTGTGGCGCAGGATCAGAGGGCCGTGTCCCTGGCACAGCTCGATATAGGTCATGTGAAACTGGTCGGGCGCGCCGAGCGCGACGGCAACATCCTCATCGTCCGCCAGCCTCTCCATATACGGCCGCGCCAATTGCCGGATACCGGCGGTGACGTTGAGGTAGCTGAAGCCGAGAGCGAGCACGCCGGGGCCGAGCCGGTACTTTTCGCGCGGCTCTGAGTAATAGAGGTAACCGAGGCGCGTGAGCGTGTTGGTGAGACGCGACACCGTCGACTTCGGCAGCTTGGTGCGCTGCGCGAGATCGGCATTGCCGAGATACTCGTCATTCGGACCGAACGCGCGCAGAATGCTGAAGCCGCGTGCAAGGGTCGTCACGTTATTCCAGTCCCTCGCCTCGCTATTGGCCTCGGTTGCGGCGGAGGAACGCCCGCGGGTCGTTTTCATCACAGTCCCAAACAATAAGGCGCCACACCCTGTTGCTCTGCCGGATACCGTCGACAGGGCAAAGATCGCGCGGAGCCAACATCGGCCGCCTCGGCGATCCGCGCCTCCCTCAATATTTTAAATATCACCGCCGGGCAACTCACCCGAAAATAAGCGTGCGCGGGACGGTATCCGGCACGATGCGCTATCGTTTTGCCTTCAACGTTGCGAAATAGGCGACGATCTCATCGATCTGATAATCCATAAGTCGAGGGTTGGGCATCGCCTCCGCAGGCCCGAGACCGCGGTGGTTCGAGCCGAGAAATTCCCGCAGCGACTTATCCGTCAGTGACGGCCGCTGCGCGAGGTCGGCAAAACTCGTTGCGGGAGGGTTCAACACCGGAAGCTCATCGCGACGCAGCGTTACGGCATGGCAGGGGCCGCAGACCATTTCCGCAAGCCTAAGCCCCGCTGCACTTTGATCGACTGACGACGCCTCAGCGAACGCGCGCGGATCCCGGCTCGCAAACAAGGCAAGCGCGACGAAAGCAAGAATGCGAAGCATCGAGGCGGACATTTTTTCTCTCAGCCTAGCTTAGCGTTTCTCCTGCCGCTTGCCTGGCGGTGAAAAGTCCTGATCTGAGAACGGTGAGGTGCTCGGCACCCTCATGACAATGTAGCTGCGCTCCATCGACTGATGGCAAGTGTTGCAACCATCCGTCAGCGATCGGAAATTGCTTTCGAACGCGCGCCTGTCTTTCGCATTGATGGCACCGGCTACAGCGTCAACCGGCGCGACCATCATTGTGATATTCGTCACCGGAATGCCGGGATACAGCGCCGCGGCTTCAGCCAGGCTCGTTTTGAGCCGACGAAGCTCGTAAGCCGCAAGTTCCCAGTTCGAAGACACACCCGCGAACCATAGTTTTATATGCCGCAACTGCACCGAACTCATGATGTCTGCGAGCCGCGGGACCCGCCGCTCACCCGCGCCGTCCTCAGCTTCAGATGGGACGATGGCGGAAGGTACGAAAAGAAACATCAGCAGCGCTACGACACATAAGCGGAACCTCATTCGATCCTCCACTTCGGGCACCAGAAAAAAGTTCGTCGTCATCCGTCGGGCCGGCATTGAGCAATATCAAATACCGAAAAAGCCGCTGAGCCTAATTACCATAAAAAGCCGGCCCGCGCAGGTTCCGGCTCCCTAAGGCTCCCGCGATATCCCGTAAAGTCAATGGAAAAAGCGATAGAGGGACTTTCCAGCGCAGAAGCTCGCCGCATTCGCGCCGAGGTCGGCATGAATGCGGCCCCCGATGTCGCCGTTCATCCCCTGAGGCTGGTGCTGAGCAAGTTTTTGGCACCGGTTTCTGTCATGCTCGAAATCGCCATCGTGATGCAGCTGATGCTCGGCGAGTATGTCGAAGGCGCGATCATCACGGTCCTTCTCCTCTTCAATACGGCCCTCGGCTTCCTCTATGAAAACCGGGCGCAGTCGACAATCGCTGCGCTCAAGGCGCGGCTTGCGCTGAATGCATCAGCCCTGCGAGACGGCGCCTGGACAACATTGCCTGCCGCCGAACTGGTACCTCGCGATATCGTCAAGCTGTCGCTGGGCACGGTTGTCCCGGCCGATGTGAGGCTTCGCCTGGGTTCGATTCAGCTCGATCAATCCATGCTCACCGGCGAGTCCCTGCCGGTCGAAGCCGGAGCGGATACGGAAACCTATGCCGGCGCCCTTGTCCGGCGCGGCGAAGCCGTGGCGGAAGTAATCGCAACAGGCGAGCGCACCAAGTTCGGGCGGACAGCAGAACTGGTCCGCACCGCCTATGTCGTCGGCACCCAGCAAAAGGCCGTGTTTCGGGTCGTTCGCAATCTTGCCGGGTTCAATGGCGCCGTCACGGTCCTCCTGATGATCTACGCCTACAAGATCGGAATGCCTCTGTCAGAGGCCTTGCCCCTGGTGCTGATATCGGTTCTTGCATCGATCCCGGTAGCCCTGCCCGCAACATTCACGCTGGCCTCGGCGATCGGCGCACAGGCCCTCGCGCACGAAGGTGTTTTGCCGACGCGCCTGTCCGCAGTCGATGAGGCTGCCAGCCTCGATGTGCTGTGCATCGACAAGACGGGTACTTTGACCTGCAACGAACTTGCCCTGGTCGCAATTCGCCCCATGCCCGGGTTCGACGAGGCTTACCCCCTTGCGCTTGCAGCACTTGCCAGCGCCGAGGGTGGCCAAGACCCTATCGACACCGCCGTCCGAGCCGCTGCGGCCCGGCGCAAAACGGATGCCGTGCTTCCGAAGGTCGTCAAGTTCGTGCCGTTCGACCCGGCAACCAAGATGTCGGAAGCATACGCTATTGATCAGAACGGCAAAACGCTCAGCGTCGTCAAAGGCGCATTTGCCGTGGTTTATGCGCTTTCGCAACCCGCTCCGGAAGCGGAGAGGACCGCAACCGAACTCGAAAAACACGACCATCGGGTGCTTGGCGTTGCCATCGGAAGCAGTGGAGCGATGCGTATCGTCGGCGTTCTGGCGTTAAGCGATCCGCCGCGCAGCGATTCAAAGCCGATGATCGATCAGTTGCGGGCACTCGGCATCCACACCATCATGGTTACAGGCGATGCGGCTCCGACCGCCGCCTTTGTCGCTGGCGCTGTTGGCCTTACCGGTGCGGTCTGCCCGCCGGGCGAAATCACCGACGACGTCAGGCCGGACGATTATGCCGTTTTCGCTGGCGTGCTCCCCGAGGACAAATTTCACCTTGTGAAGGCCTTTCAGAATGCCGGCCACACTGTCGGCATGTGCGGGGACGGCGCGAATGATGCGCCGGCGCTGCGTCAAGCCCAAATCGGCATCGCGGTGTCCACCGCTACCGATGTCGCCAAGTCCGCCGCGGGCATCGTGCTGACCAAGCCCGGCCTTTCCGGGATAGTGGCCTCCATCAGGGAGGGCCGGATCACCTTCCAGCGCATCCTGACCTACGCGCTGAGATCGCTCATCCACAAATCGCGGCAGGTGCTGCTTCTCGGCTACGGCCTGGTCTTGACCCAGCACGCCATCCTAACCCCGGCGCTGATGGTCATTTCAATGATTACCGGCGACTTTCTCGCGATGTCGTCGACTACGGACAATGTCCGTCCCTCGGCTTCGCCGAATGCGTGGCGGATCGATACACTCACCATGGTCGGCATCATCCTTGGGCTTTTCGATCTCGTCTTCTGCGCCGGCATCCTCACGTTTGGCACGCTCATCCTGCACCTTGACATCGATACCATTCGCACGATGACGCTCGTCACTCTTGCATTGAACGGACAGGCCGTTTTCTATGTTGCGCGCGAGCGCCGACGGTTGTGGTCCTCGCGGCCGAGCCGGTTGGTAGTCATATCGAGCATTGTCAATATACTGATCATCGGCACCTTGGCGCTTGGTGGCATATTGATGGCGCCGTTGGCACCGTCGATCGCCATCGGCATATTCGCGGCGGCGGTTCTCCTCGCCTTGATTATGGATCAGGTAAAGATCTGGCTCTTTGCCTACTTCGAGATGACATAAGGTAAAGAACAGCGCATTGCTCAGTTCAATTCCAACACCACGTGAACGTCCCCAGGCTGCAGCTTCGTGCTTTCACGCATGCCGCTATGTCTGAAAACGCCCAGCATGCTGACGTTGTCGGGCATGACTTCAGCAACAAACTCCTTGATGCCCGCCCCACGCGCGATACCTGCAAGATGGCGCAACAATAGCGTGCCGATGCCGCGCCCCTGATAGCTATCGATCACCATGAACGACACCTCGGCTTGCGCCGGACCGACCACGATGTAACGCGCACCACCAACGATCGCAGGTCGTCCGTCCTCGTCCGCGACAGCGACCAATGCGACGTGGTTGACGAAATCCACGTCGAGAAAGAAAGAGATTTCCTTTTCCGAAAAGAAGTGCTTTGGCCCGAAGAAGCGATGATACAGGCTTTCGTTGCTGGTCCGGGCGATGGCGGCGATGAGGCCTTCGCGATCGTCGTGCCGGAGCGCACGGATTTCGATGTGGCCCCCGTCGCGAAGAACTTCAGCAACCGAGTAACTGGCGGCATTCGGCATTGCGAACAACCCCTTTTGTCAGGACGAGCCTTTCTTGGCCCGCCGGACGCTTCGCGCTCAACAAAGCAATTTAAAGTATATCCGCGAACAGAGGTTCGAGGAATTGATCTACCTCAGATTGCTATCCACCCGCTGTCGTTGCGGCTCGGAAAAGCAGGCCGGTGCCACCCTCCAATTTCCATCAGGACCTCCACCAGCAGTCACCGGGACGTGAAGCGACGCGATCAAATTCTGAACGGCAAAATGTAGGATACCCCCCTATACTACCAGAATGACGCACACGATCGAGCAGAAACCAAAGCTCATCAGCCGGGTTCGGCGGATCCGGGGCCAGCTGGAAGCGATCGAGCGCGGCCTCGAGACCGCGATCGGCTGCGCCGACATTTTGATGCTCGTCGCGTCGGTTCGCGGAGCCATCAACGGGCTGACCGTCGAGCTGATCGAGGAGCACATCCGCCACCACGTGGTCGACCCGGACGAGGAAGACGATCCGGACAAGGCAGGGGCAGCGGCGGAGCTGATCGACGTCGTCCGCACCTATCTGAAATGAGCCTGATCTGAGGTGATCCGATCTGAGGTAGTCCATGCCAGATCTCTCTCAGCTTCTCCAGCAGAGCACCGCCCACGCCTGGCTGTTCGTCCCGACTGCCATCCTGCTCGGGGCACTGCATGGCCTTGAGCCCGGCCATTCCAAGACGATGATGGCGGCGTTCATCATCGCCATCCGCGGCACCGTACTTCAGGCGACCCTGCTTGGACTGTCTGCGACCCTCTCGCACACGGCGGTGGTCTGGATCATCGCGCTCAGTGGCCTCTATTTCGGCCGCCAGTGGAGCGGCGACGAAAGCGCAGCCTATCTCCAGATCGCATCGGCGATCATCATCATTTGCCTTGCCGCATGGATGGCGAGACGGATCTGGCGAGAGCAGAAAGGCGATGCCCATCACCACCATGGCAATATCCAGCGGATCGAAACCGGCGGCTCGGTGCTGTCGCTGGAAATCTTTGAGGAGAACACGCCGCCCCACTGGCGCATCCGAAACATGCGCGGTGCCCTTCCGCGCCCCGACGAGATCCACCTGTCGACCATCCGCTCCGATGGCGCCGGGCAGTCGTTCGATTTCATCAGCCGAGCGGATTATCTCGAAAGCGTCGCGGAGGTGCCGGAACCGCATGTCTTCAAGGCCCGCCTGTCGCTATGCGGACACGCCCCGATCGAGACCATGTTCGAGGAACATGTTCATTCGCACATGAATTTGGGAAGCGAGGACGATGCCCATGCCCGCGCGCATGCTGCAGCTATCCGCAACCGCTTTGAAGGTCGCAGTGCCACGACCTGGCAGATCGTGTTGTTCGGATTGACGGGCGGCCTCATTCCCTGCCCCGCCGCGGTCACCATCCTCCTTCTGTGCATCCAGCTCAAGCAGTTCAGCCTCGGCTTCACCTTGGTGCTTTGCTTCGGTATCGGCCTCGCGGTTACGATGGTGTCCGCCGGCGTTTTGGCCGCGCTCAGCCTGCGCCACATCGAACGCCGCTGGGCGGACTTTACGCACATCCTGCGCAAGGCGCCCTATGTCTCGGTTTCAGTGATCGCCATGGTCGGCGTCTATACCGGATGGGCCGGATTGAACGCGCTCTGACCGCGCTCCGCTCCGACATTCAATATGGCGGCTTTTTGCGGGTGCGCTGCTCTCTCGCGGCCTCCATCCACCATGCGAGATCATCAGCGAAACGTGGAAACGCCTGCGCCAGCGCTTTCCCGCCCTCGCCGATCGGCTGGCCAGCCTCGTCAAGGGACTGCGAAATCGGGCCGACCGCGATCGTCGACGAAACGACTACCATTCCCATCTCGGACAACGTGCCGTGCCATGTCAGCGCCGATCGGGCACCGGAAAAACGTCCGGCGGAATAACTTGCGATGGCCGCCGGCCGCCAAAACCATTCCTCAAGAAAATGATCGGTCAAGTTTTTCAGGCCAGGCTGGATGCCCCAATTGTACTCGCCAGTGATGAAAACGAATCCGTCGGCGGAACGGATCTTCTCGGCCAGCAGTTCCAACGCCGCCGGCGCACCGCCCTTCGGGTACTCTTTGTACATTCGGTCGAGCATCGGAAGGCCGATTGCTCTCGCATCGATCAGCTCGACGTCCTCCCCCCGCGCACGCAACCTCGCGACGACAAAATCCGCGAGCCGGATACCCATACGATCGACCCGATAGGAGCCATAGAGAACCAGAATTCTGTTGGCCATTGATGACCTCCGTCAGCCAGCGCTCCGCTTCCATCATGCTACACCCGCCGACGCCGCCGGAATATTCCAACTTCATACCCGCAACGGCGCGAAAATCCGAATATCGGCAGCTGGATTTCTCCGACTTTCGCCTCGCCGAAACCATGCCGAATTCCTTTGGCGCGGAACGCGCAATATGGAATGCTTCCGCGGTGACGTCGCCGTCGTCCGCACTACCGGACATCAACACATGGCCAGCTGCGACACCAAGACGATCATCGAATGGCTGATCGACGGAGCGCGCCCAATCCGCGACACGGAAAAGGTGCTGGGCGAACTATGCGACCGACTTCTCCGCATCGGGTTTCCGATATGGCGGGTCGGAGTATTCGTGCTCACCTTGCACCCGCAGATCATGGGACAGCGCTTTCTCTGGAAACCGGGCACTGCTGTCGAAGTGAACAGTGCGCCGTTCGAAGCGTTCCAAACCGAGGACTTTCGCAACAGTCCCGTGCGGCGCGTCATCGACACGGGCCTCGTCGTGCGCCGCCGGCTCTCGGGCAAGGATAGCCTTCTGGATTTTGCGGATGCACGCGAACTGCGGAAACAGGGCGTCACGGATTACGTCGCGGTGCCCTTGTTCTTCTCAGATGGCACCGTTCACGGCGCAACCTTTGCGACGCGCGTCCCCGGCGGCTTCACCGACGCGCAGATCGCGGGCCTCGAAAGCGTTCTCCTGCCGTTCACCCGCGTTGTCGAAAACCACGTGCTTCGGCGTACGGCGAGCACACTGCTCGACACTTATGTCGGCCACAAGGGAGGGGCGCGCATTCTCGCTGGACAGATCAGGCGGGGCGATGTCGAGACCATCGATGCGGCGATCTGGCTGTCGGACATGCGCGGCTTCACCGCCCTCGCCGACCGGCTGCCGCCCAAGGCGCTGCTCGATCTGCTCAACCGATATTTTGATTGTCAGGTTCTGTCCATTCTCGCCCACGGCGGCGAAGTTCTCAAATTCATGGGCGATGGCCTCTTAGCCATTTTCACGATCGCCCCCGATGGCAAGAACGTACGCGAAGTCTGCACCGCCGCCCTCAGCGCCGCCCGCGAGGCGCGCACAGCCGTCGCATCCTCATTCGACACTTTTGAGACGCCAGGTCTTAAGTCCACACGCTTCGGGCTCGCGCTGCATTTGGGCCAGGTGCTCTATGGAAACATAGGCAGCGGAAACCGGCTGGACTTCACCTGCATCGGACCGGCAGTGAACCTTGCTGCCCGCATCGAATCCTTGACCGGAAAACTGCAGCGGACGGTGCTGGCTTCCGATGAGTTCGCGCGGCACTTCCCCTCAGACTTCATGCCGGTTGGCGACTTTGCGCTGGCGGGTTTTGCAACCGCGCGAAAAGTCTTCGGGCTCCGCGATGAGGCGGGGCAAAGTGCGCACACTCATCTCGCGCGGTGAGCAACTGCTTGACCACGCGGCGGTCCGCCTGCAGCTCCGCCGGAGTTATCAGGCAACCTGAGAGACGGCGGACATCAGCTCCTGCGGATCCGGCATCGCGAACATGTATCGCCCGCCCTCCGGGACTTCCGTAAAGCACCAGCGGACGATGCCCTGCCGGTCGAGAAGAAATTGCCCGACGAGCTGGCCCCGGCCGGTCGCTATCATCTGCTCGTCGGCCTCGGTCAGTTCGTAACCATCTTCCGTGTCCATCAACTCTCCCGCGGCAAGCGGATCAAGCGGCCCCGGAGTGATACCGGGGACGTCGACCCGCATGCTCAGCACCGCAGTCATCGAGACCTTGTGCGGCCATGTCGTCTCGTTCTCCGTGAATTCGAGATTGGGAAGTCCGAACGCGCGGTGCGAGGTCCGGGCGGGGTCGGCGGCAGCGAGAAGGTTCGGTATCGGATGATAGCGCAGATAAAGCCGCGCGCGCTCGATCGGGGTGTTGACCACGGTCAGGCTCTCGACGCCCCTTTCGCGAAGCGCCGGGTCGAGCTGCGCTTGCGCGGCGATGTGGCGACGGCAGAAGGGGCAATGCAGCCCCCGGAACAGGCCGACCAAGACCGGCTTCTGCCCGCGAAAGTCATCTAGCGAAATCTTGCCTTCATGAGTGATCGCATCGAGCACCAGGTTGGGTGCTCTGTCACCCGGCCGAAGGGGACCCACGTCGGTTTGCGCGGCCATTTTTAACCTTCCTTCCCCGGTCAATCGAGAAAAGGCAACACCACGAGCGCTTCCGGGTCGAGCCCGTGCTGGGCGCAAACATCCTGAGCCAAAGAAAAATAGCGTTCGGCCTCCGCCAGATTGTCGAGGTCGAGGTTCAGCGTTGCAAGGCCATCATAGCACGGAAAAAGCTGCTGCGGCTCGGCCGTTTCGCGCGCCACCTCCAATGCCTCATTGTAGAAACCTGCGGCCGCCTCCGGCTCGCCCCGACATTGATGGATCTGCCCAAGCACGATGAGCGGCACCGGCAGATGCTCGCGCTGGTCGAGCACGCGATCGATTTCCACGGCCTTCTCAGCCGCCGGAACGCCCTCGATCGGGCAGCGATCGGTAAACGTGCAGCAAGCGACCGCAAAATTGGTCAGCAGGCGCGCCTGGAAACCGAGATCGTGAATGCGCCGCGACACCTCAAGGCCACGGCGGCAGACCTCCATCGCCTGCGCCGGGTTTGTCGTCGTGTAGAGAACACCCAGATTGGTGTAACCACGGCAGGCTGCGCCGGGAAGCTCGGCGGCTTCAGCGACCGCGATGCTGCGTTCCACCAGACCCACCGCTTCCCGGTTCCGCCCCAGCCGCGCCAGCGCAACGCCCTTGGTATTAAACGCTTCGGCAGTGGCAAGCGCGGCGTCGCGGCGGATTTCGGGATCTTCGTCGCCATTGAGGGCAGCCGCGCATTCCAGCGCGGCGTCGGCCCACTGCGCGGCGCGCACGTGATCGCCGGTGCGGAACGCGAGGCGGCCGCGTTCCTGCAAAAGATGCGCCTGCTCGATTGGCGCACCCGCCCCCTCAAGAAGCGTCGCAGCCTCGGCATATCGCGCTTCGGCCTCCTCGCGCTTGCCGCCATCCCATAACAGCCGGCCGATCTTGCGCAGCACCCGCGCCGAGGCAACGTGATCGCCGTTGTCGCGATATGCCTGCAGCACCGTTTCATAGTGCTCGCGCGCAAGCGCCCGGCGGCCGATCGGGGCGCACAGATCACCGATCCGCTCGCTGATCTGCAGTCTGAGCGGAGACGGTCCGACCATGGCCAGCGCGGCGAGCGCCTGTTCGTAGAAACGAAGGGCGTCATCATTGGCAAAAACCATCCGGGCCCGGTCGCCCGCTTCGCGGAGGTAGCGCGCGCCCTTTTCCCGCTCGGCGCTCAGCGCGAAATGATGGCCGAGCACGGTCAGATCCTCGAGCCGCTCCGGGCTCTCGCCGCACAGCTTTTCAAAGGCGCAGGCGATCTGTCCATGCATCTCCGTGCGCCGCTGCAGCAGGAGATTTTGATAGATCACGTCCTGCAGCAGCGTTTGCGTAAAGCGATAGCAATGAGCCGAGATCGAGCCTGACCCGGCAACCTCGCGGATGATCTCTGCATCGCAAAGCAGTTCAAGACCAGCCCCCACCCTTGCCGGATCGGCAGTCACCGCCTCAAGCAGCGTCGCATCGAACCGCGGACCGATGACCGCAGCCTCCTGCGCGAGCCGCCTCGCCTCCAGCGGCAGCCGGTCGACGCGGGCGAGCAGCATCGCCTGAATCGTGTCCGGAATGCTCACCGTCGCTTCGCCGCCCACGATGTGCCACTGAGGGCCGTCACGCCTCAGCACGCCGAGATCGATCAGGCCGCGCACGATCTCCTCGATGAACAGCGGGTTGCCGCCAGCTCGTTCAAGAATATTGCAGAGAAGCGCCCTCGCAGACGTCACCCAGGCCTCACCGAACAGCGCAGCCAGCAGGCGGCGTCCATCCTCATTGCCAAGCTGCGACAGTCTGAGCGTGGTATGGCTGAACCTGCTCGAGTCGAGTCGGTCGTTTTCGATCGCCGGACGATGGGTGACGACCAGCATCAGCCGCGATCGCTCCATCCGGTCCATGAGGAAACGCAGCGCCTCGACCGAAACTGCATCGGCCCAGTGCAGATCCTCAACGATGATCAGCAGCGGCGACATCGACAGGCGGCGTTCGAAGATGGTGCGCACCGCGCTGAGAATCTGCCGATGCAGTTGCTCCGGCTCGACATGCCGCAGAGGGGCCTTGGGATCACACAGACCAATCACATAGTAGAGCAGCGGCATCAGCCGCTCCGCCTCCTCGCACTCGAGGTCAAGATCAGCAAGCAGCGCTGCAAGCTTCACGCGCATTTCGTCCGGCGCATCGTTGCGCATCACTCCGGCCGCGCTGCGAACCATTGCACCGATGGTGCCGTATGATTGCTCGCCGAGCGAGGAGCAGGCCGCATACCGCACGACGACGTTTCGAAAGCGTTCCTCGCAGCCGACCTGGGCGATGAATTCGTTCACCAGTCGCGATTTGCCGATACCAGCCTCGCCGACGAGACGGAGAAGCTGCGCTGAACCTTCGCATGCCCGGTCAAGGCTCGACAGCATGCGGCGCAGTTCCGCACCGCGGCCGATCAGCGGCGTGCTCAGGCCGAGCGCCTCAAGCCCGCGCGCGGCCCGCGGCGCAGCGAGCGGCCCCCGCAGCCTGTGCACCAGTACGCTGTCGGCCTTGCCGCGCAGCGCGACATTGCCCAGCGACTCGTAACAGAAGGCATGGCGTGTGAGCCGATAGGTCAACGGCCCCACCAGCACCTCGCCGGGTTCGGCCAGCGATTGCAGCCGCTGCGCAGTGTTCACCGTATCGCCGGTGACCGAATAGGATTTTGCCGCACCTACGCCCAATCCGCCGGCAACGACCGGCCCGGTGTTGATGCCGACGTGAAGAAGCATTTTTGGGATTGTCGCAGGAAAGTTCTGGCCGAGCCGCTGCGTGCGGGCGATCATCGCAAGCGCCGCACGGAGCGCGCGCTCCGGGTCGTCCTCATGCGCGACCGGAGCGCCGAATAAAGCGAGCATCGCATCGCCGATGAACTTGTCGACGAAGCCGCCAAAATCCTGGACGGCCGCGGTCCATTCCTTGAACAGCTCGGTCTGCAGCCTCTGCACCGCCTCGGGATCAAGCTGTTCGCTGAGCGCGGTGAAGCCGCTGAGGTCGGCGAACAGGATTGTCACGGTCCTGCGATCGGCATCGGAAGACGGTTGCAAAGGCCAATGATTTTTCTCGGCCTCAGCAGTAGGCGGCATTCGCGAGGGAGATTTTTCCCCGTTCGATTTGGCCGCGATGCTGCTTCCGCATTGCGGGCAAAAGGCGAAATCCGGCGCACAGCGATAGCCGCAGCTCGGGCACGGCGCCGGTTGGCGGGCACCGCACTTCGGGCAGAACGCAAAGCCGCTTTCAATCTGGAAGCCACAGGTTGCACAGTTCATCGCGCATGACCTTGCGTGCAGGCATGGCGTGCCCACGCCCGAACGGCTGCCGCAAGGTTGAACCGATATCTTTTGGCCCGCAAGCGCCAAAGGTACCCGATCGGCCGCCATCCCTCAAATGATTGAGAGGACAGTTCTACGCTCGCCGCCGTTGCAGGACATTCAGTTCGCCTGGCCGATCCGGTTCCGGTCAGAGCAGTGCCAGCCCTTCCTCATGCGGCTGTTCGCTCGTCGCCGATTTGCTGGCCGCGAGAATAGCGGAAACCGCCGGGTTCCCCGCCTCCTCGAGCGCGGCAATCGCCTCGCGAGCCCAAAGGTATGAGGCTTCATAAATTTCCGAGTGCCGCTCGAAATCCATGACCTCAATGCCCGCCGGAAGCGGCGGCCGCATCACCAGATCGAGCGGCGCGGCTGGCAGGGAGTCGTAGCGCTGGTGAGCCAATAGGCTCCGCCACAACACGCTGACCGCGCTCGGCGCCGCGGGCAGCAGCTTCTTGCGGAACGGGAGCAGCATTGATGCAATCAATTCGAGCCGACCCGGCAACGCCGCATAGTCGACATTGAACAACTCGGCGGCCGAATCCCCGAAATGAACAGCCACATTGGGACCGCTCTTGAGCTGGTGCATCTGCGCGAGCGGAACGTTGTCGACGAGGCAGCCATCGACAAGCATCGTGCCTTCCCGCGTATAGAACGGCGGCAGCAGACCGGGGATCGCGCTCGACGCCCGCACCGCCTGCCAGAGCAGACCGGAGCGGATCAGTTCGAGATTGTGCATCGAAAGATTGGTAGCGACCGCTGCATAAGGCCGCCAGCAATCCTCGATCCGGCAGGCATGGCCGTATTGCTCGGCCAGCGCGTGATCGAAAACCTTGTGGTCCAGCAGCGCGTAGCGCGGCCATGTTGGCCGCCGGAAGCTGCGGCTCCTGACAAAAATCTCATGGGTTCCGCGCTCAAGATCATCGGCTTCGAGATTTTTTGCAAAACCGGCCGTCATCGCCGACCCGGCGCTGGTGCCGACAAAGACATCGAACATCACGCCACGTTCGCGAAAGGCCTTGAAGATGCCGACATGCGCCGAGCCGAAGCTGCCGCCGCCAGCGGCCACGAAGCCGATCGCGCGGCCGCAGAGGAAACGGATCAGACTGTCGACGTCGAGATGGTCTTCGAGCGAGAGATGGTGGTGCATGAAAGACGGCAACCGCGCCAGCCATGCCGTCGTTCCTGTGACTTCGCCACGCCGCTGGTCGTGAATGCGGACGAGGCGCCGCGCCGAGACAGGATGAACATCGCAGGCGAAATCCTCGACCTCGGTCAGCGGCTGCATGGGCGCATCGCCGCGGCACGCGAACACAACCAAGTCGGCCTGGCGGATCGCCTTGCGCACCCACGGCGAGGCCTCGTGGCCATTGCCGATGTAGACGACAAGTGGCGCGGCGTATTCGAGCTTGTTCAGCCAGTCGGCAACCTCTGGTGCATCGAGCGCCCGCCCCGGAAATTCCCTGGCAACACGGTCGGGATCAACGATCTCTGCATCCGCGGCCATGAGCCGGCGACGCATCAGGCGATCGAAAGCACCCGGCAGCCGCTCGCATCCGCCGTCGATCAACGCAACGGTCCGCGCCTTTGGCGACGCGCGAACAGGCTGGATGCGGGCGGTCTCCCGGGCAAAGCGGCGCGCCAGCGCGGCAAGCAGCGCCTCCACGATGGCTGGCGCCTCTTCCGCGAGGGCGCGATAGGCAGTGCGCGTCAATACCAGCACGCTGGCATCACGGATGGCAATCACATCAGCCGTGCGCGGCACGTTGGCGAAGAAGCCGATCTCGCCCACCAGCTCGCCGGCGCGCAATTCGGCGATCGGTTCAAACTCCCCGGCCCTGCGCACCGCCAGCGCGCCATGCAGCACCATGAACAAGGAATCCGATGCGCCGCCCTGGGCGACGAGAAGTTGTCCCCGCACGAGATCCTGCCGCACCATCGCGCCAAGCACTTTCAGCCGCTGGCCCGCACTCAGCGTCCGAAACAGCGGAAAATCCTCCAGAACGTCTTCCCTCTCAATTTCCGCGTTCGCTTCACTCATCGGCGATACTCGGTTCGATATCGCAGGCCAGAGGGCGTTTTTCATATCGCTCGACGCCGGCGCGCCGCCGGGAACAAACTGGCACCGCCAACGCCGCGTTCATGCCCCCAAGAAGCCTCGTCTGCCAAAACAGCTACTTGAGAATGGCTCTTCGCTCGCATCAAGACAATCAAAACCTTGGGCTTTCCAAACGCGGCATCACTCATCGCCGAAACTGGCGCAGATGAGCTGATCGTCGTCTCCGACGTCTACGACCACAAGACGCGGCTGCGCTCCTTGGAGCTGATCGCCGATGTCGCCGGCATTCTTCCCGCGCGGCCTACAGCCTCATCGGCTTCGATTGAAGCCTGATCAAGCCGTCTCCGGGCTCGACATCGCTCAGAGCAGCCAAAACAACATTTTTAGCTGAAGCGGTTGGCTGGAAGCAGGATGGGCCAGCCTACCAGCGATAGCGGTAGCGATATCCGCGATAATAAGGTCTATAGTAAGGTCGGTAATAAGGCCGATAGTAGGGTCGGTAGTAAGGCCTGTAATAAGGTCTGTAGTAATACGGCCGATAGCCGTCCTGCGGGTAAACTCCATAGTATCGGGGGTAGTAATAGGCCGGAGAGTAACCGTAGCCGCCGTAGTAGTAGGGAGAGTATCCGTAGGCCGGGTATCCGTAGTAATCATAATAGGCGCTGTTCGCGATCGCGCTGCCGATGATCGCACCGGCGAGCAGCCCGGCCCCGACGCCCCAGCCACCCCAACCACCATACCAGCCGCCGCCATGCCATCCGCCCCAGCCGCCGTGCCAGCCGCCACCCCAGCGAACCTGCGTTACAGCCGCGGGAACGGCAGACCGCATTGCTCCTGCACTATTAAGCAGTGGAGCGGCGCCCGCGGTCGTCAGCGTCCCGACAGTCAACGCACCGGAAAGGATTGCAGCGGCCGCCAATCTCATCGCTCTCATGGCTGTTCTCCATCGGCTTCGACGCATCCACGCCGCGTCGTCCTTCGCGACGATTTTGCGCAATCGAACAATTGACCCGCGGGCCGGCCATTGATCCGGCTCAACCGGCAGTTAAACTCCGAGCGCCATTGCCAAGTTCCGGGCGCGCGAAAGGCGTTCTCCATCACATCTCTTGGATGGAACCGCGTCGTCCTTGAACCGGCAAAGGTACTCCATTTCGCCCTGATCCGGCCTCAACCTCACGGTCAGGATGCGCAGGGATACATGAGGAACGTCGCGAGCCAAGCCCGGGCTGCGGCGTCGTACTGCCAGGCGCGCATCACATTCGGATCATCTGACTCGAGTGGAGGTAGGGATATGGCAAACGCCACGGCGGGCTTCGCCTCTGCTGCCAGCAGACTTCTGCCTATGCTGCACTGGGTTTCCACCTATCGCCGCGAATGGCTGATGCCCGATTTTCTCGCCGGCATCGCACTGTGGGCCGTGATGGTGCCTGAAAGCATGGCCTATGCCGGCATCGTCGGGGTTCCGCCGATCATGGGCCTCTACACCATCGTCCCCGCCCTGCTCGCCTACGCGCTGCTAGGCACCTCACGCCAGCTCGTCGTTGGGCCCGATACCGCAACCGGCCTGATCTCCGCGCTGACGGTTGGCGCGGTCGCGGCCAGCGGCACCGCGGAGTTCAATTCGCTGACATCGACGCTGGCGGTGCTGATCGGCCTGTTCTTTTTAGTCTTCGGCATCATGCGCATGGGGTGGGTCGCGAGCTTCATTCCGACACCCGTCATGCGGGCCTTCATTGAAGGCCTCGTCTACGTCACCATCATCGGCCAGGTGCCCCACCTTCTCGGCATCAGCGGCGCCTCCGGAAACTTTTTCGCAAAGCTGTGGCATATCCTGCAACACCTGCAAGACGTCGCGGCCGGCCCAGCGCTCACCGGCCTGCTCAGTCTCGCAGCCATGATCCTGCTCCGCCATTGGGCGCCGAAATTCCCGGCCGCGCTCCTCGTCATGGCGACGGCAACATTGATCGTCGCCCTGCTCGGCGGCGAAGCCACGGGCATTGACGTCGCCGGGCACATACCGCCTGGCCTTCCTCACTTCGCCATGCCGCAACTCGACCCGGCAATCCTCTACGAGTTCGCGCCGGGCGCGCTCGCCATCGTGCTCGTTGGTTATGCCGAGGCTCTTGGCGCTGCAAAAGCGGCGGCGCTGCAAGGCGGCGGCGACATCGAACCCAATCAGGAGCTGATCGCTCACGGCCCGGCAAATATTTTGAGCGGACTGTTCGGCGGCTTCCTCGTGGTCGGCAGCCTGTCCAAGACATCGGTCGCGATCGCGGCCGGCGCCCGCAGCCAGGCGGCCAATCTCTTTGCGGCCGCCCTGTGCTTCTTCACGCTGATCCTGCTGACGCCGCTTTTTCGCAACGTGCCACATCCGGCCCTCGCCGCGATCGTCATCGCGGCCATGCTCCACCTGACGAAGCCGAGCTATCTGGTGCATCTTTTCACTCGCGGTCCTTGGTCCTTCGCCAATGCGATCGTCGTAATCATCGGCGAACTGACCCTTGGAGTGCTTCAAGGCATCGCCCTCGGCATCGTGTTATCGATCCTCACCCTGATCTATCTCGCCAGCCATCCCAGCGGTGCAGCGCTCGGCCAGCTTCCGGGGACCGAGGCCTATCGCAACGTCGAGGTCCACCCTGAGGCGGTCACCTTTCCGGGATTGCTGATCTGGCGCATCGGCGGAGATCTGTTCTTCGCCAGCATCGGCAATGTCAGCGCGGCGTTGCGCGCGGCGCTCGCAAAACGGCCGGATGTCAAACACCTCCTCCTCGATTTCGGCCCGGTCAATTTCATCGACATCACCGCCAGCGACGAACTGCTCGGTCTCATCAAGGACCTGCAAAAGCACAATATCAGCGTTGCCTTTGCCCGCGTGCGCGACTCAGTTAGGCAGGATCTGCAACTTGCGGGAATCGAGGCTATCGTCGGCGCGCAGAATTTTTTCGAGCGCATCACGGACGGCGTTTATTCCACACAGCCGGAGCCAAAGCCGCCGCACTAGGCCGACACCGTGGCTTAGAGAATACCCGCCGCCCGCGCGCGGCGCGCCTAGCGCGGCTCAAGCCCATCCGCCAAAGCGCGGAAACGTTCGAGCTGTTCCTGCCGTAACGCGCGCGTTTCGTCGCGCCCAACAAAGACCTTGAGCATGATGCCGCCGTCGACATTGAGTAGCGCCACGAATGCCGACTGCTTGCCCATGAACGGCCGCTCGATGAAGGCGACGCCGCCGCACCGCTCGTGCCGCAGGTGGCCGTGCAAACCCTTAGGCTGCATCAGATTGAAGTAGCCTCGCCCGATTTCGCCGCTCGGAATCTCTCCGGTGAACTCAAATATTCCATCAGCGGTGTGGATGATCAGCGTCACCTCGCCCCAGCCTGCGATGTCCTGCATGACGGCAACGAAAGCATCGCCGCTGCGAATCTTCACCATTTCCGCCGGCAAAGCCTCGATCACGGCCCGTGCGGTGACGTTGCGCTCGCGCGCGACGTCCTCGATGACGGCGCCGAGATTCTGCGCCAGAAATTTCTCAAGTTCGGTCGGATTCTTGTTCACACCAACAACTCCAGAAAGCCACTTTCCGCCTTTGCTGATCGTCGCCGTCAGGCGGCGACATCGGACTTGCGCTCGGTGAGAATGATCTCAAAACCTTCGAACTTCGGATGGCCGAGATAAAGGCTCGGGCCGGTGTCGTTTCCGGCGCGCGAGTGCGAGCGGCGGAATGCGTCCGACTTGGTCCAGGCTTCGAAAGCGGCGCGGTCGATCCAGGTCGTGTGCGTCGAATACAGCGTATGATCGTCCGCAACCGGGCCCTTCAACAGATGGAATTCGACAAAGCCCGGCATGCTGTCGAGATAGGACTCCCGCGTCTGCCAGACCTCCTCGAAAGCCTGCTCTGATCCGGTCTTCACCTGAAATCTGTTCATCGCAATAAACATCAGATTCTCCTTGCGTCTTCTGCTAAATGTTTTCGTTCCGAAATGGCGGACCGAGCCGCACTGGGACATCAGTGCGGCTCGGCGGCGGTTTACAAGGGCAACATCAATCCTCGATCACGTTCCCCCGAAGTGAACCTTGAGGCCCGCCTTGTAGGTAATTCCCGGCCCAGGACTACTGAACAGAACGTCGTTCTGAGTCGTTCCATCCGTCGACGAGCCGGGGATCGCGTAGGGCCGATAGTAACGGTTCAACAGGTTTTCGACTGATGCCGTCAACGTCACGTCCTTCGTCGCCCGATAGGTCAGGTACAGATTGACGAGGTCATAAGAGGTCACGGGCAGATAGCCGGCCGGCAGGTCGATGTTCGCCGCGTAGGACGACCATTGCGCGGCCAGCGTCAGCCGCCGCTCGAGCAGACGCAGGCCGCCCGTGGTGATCACCTTCCGCGGCGGCACCGTGGCGAGGCCAACGTTCGTCACCGTGTTCTTGCCGTTCAGAATGCTGCCGGCGACACCGACGAACCAAGTACCCGCGTCATACGACGTTTCGAATTCAAAGCCCTCGATACGCGCATGCGCAATATTCTGATACTGATAGTACTGGCTGTACGGCCCATACATCGTCATCACCGGGGGCGAAGCGACGAGATCGATATAGTCGTCAATATCGTTGCGGAAGACATTGAACTTCGCCCGGAAACTGTCGCCGGCGGCAAAGACGCTGTCATACTTCAGGTTGATGCCGATCTCCTTGTTCTTGCCGACTTCAGGCCGCAGGTTCGGATTGGGCAGGAAGCAGAACACGCCGCTGGTGCCGTCCGGGCAATTGAAGAAGGCGGGGCCGCCTCCAGTCGCGTGTGCGCCGGCAATCAGCGTCTCCGTGATGGAGGGCGCGCGATATCCTTCCGCATAGCTGACATAGGGCGTAAAGCCGGCAATCGGCGTGAGGCCCACGGTGATCTTTGGCGACAGCCGGTCGCCGCTCGAAGACGTGCCGCCGAGAAGCGTGCCATCGGAATTCAGCTCATAGCGATCGTAGCGAACTGCGCTGATCACCTCGAGCCAATTCGAATAGTTGCTCTTGAGCTGCACGAACGCGCCGGAGACCGTGCGGTTGCCGCTCGGCGTCGTGATGTTGGAATTGCCGCGCAAATCCCAGGTCCGCACCTCGTCGCGGAACGCATCGAAGCCATAGGTCACGGCATTGCGCCAATTACCGAAATTGAAGCGCGAGGTGTTGTTCAGATCGACGCCGACAGTGTCGATGCGGTAGCCGCGCTTGTCGCCGACGCATCCCGAGATGTTGTTGCCGACCTGCCCCGGCCCGCAATAGGCCGCGCCGGATGTGGAATAGTGATAGGTCTTGGTCTGATCGTTGTCGACGCGATTGCCATAGACCGATATGTTCCAGTCGAACAGATCATCATCCGGCCTCGAATAGCGCCAGTTTAGTGTCCCGGTGTAGGTTTTTGCATCCGATGCATAGACCGAGGAGCCCTGGTTCAGCGCCTGCTCCGCCCGCGTCGTGGTCGGCCCGCGATTGAACTGACCGATATCGTAACGAAAATCCTGGAACAGCGCGCCGATCTTGACTTCATGCCCTTCGGCCGGTCGCACCGTCACCTTCATCAGCCCTGCGGCAATGTCGTTGCCGGTGTTGCCGATCTCGCTCCCCGCCCCGTCCTTGTAGTTGCCCTGGGCCCGATAGACCGCGCCGCCGAACACATCGACCGTCGGATCGACACGCACGCCGCCGAAAATCGACGCCATGCCACGATTGTTGTTCGACCCGTAGCTGCCAGACATGTCGACGCCCCAGCGCTCCCCGGCCCGCAACACGTCATCGATATCCTTCGTGCGGAACGACGCCACGCCGCCGATCGCGCCGGAGCCATAAATGTTGGCTGTCGGGCCGCGAACGATGTCGATGCCGCCGATCAGCTCGGGATCAAGGAAGAACGCGCCATTGGCGTTGTGCCCTGTCCGCTGGTAATTCTGGCGGGCGCCATCAACGATCACCGCGACGCGGCCAAAATCCTGCAAGCCGCGGATATTGACGGACGATGACGGGTCGTCGCCGCGATCCTGCGAGGAAACGCCCGGCACATTCCGAAGCACGTCGGAGAGACGGTTCGGCTGCAAACCCTGGATCTGCTCAAGGGTCACGACGCTCACCGGCGCAAGCGCATCGATCGCCCGCTCCTCGGTCTTGGTCGCGCTCACCGTGATCATGTCGAGCGCCTGTACAACCGGCGCGCCGACCGAGGCGCTGCCTTCATGTATCGGAGCGGCGCTCGCTGGCACTCGCTTCGCCTGATCAGGCTTCGGCTTGCCGGCGCGTTCCTGGCGCTGCGCGCTATCGCCGCTACTGGCCTGTTGTTGTGCATAGGAAGCGCCCGTAGCAACAAGCGCAGACGAAAAGATAGCTAACCCCAAGGCGCGCGAACGCCGGGTCCCGTCGAACCACATTACAGCCCCACTACCAACGATGTCAGAAATTCTTGGGCCTGGCTGGCGGGCGCTGCAATGAATGCAATGGCTTGCTGGCTGCCAAAGTCGAAGCGCGCGGCACGGTTCTCCGCTCGCTGCATGCAATAGCTAATCCGAGCCGAGCGGAGGGGTCAATCAGCCGCGACGTTGTTTACATCGATTGTAAATTGCGACGGTTGGATTGGCGGACGTCATTCCTATAAAGGTCAAAATTCCTTCAATCGGGATTCCAAATGCCAGACCCTGACAACACCAAGTCGTCCAATGCCAAGTCGGCTGATGACCTGAACAGGCGAACCGGAATGGCTGCGAACGAACGCCAAGTGACGATCCGAGACGGCGCCATCAAAAGCCGCGACCTGTTCTTCGGCGGCCGCGAACTCGTCATCACGCACGGCGAGGATGTTTATCGGCTCCGGCTGACGTCGCAGAACAAACTGATCCTGACAAAATGAAACATCGCATCGCGTCCATTGCCAGACACTCGACGCTTGCGGTCGCAATCGCGGCAACCGCAGGTCTCAATGCTTTTGCCACGCCGGCACTCGCGGCAGGCATTGTTGTCCGCGATGCGCGAAACAAGAGCGTCGAAGTCGCCGACAGTTCGAGGATCGTATCGATCGGCGGCGCCGTGACCGAAATTCTCTATGGGCTCGGCTTCGAGGAGCGGATCGTCGGCGTCGATTCAACCAGCGTTTTTCCCGACGCCGCGCTGCGCGACAAGCCCAATGTCGGCTATATGCGCCAGCTTTCCCCCGAGGGCATTCTTGGCCTCAACCCCTCCCTCGTGCTCGCGACCCAGGGCGCCGGGCCGAAGGAAACCATCGCCGTGCTCGAGGCAGCAAAAATCCCGATGGTGATCATCCCGGAAACGTTTTCCGAGGAAGGACTCCTCGACCGGATCAAACTCGTCGGCGATGCCATGGGCGCAGGCTCGCGCACCGCATGCCTGACGACGGCGGTCGTCGGAGACCTCGCACAACTTCGCGAACTGCGCGGCAAGATCACAAAGCCCGTGCGGGTGATGTTTGTGATGTCGCTTCTCAACGGCCGCGCCATGGTCGCCGGCAGCAACACTGCGGCGAATGAGATCATCGCGCTGTCCGGCGGCGTCAATGCCGTCGAAGGATACGACGGCTACAAGACGATCACCGACGAGGCGATCGTCGCGGCGAAGCCGGAGGTGGTGCTGACCATCGGGCGCGGCAAGGATACGCTGGAGGCGCAGGCAATCTATGCTCATCCGGCGTTCGCGCTGACGCCGGCAGTCCAGACAAAATCGTTCATCTCGATGGAAGGGCTTTACCTGCTCGGCTTCGGCCCGCGCACCGCCGCAGCTGCGCGCGACCTGTCGCTCCTGCTCTACCCTTCGCTAGCCCGCGCCGCGGACGGTTTCACCCCCGCTGCGTTGACCGCGAACTGCAGGCAATGACGATCATGGCAGCCGAGCCGTCGCGCCTTTCCTTGCGCTCCAGCCGTGCAATGATCCGGCCTGCGGCGACATTGATCATCGCAGTTCTTCTTGTTGCGCTGACAGGAACCGTCATCCTTACCATCACGGTCGGCGCCGCCGGCATCCCCGTCGCACGGCTACCCGCTGCGCTCGGCTTCTGGCGTGAAAGCGTCCCCGACGCGTTATTGCAACGCGACCAGCTGGTCTTATGGTCGATCCGCATCCCGCGCATCGCTGCAGCGGGAATTGTCGGCGGCCTGCTTGCCGTGTCCGGCGCCATCATGCAGGGGCTGTTTCGCAATCCCCTCGCCGATCCCGCGCTTGTCGGCGTGTCGAGCGGCGGAGCGTTTGCCGCCGCCGCCGCCATCGTGTTCATCGACAGCCGCTTCGGCGCAAGCGTCCAGTTCATGCAGGATGAGCTGCTGCCGCTCGCCGCCTTCGCCGGTTCGCTGTTCACAACCATCATGCTCTATGTGATCGCGAGCCGCGCCGGGCGCACCTCGATCGCGATTTTTCTCCTGGCGGGCCTCGCAATCGCCGCCATCGCCAATGCGGGACTTGGCGTGCTGGTTTTCGTCGCCGACGATCGCCAGTTGCGCGATATCACCTTCTGGATGCTCGGCTCGTTCAGCGGCGCAACCTGGAGCAAGACGGCGACGGCCGCGCCGGTCCTCGCGATCGGCATGCTGGCCTGCCTATGGGTCGCGCGCGGGCTTGATCTTCTGGTGCTAGGCGAGTCCGAGGCCTTTCATTCCGGCATCAATGTGGAAAAGCTCAAGCGCGTCTCGATCGTGCTGATATCGGCGCTGACCGGCGTCGCCGTTTCCATCTGCGGCGTCGTGGGCTTCATCGGCATTGTCGTGCCGCATCTGCTGCGCCTCGTCATCGGTCCGTCGCACCGCCTACTTCTTCCGGCGTCCGCCATTCTCGGCGCGATTTTGGTGGTCGGCGCGGATAGCCTTGCCCGCACCATCGTGGCGCCTGCGGAAATGCCGATTGGCATTCTCACGGCCGCCATCGGCGCGCCGTTCTTCCTCGCCATCCTCTTGCGTCAACGGGGGCTCGTCGGACTATGACGCCCGTGCTTGAGGCCCGATCGCTCGCGCTCGATATCAACGGTTCGCTGCTGGTGAACGGCATCGACCTTTGCATCCAGGCCGGAGAGATGATCGCCATCGTCGGGCCGAATGGCGCGGGCAAATCGACGTTGCTGCGGCTCCTTTCCGGCGACCTCAAGCCGACACGCGGCAGCATCGTGCTGAAAAAGCGCGCCCTTGCCTCCTATTCCCCCCGCGAACTCGCCAACCATCGCGCGACCCTGTCGCAGAATGTCAGCGTCGCGTTCCCGTTCACGGTCGAGGAGATCGTCCAGATGGGAGCCGGAGACATCGGCGCGGCCGCGGCACGGCCGCTGGTCGAGGCCGCGCTCCGCGAAGTCGCCGTCGCGCATCTGCGCCATCGCAAACTGCCGACGCTCTCGGGCGGCGAGCAGCAGCGGGCGCATTTCGCCCGCGTCCTCGTCCAGCTCGCGCGCGGCGAAGCAATGCACGGCGCAGGCCTGCTGCTGCTCGACGAGCCGACGTCGAGCCTCGACCTTCGCCATCAGATCGAACTCGTCGAGATTGCCGGCCGCCGCGCGCGCAATGGAACCGCGGTGGTCGCCGTGCTGCATGACCTCAATCTCGCGGTCCGCTTCGCCAGCCGGATCGTCGTCGTGCGCAGCGGCGCGGTTGCCGCAGACGATACGCCGGTGCGCACGATTACCGACGCCCTGCTCCGCGACGTCTTCGAGGTCGACGCCAAAATCCAGCACCACAGCGATGGCAGCCCGGTCCTACTGCCTCAACAGATGCAGCCGCTGAGCGACCGCCAGGCGCAAAACGCACGCTGATTTTCGGCGCGCGCAAAGCGGCTAAACTGCCATATCGTTTTGGATATGGCCCACAGCCAAATTGGTATTTCTCATAACCAGCCTCGCGTGAAACAACGAAGCGGCTTGCATCGTGCCGCTGTCGCGCGCCCGCATGCGCCCGTCTCACAAAGCCCGCCTCAAACCGGCGCAGAAAAACCAACAAGCCAGAGCAGCAACAGCCAGGACCAATTTTTCCGCGCCCCGCGCCGGGCCTTGCTCAAGATCGGGCCAAGATCAATTCCGAGGGAGTTTCACATCATGCGCACTCAGGTCGCCATCATCGGGTCTGGTCCATCGGGCCTTCTGCTCGGCCAGCTTCTGCATAACGCCGGCATCGATACCGTCATCCTCGAACTGAGGTCGAAAGACTATGTGCTCGGCCGCATTCGCGCCGGCGTTCTGGAGCAAGGCACCGTCGATCTGATCAACGAGGCCGGCGCCGGCGACCGGATGCGCAGCGAAGGCCTTCCGCATGACGGCACCGAGATTGCGTTCGCGGGCATGCGTCACCGCATCGACTTCCGCGAACTCACGGGAAAGATCGTCACCGTCTATGGCCAGACGGAGGTGACACGCGACCTCATGCAGGTTCGCGAAGCCTGCGGCGCGCCGACCGTCTATGAGGCACTCGATGTCAGCATTTTCGACATCGATACCGATCGCCCGATCGTTCGATATCGCAAGGATGGCAAGAACCACGAGCTGGTCTGCGACTATGTCGTCGGTTGCGACGGCTTTCACGGCGTCAGCCGCCGCACGATCCCGGCAAATGTACTGCGCACCCACGAGCGCATCTATCCCTTCGGCTGGCTCGGCATTCTGGTCGATCAGCCGCCGGTGTCGGAGGAGCTCATCTACGTCAACCATGACCGTGGCTTTGCGCTGTGCTCCATGCGCTCGTCCACCCGTAGCCGCTACTATCTGCAATGCGGCCTCGATGAACGGGTTGAGGACTGGAGCGACGACCGCTTCTGGGAAGAGCTGGCCCTTCGCCTCGACGCGGACACCGCGAAAAACCTCATGACCGGGGCGTCGATCGAGAAGAGCATCGCGCCGCTGCGCAGCTTCGTTGCCGAGCCGATGCGCTATGGTCGCCTCTTTCTCGCCGGCGACGCGGCGCACATCGTTCCGCCGACCGGCGCAAAGGGTCTCAACCTTGCCGCCAGCGACGTCGCCTATCTCTCGCGCGGCTTCATCGAACGCTACACCGCCGACTCTGAGGCCGATCTTGACGCCTATCCGCAGCGCGCGCTCGCCCGCGTCTGGAAAGCCGAACGCTTCTCATGGTGGATGACCAAGCTGCTGCACCGCTTTCCAGACAGCACCAGCTTCGATCAGAACATCCAGCAGGCAGAACTCGCCTATCTCGTCAGCTCCAAAGCCGCCCAGACGGCGCTTGCGGAAAACTACGTCGGCCTGCCGTTCTGATAAAAAAGCGGGGGACGATTTTCGTCCCCCGCGGCGCCGATCAACCAGGATCAGCGCAGAGTTCAAACGTGGGCTTCGCCTTCGAGGAGCTCCTCCCCGCGTGCGTCCCGCGTGAACAGCTCGAACACTAGCCACGAATAAAGCATGATGACGACGCCCGTGACGTAGCGTCCGGCGAACGGGCCGATCGCCGCCGCCGCCGACCAGTGCTGATAAAAGCTGTCCGCATCGGGAAACAGCGCATGTGCGCTGCCTTCGGCGAACACGCGCGCGAGCCACGCCGACAGCAGCAGACAGAACATCCAGATATAGTTCCGGCGCAGCCGCCGCGCGATCGCGTGCCGCAAGTCGATGGCGAACATCGGCTTGCGCAGATCATCGCGTAAAGTCGCGAGCAGCTTGCCATGCGCGGGATCGACCTGATCGAAAATGGTCGAATAATAGTTGCGCTCAAGCAGCCGGACGCGCCGCCGAAACACATCGTAGAACCGGTAGCGGCGGGATTCGATCAGCATCAGGAACAGGATCAGGAACATGGCGAACACGAGGATGCCATGCCCCTGCTGTGTGGTGAACGACACCGACAGCATCGCTGCGATCACCGTCACCGACCAGTTCGTCGTCCGGTCGAGCCGGTCGCGCCACCCCGCCATCCGCGCCACCTCGGCGCGATGAAAGTGCGCGAGTAAGGTGATGTATTCACTGCGCGTCGCCGGCGCGATCAACGGCGGCGGCAACGCGTGCTCGCCCGGCTCGCTCGGCAGCGGAGGCATGACGGGGTTCAACTGGGCATACGCCATTGCTCTTGCCTCAAGCTCTTCTCTCGGCGCCCGTTCTCATCGGCTTCGCTGCCCCGCTGTCAGATATCGAGGACTAGCTGGCGGCTGCGCGAGCGCGAGCAGCAGATCGTAATTTTCTCGTTCGAGGCTTTTTCCACCTCGGTCAGTACGAGATCGCGATGGTCCGGCGTTCCTTCGATCACCCTGGTCAGGCACGTGCCGCAGACACCGGAGCGGCACGAGGTGTCGAACACGATGCCGACGGTCGCGAGCGCCTCGGCGATGGTCTGGCCCGGAGCGACGTCCACGGTCTGCCCGCTGCGCGCTGCGACGACAGTAAAAGGCTCTCCGTCCGTATCGATCTCCGCGCCAAAGTGTTCGACATGCACCTGCGCGGCGGGCCAGCCAAGTCTTGCGGCTGCCTGTGTGACAAAGTCCATGAAGCCCTTGGGACCGCAGACATAGACATGTGTGTTCGGCGCCGGCACTTGCAGCACGGCCTCGATATCGAAACGACCGTTCGCAGGATCGTCATCGTGATAGAACGCCGCGCGCGGCCCAAAACTCTCGATTTCCGCTCTGAACGCCGTTCGCGAGGCCGAGCGCGTGCAGTAGTGCAGATCGAATGTCGCGCCCTGCCGGTAGAGATGCGCAGCCATCGACAAGAGCGGCGTCACTCCGATGCCGCCCGCAATCAGGATCGAGCGCTTGGCGTCACCCGACAGAGGAAAATTGTTCCGCGGCCGGCTGATCCTCACGAGCTGCCCGACGAACAACTCCTCATGGACCGCGCGCGAACCTCCCCGCGAATCCGGCGTATGGAAGACGCCGATGCGGTAGTGCGAGCGATCGGCAGGGTCGTTCGACAGCGAATACTGCCGCACGAGTCCATCCTTCAGCCGCACATCGACATGAGCGCCGGGCGCAAACTCCGGCAGGCACTCGCCGTTGAGGTCGCGCAGCGTCAGCGAAACCACGCCCTCGGCCTCATCAGTGCGCCTGGTGATCACCGTTTCGATCCACTGCGCGGCCGCCGGCGCCGGCGTCCTCACAGCGACGGTGACCTCCTCCCGCGCGGGATGCAAGATCATCGGCAGGGACGCAAAAGCGCGGATCGTATTGTTCATCGCGAAGGATGTCGGCCCGGCGAGCTCAAACCGTTCGACCTTGCGCGCAAGCGAGGTCAGGAGCGAATGGATTTCGAGCCGCGCAAGGTGCATCCCCATGCACATGTGAACGCCGCTGCCGAAGCCGACGTGATCCTTGACCTTGCGCGTGATATCGAACGCATCCGGGTTGGTCCATTTGCGCTCGTCACGGTTCGCCGAGGCGTAGACCATCATCACGCGCGAGCCCTTGGGCAGAAGCACGCCGCCGACCTCGACATCCGCGGCGACATAGCGCGAAAATGACCGGATCGGCGATGCAAGCCGCACAACCTCTTCAATCGCATTGTCAATCAGCGATGGATCCTTGCGGATACGGTCCCACTGCGCCGGGTTCTGCGCAAACAGCCAGATCGCAAAGCCAGTCGCGGAAATCGTCGTGTCGAGACTGGGGTTGATATAGTCCCGCATCAGCTGCGCGCAGGTCGCAGGCGGGATGCCGCGCTCGCTCCCGACTTCAAAGATGCGCGCGGCCCAGCCACCCGGCTTGAGCTTTTCGGGAACGCCGTACTCATCAAGGAATTTCTTGAGGTCCGTCAGAACGGCGAACGCGGCTTCCGTCCGCGCGTTCTCCGATGCGAACAGATCGAATGTCGCCGCCGCCCAGTCGAGCATCTTTTCCCGGCCTGCGTCGGGCAGTCCGACCAGCTCGGACACGATCGTGACCGGCAGATACTGGGCGAGATCCGGCACCGCGTCGATCGTTCGCCGCGCGACCAGGCGATCGACGAGATGATCGGCCGCGGCCTCGATCCGCTCACGAACGACCTCGAGCGCCCCCGGCAGCAGCGGCGCGGCGGTGATCGACCGGGTGATATCATGCGCCGGCGGGTCGGAATTCAGCGTGCTGCCGACCAGCATGTTGTTGGTCCGCTCGTTCAGCGAAACGCCCTTGCTCGACTGATACAGCGCACTGTTGCGGAGCCCCGCCACGACCTCCTCGTATCGCGCGAAGGCAAATGCGTTGTGCCTTCGCAGCCAGACGACCGGGCCGGCGTCCCGCATCATCTTGTAGAGCGGATAAGGGTCGCGGATGACCTCATCGCTGTAGAAATCGATGTCAATGCTTGGTGCAACGGTGGCCATCGGAACCATTCCCTCGGCAATGCGCTCAGGCGAACTCGACATTGGCGACGCCCAACTCATCGCAGGCGAGCTGCGCGGTGAGCCCGCCATCGATCGGAATGTTCGCACCGTTCAGCCAGCGGCTTTCCACGCTCGCCAGAAAATCGAGCACGGCGGCGATTTCCTCGGGCTGCCCCGGACGGCCGACGCGCGCAAGATTTTGCGACACCGCGTTGTCGCCGAACGCGGCGCGGAAATCGCCGAGGATCGGGGTTGCAACCGCGGCCGGGCTGACGCAGTTCATGCGGATCCCTTTCTGCCCGAGCGCGTGAGCCGATGCCATCGTCCAGACAATCACGGCCTCTTTCGACAGCGCGTAGGCGCGCGTCGCGTCGATATTCCATGCGGCGCAGATAGCGGCGGCATCAACATCGTCCGGCAACTCGGCCAGCGCCTTGACCTGCCCGATATTGGCCCGCCAGTTCTCACCCGCACGAGACGCAACATTGACGATAGATGCGCCCTCCTTCAGGCGCGGCAATAACGCTTGCGTGACCCGACGCAGGGCAAAGAAGTTCACGTTCAGCACGGCCGCTGCGTTGCCGTCGCGCGGCGGCACGCCCGCAACATTGCAGAGCGCAGCAAACGGGCCCGCAAGTCCTGCCAGGCTCGCCTCGATCGCGCCGAGATCCGACAGGTCGACCTTCACAAACTCCTCGACCTCGACTTCCGGCGCGCGCACATCAATGGCGACGACGCGAAGACCGCGCCCGCGCAACCGCGAGACGAGCGCCGCGCCGATGCCGGATGACGCTCCGGTGACAATGATACGATCCGGTTCCGACATGTGGGTCCTCAGCACTTGATGGTGACGGTTGAAATCTGGCTGTAGAAGTCGAGCGACTCCTTGCCGCCCTGCACGCCCACGCCAGAAAGGCCGTGGCCCGCAAGCGGCGTACGCATGTCGCGCAGCTGCCAGCAGTTGACCCACACCGCGCCCGCCCGAAGGCGGCCGGAAAGCCGGTGCACGCGCGCGAGGTCGGTTGACCACATCACCGCGGCAAGACCATAGCGTGTGTTGTTCGCGAGCCGGATCGCTTCTTCATCGCTGTCGAATGGGGCCACATGGCAGACAGGGCCAAAAATCTCCTCGCGCATGAAGCGGGAATCGTCGGCAAGGCCCGTCACGACGGTCGGCTCAACGAAGTGGCCGTTGTCGCGCGCGTCGCCGAATTTCGGCACGGAGCCACCTGCGACGAACGTGCCGCCTTCGGTCCTCGCGAGGTTGTAGTAGGACAGTACCTTGTCGCGATGCGCGGCGGAAATCAAAGGCCCGATCGCGACCCCTTCCTCGCGCGGGGCGCCGATACGCAATCCGCGGGTCGCCTGGCCCAGCATGTCGACGAATTTGTCAAAAATGCTACGCTCGACATAGACACGCTCGGTGCAGAAGCAGATCTGGCCGCTATTGGTAAAGGCAGATCGAATGGTTCCGGCAACCGCCGCCTCGAGATCGGCATCCGCAAAGACGAGCGAGGCATTTTTGCCGCCGAGTTCCAGCGATACGTCACGAAGCCCGTCCGCGGCCGAGCGCATGATCGTCGCGCCGGTCGTCGTCTCGCCAGTGAAGGCAATCGCCGCGACGCGCGGATCCCTGACAATCATCTCGCCGGTCGAGCCCGCGCCGAAGCCGTGGAGAAGATTGAACACGCCATCCGGCAGGCCGGCATCCTGCATGATCTCGGCCAGCAGCGTCGCCGACGCCGGAGATTCTTCCGATGGTTTTGCGACGATGGCATTTCCCGCCGCCAGCGCCGGCGCGATGCGCTGTGACAAAAGCAGCAACGGCACGTTCCACGGCGCAATCACCGCAACCACGCCGCGCGGATGCCGCGTCGTAAAGCTCGACGCGAGCGAATTATCCGGCGCGCGAAACTGAAGCGAGCGCTCGAACACGGTACGGGCTTCATTGGCATAAAGCCGGAATGCGGTGATCGACCGTTCGACATTGGTGCTGCGCACCTGATCCAGCGGCCTGCCGGTATCTGCCATTTCCGCATCAACCAGATCGTCGAACCGTGCCTGCATCTGGTCTGCGATCCGGTCGAGGATCTGGCAACGATACTCGACCGACGAGTAACCCCAGTCGCCAGTAACCGCAGTGGCGGCAGCGGCGATCGCCTGGTCGACGAGGTCCTGATCGGCCTCGTCCACCAGCGACACCAGCTCGCCAGTGACGGGACTGGTCTTCTTGAACACTTTTCCGGAGGCGCGCCACTCGCCATTCACAAAATTCAGAATGCGCGGCACCGGCCCGTCCATGGCGACCATTCGGTCCAATTGCGCGGTCGAATGTTCGTTCATGCCTGTCCCCTATAGAACCAGAAGAGAAATTTGCGCTCGCTAAGACGGAAGCCAAAATTGATGGCAAAGCCGACGAGCGAGATGCTGAACAGCCCGGCAAGGCTGGCCGCGATCTCAAAGCCTTCCTGGCTACGTTGCAGAAAGGTGCCGATGCCGTCGGTCGCGAGGATCATCTCGGAGGTGATGCTCACCAGCATCGAGGTCGCCACCGCAAGCCGCAGACCGACGAAGATCGCCGGCATGGCGCTCGGCAAATCGATCAGCAGCATCTGCTCGAGGCGCGACATCTGGAAAGACTTTGCAACGCGGGTGAGCATCGGCGCAGTCTCTCGCGCGCCCTCCATGGTGTTGATCAGGATCAGCGGGAAGATCGCGAACACGATCACCGTGATCTTTGCCCCGTCGCCGACACCGGCGAACAGCATCACCAGCGGGATGACCGCAGGAGGCGGAACGGCGGCGAGAAATTCAAGCAGCGGATCCACCAGCGCGCCCAGCGCCTTGATGCGCCCGCATGCAAGGCCAAGCGGCACCATGGTGCAAACCGCGATCGCGAATGCGATTGCGGCGCGCGACAAGGTGGCGCCGATCTCGGTTTCGATCGTGCCGAGGTGCTCCATTGCCGCCGAGATCACGTCGAGCGGCCCCGGAAACAGCGGCGAGGCATAACGCAGGGCAACAGCGTGCCACATCACGGCGACGCCAGCGAGGGCTGCAATTCCCCAAACGTTGATACGCAGCGCGATGGCCTTCATGCGGTCGCCTCCGCCCGGAATTGAGTGTGCCAGCCGCAGACGTAGTTCTTGACGAGGTTGACACCCTGGTTGAACACCATGCCGTTCAGGCCGCAGATCAAGGTGATGGCGAAAACGTCCGGCACACGGACCGCGAACGCCTTCTGAAACAACAGGTGCCCAAGGCCGCTATGGCCGCCGAGCATTTCGGCGACGACGACCGCGATCAGGCTGATCGAAGCAGAGATGCGGATGCCAACGAAAATCGCCGGAAGCGCCTGCGGGAACAGGACGTCCCGCAACAGCTGCAGGCGGTTGCAGCCGAAGGAACGGCCGGTCTGGCGCAGCACGTCTTCGATCCCTTCAAAGGCAGCGACGGCGCTGAGATAGGTCGGCCACATCGCGACGAGGCAGACGACCAGCAGATATAGCTTCATGTTCGAGCCGAGCGCGAACACCGTGATCGGCACCAGCGCGGCCGGCGGCAGAGGCCTCACCAGCTCGGCGATCGGCTGCAGCGCCGCCTGAAACGGCTTGCAGATCGCACTGAGGCCAGCGAGCGGCAGCGCCAGCGCCAGCGTCAGGCCAAGGCCCGCAAGCGCGCGATAGATCGTCACCAACTCAGCTTCGAGCAACTCGCCCGACTTCAGCATGTCGGAGAGCGCGAGGGCTGCCGTATGCACCGGCGGCAAATATTGCGGAGGAATGACATTCATCCAGACGACGATCTGCCAGATTAGCAGCAGCGTCAGGATGGCAAATCCGCGGCGAAGCCACACCATGACAAAGCTCCTCAGTGCTGCGCAGCGGGCGAGCCGCGCATCAGGCGGATGCGCGAAAGGACTTCATGACGGATTTCGAGATAGGCCTTCTCCTCGCGGGTCTCGATCTGATCGCGTGGGTTCGGTAGCGCGACGTCGATTTCCTCGATAACGTGCGTCGGCCGCTTGGAAAGCACGATCACCCGATCGGCCATGTAGACGGCTTCGTCGACGTCGTGAGTGACGAGCAGGCAAGTCTGCTCAAAACGCTTTGCGAGATCGAGCAACAGATCCTGCAGATCTGCACGCGTCTGCGCGTCGACCGCAGCGAGCGGCTCATCAAGCAGCAACAGCTTGGAGCGCGATGCGAGGCCGCGCGCAATCGCGACGCGCTGCTGCATGCCGCCCGACAACTGCCAGGGGTAGCGATCCTCGAAGCCGGCGAGGCCGACGGCCGCCAAAAGTTCGTCGGCCTGCTTGCGCTTGTCGCCTCGCGACAGGTTCGAAAGCCGCCGCATGCCGAAGATCACGTTGGCCCGCACCGTCTTCCAGGGAAACAGCGAGCGGCTGTAGTCTTGGAAGACGATAGCGACGCCGTCCGGCGTGCCGTCTCCGATCACCTTTCCATCGAGCGCGACTGCCCCGCGATCCGGCCGCATCAGACCCGACAGCGAGAGCAGCAGCGTGGTTTTCCCGCAGCCCGACGGGCCGACGACGGAGACGAACTCGCCCTTCCCGACCGAGAACGTAATCCCGCCGAGCACGGCAACTTCCTGCCGCGCACCGTAGTTCTTGTGCACGTCGGAGACGACCAGAAGCGCGTCCTTCGGAGAGATTGCGGTCACCGCCTGGGTATCCCGCATGACATCGGTCAGGTGCTTGTTCATGGGGTTCTCACTTCACCGGCAGGGTTTCGACAACGTCCGCAGGAGCGACCTCGGCCTTGATCTGCTTGGCCTCGAACATGGCATCGATCATGGGCTTGACGGTCTCCTCCAAAACGTTGTTCTCGCGTGTCCAGCCGATCAGATCGACCGTTGCGGCCAGCTCCGGGCTGATGCCGAGCACCTTCGTGGCAAGGGCATTCTGCAGGTCGCGATTGGCCTCAAGGTCCTTGCGAGCCTGCGCATAGGCGCGCAGGAAGCGCGTTGCCGCGTCCGCGTTCTTCTTCAGCCAGTCCTCGCGGGCAAAGAAGCCGTTGGAAAGCACCGGCGCGTTCGATTCCGCCAGCAATCCGGCAGCCAGCACCTTTGCCCCGATTGCGGGCGTCGCAAGGATCGAGTGGAAGAACGGCTCGATGGCGCAGGCCGCGTCCGCCTTGCCGAGCTCAAGTGCGGCCTGCATCTGCGGGAACGGCACCACGAGGCGCTTGACGTCGGTCCATTGCAGACCCGCCTTGGCGAGATTGGTGCGGAGCGATATTTCGCAGCCGCCGCCATTGGCGTTGATCATCACCGTCTTGCCCTTCAGATCGGCAATCGACTTCAGACCGGATTTGCCGGTGGCGAGCAGCCACAGCGTCGGATGCTCCGGCACTTCCTGAGCGCCGGTCAGGAAGAACTTGACCGGCACGCCATTGGCGCGCGCCTGAATGGGAGGGATCGATGCCGACCACGCGATGTCCGCCTCGCCGCTCGTCACGGCAGAAACCACCGACGGACCGGTCTGGTAGGGCATAATCTCGACGTCGACACCCTCGTTCTTGAAGTAGCCCTTTTCGCTCGCATAAAACATCGGCAGCACAAAACTGTTCGGAAAGTTCGCGACGCGAATTTTCACGGACTGCGCCGCGGCGGCAAAGCTGCAGGTGGCGGCACCGAAAGCTGCGAGCATGGCGACCAGGGCAAACGGCTTACGAAGGCGTGTCATCGTGTTTCTCTCCAAGTGATTTTTCTTGATTGTTTCCATCGGACGCCGCCTCGCGCGGTGCCCGGTGATCGGCATGTCAAAATTCCATCAGATCGCGGCCGACGATCACCTCGCCGGCAAAATCCTTGCGGATGTCCTCCGTCCACATTTCGTCGGTGATCAAGGGATCATCGCCTGGTACGAGATGGGAAAGGATCAGCGTCTTGACGCCCGCCCGCGCCGCGATCTTGCCGATCTCGGTCGTGGGCGTATGGCTCGCAAGCATGTGTTCCTTGAAGGTCTGCGCGTTCGGCACGCGCGCCGCGAGCGCCTCGATGCGCGGCACATAGAGCGCCTCGTGGATCAGAACGTCGGCGCCGCGGGCAAGCTCGACCAGCGCATCGCTGGCGGCCGTGTCGCCGGAAATGACGATCGAGCGATCCGGCGTATCGAAGCGGTAGGCGAAGTTTGGGAACACCGGCGGATGCGGCACCAAGGCGGCCGTCACCCGCACCTTGTCGTCTTCCATCACGAGACCGGGCGCGCTGTATTCGCGGACCTTGACCAGCGGGCGCGGATCGGGACGCCCCTCATCCGCGATGCGGATGCCGATGTCGTAGGCGTGAAGCTCGAAAGCCAGCCGCGTCATCTCCGCGAGCGGCGGCGGCCCGTAGCAGTTGATGACGTCGCTACGGCCACATGCCCAGCTCAGCAGCAGCACATTGGCGTAGTCCGCATTGTGATCGGAATGGTGGTGTGTGAGGAAAAGGTTGCGAACCTTGTTCAGGGGCACGCCGGCCTTGGCGAGCTGCCAGGCGATGCCATTGCCGCAATCGATCAGATAGGGCGTGTCGTCGACCAAAATCACCTGGCCGGGCGCCGAACGATCACCGCCGGGGCGCGGGCCGCCCTTGGTGCCGAGCAGGATCAGTTTCGTCCGCGTCGTGGCGCGGGCGACGTTCGACCCGTCGGTCATGGCGTTGGTTGATCGTAGAGACGTCGACTGCATGCCTTGGGCTTCCCATGAGTTCCACTACCGGACTCTTGGGAAACAGCATGTCTGCAGGTGCGCGCATTGTCATATAGTAATTCAGATGACAACTATAACCGAATAGTTATATTCGCGAACCTCATCTGAAGGCCTTGGAGGCAGCCCCATGTGCGCCGATCGCGTCATGTATCTCGAACATCGGCTCAAGCTGCGGCAGCTCAAGGCCATTCTGGCGATTGGCGAACATCTGAACCTCTCCAAGGCCGCCCGGGCGCTCGGCGTCAGCCAGCCTGCCCTGACCAAAAGCCTGCACGAGATCGAGGATACGCTCGGGGTCGCGATTTTCGACCGGACCACGCGGGGCGCCAGGCCGAACGCCTATGGCACCGCGGTGCTTGAGCGCGCCCGGCGCATCCTCGCCGAGGTGGACCGGATCAACGACGACATCAGCCGCATCAAGGCGGGAGATGCCGGCACGATCGCCATCGGCGCGCTGCCGGTCGCGGCCGCCGGGCTTCTGCCTGTCGTGGTGGCGCGGCTGCGGCAGGATCATCCCGGCCTGGAAATCCGCATCACCCAAGGCACAACCGACACCCTGCTGGCAAAGGTGGCAGCGGGCGAACTCGACGTCATGATCGGCCGCCTCTACGAGACGATCTTGGCGGACGATTTCCATCGCGAAGTCCTCTACGAGGAACCGCTCTCGGTGATGGTCCGCGCCGGACATCCCCTGCTTGCGCGCCAGCCGATCACCGCGGGCGACCTGATCCGCTGCGACTATGTTCTGCCCGCGCTCTTTCAGAAGGTCGGCGAAGAAATCGCGAGGGCGCTGATCGATATCGGCGTGCCCCCCTCGCCGACGACGCTGCGCTCGAATGATTTCTTCTTCATCCGCGAAACGCTGCTGTCGACGGACCTCGTCACCGTGCTGCCGCGCGTCATTCTCGCGGGCGATATTTCGCGCGGCCTCATCAAGACCGTGGCGACGACCTTCCCGCCCAATGTGCGCCCGGTCGGCCTCGTTTCGCTGCGCGGCAGGCCCCGCCCCGCCGGCATCGCCGCCCTGGCGAAATCGCTCCGCGCCTATACCCGGGAAATGCGCCAGAACGGCTTTATCGACTGAAGGCGACCTCAGCACGAGCGCGCTAGCGCGGACAAACGTCCCAAAATCCTTGCCGCCGGCTCGGATCGGTGTAGTACCAGCAATAACCTCCGGCGGGCGGCGCTCCTGCCCATGCGGCTGCGGATGCCGCCGTCAAAACGCCGAGAGCGGCGCCCGCCGCAACCGCGCCGCCGGGCCGCCACCAATAGCGCGCCGGACGCACCCACGGCCGCCCAACGGGCCGGCCCACCACAGCCCCGCGGCGCACCCCAGGTCCGCGGCCGACCACGGGTCCGCGGCGAACCACCGTTCTGCCCCGATAGACGCCGCCGCGCGGGCCGACCGCAGCGCCTCGGCGAACGACGACGACTTTGGCGACCGGGCTGTCCTGTATCGCGATCTTATCGAGAGAGCCGCCGGCACCGACAGGCATAGCGGGCGAAGAAGAATGGCTGATTATGACTACGGCGGCGCCGAGAACCAGCGCACAGGATATGCCAAGCATTTTCGATATGCGGCCACGTCGATGGGTCACCAGTGCTGTTCGCATGTTCAGGCCCTTTCGGTTTTGCGGCTCAGTCACAGCGCAAGATCGGTAAGCTTCACCTGCCACGTCGTCCCCTGGCAAAATTGATGCCCGCCAGCAATTGGATCGCCCCGGACAGTAGTTCCCTTTCCTGTCGTTGTGACGTGCAATTTGTGCCAAGTCTTCATCCCAACTCTTCATCCCAAGTCTTCATCCCAAGTCAGCCCGCTAGGTCATTTGGCCGAAATGTGCTTCGCGGCACATCACTGTGTCGCCCTGGCCACGCCGGAGCAAGAACTGACAGGCCTTGCCTTCGCAACCCGCGAATAGATTTGTTGTCGCATCCCTGTTCTGTCTTACTACGCGCATGGATTGCGGGCGTGCGTTGGTTTCCGGACGGAGGTTGACGATGCGATGCGTATCTCGCTTGCTCTATGGCTTTGTTGCGATCCTGCTTGCCGCCGTACCAGGCGGCCATGCTCAAGCGGCCGAAAACGGAGTCGGCGTCTACCTGCTGGGCGCGCGCGGTCCGATGGCAGGCTTCACCCCGCCGCCCGGCGTCTATTTCCAGAACGACACATACTTCTACGGCGGCAGGGCTGGCAGCGGACTGACGCTTCCAGACGGCGGCCTGCTGATCGCTAACATCAACGCCAGCAGCTGGCTGAACCTTCCGACGACGATGTGGGTGACACCCGCCAAAATACTCGGCGGCGACCTCGCCTTCTCGGTGACCGTGCCGACCTATGGAGTGCCGCGCGTGAATGCCAACCTTCAAGTCAACTCGCCGCAGCTCGGACCGGTCGGCGCCAACGTCACGAACGCCGAATTCAATCTCAGCGACTTTCTCGTCACGTCCTTTGTCGGCTGGCATTCCGGCAATTTTCATTGGCAGTTCGGCATCACCGGTGTCATCCCGTCCGGCAGCTTCGTCCCCGGCCAGCTATCGAACGCTTCGCTGAATCGTCCTGCGGTCGACCTCTACGGCGCAGTCACCTGGCTCGACCCGGCGATCGGCTGGGACCTCTCGGCGGCGATGGGCTTTACCTTCAACCGGATCAATAAAGCGACGGACTACAAGACCGGCGACGAATTCCATCTCGAATGGGCCGCCTCAAAATACCTGACCAAGGAATTTACGGTCGGCCTCGTCGGCTACTACTATCAGCAATTGACCGGAGACAGCGGCAGCGGCGCCAGACTCGGCCCCTTCATGGGGCGCGTGGTCGCGCTTGGCGGAACGATCAGCTATACCTTCGATGTCGGAAAGCTGCCGATCTCGACGCGGATCAAGGTCTATCGCGAGTTCGACGTGGAAAACCGCCTGCAAGGCACGGCCGGCTTCTTCACCGTCTCGCTGCCGCTGAGCGCACCGGATGGCGCCAAGCCGATGACCGCCGCCATTCGCAGCAAGTTTTAGGCAAAACCTGCTTCAGCCGGCGCATTTTCTGCCGGGCCCACCTTTGCAAAGCACGCGATGGTCGTGACTCGGGGAGAATAAACCGCACCGCGCACCGAACCGGATCCTCTCTCGTTCGTTGACCAACCATCGTCAACGAAAGGGTGACGAGTGATCGCATGACTGAGCAACGCGGCACAGACGACCAGCTCCCGGTGATCGCGCACTTCGACGTACGCTATCGCAACTATCTCGCGCCGGACGGCTCGATCAAGCGCCCGCTTCCAGCCTTCGCATCCGACACCGACAAGCTCGTTGCGCTCTATCGCGCGATGGTGCTCGTGCGCGCATTCGACCTCAAAGCCGTGGCGCTGCAACGCACCGGGCGGCTCGGCACCTATGCCGTCTCGCTCGGCCAGGAAGCCGTCTCCGTAGGTGTCGCCAGCGCCATGCGCGATGAGGATGTGCTGCTGCCCTCTTATCGGGACAACGCGGCCCTGATCTGGCGCGGCGTCAAACTGGAAGAAATTTTGCTGTTCTGGGGCGGGGATGAGCGTGGCAATCACTTCTCCGGTCCGGTCGAGGATTTTCCGTTCTGCATCCCCGTCGGCTCGCAGGCGCCACATGCGGCGGGCGTCGCCTACGCCTTCAGGCTGCGCAAGGAACCGCGCGTCGCGGTCTGCCTGTTCGGCGATGGCGCGACGTCCAAAGGCGACGTCTGGGAGGCGATGAATTTTGCCGGCGTGCACAAGCTTCCCGTGGTGTTCGTCGTCGCCAACAATCAGTGGGCCATTTCGGTGCCGCTGCGGATGCAGACCGCATCACAGACGCTCGCGCAGAAAGCGATCGCGGCCGGCTTTAGCGGCGAACAGGTTGACGGCAACGACGCCATCGCCGTGCATGCCGCGGCCGGGGAAGCGATCGAGGCCGCGCGCAGTGGCGGCGGTCCCCGTCTGATTGAGGCGGTGACCTACCGGCTCGGCGATCACACGACGGCGGACGATGCGGCCCGCTACCGGCCGCCCGACGAGGTCCAGACCTATTGGAAGAAGGAGCCGATCGCGCGCCTGCGCGCGTTTCTTGTCGGCCGCGCGGCCTGGAGCAAGGCGGCGGAGGAAAAGCTCATCGCAGAGTGCCAGACAAAGGTCGAGGCCGCCGTCGAGCGCTATCTAGCGATGCCGCCGCAGGCCGCCACCAGCATGTTCGATCATCTCTATGCCGAGCTGCCACGGGCCTATGCCGAGCAGCGGCGGGAAGTCGAGGAGCGCGGCGCATGACCGAAATGACACTGGTGGAAGCGGTCAATCTCGCGCTCGCGCGGGCCATGACGGACGATCCGATGGTCGTCGTGCTCGGCGAAGACGTCGGCGTCAACGGCGGCGTTTTTCGCGCGACCGTGGGCCTGCAGCAACGCTTCGGAGCCGAGCGCGTGGTCGATACGCCGTTGTCCGAACTTCTCATCAGCGGGCTGTGCGTCGGCATGGCGGCACAAGGTTTGCGGCCGGTCGGCGAAATACAGTTCATGGGATTCATCTATCCCTGCATCGATCAGCTCGTGAACCACGCCGCGCGCCTGCGCAATCGCACGCGCGGGCGGCTGAGCTGCCCGATGGTGCTGCGGGTGCCGCATGGCGCCGGCATTCGCGCGCCCGAACATCACTCGGAGAGCACCGAGGCCATGCTCGCGCACATCCCCGGCCTGCGCGTGGTCATGCCGTCGTCGCCGGAGCGCGCCTATGGCCTGCTGCTCGCTGCCATCCGCGATCCCGACCCTGTCGTCTTTCTCGAACCGACACGGCTCTACCGCGCCGCCAAGGGCGATGTCGAAGACAATGGCGAGGCCCTGCCGCTTGATGTCGCTTTCGTGCTGCACGAAGGCCGGGACGTCACCCTGATCAGCTGGGGCGCGATGGTGAAGGAGACCCTTGCCGCCGCCGAGGCGCTCGACGGCGACGGCATCAGCGCCGAGGTGATCGACCTCGCCACCCTCAAGCCGTATGACGCAGAAACCGTGCTGGACTCCATCGCCAAGACGGGACGCTGCGTGATCGTTCATGAGGCCACGCGAACCGGCGGCTTTGGCGCGGAGATCGCCGCCGTGATCGCCGAGCGCGGGCTGACCTCCCTCCTTGCTCCGGTCGCCCGCGTCACCGGCTACGATACCATCGTCCCGCTGCCGCGCCTCGAACAGCAATTCATGCCCTCGGTCGAGCGCATCGTCGCAGCCGCGCGCAAGGTCAGTGAATTCAACTGAAGGCAGGACCGCGTCATGCGACAATTCATGTTGCCGGATCTCGGCGAAGGGTTGGAAGAGGCTGAAATCGTCACATGGCACGTGAACGAAGGCGATCACGTGGTGACGGACCAGCCTCTCGTCTCGGTCGAAACCGACAAGGCCGTCGTCGAGGTGCCCTCGCCAACCAGCGGCCGCATCGCCCACCTGTTCGGAGCCAAAGGAGATCTGGTGAAGGTCGGTGCGCCGCTCGTCGAGTTTGCCGAGGGCACCGGCGAAGACACCGGCACGATCGTCGGCGAGCTCGACAGCGGCAAGCCGCAGGCCGCCCCGGGCGCAAGACCGGCCGGACCAGCGGCCGCAGCCCCGCAGGTTCTCCCCGCGGTGCGGGCGCTGGCGCGCCAGCTCGACGTTGATCTCAACGCCGCCCATGCCACGGGGCCCGGCGGCACCATCACCCGCGCCGACGTCGAACGCGCCGCCAAAAGCCTCACCGACCTCGGACCGGCCGAGCCGCTTCGCGGTATGCGCCGCGCGATGGCCCAGCGCATGGCCGCCGCCCATGCCGAGGTCGTGCCGGCGACAGTGACGGATGAAGCCGATATCGAGGATTGGCGGAAAGACATGGACGCGACCGTCCGCCTGATGCGCGCCATCGCCGCTGCCTGCCGCGCCGAGCCCTCGCTCAATGCGTGGTACAACGCGCGCGCAGGCGAGCGCCGCCTTCTCGAACGCATCGACGTCGGCATCGCCGTCGATACCGAAGGGGGCCTCATCGTGCCGATCATGCGCAACGTCGCCGCCCGCGATGCGCGGGACCTGCGCGCCGGCCTCGACAGGCTACGGGCCGACGCCGCCGCACGCCGCATTCCGCCGGAGGAATTGCGCGGCGCGACGATCACGCTGTCGAATTTCGGCACGATCGGCGGCCGTGTCGCCAGCCTCGTGGTGGTGCCACCTCAGGTGGCGATCATCGGCGCCGGCCGCATTGCCGAGCGGGTGGTGGCGCATCAGGGCCAAGCGGCGATCCGGCGGGTGTTGCCGCTGTCCCTCACCTTCGACCACCGCGTCGTCACAGGCGGAGAAGCCGCCCGCTTCCTCCTCGCGCTCAAAGCGGACCTCGAGCGCGCCGCCTAGCATCCGCCTTCGCCTGCGCGGACACGCGATTCGCCGCTCAAAAGGTCGCGTCGCAATACTTTTTACCGGCACATCAACATTCACGATTTCGCATACCTGCATTCGTTCACAGGGTATATCGTGGCCCTGACAATTATGGGATGTGCTGTTGCCTAGGCGAGCCTGGCCACCACGGTGAGGAAGGCTGAAGGAGCAGAGCGAGGGCCCGATCCTCGATGAGCGCAGATACAGGAAGTCCGAAAGCATTTGTGAGATGACGCTAGAGTCCGCCGAAGCATATCTTGTCGATCATCACGTCGAAAATCAGGACATTGCCCGAGATTTGCCGGACGATAAGTGGCACGCCGCCATGAGCCGCTTTTCGGACATCCACTACGAACAGACCGCGATCCATGCCGCGAACAAGCGCAGCGAACGCACGAGCAACATCGTCGTGCGCAAGGGCGGCGTTTTACTCGGCGGCGCGCGCGTCGGCCTGCTGACGGTGCCGATCATCAACCGCGGCCTCGCACTCGTGCGGTTCGGGCCGTTCTGGCGCAGGAGCGGCACGCGAAGCGACGAAGCTAGCTACCGGACCGTGGTGCAAGCGCTGATCGACGAATATTGCACCCGCCGCAAACTCTATCTCATCGTAAGGCCCCGCCCCCATCTCGAATTTTATCCGGTCGAGGCACGGCTGCTGGAAGAGCTCGGCTTTCGCGGCAGCCAGTCGTCGGTCCTCGATCATTATTTCGTCAACGTCGCCCTGAGCGCCGACGAGCAGAAGAAGAGCCTCGACAAGAGGTGGCGCTACAATCTCAAGCTCGGGGACGCGAACGACCTGAACATCACCATCAGCGATGACGAGGCCGATTTCCGCACGTTTCAGAAAATCTATGCCGAAATGGTCGAGCGCAAGCGCCTCAACTATCCCGGTGTGGACCTGCCGCAGGCCATTCCAGATCTCGTCCGCCTTCCCTCGCAAATGAAGATGAGGGTTGCGCTGGCCCATCACGACGGCGAGGCCGTCGCAGGTGCGGTGTTCAGCATCGTCGGGGATCTTGCCTACTACGTGTTCGGCGCGACCAACGACAAGGCAACGGAGCTGCAGGCCGGCTACATCCTTCAGTGGCGTCTCGTCGAATGGCTTCGGGACAACGGAGGAATTACATGGTGCGACCTCGGAGGCACCGGCGACCGCGGCATCCAGCAGTTCAAGAAGGGGCTTGCCGGCAAGCGCGGCGCGCTGCTCACCGCCCAGGAGTTTCACTACTCACCGTCGCCGACCGCTACTGCGATCGTCAAGGGGATGTTCGCCGTGCGCAACGCCCGCAACAAGATCCAGAGCTGGCAGCGCGCCTGAGCGGCTCACCGCTGTTCTCCACCCGGCGTTCACGCGGGCATTGATTTCGCCGGCGTCTTTTTCGCCGCGCGCCACTCCTCGAAGCGCTGGACGACCACAAAGAACGCGGGCACGAACAGGACCGCAAGGCAGGTCGATGCGATCATGCCGCTGAAAACCGTGATGCCGATCGACTTGCGGGCACTGGCACCGGCACCGGTCGCGAATACCAGCGGCGCAACGCCCAGGATGAAGGCAAACGACGTCATCAGGATCGGCCGGAACCGGGCGCGCGCGGCCTCGACAGCGGATTCGATCAGCGGCCTGCCGTCTCGGACGCGAAGCTCCCGCGCGACCTCCACGATCAAAATTGCGTTTTTCGCGGACAACGCAATCAGGAGGATCAGCCCGATCTGGACGTACAGATTGTTGTCGATCCGCAGCCCCATCAGAACCGAAGTCGGGCCGATCAGCGACAGCGGCACCGCAAGGATGACCGAAAGCGGCGCGTACCAGCTCTCGTACTGGCCGGCAAGAACAAGATAGACCAGCAGCATCGCGAGGCCGAAGACGAGATAGATTTGGTTGCTGACGAGCTTCTCCTGATAGGACATCCCCGTCCATTCGTAGGATGTGCCAGGCGGCAGGGTCTTGGCCGCAATCTCCTCCATCAGCGCGATCGACTGACCGGAGCTGAAGCCTTGTGCGGGCAGCCCGACAACCGTTGACGACGGATAGAGATTGTAGAGGCTGATAAGCGAGGGGCCGGCCGCAGGCGTGATCTTGATCAGGGTGCCGAGCGGGATCATGTCCCCGCGCTGGTTACGCACCATCATGTTCGCGATGTCGCGGGGCAGCAGGCGAAACTGGGCATCAGCCTGCGCATAGATCTGGAAGGTGCGGCCGAACTTGTTGAACTGGCTGACGAAGGACGACCCCAGATACGACGCCAGCGTGGAGAAGACCTCATCGGTCGATACCTGCAGGGTTTGGGTCTTCACCCTGTCGACCTCGACATCGAACTGCGGCACCATCGAGCGGAACGGCGAACTCACCCGCTGCAGCGAACTCTGCGTCTGCGCATTCGCGACGACGGCGTTGGTGACGGCCTGCAGCTTGTTGAAATCCGAGCTGCCGTCGCGCAGCTCGACCTGCATGGCAAATCCAGCGGCGTTGCCGATGCCCTGGATCGGCGGCGGTGGCAGCACGATGATCCGCGCCTCGGAAATGGCGGCGAGCGACTGGTTCAATCCGATCACCAGCGATCGCAGATCCTCGCCCGCTCCCCGCTCGCTCCAGTCCTTGAGCACGAGATAGGCGACGCCGGCATTGGCAAGGCTCGCACTGTTGTCGAGCGCGGAAATGCCGGCGATGCCGAGCACATGCGCGACGCCCGGCGTCTTGCCGCCGATTTCGCTGACGCGGTCCATGACCTGCTGGGTGCGCTCCAACGACGCGCCGTCGGGCAGTTGCACTGCGGCGAGCAGATAGCCCTGATCCTCGATCGGCAGAAAACCCGTCGGCACCCGCGACAGCCCATAGATGCTGCCGCCGATCAGGGCCAGCGCCACGATCACTGAAATGCCGCTGTGCGCGGTCAGACGGCTGATGAACGCAGCATACCAGCGCTCCACCCGGCCATAGACTGCGTTAAAGCCGCGATAGAACCAGTTGCGCTGCTCCGGCGGGACCGCCGGCCGCAGCCACAATGCGCACTGGGTCGGCTTCAGCGTCGCCGCATTGACGGCGCTGATCAACGCCGTTGCGGCGATGACGAGGGCGAACTGGGCATAGATGCGCCCGGTCAGGCCCGGCAGAAACGCCGCCGGCAGAAACACCGACACCAGCACCAGCGTGATGCCGATGATGGGGCCGAACAGCTGGTCCATCGCCTTGATCGCGGCCTGCGCGCCGGTCATCCCCTGCTCGATGTTGTGCGCGGCGCCCTCCACCACCACGATCGCGTCGTCGACGACGATGCCGATGGCGAGAATGATCGCGAACAAGGTCGACAGGTTCACCGTGAACCCGAGCGCGGCCATCGCCGCGAACGCGCCGATGATGGTCACGGGGACCGTTGTCGCCGGCACCAGCATTGCGCGCCAGTCCTGCAAAAATACCAAAATCACGACCAGCACCAGCAGCGCCGCTTCAATGAGCGTCTTGTAGACCTCATTGATCGAGGCTTTGACGAAGGTCGTGGTGTCGAACGGAATCTCGAACTGGATGCCGGGCGGAAAGCTCTTCGCCAGCTCCGTCATCTTTGTGCGGACCGAGCCGGCGACATCGATGGCATTGGCGCCGGGCGACTGGAAAACAGCGATGCCGGTCGCCGGCCGCCGGTCGAGCGCAAAAACCTGGCTGTAAGTCTGCGCTCCCAGCTCGACACGCCCGACGTCGCGCAGGCGCGTGATGTCGCCCGAGGTTCCGGTCTTGACGATGATGTCAGCGAACTGATCGACACTGTTCAGACGGCCGCTGACGTTCAGCGTGTATTGAAACGCCTGCCCGGGCGGGGCCGGCGGCATGCCGACCTGACCGGCAGTGACCTGCTGGCTCTGCTGCTGGACGGCCTGGACGACATCCTGCGGCACCAGGCCGCGCGCCTGCATCTGGTTGGGATTGAGCCAGAGCCGCATCGAGTACTGGCCGGCGCCGAACACGGTGACGTTGCCCACGCCGGGAAGGCGTGCCAGCTCATCCTTGAGATTGATCGTGGCGTAGTTGCTCAGATACAGGCTGTCGCGCTGCGCGTCGGTAGACGTCAGGGTGACGAACAGCAGGATCGCGGTCGAACGCTTCTGCACCGTCACGCCCTGGCTCTGCACAGCCTGCGGCAGCGACGACAGCGCGCTTGATACCCGGTTCTGCACCAGAACCTGCGCGAAGTTCAGGTCAGTGCCGATCTTGAAGGTCACGGTCAGCGTGTAGCTGCCATCGGAGCCGCTATAGGACTGCATGTAGATCATGTCCTCGACGCCGTTGACCTGCTGCTCGATGGGCAGCGCGACCGTGTCCACCACAGTCTTTGCGCTCGCGCCGGGATAGCGCGTGGTCACCTGCACCGTGGGCGGAACAACGTCGGGATACTGCGCGACCGGCAATCCCAGAAGCGCGACAGCCCCGATGAGAACGATCAAAATTGCGATGACGTTGGCAAGAACCGGGCGCTCGATGAAATACTTCGAGATCATTGGCGCTGCTTCCTATTTCACCGCCGCCAGGAACTGCTCGATCGTCTGAACCTGCGGCTTGACTTTCTGGCCGGGAATGGCCCGCAGAATGCCCGCAACCACCACCCGGTCGTCAGGCGCAAGGCCCGCCTCGATCACCCGCAGCTGCCCCTCGAGCGGGCCGACCTCTACCTTGCGCTGCTCGATGACATCGTCCTTGTTGGCCACCAGCACATAGCGGCCGCCCTGGTCGTTGCCGAGCGCGACATCCGGCACCAGCAGCGCCTTGACGTCCGTCTCCACGGGCACGCGGACGCGAACGAAATATCCCGGCAGCAGCACGCGTGTCGGATTGGGCAGCACGCCGCGCACGGCCAGCGTTCCGGTGGACTGATTCAGCGTCGGTGCGGCATAGTCGAGTTTTCCCGAATGCGGATAGCCGTTTTCCGTCTGCAGCCCGATCTCAACCGGGATGCGCTGCAGATCTTCCGCCGTCAGCCCGCGCCGCACGGCCTCGGCGCGGATGGTCAGGACATCCCGCTCGCCGACATTGAAGTTGACGTAGATGGGATCGAGCTGAACGATGCTCGCAAGCTGGGTCGGCGACGACGCTCCCACAAGCTCGCCGACCGAAACGAGATGCGCGGAGACGATCCCGTCGAACGGCGCCACGACGTTGGTATAGCCATAGTTGATGGCCGCGAGTTTGGTGTTGGCCTGCGCCTGTTGCAGATTGGCCTCGGCGCTGTCGCGCGAAGCGGATGCCTGCTCAAAAGTCTGCTGTGACGCAAATTGCCTGGAGACGAGTTCGGACTGCCGCTTATATTCAGCCTGCGCCTGCACGAACGCCGCCTGCGCGCCTGCCTCCGCTGCCTTCGCCTGATCGAGCTTGAGTTTGTATGTCTCCGGCTCGATCGTGAACAGCCTCGTGCCTTCCTTTACGAACGAGCCATCCTTGTAGTCGATCGACTGCAGCACACCCTGCACCCGCGCGACGAGGTCAACGGACTTGATCGGCGCGGTGTTGCCGGTGGCAAAAAGATAGCGCGTGATTTCCTTCTGGAGCGGCAGAGCGACATCGACTGTCGGCGGCGGTGGTTGAACAAAACTGTTCTGTTCACATGCCGCAAGAAAAACTGCTCCAGCCACAGCGAGGACACTCAGTGCCTTCCGCGGGAACCTCGCAAATCGCGCGAGTCTCCAAGGGGATAAATCGGCAAGCGAATGACTGGATCTCATTCCCCTTCTCCGATCGATATCATGGCAAGCACGCAAGACTACGAATGATACCATATTCTTGTTGCTGGAACATTCAAAAGCGCGCAGTCTTCGCGCCCTATCGAGGTCCCTACTCGGCCGCTTGATCTATTCGCCGCTGAACCGCCTGACCAAGGCAATGGACTGGAGATCGCAATGAAGCATGGCATCGAATGGCGCCGCTGCGCGCAACTGTTTTTTCTCGCGACAAGCCTGATGGTCCTCACCTCACCCCTCGCAGCACAACAGCCAACGTCGGCGCAGCGAAGCGCCATCCGCGAAGCCTGCCGTACCGACTACGAGGCGCACTGCGCGAACGTCCCGTCCGGCGGAAAGCAGGCCCTCATGTGCCTGCAGCAGAACATGGCGAACCTCTCGCAGGGTTGCCAGATGGCTGTCGGCGCGGTCGGCAAGACAACCGCCGCTCCGCCTGTTGCCGCGCCTCCCGCGTCGGCAGCAGCACCGGTCGCACCCCCGCCGCTCGCGGCAGCACCTGTCGCGCCATCCGGCACCGTCGGCGCGGTCACCGCGCCCCCGGCACCGCCGATGCGAGCCATGACGCCCCGCCAGGAAATCGCCCTGGTTCGCACCTCCTGCGGCGAGGATTTTCGGATGTACTGCGGGAACGTGCAGATGGGCGGCGGCCGCGCGGTCGCGTGCCTGCGCGCCAATGCCGCGTCGCTTTCCCCGACCTGCCAGAATGCCTTGATGGGAATGCGCCGATCGCGCTGAACGGATTTTTACTTAGATCGGGCATCATTTTGAGGACACGGTCGGCCCGTCCCTGACGGGCCGACAATGTATCTTTCACCTGCCCACACCCTGCCGGAGCTGCTCTTCAATCAGCTTATTCAATCCGCTGCGGATCCTATCCAGATCCAGACTTTCGGTGAGCGCCCTCTTCTGCTTGATGTTATCCAACGTGCTTTCCATGATGTTGGCGGGATTGAAGCTCGGCGGGAACGAGCGCGGCGGAAAGTCCTTGAACGTCGCCACGATCTGGAAAACCTCGTCGATCACCCCGTACATCATCCCGACATGGTTGATCTGCCAATCCCAGAACGTGTTCGAGGTCATGTCGGCGCGTTCGAACGGATCCTGCATCAGATTGAATATTCTCTGCAGTCGCAGCGTCGTGAAGGGCTCGGCCCACACGGCCATCGTTCCCTCCTTGCGCTGCTCGGAGAAGACATACTTGTAGTCCCCGCTGCGGAGGCCGACGAGCAAGCCATCATCGTCGGCATAGAAGAAACTGTTGCGCGCACTTTTCACGCCATTGTTGTTGGCCGCGCTACCGCTCACATTGCGCAGAAATGCGGACTGATCATAGCCGTCAAGGTGCACCTTGTAGGTGATGCCGTTTACCACGTAGCCAGCTTTGAGCTTGTTGACGATATCGGGCTCCCCGGCAATCGCACAGAGCGTCGGCACCCAATCGTTGTGGCTCATCAGCTCGTTGGTCACCGTTCCCGGCTTGATAATGGAGGGCCAGCGCACCATGCACGGCACGCGGAACGCGCCCTCCCAGTTGGTGTTTTTCTCGGAGCGGAACCAGGTCATCGCGCCGTCCGGCCACGTATTCATATGAGGCCCGTTGTCGCTCGAATAGACGACGATGGTGTCGTTGGCGCTGTCCATATCATCCAGAGCCTTCAGGAGGCTGCCGACCGTATCGTCATGCTCCAGCATGCCGTCGATATACTCACTGTCGCCGTGCGTATAGCGTCCGCGGTGCCTTGGCCGCACATGGGTGCGCAGGTGCATGCGGGTCGAGTTGAACCAGACGAAAAACGGCTTGCCCGCCGCCCGCTGCCGCTGCATGAAATCGATCGCCGCCGCCGATGTTTCGTCGTCGATCGTCTCCATCCGCTTCTTCGTCAGCGCGCCGGTATCCTCGATGGTTTGCTTGCCGATCTTGCCAAAACGCGTATCGACCGTCGGGTCATCGACATTGGTCGCCTTGCACCCCGCGCGGCCCATACTTCGCGCGATAGGCTGCGTCCTTCGGATAGTCCGGCAACTCGGGCTCCTCCTCCGCGTTGAGGTGATAGAGGTTTCCGAAAAATTCGTCGAAGCCGTTGACGGTCGGCAACGTATCGTTGCGGTCGCCGACATGGTTCTTGCCGAATTGTCCCGTCGCATAGCCGAGATTCTTGAGAAGTCCCCCGATCGAGGGATCAAGCTGGCTCATGCCCATCGGCGCGCCGGGAAAGCCAACCTTGGTCAGCCCGGTGCGAAGGCTGTGCTGGCCGGTGAGGAACGCTGCCCGGCCCGCCGTACAAGACTGTTCGCCGTAATAGTGCTGAAACTTGATGCCCTCGCGAGCGATGCGATCGATGTTCGGCGTCTCGTAGCCCATCAAGCCGTTCGCATAGGCGCTGAGGTTGGTTATGCCGACGTCGCCAAAGATGACAAGGATGTTGGGCTTGCGCCCGGATGACGCGGCCGGCTGGGCCGGCGCCACCTGTTGCGCCTGCCCGGCCCCGGACTGCGTCAACGTCGCCATCGCGACGACCGCCGACGACCCGAGCAGAATGCTCCGACGGCTCGGCGCTTGAAGCTCCGTGCCTTTCGCTTCACCTCGACGTTCATCCAGCGCATTGCTCGTCATCCTACTCTCCATCCTTCCAAAACATGAAAGTCATGGCGTGCTTGCCTGCCTCACGACACATCGGAATCCGACGTGGCTGGTGGATGTATCGACTGCTTCGGCATGACGCGCCGCGGGGCGATAGCGGCGGCAGTAATTCGGCGCGCACAGATGCGAACCGCCCTTCAGCACTTTTCGCGGAATCCTGATCTCCGGCTGGCACGGATCGTAGCTGCCCGCCTCGCCCGCGCCGCGCGGATTGACAGGTATGCAGCAGGTTTTCGGCGCATCCGCCGGGTGCCGTGGAGAGTACCAGTCATCAGTCCACTCCCAGACATTGCCGATCATGTCATAGAGGCCATAGCCGTTGGGCGGGAAAGCCCGAACCGGCGAGGTCCGCTCATAGCCATCGAGGTTAAGGCTTTGTGCCGGAAACTCGCCCTGCCAGGTGTTTGCCATGTGTTTGCCATGCGGCGTAAACTCGTTGCCCCAGGCGTATTCGGCACCATCGAGTCCGCCCCGTGCCGCAAACTCCCATTCGGCTTCCGTGGGCAGTTCCTTGCCCGCCCACCTTGCGTAGGCCTGCGCATCGGCGAAGGCCACATGCACGACCGGATGATTGTCGAGCGTGTTGATGCTGCTCTTCGGCCCATAGGGGTGGCGCCAGTCGGCGCCCTTCAAGAAGGTCCACCACTGCGACCAGTCATGAAGATCGACAGTGTGGCGCGGCGGCACGAAGACGAGCGAACCGGCATAGAGCATATGCGGCAGCGCACCGGGATAATGCTTCGGGTCCGGCGGGATTTCGGCGGTCGTCACATGCCCCGTCGCCTTGACGAAGTCTTTGAACTGGCGGTTCGTCACCGGCGCCTGATCGATCCAGAACCCGGAGACAGTTACCTGATGGCTCGGGGCTTCCTCCGGATAGTGCCGATCGGACCCCATGCGAAACGTGCCGCCCGGTATCCAGACCATGCCGGACACACGGTCGTCGGCCGCAGAAAAACCGCTTCGTTCAGTATCGGTCGATAGCGCCATGGCCAGCCAACCGGACAGTTCCGACAAAATCTCGCCGAGCGCAGCAAGGGCTTACGACAGTAACCCAACTCCCCGCAACTGTGATGTGCAGTTTGTGCCAAGCGGGAGATCTTGCTCTGCCTGTCACGGGGAAGGAACAATATACGCCCGCGTCGCATTCTTCGCTGAACTGACTATTTCACTCGCAACGGCCCGACCGTGCGGAGCATTTCCATTGCGCGCCTGAGGAGTCCGGCATCGATGAGCGGAGATGTCTTCGTCAATCACTCCAGGGTGGACTGCTTCGAGTGCATGCGCGAAGCGATCCTCGGCAGCCATGTCGATGTGACGCAACTCGCCCCCGGCGCGCTTCAGGGCTGGCTCACTCATATCGCCATCGGAGAGTTTTCGCTTAGCGCAGGCTCGTTCTCGGTCGGCATCCGGGCGCAGCGAACTTCGAATGAGAAACACCTGATCATCGGCATTCTGCTCGGCGCCGACAGCCGCGTCACCCATTGGTCATACGATCTGCGTCCTGCGGACGTTCTGGTCATCCCGCCCGACGTCGATCATGACGGCCGATTTTACGGCGGTGCGGCCTACGGGGCCATCCGCCTTCCCCTGGACGATGTGGCCGCAGTTTTCGCCGGGGAGCCGCGGCTGAGCGACGCCGCCACGTGGCAGGCGAAAAATCACTTCAGGGCCGATCCCTATGTCGGCCCGCTGGCCGTCCAGCGGCTATCCAAGATCGTCACGTACCTTTGCGATCCGCACACGCCTCTGTCGCAGGAGGCGGCCGACTACTGGCGCCGCTCGATCATCGACGCCGTCACCGCGTCGATCGTTCATAGTCTGCCGCCTGATGAATCGGGACCGCCCCCTTCGGCCGTCAAGCTCGTGCGTGAGGTCGGTCATTTCCTCGACATGGCCGGTCTCAGGCCGATCCATGTTTCAGAGATCTGCGCGCGGCTCGGCACGTCGCGTCGCAACCTGCACCGTGCCTTCCACGACGCGCTCGGCATCGGCCCCGTCACTTTCCTGCGCTACAAGCGGATGTGCAACGTCCACTCGGTGTTGCGAGAGAGCGATCCGGCCCAGGTGACTGTGGCCGAAGCGGCCATGCAGCACGGTTTTCTCGAACTGGGACGCTTCTCTCAATATTATCATTCGCTGTTCGGCGAGTATCCGTCGCAAACGCTGCGGGCGCCGTCCCGCCGCGGCAGCGCATTCCAACCCGTCACGCGGGCGCAGCCAAGCGCGTGACCCCGGCACGGTGGCCGCCCGGCTACGCCGCCCCACAACACCTCAGTGACCGCCTGCGGCTTCCCTCGCCTCCGCCGCCGGAAGCACCGGCGCCTCAAACGCGTTCACTTCGCCGCCCGACTTGTCGCCGGAGAGCCAGCGCCGGACGAAGACGAAGAACACCGGCACCATCAGCAGCGCAAGAATGACCACGGCGATCATCCCGCCCATCACGCTCGTGCCGAGCGCCTGCTGGCTCTTCGCGCCCGCGCCGCTGGCGATCGCCATCGGCAGCACGCCGCAGACGAAGGCAAAGCCGGTCATCAGGATCGGCCGGAAGCGCAGGCGGCAGGCCTCGACCGTCGCCGTCAGCAGCGGCTTGCCTTTCTCGCGGAGCTCCTTGGCGAACTCGATGATGAGAATCGCGTCCTTTGCGGCAAGGCCGATGATCGTGATCAGCGCCACGGTGAAATAGACGTCGTTCGGCAGGCCCCGCATCATCGCCGCCGCCACGGCGCCGCAGATGCCGAGCGGCACCGTCAGCAGCACGGCGAGCGGGATCGCCCAGCTCTCATAGAGCGCGGCAAGGCACAGGAAGACGACAAGCGCCGACAGCGCAAGGATGAACGGCGCCTGCGAGCCGGAGAGCTTTTCCTGCAGCGACTGGCCCGTCCACTCATAGCCGAATCCGCGCGGAAGCTGGTCGGCCAGTCTCTCCATCTCGGCGATCGCATCGCCCGAGGTGAAGCCCGGCTTCGCCTCGCCGCTGATGCGCACCGAGGGATAATAATTGAATCCGACGATCTGGGTCGGCCCCTTGCTCCACTCGACCGTCGAGAAGGCGGACAGCGGCACCAGTTGCCCGCGGCTGTTCTTGACGTTGTAGCCAAGAATGTCGCTGGCCTTCATGCGGCCGGCCGTGTCGCTCTGCACGATCACGCGCTGCATGCGTCCACGATTGGGGAAGTCGTTGATATAGGCCGAACCGAGATTGGTCGAGATGGTGCTGTTGATGTCCTCGAAGGTCACGCCGAACGCGGCGGCCTTCTCGCGGTCCACCATAAGGTTGACGACCGGCGCGGGCGGCAGGCCCTCGACAAAGACATTCTTCAGCACAGGGCTTGCCTTGGCCCGCGCCAGCAAGGTGTCGGTCGCCTGCATCAAGGCGTCATAGCCCTTCTGCCCGCGATCCTGCAGGCGGAAGCTGAAGCCGCTAGAGTTGCCGAGGTTGTCGATCGGCGGCGGCTGCAGGGCCGAAATCTGGGCATCGCGCACCGATGACAGGTTCTTGTTGATGTCGTTGACGATCGCCGCAGCGGAATCCTTAGGCCCGCGTTCCGACCAGTCCTTCAGGGTGATGAAGGCTTGCGCGGTGTTGATGCCCTGACCAAGAAAACTGAAGCCCGTGAGGAAGGTGACATTCTCGACACCGTCGCGGCTCGCCAGATACTTTTCCACCTCCTTGACCGCCGCTTCCGTCCGGTTGAACGATGAGTTGGACGGCGTCTGAACGTCGGTGGTGATGAAGCCCTGATCGTCGATCGGCAGAAAACCGCCCGGCAGCCGGACGAAGGCCCAGCCAAGCCCGATCAGCAGCACCGCGTAGATCACCATCAACCGGCCCGTGCGTGTCACCATCCAGCCGACGGAGCCGGCATAGCGGTCTTTCACGCGATCAAGAATGCGATTGAACCAGCCAAAAACGCCTCTCTTGGCATGGCCGTGCCCCGCCTGCACCGGCTTGAGCAGCGTGGCGCAGAGCGCGGGTGTCAGCGACAGCGCCATCAGCGCTGAGAAGCCGATCGCCGCCACCATCGTGACCGAGAACTGCCGGTAGATGATGCCAACGGAGCCGGGAAAGAACGCCATCGGCACGAACACCGCCATCAGCACCAGCGTGATGCCGACGATCGCACTGGTGATCTGCGACATCGCCTTGCGCGTCGCTTCCTTCGGCGGCAGCCCCTCCTCCGACATGATGCGCTCGACGTTCTCGACCACGACGATGGCATCGTCGACCAATATGCCGATCGCCAGCACCATGCCGAACAGCGTCAGCATATTGATCGAGTAGCCGGCCAGGAGGAGCGTCGCGCAGGTGCCGAGCAGCGCGACCGGCACGACGATTGTCGGGATGACGGTGTAGCGGATGTTCTGCAGGAACAGGAACATCACGATGAACACCAGCACGACAGCTTCGGCCAGCGTCGTCAGCACCTTGGTGATCGACGCCTCGACGACAGGCGTGATGTTGTAGGGAATGTCATAGGTGATGTTGGCCGGGAAGAAGCGCGACAGCTCCTTCATCTTGGCCTCGATCGCACTCGCGGTGGCCAGCGCATTGCCGGTCGGCGCAAGGAGCACCGAAAGGCCGGCGGTCGGCTGGCCGTTGAGGCGCGTGGTGAACTGATAACCCATGCCGCCGACCTCGATGCGGGCGACATCGCGCAGACGCACCGTCGAGCCGTCCGGGTTGGCGCGAAGAACGATCGCTCCGAACTCATCGGCGGATGTGAGCTGGCCCTTCACCAGCACCAGCGCGGAGATTTTTTGATCCGGCGTCGACGGCTCGGCACCGACGCTGCCGGAGGCGACCTGCGCATTCTGAGCGTTGATCGCCTTGGTAACGTCGTCAGCGGTGAGATTGTAACCAACGAGCTTGGCGGGATCGATCCAGATGCGCAGCGAGCGTTCGGTCGAATAGAGGGTGGCGCGGCCGACGCCGGGGATGCGGCGGATCTCGCCGAGCACGTTGCGGACCATGAAATCGCCGAGGCCGACTTCATCGAGGCTGCCATCCGTCGAGCGAAGCGTGATGATCTGCAGAACCGCGCTTGAGGCTTCCTCGACCAGAATGCCCTGCTGGATCACCGCGCGCGGCAGGCGAGCCTCAACGCGCTTGATGCGATTCTGGACCTCGACCGAGGCCATGCTGCTATCGGTGCCGGGCACGAAGTTGGCAAGGATTTCCACCTGGCCGAGCGAGTCGCTGGTGGACTCAAAATTCAGGATGCCGGCGGCACCATTCAGCTCCTCCTCGATCAGCCGCGTGACGCTGTTGTAGAGGTTTTCCGGTGATGCGCCCGGATAGCTGGTACTGATCGCAATGGAGGGCGGCGCAATGATCGGATACTGCGCGACAGAGAGGAAGGGAATCGAGATCGCGCCGATCAGACAAATGAACAGCGCGACGACCCAGGCGAAGATCGGCCGGTCGATAAAAAATGCGGGCATGGTTTCGGCTCAGCGCAGCTTCGTCTCGGTAGCCGGCCGATTCCCGACCGCGACTTCGGATTCCGCCCAGGCATTTGGCGTCACCGCATCGCCCGCGGCGAACTTTTGGAACCCTTCGACGACAACCCGCTCGCCAGGCTTCAGACCATCGAGCACCATCCACTGATCCTCGACCATCTCGCCGGTGCGGATCGCCTGAATAGCAACGCGGTTGTCGGGCTTGACCACGAATACCTGCGTCTCGCCACTGGTGCTGAACTGCACCGCCTGCTGCGGCACCGTGATGGCGTCTGAATCGACGCCCTGCTCGATCCGCACCCGCGCATACATCCCGGGCAAGAGGTCATGCTTGGGATTCTGGAATTCGCCGCGCAATGTCACCTGCCCGGTGTTGGCATCAACCTTCGCTTCGGAGAACAACAGCCGGCCGTCGATCGGATAGGCCGCTCCGTCATCGAGGACGAGCCTGACCTTGGCGACACCGCGATCAACGCGTTCCAGCTCCCCGGTCTCGAAGGCGCGGCGCAGTTTACTCAACTCGCTCGCCGACTGGGTGAAGTCGACATAGATCGTCTCGATCTGCTGGATCGTCGCAAGGCTCGTGGCATCGTTCTGCACCACCAGCGCGCCCTCACTGACGAGCGCCGCGCCAATCACGCCGTCGATCGGCGCGCGAATGGTCGCATAATCAAGATTGAGCTTTGCGCGCGCAACGTCCGCCTCACGCGCGGCGACATCGGCAACCGCCTGACGCATCGCGGCAATCGCATTCTCGTTTTCCGCCTGCGAAACCGCCGCATGTCCTGCCAGCGTCTCGAACCGCTTTGCACGGCTCACTGTCTGATCGCGCAACGCTTCCGCCTTCGCGAGCGCAGCTTGCGCGGCCTGCAATTCAACTTCGAACGGTTTGGGATCGATCCTGTAGAGCGGATCGCCGGCTTTCACCTGGCTGCCCTGATGGAACAGGCGCTCGACAACAATGCCCGACACACGCGAGCGAACGTCAGCAATCCGTGTCGGCGCGATGCGGCCTGGCAACTCCCGCACAAGCGTGCGTGGCTCCTCCTTCACCGTGATGACGCTGACATTCGGCGCTGGTGCAGGCGCAGCGGAAGCCGCAACCGGCTCATCGCAACCAGCAAGCATTGGAGACACACCGAGCAGCAAAATTGTTAAACCAAGCATTTTGCGCGCGTGCATCCCGTAGGCTCCTACCTTCATGCTGAATGAATACGATCTGAACAATGAGACGGTATTTAAAAACAAACACCGGACTCGCAAAGTGCACCGCATCATTTTTTTATGCGGCGCTACGCCACATCAAGCGTGCCGCTGAAATGACACAGTTTCGGCATCATCCGAAAATGAGCTTCATACGCTGCTTCGTCACTCACAGGAGGCAAATCGCTTCGCGCCCGGAATTGCAGCCAACCGGCAACATGCAGCGAGATGCGCATCGTCCGCCCGCGCGCTCGCCGCATCTATGGCAATCAGTTCATGTCGCGTGCTTCGTTTCGCCCTGATCAGCCCCACTCACAACTTTGTGATCTCTGCTGCGCCAAATGATCGCAGCCGATCGATGACTTCCCGCCATCACGACGCGAAGATCAAATTCACTCTGTCTCTATGGATACTTCGGAGAGAGGGCTGCGGCCAAATGACCGCAGCAGATAGATTTCAGCATGAAGCCAAAAAACGTCAGCAATGCTCAATGCGTGCTGCCGTGAACCTGAATGTGACGAACCTTCTCCTGCTCGGTGTTCTTCGGCAGGATCACAGTCAAAATGCCGTTCTCGACACTGGCCTCCACCTTGTCCGCCTTGACCGAATGGGGAATGCGCAGCGAGCGCTGGAAGCGGCCGAATGAGCGCTCGACGAAATGGAAGTTCTCGCGCTCTTCCTTCTTCTCCAGTTTCTTCTCGCCGCTGATCGTCAATACGTCGTCGTCGAGAGTGATATCGACGTCCTTGTCGGCCACGCCCGGCAACTCGGCAGTGATCCGCAATTCGGTGTCGGTCTCGGAAACATTCATTTGCGGCATGATCATTGTTTCTTCACGACCTTGCCGCATCGCCATAGGCATCCCGGTCCCGCTCACCATGTCGTCAATCAGGCGGTTCATGCCTTGATGAAGCGGCCAGAACGGGTCACTCGCCATCAGATGTCCACCCAACGGAGTGAGAGAAGTGCGTGCCATTGCCTGTCTCCTTCTGCTTCGAGTTCACAACTCGCGGCGCGTCCTCCGCAGCTTTACAAGCGCATCGGAACCGGCGCGCTATTGATGAAATTGTACAAACCGATCTTTGGTTTTCCAATCAATCCGCAGTGAAGCGCGAATGCGTTTGTCCTCACTGGAACATCGCAGGACGTGACAGCCCGCAATAGAACAGCAGTTTCGACATGATGATTCCCTGCGCCGCATGCGGTCGGCTGCCTTCATGGGCCTGCGCGCGAGCGTGAGAAGCTGGGCATCGCTCGGATGATCCACGGTCTCGACACCGACGATCGCTTTGACGATTGCCGGGTCATGCGAACGGATGCGTCAGCGGCTCGGTCTTCGCCTCGCCCGGCCCGGCGATGAGCCCCCAGCGTCGCCAATCGCCGCGGCGACTTCATGAAGATCGTTTTGATCTGGTACGGCATGTCCATCGCCGGTCGTATTGGCCTTGACTGCCCGGGTGCAAAACGAACGTTTCGTTGTCACCGTCATTGAGCGGTTCCACAGGATTGTATGAAGGCCACTGTGGCGCGCATGACAAATGTTTGTGATTGGCGCACGCGCCGTGGACGCTTACGCCAGCAGGATCATGCCCGCGACCTGAGCGCCTCCCCTGCTCACGGAACCTTGGCCGCAGCATCGAATGCAAGATCAACTGCATCTTCGACGCGCTCGATCCAGAAGAATTCGAGCTGGTCGCGCACTTCCTGCGGAATGTCCTCGAGGTCCCGCTTGTTGCGCGCCGGCAGCAATACCCGCTTGATGCCGGCCTGCGCCGCCGCGATCACCTTCTCCTTGATCCCGCCGACCGGCAGCACCAACCCGCGCAAGCTGATCTCGCCGGTCATCGCGGTGTCGCTGCGGATTGCCTTGTCGGTCAGCAGCGACGTGAGCGCCATGAACATCGCAACGCCTGCGCTCGGCCCATCCTTCGGCACCGCGCCTGCGGGAACATGAATGTGGATGTCGCTCTTTTCGAATAACGTGGGCTCGATCCCCATCGCGCCCGCCTTGTTCTTGACGATGCTGAGCGCCGCCTGCGCGCTCTCCTTCATCACATCGCCGAGCTGGCCAGTCAGGATCAGCCGGCCGCTCCCTGGCGTTCGCGTTGCTTCGATGAACAGAATGTCGCCGCCAACCGGCGTCCAGGCAAGGCCGGTTGCCACGCCCGGCACGCTGGTGCGCATCGCCACCTCGTTCTCGAACTGAACGGGCCCGAGGATTTTTGCGAGGTCGCTCACCTCGACTGCAATCGGCCCCGCCTCGCCTTCCGCGATCCGAACCGCCGCGCTCCGCGCCACCTTGCCGATGGCGCGCTCAAGATTTCGCACGCCGGCTTCACGCGTATAGTGCCGGATGATCTCCCGCAGGGCATCGTCCGACAGCCGCAGCTGGTCATGATGCAAGCCATTCGCGGCAATCTGCCGGCCGACCAGGTAGCGCCGCGCGATCTCGAATTTTTCATCGGCCGTATATCCGGCGAGGCTGATGATCTCGAGCCGGTCCCGCAGCGGCCCGGGGATGGTATCGAGTATATTGGCGGTCGTGATGAAAACCACGCGGCTGAGATCAAACGGGACGGCGAGATAATTGTCGCGAAAAGTGTTGTTCTGCTCGGGGTCCAGCACTTCCAGCAGCGCTGCGCCGGGATCGCCTTGCACGCCGCCGCCCCCCAGCTTGTCGATCTCGTCCAGCATCATCACGCAATTGCGCGTGCCGGCCTTGCGCAGCGCCTGGATGATATTGCCCGGCAGCGCGCCGATATAGGTTCGCCGATGGCCGCGGATCTCGGCTTCATCGTGAACGCCGCCGAGGCTCACGCGCACGAATTTTCGCTGCATCGCGCGCGCGATCGACTGGCCGAGCGATGTCTTGCCGACGCCCGGCGGGCCGACGAAGCAGATGATCGGCGCCTTGCCCTGCGGTGCCAGTTTGCGCACGGCGAGATACTCGATGATCCGCTGCTTGATCTTGTCGAGACCATAGTGATCCTCGTCGAGGATGCGGCGCGCCTCCGCAAGGTCGATCGGCGCTTCATCGGGCAGCTTCCACGGCAACTCTATCAGCGTATCGAGATAGTTGCGAACCATGCCGTATTCCGCTGCGGCCTCCGGCATCCGTTCGAGCCGGCGCAGCTCCTTGCGGGCCTGCTCCTCCACCTCCTTGGGCATCTCCGCAGCGCTGATCGCCTCGCCAAGCTCGGCGATCTCTGCGGTCTTGCCCTCCTCGCCCTCGCCGAGCTTCTTCTGGATCGCGGCGAGCTGCTCGCGAAGCAGGATCTCGCGCTGGCGTTGATCGAGCGATGCCTTGGTCTGCTGGCCGATCTCCTGCGACAGCCGCAGCACTTCGATCCGATGCGCCAGCATCCGGGAGATCTTGTCCATTCTCACCGACACGTCGATTGTCTCGAGCAGCTCCTGCTTTTCCTCCGGCTTGGCATCCATATAGGAAGCGATCAGGTCGACGAGCGCGCCAGGCGTGCTCGTCGCTTCAATTGTGACGGCGAGCTCCTGCGGCACCTGTGGCAAAAGCTGAAAAATTTCCAGCGCCTGATTGCGAAGGTTGAGAAAACGCGCCTCGACCTCGGAGGAGAACGGCGCGCTCGCCTCGGGGATCTGCCGCACGCGGGCGACGAAGAACGGCCATCCATTGAGATACTCGAGCACTTCAAAACGCTGTTCGCCCTGGCACACGAGGTGGTGGGAGCCATCCGGCGCTGTGATGTAGCGCACGATGTTGGCGACGGTCCCGATGCGGTGAAGATCGATGGCGGCGGGATCGTCGATCGCGCCGTCGCGCTGCATCAAAATGCCGATCTGACGCTGGTCTCGCAGCGCGCGCTGGGCCGCCGCGATCGAGCGTTGCCGCTGAATCGTGATGGGAAAGATCGTGCCCGGAAACAGGACGACATTACGCACGGCGATGATGATGAGCGCATCCGGCGGGGGACTGGCCGAAACGGCATCTTGGACCTGACTGGTGCCTCCCACATTCGGGGTGTCATCCATGCCCCTCTCCCGCTTTTTCAAGAGTGATCAGCACACAGCCATCCACCATGGTGCGCTGGATACGGCTGTAGCGTCCCGCCGGAATTCGAACCCGGCGCTCAAATCGCCCCTGGGGCAATTCCAGCCGGTGGATGGCGGCGGTGCGCAGCGCCGCGGGCAACAGGCGCGTGCCCGAGACGGAAAGATCGTCGCCCTCGATGCGCGTCTCGATCTGCTCCGGATTGACGCCGGGCAATCCGACGAAAACCAAAACCTCCTTATCGGTTTCAAGGATGTCGACCGGCGGCTCCCAGGCCGGACCGGCTGTAAGCGAACGAGCCGGACGGAAGGCCAGCCTTTGAAGCCGCTCGGCTTGCGCGAGCATGGCGCAAGCCTCGAGCCACATCCAGTCGTGATAGCTTCTGTCCATGCTTCACGCCCCGCACCTTTCCCTTGCGCCGCACGAGCCGCGCAAAAAAGCTGGCAATGATCGCATCAGGCAACCTCAGGCAGACTTTTTCGTGTCCTTGTCGTCATCGACCTCGGTGAATTCCGCGTCGACTACATTATCGTCCTTGCTCGATGCGGAACCGGCGCCTCCGGCCTGCTGGGATTGCGAATACACCGCCTCGCCGATCTTGGTGGACGCCTGTTGCAGCGTGCTGGTCTTGGCGGCGATTGCCGCCACGTCGTCGCCCTTCAGCGCCTCGCGCAGATCCGCCATCGCGTTCTCGATCGCGCGGCGATCCGCCTCGCCGAGCTTGGCGCCATGCTCGGCAACGGAGCGCTCGGTCGTGTGCAGAAACGCCTCGCCATGATTCTTGGCCTCGACCACCTCCTTGCGCTTCTTGTCCTCGGCCGCATGCGCCTCCGCATCCTTTATCATTCGATCGATGTCGCCTTCGGACAATCCGCCGGAGGCCTGGATCTGAACGCGCTGCTCCTTGCCGGTCCCCTTGTCCTTCGCCGAGACGTTGACGATGCCATTGGCGTCGATATCGAAGGTGACCTCGATTTGCGGCACGCCGCGGGGCGCAGGCGCAATGCCAACCAGATCGAACTGGGCCAGCGCCTTGTTGTCCGCTGCCATTTCCCGCTCGCCCTGGAAGACGCGGATGGTGACGGCGTTCTGGTTGTCCTCCGCGGTCGAAAAGATCTGGCTCTTCTTGGTTGGAACGGTGGTGTTGCGGTCGATCAGCCGCGTGAACACACCGCCAAGCGTCTCGATGCCGAGCGACAGTGGCGTCACGTCAAGCAGCAGCACATCTTTAACGTCGCCTTGGAGCACACCGGCCTGAATCGCCGCGCCGATGGCGACCACCTCATCGGGATTGACACCCTTGTGCGGCTCCTTGTCAAAAATCTTGCGCACGACCTCCTGAATCTTCGGCATGCGCGTCATTCCGCCGACCAGCACCACTTCGTTGATATCAGCGGCGGTGAGGCCAGCATCCTTGAGCGCGTTGAAGCACGGCTGCACCGTTCGCTGCACAAGGTCGTCCACGAGCGTTTCGAACTTCGCCCGCGTCAGCTTGATCGCGAGATGTTTCGGCCCGGTTGCATCCGCGGTGATGAAGGGCAGATTGATCTCGGTCTGCATCGTCGTGGACAGTTCGATCTTGGCCTTCTCCGCGGCTTCCTTAAGGCGCTGGCGCGCGAGATTGTCGTTGCGCAGATTGATGCCCTGCTCCTTCTGGAACTCGTCGGCGAGATAGTTGACGAGGCGCATGTCAAAATCTTCGCCGCCAAGGAAGGTGTCGCCGTTAGTCGATTTGACCTCGAACACGCCGTCACCGATATCGAGGATCGACAGGTCGAACGTGCCGCCGCCGAGGTCGTAGACGGCGATCTTGCTTTGCTTCTGCTTGTCGAGGCCATAGGCCAGCGCCGCCGCAGTCGGCTCGTTGATGATCCGCAGCACTTCCAGCCCGGCGATCTTGCCCGCGTCCTTAGTGGCCTGTCGCTGCGCGTCGTTGAAATAGGCGGGAACGGTGATCACGGCCTGATTGACCTTCTCGCCGAGATTGGCCTCAGCGGTTTCCTTCATCTTCTGGAGGATGAAGGCGGAGATCTGCGACGGCGAGTAGCTCTTGCCGCCAGCCTCGACCCACGCATCGCCGTTTGCGGCCTTGATGATCTTGTAGGGAACCAACCCCTTGTCCTTCTCCACCATGGGATCGTCATAGCGGCGGCCGATCAGCCGCTTGACCGCAAAGATCGTGTTTTCGGGATTGGTCACCGCCTGCCGCTTCGCGGGCTGGCCGATGAGGCGTTCCCCGTCGCTGGTGAAGGCAACGATCGAGGGCGTGGTTCGCATGCCTTCCGAGTTCTCGATCAGGCGCGCGGCTGCTCCATCCATCACCGCCACGCAGGAGTTCGTCGTGCCGAGGTCGATACCGATGACTTTACCCATGAGTGAATTCCTTCTCAGGAGATTTCGCAGATCGATCGACATAGGTTGCGGAAGGCGAAAGATGCTAAATTTTTAAATTTACCTGCATGCAACATCCCCGGATTGAAACGAGGCATTGCCCTTCGCAACGCAAAAAGTTCTAAAGCGCCCTCCATCGCCGGCGACCACACAACTTCGCGTGAGACCGCATTTGCACATCGCACCGGAAAATTGTCCGGCAAACCATTGATGCAACGCCGATTGCGATCGGAGATAACCACGGATCACAGCACGCATGGCCAACCGCGACCGCCTGCGCATGCAGATTTCCCAGTGGAACAAATCTCCTCCCAATATGTTCCAGCAGGGCGTGGTTGTCGTTTCTTTTTCCAGGAGCATCCGGATGTCTGATCTCGTCGTCATTGTTTACCCGACCGAGGAAAAAGCAGAGGAAATGCGAAAAAAGCTGTTCAACTTGCAGCAGGAATATCTGATCGAACTTTCCGACGCCGTGATCGCCGTGAAGCAGGATAGCGGCAAGGTGAAGCTCAACCAAATGATGAACACCACGGCTGTGGGCGCCTTGTCCGGCGGCTTCTGGGGGCTCCTGATCGGCTCCCTCTTCCTCATGCCGCTTCTGGGCGCTTCATTGGGCGCAGCCTCCGGCGCGCTGGGCGGGGCTCTCAGCGATTTCGGCATCAATGACGCATTCATGAAAGATCTCTCGGCCAACCTGCAGCCCGGCAATGCCGCCATGTTCGTGCTGATCCGCAAGATGACGTCCGACAAGGTGCTCGATGCGCTCAAAGGCACCGGCGGCACGGTGCTGAAAACCTCGCTCGACCACACCAAGGAACAGGCCCTGCGCGATGCTCTCGCCGCCTCGCCCGGTTTCGCAGGAGCAGCACAGACCTCACCTGAGACTGCGGGCGCAAGCGCGGCCGGTGCGGCGAGCCCGGCGGCGTCTTCCTGATCAAGCCGGGCGGGGCGATTCGAAAAATCGCCCCGCAGCCGTGTCTCTACACCTGCCCCCAGTTGCATGCTCCTGTCGCTTCGCGGCGCAATCCGCGATATCGGCCGAACCGGAAGAAAAAAATCAGAGGAAAACGAACCTCGTCCCTGGCCCGAACAAAATCTCCCGGAGCCTGCCAAAGGCCCGCGCTGTTTCTGCAAGCGCGTGTTCTTCTGTCAAATGAAGTCCGTTGAGACCGACCGAAAAATCCGCAAGAGCTGGCCGATAGCGCCGGAATCGATAGCGCCGGCAGAGTACAGCGCCTCCGAGCGGTTTCATGTCACCGCCACCGAACATCGAGTTTGCCGTTGGGCCAATCTCGAATTAGGCTGTGACTTCCGCACATAAGAAAAACTGCGGCGAGGCCGGCGATAGGGGGCACCCGCAATCGCCGGAGGGGAAACGTCTCAATCGGAGAGATTTTTGATGGCTCGTCTTTTCAAAGCGGCGACCGCCGCGCTTCTTTTGGCTGCCTCAACCTTTGGCGCCGCGGCGCAAAATTATCCGGACCGCACCATTACGATGGTCGTGCCCTTCGCTGCTGGCGGCCCGACCGATACCGTGACCCGCCTCGTAGCGGAGGCGATGTCCAAGGATCTCGGCCAACAGGTCATCGTCGAAAACGTTGGCGGCGCTGGCGGAACCCTTGGTGCCCGGCGCGTCGCGAACGCTGCGCCGGACGGCTACACCCTGCTGTTGCATCACATCGGCATGTCCACCGCGGCAACGCTCTATCGCAAGCTGCCTTATGATACCTTGAAGAGCTTTGAATATGTCGGCCTCGTCACCGAGGTTCCGATGACCATCGTCGCCCGCAAGGATCTGCCGCCGGCCGACTTCAAGGGTCTGGTGGAGTATGCCAAGGCCAACAAGGATAAGTTGACCTATGCCAATGCCGGCATCGGCGCGGCCTCACATCTGTGCGGCATGCTGTTCATGAGCGCGATCAATACGCGGTTCGTGACCGTGCCCTACAAGGGCACCGGCCCGGCCATGACCGACCTTCTCGGCGGGCAGGTCGACTTCATGTGCGACCAGACCACCAACACCACCAAGCAGATCCAGGCCGGCACCATCAAGGGCTATGCCGTGACCACGGAGAAGCGCCTCGACGTGCTGCCGAACCTGCCAACCGCCGGAGAATCCGGCATCAAGGGCATGCAGTTCGGCATCTGGCACGGTGTTTATGCACCTAAGGGCACCTCCGCCGCCATCACCGATCGCCTGTCGAAGTCCCTGCAACTCGCGCTGAAGACGCCGAACGTCATCTCGCGCTTCGCCGAACTGGGTACCACCCCCTCCCCGGAGGCCGACGCAACGCCGGCCGCTCTCAAGGCCAAGCTTGAAAGCGAAATCGCACGCTGGAAGCCGATCATCGATTCCGCCGGCCAATATGCCGACTAACGGCTGATCGTGGGGCACCTTCGGGTGCCCCACTCATTCTATCCCCGCGCTTCGGCTGCCGCCGACATCGGATGAGACTATGAAGAAAACTATCGCAGACCCTGCAAACCTGCTTTGCGGAGCAATTTTTATCGCCTTCGGACTATTTTTTGGAGCTCAGTCGCTGGACCTCGAGATCGGCAGCGCACTACGGATGGGCCCCGGCTACCTGCCCCTTATCCTCTCAGCCATCTTGATCATTCTCGGCCTCGTCATCGGCACGCTGGGGCTGCGTTTCGAGGGCGAAGGCATCGGCGAGGTCGCCTGGCGCGGAATGCTGTTCATTCTTCCCTCCCCGATCGTTTTCGGTCTTACCGTGCGCGGCCTCGGCTTTGTTCCCGCGATCTTTCTTTCGGCGCTGATCGCATCGTTTGCCTCGGCGAAGATGCGTGCGTTCCATGCGCTGATCGTGTCAGCCGCGGTGACGGTGTTCTCCACCTATGTCTTCGTCAAGGGGCTGGGCCTGCCGTTCCTGCTCTTTGGTCCCTGGCTGGGACAGTGAGGCGACCATGGACCTTTTCTCCAATCTCGCCCTCGGCTTTTCCGTCGCATCGACTCTCACCAACCTCGGCTTCTGCCTGATCGGCGTCCTGCTCGGCACGCTGGTCGGCGTGCTCCCCGGCATCGGCGCGACCGCCACCATCGCGATGCTGCTGCCGATCACGTTCCAGCTCGGCGATCCGGTCACGTCGCTGATCATGCTCGCCGGCATCTATTACGGCGCGCAGTATGGCGGCTCGACCACCGCCATCCTGATCAACATGCCGGGCGAGTCCTCGTCCGCCGTCACCGCCATCGATGGCTATCAGCTGGCCCGCAAGGGACGCGCCGGGGCCGCGCTGGCAATTGCGGCGATCGGTTCGTTCTTCGCCGGCACCGTCTCCACCGTCGTCGTCGCGGTTCTGGCGCTGCCGCTCACCGCAGTGGCGCTGGAATTCGGCGCGGCCGAATATTTTTCGCTGATGGTGCTCGGCCTCGTGCTGTCGATTGCCCTCGCCTCCGGCTCCATCGTCAAGGCGCTGGCGATGGTCGTTCTCGGCCTCCTGTTCGGCATGGTCGGCTCCGACGTCATTACCGGCAGTCCGCGATTTACGCTCGGCCTCGCCGAATACGCAGACGGGCTGAACTTCGTCGCGGTCGCAGTCGGCATTTTCGGCGTCGCGGAGATTCTGCGCAATCTCGAGAACGAGCATTCGCGCGTCGCGCTGGTCAAGACCATCACCAACCTGTTTCCGACATGGGACGACTGGAAACGCATGTCCGCGCCGATCGTGCGCGGCACGGTCCTCGGCTCCGTTCTCGGCGTCCTTCCCGGTGGCGGCGCGATCCTTGCGTCATTCGCCTCCTATACGGTCGAGAAGCGCGTCTCGAGAACGCCCGAGGAGTTCGGCAAAGGCGCGATCGCAGGCGTCGCCGGGCCGGAATCGGCCAACAACGCCGCAGCGCAGACCTCGTTCATTCCGCTGCTGACGCTCGGCATCCCGGCCAACCCCGTGATGGCGCTCATGATCGGCGCGATGATCATTCAGGGCATCGTACCCGGCCCGAATGTCGCGACCGAGCAACCGGCGTTGTTCTGGGGCATCATCGCCTCAATGTGGATCGGCAACGTGATGCTGGTCATCCTCAACCTGCCGCTGATCGGGCTGTGGGTGAAACTGCTGACGGTGCCCTATTTCGTCCTGTTCCCGATCATCATGTCGTTCTGCGCCATCGGCGTTTACAGCGTCAATTCCAACGTCTTCGACCTGTTCGCCGTCGCCGCCTTCGGCCTCCTCGGCTACGTGCTGGTGAAGCTGCGCTGCGAGCCCGCGCCCCTGCTGCTCGGCTTCGTGCTCGGCCCGATGATCGATGAGAACCTGCGGCGTGCGATGATCCTGTCCCGCGGCGACCCGATGACCTTCCTCAACCGGCCGATCAGCGCCGGGCTCCTGATCTTTACCGTGGTCGTCCTCGTCATCGTGCTCCTGCCCTCGGTCCGCAAAAAGCGCGAAGAAGTCTTCGTCGAGGAGGACTGAAACCAGCGATTATCAACAGGGAGCGCGTCCGAAATGCCGCCTTGCGCGGCGACGGATGCGCTCCTCGTCGTCTTATCGGGCGCGCTTTGCGGCGCTGCCGCCGCTGCAGCCGCTGCAAGAATTAGCCTGTCCTGCGCGGCTTGTGGGCCGCACAATCATGAAGGCCCGCGCCCTGCCGGCCAATTCATCGGCCTCAGCCCGCCCCCACTTGCGGCATTCACCGAACCGTCCTGCCTGCCAATCCGCACAAGCTGCTGCAATTTTAGTGATTGTGGTCAGTATTAATTTTCCCGCCGTCTGGCATCTGACATTCCGAATGCGCGAATCTGGGGCGAATGCCACATCGCTGCGAGATGTGACAGGCAGAGTTCAGGATGAACGGAATAGCTCCCTACACAACGATGGCGATGATCGGGCCGGGAATTCTTGCGGTCTTCGCCATCGTCTTCTTCTGCGCGTGGCTGCTGGAAAAGAAGCGTCCCTATCTTCTTCTGCACGCGATCGCCTGCATCCTGTTCACGCTCGGCAGCACCGTTCAGATTTTGTTTATCCCCGCCGAGGTCAAGACGAACGCCATCCTCTCTGGGTTTCTGCACACGTCCGCCGTTCTCGCCGCTGTCGAGGGATTATTGCGCCGCTCGGGAAAGCGGTTCGGCCTCGCGGCGGATCTCGCCATTCTGCTCGCCGGAACGGGGGCGCTGTGGTATTTCGCCTATATCCAGCCCATGCTGCTCGCCCGCGTCTACATCCAGAACTTCGGCTATGGTGCAATCCTCCTGGTGGCAGCGCTCCGCCTGATCCCGCCGCCGGATTCCCGTTTCATCGACCGCATCCTGTTCTGGATCCTGCTGATTTTCGCCCTGCACTTCTTTCCGCGGACGATTTTGACCATCGACGTCAATCCGCCCTCGAGCGTGAAGGCATTCAGCATGTCGACGTTCTGGCATGTGCTGCAGCTTTCGCTCGCAGTGCTCGGCTCGGCGCTCGCCTTTGCCATCCTCGCCGCGGCGGTGTCCGATGTGTTGGAAGACCTGCGCGGCGAGCGCGATGTCGATCCGCTGACCGGGTTGTTGAACCGTCGCGGTTTCAGCGAACGCCTCCAGCCCCTGCTCACGCCGCAGGCGCAATCCTCCCTCACGCTGATCCTGTGCGACTTCGACCGGTTCAAGTCCATCAACGATACGTTCGGACATAGCGCCGGCGACGAAGTCCTCAAATCGTTCGGCGCCATCCTGCGCGACGAGATGCGGCCTACGGACTTTGCCGGCCGGCTGGGCGGCGAAGAATTTGCCGTTCTTCTGCCGGGCGCGGCCATGGCGGACGCCGCCGGTTTTGCCGAGCGGATCAGGTCGCGGCTCGAGCATACGGGCTATGTCAAAATCCCGGTTTCCCGTCCCGTCACCGCGAGTTTCGGCATTGCCGAGCACCGCGTTGGGGACGATTTCCGCATCCTCTATGAGCGCGCTGACGAGCAACTCTATTCCGCCAAGGCACAGGGCCGAAATCGCATCGCTCCCACGGCCGAGGCAGAAATGTTCTTGGCGGCCGCTCAACCCGCCACCGTCTCGAGAAACCGATAGCGCTGCGCTGAAGCTCGGCGCCGCGCCAAGCGGCCCGTTGAGCCTCTCGACGGATCCCGCCGCCTGTCGCCCTCGACCGGAGCGGCAACTTGCGCCATCGCTATATTTCATTGTATATTGCGAATTGCTCGGATGAACTCTGCGGAGTAGCTGGCCGGTTAAAGATGCCACCCGGTTGCCGTGTTTTTGCGGTGGCTTCCGGCGTTGCAGCTTGTTGTACCCGCCTCGCCCCCATGGAGAGAGTGAATGAAGATCAGCGCGCGCAATCAGCTCAAGGGCTCGATCGTGGACGTCGTCAAGGGCGCCACCACATCGCATGTTCGCATCGACATCGGCGGCGGCGCCGTTGTCACGGCTTCGATCACCAACGAGGCGGTGGACGAGCTGAAACTGGCCAAGGGCGGCAAAGCCACGGCCGTGATCAAAGCCTCCGATGTTCTCGTGGCAGTGAATGAGTGAAAACAAGTTTGGTGACGGCAATCTCGTGAACGGGCTGCGCAAGGGCGAACGGACCGTCTCGGCCCCCGCCCCGAAAGATGCCAGCCTGATCTATATCGGCCGGATCAGAACGCCCTGGCGCTCGCGCGCCGATTGCCCGCGCCAAGGCTTCTTTGACGGGCCGATCTGCCGCATCGAACTGTTCGAGCCATGGCAGGACGCGCTGCAGGACATCGCCGAATTCAGCCGTCTCGAAGTGCTGTACTGGCTGCATGAATCGCGTCGCGACGTCGTGCTGCAAAGCCCGCGCGACGATGGCGCAACGCGCGGCACCTTTTCCATCCGCTCGCCGCTCCGCCCCAATCCGATCGCAACCTCGATCGTCGAGCTTGTCGCCGTCGAAGGCGCGACGCTCCTTGTGCGCGGCATGGACTGCCTCGACGGCACGCCCTTGCTCGACCTCAAACCGGACCGCACCCTCTTCATCCCGATGGCTCAACCTACCGCGGGCGACCTCGAGCGGACGATGACATGACGCCTCGCCGCCTCAACATCGTTGCCGCCCTGATCGCATCGCTGCTGTTCGCGATCGCGACGCCGGCCATGGCGCGAACGGTCACCGACTCCGCCGGTCGCGCAGTGAATGTGCCGGCCAGCATCGCCCGCGTCTTCGCCGCGGGTCCGCCGGCCTCGGCACTGCTCTATGTCCTCGCGCCGGAAAAAATGATCGGCTGGGTCAAGGTGCCGCGCGAGGAGGAAAAGCCGTTTCTGCTCCCCGCCGTTCGCAACCTGCCGGAGCTCGGCCGCCTCACCGGCCGCGGCGACACGCTTAACCTCGAGCGGCTGATGGCGGCGAAGCCCGATCTGATCATCGATTTCGGCACGATCAACGACACCTACCGCTCGCTCGCCGACCGCGTGCAGGCGCAAACCGGCATTCCCTACCTCCTCATCGACGGTCGCTTCGAAAACACCGCCGCCGCGATCCGCCTGCTGGCAGGCATCCTCAACGTTGCACCGCGCGGCGAAGAGCTCGCAAAAGCCGCCGAAGAGGCTTTTGCCGAGGTCGATCGCATTCTCGCAAAGGTGCCGCAGGGCAAACGCCCGCGCGTCTATCTCGCGCGCGGGCCGGAAGGGCTGGAAACCGGCTCGCGCGGCTCAATCAACACCGAGATCATCGAGCGGGTCGGCGCGATCAACGTCGTCGAAGGGCTGCGCCAGAAAGGCGGCATCGCAAACGCATCGCTCGAACAGTTGATGACCTGGCGGCCGGACACGATCGTCACCCTCGACCAGCAGTTTTTCGCAACCGTCCATCAGAAGCCCGAGTGGCGGTCGGTGCAGGCGGTGATGGATCGGCGGGTGTATCTGGCGCCAAATATGCCTTACGGCTTCATCGACGCGCCACCCTCCGTCAATCGCCTGATCGGCCTGACCTGGCTGACTCACAAGTTCTACCCGGATGACGCCAGCGGCAACCTCGGCGAACAGGTGCGCGCATTCTACAAGCTGTTCTACCAGGTCGAGCTGGACGACGCGGCGCTCACCCGCCTGCTCGGCCCCTCCGCCAGATGACCTGAAACAGTGCGCGCGCCGACGATCCTCCTGTCGCTCGCTGCCGTCCTTGCGGCGGTGGCGCTGCTCGCCGCGGGCATCGGCCCCTATCGCCTGCCGCCGCTCGTCGTGCTGGACGCCTTGATGCGCGCAGCGCTCGGCCAGGCGATCCCGGCGGACATCGCGACCGTGCTGTTCAACATCCGCCTGCCGCGCGTGCTTGCGGCGGGCCTTGTCGGCGCGGCGCTGGCGGCTGCGGGCGCGGCCTATCAAAGCCTGTTCCGCAATCCGCTGGTGTCGCCGGACATTCTTGGCGTCTCGACCGGCGCCGGCCTCGGCGCCGTGACGGGCATCCTGCTCGGCCTGCCGGTCGCGATGATCCAGTTCCTCGGCTTCGGCGGCGGTCTTGCCGTGGTCGCCATCGTCATTGCACTGTCGCGGGCGCTGCGCGGCGGCAACGATATTTTGGTGCTCGTCCTCGCCGGCATCGTCGTCGGCGCGCTGGCAGGCGCGGCGATCTCGCTGGTCAAGGTGCTGGCCGACCCTTACGACCAGTTGCCGGCGATCACGTTCTGGCTGCTCGGCAGCCTCGCCGGGGTCAAGGCTGCGGATCTCGCCGCTACCCTGCCCGTCGTCCTCATCGGCCTTGCGCCACTGATGCTGCTGCGCTGGAAGATCGGCGTGCTCTCGCTCGGCGACGACGAGGCGCGCGCGCTCGGCGTCGAGGTCGGCAGGGTACGCGCGATTGTCATCGCGGGCGCGACGCTGGCGACTGCGAGCGTCGTCGCCATCTCCGGCGTCATCGGTTGGGTCGGCCTGATGGTCCCGCATATGGCGCGGCTTCTCATCGGCCCGCGCTTCGACCGGCAACTGCCCGCAGCCACCCTGCTCGGCGCATCGTTCATGATCGCGGTCGATACGCTGGCCCGCTCGGCGGCGGTCATCGAAATTCCGCTCGGCGTGCTCACGGCCGTCATCGGCGGCCCGGTCTTCGTCTGGCTTCTCGCCCATCGGCGCAAGCAGGTGCTGCCATGAGCCTGCTGGCCGCGAAAAACCTCGCCATCGGTTACGGCCACGCACCGATCGTGCAACACATCAACCTCGCCTGCCAGCCGGGCACGGTCACCTGCCTGCTCGGGCCCAATGGTGTCGGCAAAACGACGCTGTTCAAGACGCTGCTCGGCCTGCTCCCGGCGCTGGCCGGAGACGTCATGATCGGCGACGCGCGGATTTCTGCCATCACCAGGCAGGAGATCGCCCGCCGCATCGCCTATGTGCCGCAGGCGCACACGACCGAGTCGCATACAGCGCCCTCGATCTCGTGGTGATGGGGCGCACCGCCTATCTCGATGCCTTCGGCAGCCCCAAGCCGAACGACTATGAAGCGGCGATGGCTGCGCTCGACCTCCTCGGCATCGCCAGCCTTGCGCATCGCGACGTGACGCGGATTTCCGGCGGACAACGGCAACTCGTGTTCATCGCCCGCGCGCTGGCGCAACAGTCGAAAATCGTCGTCATGGACGAGCCGACCGCGAGCCTCGATCTCGGCAACCGCATCCGTGTGCTCGATACGGTGAGCGCGCTCGCGGAAAAGGACCTTGCCATCGTCCTCTCGACCCACGAGCCGGAGCAGGCCTTCGCCATCGCCCATGCGGTCGCGGTGCTCGGCGCCGGCAATCATTTCGTCACCGGCCCGGTGAATGAGGTGCTGACCTCGACTGAGCTGTCAAATCTCTATGGCGTTCAGGTCGAAGTCGAGCAGACTCAATCCGGCCGCCTTGTCGTCGGCCCGAGTGCCGGGCGACGCTGACCGAAAGCCCTTTTCTTCAGCACAAAAAACGCGCGCCAAAATCTTCTTTTGGCGCGCGTTTCACTGATTCAAATCGGCTCAGAACGTGGCACGGGCCTTTGCGTAGAAGGTGCGGCCCGGCTGCGGCAGCCCCCATGCGATCTCAAAGTTCTGGTCAAAAATATTCTTGATGCCGGCCGCGATATCAAAGTTCTTCGAGACCTTGTAGTCCGCCTGGATGTTGGCCAGCGTATAGGCGCCGGTCAGCACATAGGGGAACGCCTGAGCCGGATTGGTATTCACGTCGCTCCAGCGCGCGCTGGCGATTTCGAGGCTTGGCGTGATCGTCAGCCGCTCCATCGGCTGCCATGCCAGATAGAGGAATGCCTTGTTGGTCGGCACACCGGTCGGGCGCAGGTCCGGCTGCAACGGATCCTTGATGGTGCGATAGATGTAGGTGAAGTTGCCGCCGACCTTGAGCGCCGGATTGATCTGCGCCTCCGCCGACACTTCGAAGCCGTAGAAGTGGCCGTTGCCGACGTTTTGCGTCTGCGTGATGCCGGGCGAGATCTGCACCGTCTGGATCAGGTCGCGCACGTCGCTGTAAAACACGGCCGCGCTGGCGCGGGCGTTGCTGGTGACGAGGCCCTTCCAGCCGATTTCATAGTTGGTGGCGCGTTCCGGCCCGAGATCCGGGTTCGGTGTCGCAGTGCCAAAACGGGTGCTGTAGAGCTCAAAGATCGTCGGGAAGCGCGCGCGATCCGAAATACTGGCATGAAGCTGCGCCGTGTTGCTGTAGCGCCAGATCGCTGCGGTCTGCCAGTTGAACGCGTCCGCGCCACCCTTCGGATATTCGAACTTTCCGATCGAGCTGTTGAACTCCTCGGCCTTGCCGATCCAGTACTTGTCGTAGCTGATGCCACCGACGAGATCGACGTCCGGCGTGACATGGAACGTATTTTCGAGCGCAGCGGACCAGGTCGTCTGGGTCTGATCCTGCCTCGGCTCGATGTTGCTGAACTGCGCGCTGGTCGGGCGATTGTGGTTCCACTCGGTGTGCAGATCCTCGCGATAGTGGAACGCCGCCTTCAGCGTGTTCATCGGAATGAGTTCGGTGCCGGCCTCGACCGAGCCGCCGCGCGCGCTGTCCGCATAGAACGACCGGAAGCGGCCATTGGCCGATTGCGACGTGTAGCTGATGTCGTCGAAGGCATCGAGCGCATTGTCGAAGGTGTTGTAGAACAGCTTCGTCTTCACATAGGACGCTTCGCCAAGCTCGGTGTTCGAGTGGAACGACAGGTTCTGCACGTTCCACCCCGGCCAGCGCCAAAAGCTGTTCGGCGGCACCTGCGGATTGTTGTAGACGTTCAGCGGCGCGCCCTTCTCGCCGGCCTGCTTGATGAAGTTGATGCTGTATTCGTCGGTCGCATTCGGCGTGTAGCCGGCCTTCAGGTTGACGCGCCAGTCACGCGTGTCGGAGCTCATGCGGCGGCCAGCGTCCTGCATCGAATTTGCAGTCGGCTGGTAGTCGCGCGAGAGCGACCAGAAATCCTGATTGAGAAAGCTCGCGCTGCCCTGAACATAGTAATCGGTCTGCCGCGAGCCGAGCATCGCGTAGCTGTTCCAGCCCTGGAATTTGCCGGTGTTGTCCAGCGTCGTGCCGCCGATGAACTCGGCCTCGAACGGCTTCACCGGCTTGCGCGTCACGAGATTGATCGCGCCACCCATGCCGCCGGGTCCGTCGAGAACCGACACGTAGCCCTTCTGGATCTGGATCTCGGCAATGTCGTTGGTCAGGAAGCGCCCGAAATCGAGCCGGTTGTCCGCAGGCAGGTAGACGCGCACGCCGTCGATCATCAGCGGCACCTGCCAGCGCCCGAAGCCGCGGACAAACACGTCGCTCTCATTGCGGCGGCCGTTGGCGTCCATCGTGCTGACGACGCCCGGCACCATGTTGACGGCCTGATCGAGCGTATTTTTCTCGAACGCCCAGGTCTGCTCGCGCGTCACCGTCGAACCGCCGACGCCTGCGCCCCCATCCTTTGGCGCACCAACGACATAGATTTCACCGAGGTTGAACACACCCTCGCGCTCCTGCGCGACCGCATTGACGCACAGCGCCGCCAGTGCCGCTGATGACAACAGCACACGCTTACCGATCTGCATCTCTCAAAAGCCCCCAAGTATTCGTTTGCGGACCCGAGATCCGCCACATCGCTCGCTATGCTTGGCTGGATATAACGATTCATCTACGAGGACAAGCGCGCGCGGATCGCGAAAGGGTTCGCTGTGTCTAACTTCGGGACAGCAGAATCGCCGCAGCAGATTCAGAGTCCACGGACGGCGCGCTATCGCGCGCGATCAAACCCGCGTATGATCGAAACGCTCCCAGGCTGTTGCCGCCGCTGCGGCCAGCAGCCCTGATGTGGCGGGCCGCCCCGCCGTCCAAAACCTGGATTCTTGCCGTTGCCGTGCTGGTTTACCGCAATCTTACGCGGCGCCCCTCTGTCAGCCGATGATGCTGGCCCCGGCGCAACGGCATGCCGGGCACACCCTGATATACGATTGGCTACAACAGAAAATCCACGCGCATGAAACAGACGCACCTCAGCATCCGCCTCGATCTCACCAGCGACGACCGCATCGGCCCCGGCAAGATCGCCCTCCTCGAAGCCATCAGCGAAACGGGATCGATCTCGGGCGGCGCGCGGAAAATCGGGATGTCGTACCGTCGCGCCTGGCTGCTGGTCGAACAGATCAACCTCTCGCTGATCAAGCCGGCGATCGAAGCCGCGCCCGGCGGCCGCAAGGGCGGCGGCGCGACGCTGACGCCGGTCGGCCGGCAGCTGATCGATCTCTACCGCTCGATCGAGGATGCAGCTCATCAGGCAGCCAAGGAACAGTTCAAGGCGATGGAAAAGCTCGTCCGCAAGGGCAAGCGGCCCGCCGCTCCGGAGGCCTGACACCCCGCCGCACAGATCAAGCGCCATCCGCGCCGACCAAAGCCTGCCGCCGGCAGGCTTTTTTCATATGCGCCCGCGATCCGGCGTAGAAATTACGAATATTCCAGATCGCACTCCAGAAACACCCACCGTCCGAAAAAGCAAAAAAGGCCAAAACGGCTGGATAAAACTGCCGCCATGCGCGCTGCAACGCTTCCAAATTTCGATATTTCTGTTATTTTCGCTTCGCTCGCTTGAAAGAAGCCACGACGAAACGTCAAGACATCGAAGGAATCGCCATGAAGCAATTGCCAGTTCTCGAACTGCAGAAGATCGCGGACGAACTCGCCGCAAGCGGGCAGCGCGTCAAGGTTTTGTGGCAGGAGCCGGGGTCGCTGGCCTTCGTCGCCCGCGGCCGCGAATACCGCAGCGAATTTCACGTCAACGACAGCGACGAAGTCACCTATATGATCCGCGGCACGATGCACCTGCATTACCGCACGCCGGAGGGCAAGGAAGAGATCGCCGTCATTCCGGAAGGCTCCACCAACTGGATGCCGCCGAACACGCCGCACTCGCCGCGTTTCCCGCCCGATGCCTTCGCCCTGATCGTCGAGCGCTCGCGCCATCCGAACGAGATCGATCGCTTCCACTGGTACTGCCAGAACTGCGGCAACTTCCTCCACGAGGAGACTTTCGTTGTCGATGACTACACCAAGGACCCGGTATCGCAGGCCTACAAGCGCTTCTTCGACAACGAGGAGGCCCGCACCTGCAAGAGCTGCGGCACGGTGATGCCGAACGCGATGGCGCAGAGCGCCGCGACCAAGCCGACCGGACAATAAGACTGACAGCGCACGGCGCCAGCCGCCGGCCGCGAACCAGCCGCGACCTGCTGTCCTGCAGGTCGCTCCCCTACGTTTCAGAGAGGATACGCCTTGCCCAAAGTCATCATCACGTCCGACGCCGCGCCGACCACCGGCTTCACCGACAACCAGAAGCCGCCGCCGATCTGCCAGGCGATCCGCTTCGGCAACATGCTGTTCTGCTCGGGCCAGGGGCCGCTCGATCCGAAGACGCGCACCGTGATCGATGGCGACATCGAAGCCCAGACTCGGCAGACCCTCGACAACCTGCTGAACGTGCTGAAGGCCGGCGGCGCGACGCTGGCGAACGTCGTCAACATGCGCGTGATCCTGCGCGATGTCGCGGACTTCCCGCGCTTCAACGAAGTGTTCCGCACCTACTTTGAAAACGATCGCGTGACGCGGACCTGCGTCGGCGGCACGCCGCATCGCGCCGGCGTGAATGTCGAAATTGACTGCATCGCGATGTTCGACTGAACTTCGACAACTACTCCGCTAATCGAACTCCGGCGCCTCACTTTGCGAGGCGCCGTTTTTCTTTGCGTCGCAGCTCTACAGGCCTGCGATCACTGGCGCATGCTCGCGCCGGAACAGCGCATAGAGCGCCGGAAGCACCAAGAGCGTCAGGATGGTGGAGGAAATGACCCCGCCGATGACGACCGTCGCCAGCGGGCGCTGAACCTCCGCTCCCGGCCCCGTCGCCAGCGCCATCGGCACGAAGCCGAGCGAGGCGACCATCGCGGTCATCAGCACGGGCCGCAGCCGAGTCATTGCCCCCTCCTGCACCGCATCGAGCAGCGCGCGCCCGTCCCTCCGCAGCTTTTCGATGAAAGCCACGATCACGAGGCCGTTGAGCACCGCAACGCCGGACAGCGCGATAAAGCCGACGCCGGCGCTGATCGACAGCGGAATGTCGCGCAGCCATAGCGCCGCAATGCCGCCGGTGAGCGCGAGCGGCACGCCGCTGAACACGAGCGCCGCGTCCGCGATTGATCCAAGGCTGAGATAGAGCAGCAGGAAGATCAACAGCAGCACGATCGGCACCACGATGGTCAGGCGCTTCGTCGCGGACACCAGCTGCTCGTACTGGCCTCCCCACCCGATCCAGTAGCCGGGCGGCAGCTTGACCTTTTCGGCGACACGCCGCTGCGCCTCGCTGACGAACGAGCCGAGGTCGCGGTCGCGCACATTGGCCGTCACGACGATGCGCCGCTTGCCGTTCTCGCGGCTGATCTGGTTGGGCCCCGGCGCAATCTCGATGGTCGCGACGCTCGACAGCGGCACATGCCGCGCCCGCCCCTGCGCCTGAAACGCCGGCACTCCACCAAGCCCGGCCCGCACCAGAGGCGCGGTCGCTTCACCGGGGAGCGGAATGGGCAATGCCTTGATCGCTTCGACGTCCATGCGCATGGCTTCGGGCAGCCGCACGACGATGTCGAACCGGCGGTCGCCTTCGAAGACAAGGCCAGCGGACTTGCCGCCGATCGCCACTTCGACGATCGACTGCACTTCGCCGACATTGATGCCGAGGCGCGACAGCGCCGGCCGGTCGAGCTTCACCGTGAGCACAGGCAGACCCTCGACTTGCTCGGTCATCACATCGGCGGCGCCGTGCAGCGACTGCAGCACCGCCGCGACCTGCCCGGCAACGCCGAACAGCGTGTCGAGATTGTCACCGAAGATTTTGACGCCGACATCGCTGCGCACGCCGGAAATCAACTCGTTGAAGCGCAACTGGATCGGCTGGGAGAGCTCATAGCTGCTGCCCGGAATCTCTTCCGCGGCTTTCTCGATTTCGTTGACCAGGGCCGACTTGGTCTTGGACGGGTCGGGCCACTCGCGGCGCGGCTTGAGCATCACATAACCATCGGAGATCGACGGCGGCATCGGATCGGTCGCCACCTCGGCGGTGCCGACGCGGGCAAACACCTCCTTCACCTCCGGTATCTTCATGAGCCGCCGCTCCAGCGCGAGCTGCATCTCGACCGACTGCGTGAGGCTCGTGCCCGGCAGGCGCAGCGCCTGAATGGCCGCATCGCCCTCGTCGAGGCTCGGTATGAACTCGCCGCCCATCCGCGTCGCGCCGACGCCGGCAACGACGATCAGCCCGGCAGCGGCGATGCTGACCAGCGCGCGATGCCGGATCGATGCGTTGAGCAGCGGCAGATAGATGCGGCGCGCGCCGCGCATCAAAAAGTTCTCGTGCTCGGAAACCCGGCCGGTCACGAACAGGGCCACCGCCGCCGGCACAAAAGTCATCGAGAGCAGCGCCGCGCCGGCCAAGGCCATCAGCACGGTCAGCGCCATCGGCGTGAACATCTTTCCTTCGACGCCGCTCAGCGTCAGGATCGGCAGATACACCACGGCGATGATCATCGTGCCAAACAGGCTCGGCCTGATCACCTCGCCCGCGCCGAGGCGGATGGTCTCGAACCGCTCGGCCCGCGAAAGAAGCCGCCCGCGCCGCGCCTGTTCGACGGCGAGCAGCCGCAGGCAGTTTTCGACGATGATCACCGCACCATCGATGATGATGCCGAAATCAAGCGCCCCGAGGCTCAGAAGATTGGCGCTGACCCTGCTTTCGACCATGCCGGTGATGGTGAACAGCATCGCCAGCGGAATGACGCAGGCAGTGACAATCGCGGCGCGGAAATTGCCGAGCAGCACGAACAGAACGACAATGACGAGCAGCGCGCCCTCGACCAGGTTTTGCCGGACGGTGGCGATCGTCGCATCGACGAGTTTGGTGCGGTCATAAACCGTCCGCGCGACAATGCCCTCGGGCAGCGATCTGGCAATCTCGTCGAGCTTCTCGGAAACGCGCTGGGCAACCGTGCGGCTGTTCTCGCCCATCAGAAGCATGGCCGTGCCGAGCACGGTTTCCTGCCCGCCGAGCGTCGCCGCGCCGGTGCGAAGGTCGCGTCCCTCGCGCACGTCGGCAATGTCGCCGATGCGGATCGGAACGTTGCCCCGCGTCGTCACCACGATGTCGCGGATATCCGCAATCGAGGCCACCTGCCCCGGCGTGCGCACCAGATACTGCTCGCCGTTACGCTCGATATAGCCCGCCCCGACATTGGCGTTGTTGGACGCCAGCGCCGCCATCACATCGCGAAAGCTCAGCCGATAGGCGATGAGCCGCGCCGGGTTCGGCAGAACGTGAAACTGCTTCTCAAAGCCGCCGATTGAATTGACCTCGACGACACCGGGAACGGTGCGCAACTGCGGCTTGATGATCCAGTCCTGCGCCGTGCGCAGCTCGGTCAGTTCGGGGGCATTCGCTGCAGTGCCGGCGGCAGCCTCGACGCTGTACATGAAAATTTCGCCAAGGCCGGTCGAGATCGGCCCCATCATCGCCTCGGCGCCGGCGGGAATGCGCTCGCGCGCCTGCTGGATGCGCTCATTGACGAGCTGACGGGCGAAGTAGATGTCGGTGCCGTCCTCGAACACGACCGTGACCTGACTCAGGCCGTAGCGCGACAACGAGCGGGTGTGCTGCAGGCGCGGCAGGCCGCCCATCGCGGTCTCGATCGGAAAGGTGATGCGCTGCTCGACCTCGAGCGGCGAATAGCCCGGGGCGCTGGTGTTGATCTGCACCTGCACATTGGTGATGTCCGGCACGGCATCGATCGGCAGGCGCGTGAAATTCCACCCGCCCAGTGCTGCCATGCCGAGCACGGCGAACATCACGAGCCAGCGCTGGCGGATCGCGAAGGCGACAACCGCATCAATCATGCGAACAACTCCAGATCAATGCGCATGGCTCGCCGCGCCCTTGTTCAGCTCCGCCTTGACGACAAAGCTGTTCTTGGCGGCGTAGTGCTCGTCGGGCTGCAATCCGGCCAGGACCTCGACACGGTCGTGGTCGCGCTCGCCAACCTCGATCGCGCGCGGCTCGAAATGATCGCCATGCCGCACGAACACCACGGTCCGGTTGTCGTGCATCTGCAGGGCACTGGCATGGACGACCACCGCCGCCTGCTTCGGCGTCAGCATCAGGCGCCCGGTCACGAACAGCCCCGGCCGCAGCCGGTTCTGATCGTTCTTCACGACCGCGCGCGCAAGGCCGCTCTGCGTATCGCTGGTGCCGATCGGCGAGACATAGGTGATCTTTGCCTCGATCGGCGCGCCGCCGTCTTCCGGATCGATCAGCACCGTATCGCCGGTTCGCACCCGGCTGAAATCGCGGCGATAGACCGAAAAGTCGATCCACACCGTCGAGAGATCGGCGACAATGAAGGCCGCCTTCTGCTCCGAGGCATATTCGCCGAGCGAGGCCTGCCGCTCGATGATCGTGCCGCCGATTGGCGTTTTCAGTTCATAGGCGGTCAGGCTCTGGTTGCTCTCGATCGTGGCGAGCACCTCGCCCTTCTGGACCTCGTCGCCGATCCGCTTGCGCAGCTCGCGGACGACGCCGGCAAAGCGCGGCGTGATCTGAACCAGCGCCTCCTGATTGGGCTGGATGATGCCGTTCAGCGTCAGGCTGTCGCGCAGAACGCCCGGCGCGGCGCGCTCGATCTCGATCCCCGCGGCAGCGATCTTGGCCGCGCTGAGCGCGACCCCATCTTCGTGATCGTCGCGCGCGTAAGCGGCCGCCGCGACGCTTTTGGCCGGCTCCTGCGGCTTCTGTACCGTGCGGAAAATGAAGAACCCGACTCCGCCGATAATCGCGATGGCCATCAAAAATGTTGCAAAACGTCTCATCGCACGCCTCCCCGGCTCAATGTCAGCGGGCTGCCGGTCAGCCCTTCCATGGTGGCAACGGCGGTGTGAAAGATCACCAGCGCATCGAGCTCGCGCAGCGCCGCCTGGGCAGCGGCCGACTGCACGTCGAGGAGATCGAGCAGCGTGAAGCGTCCCTGCGCATAGCCGCTCTCGATCGTCTCCAGCGCCTGTCTCGATTTCGGAATGGCGGAGCGTTGCAAAATCGAAATCTCCTCCAGCGCGCCGCCGATGGTGTCATGGGCGCGGCCGAGCAGACGGATCAGCGCGGTGCGGTTGATCGCGCGCTCCGCGTCAGTCTTGGCGAGGCTCTCGCGCGCCTCGAGAATACCGCCCTGGTTCTGGTCCCAGACCGGCAGCGGGATCGCGACATTGAGGCGGACGGCGTTGTCGCCGCTGTCCTGAAAATTCCGCCAGCCGACGCCGACGCGAACGTCGGGCACGCTTTTGAGCCGCGCGCTCAAGAGCTCGGCGTTGCGCTGCGCCCGCACGGCGGTCCAGCGCATCAGCTGCGGATTAGCCTCCACTGCGCCAAGCACCGTCTGAAAAGCCGGCGGGCGGCCGACGCGCAGCAGGTCGCCCGAAACCGCGGGGAAATCCGGCGCGGTTTTGCCCATCAGCGCAGCAAGCTCGCGGCGCGCAGTCGCAACGGAGACCTTGGCCCGCGCCCGATCGGCCCGCGCAAGATCGGCCGCTACCTCCGCGCGGGCGATATCGGCGGGCGACGACGCGCCGGCATCGATGCGCTTCTGGAGCAGCGGCGTCAGTTGCTGAAGGCGCTCGATCTGAACGTCGAAGATCTGGACGCGGCGCTGCGCCCCGAGAAGATTGACGAAGGCCACCGCCGTCTCGGACACGATCTCGAGGCGAACGGCGGAGCGCTCCCAATGGGCGGCGTCGTAACCCGCGGCCCCTGCCGCGATCCGCGCCCCGCGCTTGCCGCCGAGTTCGATCAACTGGCTGAGCTGCACCGTGCTCTCGGCGGAGCGCGTGCCGCGATAAGCGCCCGAGCCAAAGCTGTTATCGAGTTCGATCGACAGTTCAGGATTGGGAATGGCGCCGGCCTGCACCTGCCGCCCCAGCGCCACGCCGAGATCGCGCTCGGCCGCCGTCAGACGTGGATTGGCCGCGAGCGCGCGCTGCAGCGCATCGGTCAAAGTCAGGCTGCGCGCGGGCGCTGCCCGTTTGGTGGACTGCGCGAAAGCGTTACCCGCCAGGCCGGCACTGCCGCTGGCGATCAACACGGAAAGCGCGCAAGCCAATGCGCGAGATGGAAACATGAATGATACCGTGACCAAAGAACAGTAGTGGCAGCCCCTTTGCGCGGCGCCGTGACGTTCGCTCAGGTCAGGGATTTTGGTGGGGGCGGCTCTCGCGTCGCGGCCTCCCCGTGACGCGCATCAGAAATCGCTGCGATCTCGGTTGCGGCGGGATCGTTTGGCAGGCCGAGGCAGCCGAATTCGGGCGCGACGAATGCCATGCAGGCACAGCAGCACTGCGAACCATGCGCAAGCACTACGCTGCCGCCATCATCGCCATCAGGGCCGTCATCCATCAGCACGACGGCATGCTTGGTGGCCAAGCCATAGTGCTCGGCTGCGAGATGATGGCTAAAGCCGACGAGAAGGAACGCCAGCAAGCAAAAGCCCAGCACCAGCCGACGGAAAATCGGCTTGTGCGAAGCGTTTGCGAATACTGTGCTCGACCGGCCTTGCATGCGCGCAAGGAAACGCTATTGCCGCAAACTGTCAAGCGGAAACGGCGGTAACACTGTCACACTCACACGGCGCCGGATGGTAACGACAACGATGCGAACACGAAAAATGCCCCGCGCGGGGGCATTTTTGCTTGTTGGCGCGGAGCGTTCCGATCAAGGACGCAGGATCGACGCGCCCGTCGTCGCACGGCTCTCAAGATCGATGTGAGCCTTTGCCGCATCCTTGAGAGCGTATGCGTGATTGATCGCGATTTTCAGCTTGCCACTCAGCACAGCCGAGAACAGTGTATCTGCCGCCTCGAGCAGTTCCTCACGGTTGGTGATGTAGTCATTCAACTTCGGCCGCGTTGCGAACAGCGAGCCATGATTGTTGAGCTCGGCCAGCGCGAACGGAGGCACCGGACCGGAGGCGTTGCCGAACGACACGAACAGGCCGCGTCTGCGCAGGCAGGACAGCGAGCCCGGGAATGTGGTCTTGCCGACGCTGTCATAGACCACATCGCAAAGCGCTCCCCCGGTGATCTGCTTCACGCGGTCTACGAAGTTTTCCTCGTTGTAGAGGATGACGTGATCGCAGCCATTCGCCATGGCCAGTTCGGCCTTGGCCTTGGAGCCGACCGTGCCGATCACCTGCGCGCCGAGAGCCTTGGCCCATTGGCAGGCCATCAGGCCAATGCCGCCCGCGGCGGCGTGAATGAGAACCCGGTGTCCCGGCTCGACCTTGAACGTCTTGTTGAGGAGATAATAGACCGTCATGCCCTTGAGCATGAGGACGGCGGCCTGCTCGTCGGTGATCTGGTCCGGCAGCTTCACGAGGCTCGCCGCCGCGATGTTGCGCTCCGACGCATAGGCCCCGAGGTTGGAATAATAGGCCACGCGGTCGCCGGGGTGGAACTCGGTGACGCCCGGACCGGTCTCGATCACCTCGCCTGCCGCCTCGTTGCCGACGATGAATGGCAGGCCGGGGGCCTTGTAGAGGCCGGTGCGGAAATATACGTCAATGAAGTTGAGGCCGATGACGTTCTGGCGGATGCGGACCTCGCCGGGCCCCGGTGCCGGGATCTCGATATCTTCGTAAATCATCGCCTCAGGTCCGCCGACCTGATGAACGCGCATCGCCTTGGCCATAGCTCTCTCCCTTCAACAGTTGTGGCAGCGAAAGACATCGGAGGCGCGATGTCAATATCGCCGGAACAGTTATACTGTTGCTCTAAGGATCCGGGCTAACCGTTCTGATCGCGCAGTGAGAAAACGGGATGGTGCAGGTGCGAAGACGCCGCGGTTGCAAATTTTACCGCCCCGGGCAAAGGTGACTTCCTCCCCGGCGAGGACTACGGCCGGAGCAGTGACGATGCCCCGGCGCAAGCTGCGGATGAGATGGCGACGACGCAATGACGAAGAGGCTGGACAGCCAAAATGGTTTTGATTGCGCGGTGATCGGCGGCGGTCCCGCCGGGCTGACCGCCGCAATCGCGCTCTGCGAGGCCGGTGCGCGCACTGCGCTGATCGCTCGCCTCGCACCCTACTCGGACAACCGCACCACCGCCCTCCTCGGCGGCTCGCATGAGTTGCTCGAGCGGCTCGACGTCTGGCGGCGCTGTGCGGACAAGGCCGCGCCGCTGCGCGTGATGCGGCTCATCGACGACACCCACCGCCTGTTTCACGCGCCGGAGATCCGGTTCTCCAGCGACGAGATCAAGCTTGAAACCTTCGGCTACAACATCGAGAATGCCAATCTCGTCGCCGCACTCGAACAGCGCTGCGCCGAACTGCCGAACCTCACGCGCATCGACGACGAGGCCGCCACCGTTACGCCCCATGCGGACGCGGTCGAAATCACGACGCAGGGCGGCCGGAAACTGGCGACGCCGCTGGTGATCGGCGCTGACGGGCGCCGCTCGCTGTGCCGCAGCGCCGCCGGCATCACCGTCGACAGCCGCGCCCTGCATCAGGCGGCCGTGACCTTCAACATCAGCCATGCGCGGCCGCACCACGACACCTCGACCGAATTTCATACCGCGCACGGCCCATGCGTATTCGTGCCGCTGCCGGGCAATCGCTCGAGCGTCGTCTGGGTGACGACGCCGGCCGAAGCCGCGCGCATGGTCGAGATGAGCGATGCGGAACTGGCGGAAATAGTCGAGCGCCAGATGCAGTCGATCTACGGCCGCGTCACCGTCGCGCCGGGCCGCCACACCTTCCCGCTCGCGATCGAGCGGCCGTCGCGCTTTGCCGCCCACCGCATCGTCCTTGTCGGGGAAGCTGCGCATGTGCTGCCGCCAATCGGCGCGCAGGGCCTCAATCTGGGCCTGCGCGACGCCGCCGACGTTGCCGCGATCGTCTCCGAAGCGCTGAAGGCGGGCGAAGATCCGGGATCACCGCGCGTGCTGACCAAATTCGAATCGGCGCGGCGCGCCGACATCACCACGCGAACCTGGGCGGTCGACATGGCGAACCGCACCCTGCTCGGCGACTTCCTGCCGACGCAGGCTTTCCGCGCCTTCGGCATGCACCTGCTCGCCAATGTCGGCCCGCTGCGGCGGATCGCCATGCGCGAGGGGCTTCAGCCGTCATGGCGGCGCTCGCCGCCCCCGCCGCGCCACGGGCCCGGCCGGTAGCGCCGGTCCCTCCCTTACCTCGCTAGAATGTGATGGCTCCGGTCTTCAGGAGCCACATCACCGTCGTGAGCGTCACCACCGAGACGAAGGTTCCCACCAGCACACCGGCCGAAGCCTGTTCGACCCAGGTATCGTACTGGCGGGCGATCACGAATACGTTGAGCGCCGGCGGCAGCGAGGCCATCAGCAGCGCAGCTGCCGCCCACTCGTAGCTGAACGGCCCGAGCAGCATCAGAAGGCCGAACAGGATCAGCGGATGGACGATCAGCTTGATTAGGATCGAGCCCGGCAGCTCCCACGGAATACCGCCGAAGGGACGCAGCGCGACCGTGACCCCGAGCGTGAACAGCGCGACCGGCGCGGCCGAGCTTTCAAGGAATTTGAGCACGCCGTCGACCGCGACCGGCGGCTGGAAATTCAGTGCGGCAGCGAGCACGCCGATATAGGTCGAGACGATCAGCGGATGAAAAAAAATCTCGCGCAGCACCCGCGCCACGGTCGGCAGTAGCGGCCGCTTGGTGCCGTCGGTCAGCGCCATCATCAACGGTACGATCGAGAACAGCAAAATGCTGTCGAAACAGAAGACCAGTGCCGTCGGCGCCGCCGCCTTGGTGCCGAGCACTGCGAGGGCAAGCCCCGGCCCCATATAGCCGATGTTGCCGTAGCCGCCGCACAACCCCGCCATCGCCGCCTGCCGCATCGGCAGACCGTTGATGAAGCGGGCGCAGACCACCGCCAGCGAATAAGCAAGGGCGGTCGCCAGCATCGTCGATGCGACGAACGGCAGGTTGTTCAGCTCGCTGAATGGCGTGCGCGACAGGATTCGGAAAAACAGCGCCGGCAGCGACACGTAAAGAACGTAAAAATTCATCCATGCGAGGCCGGATTCCGGGATCTTCGTGTAGCGCCCGCAGGCGAAGCCGATGAAGATCAGCCCGAAATAAGGCAGCGCCAGGTTGAGGACGTCGATCATTGGAACTGCGCCGAAGGGAACATTAGGAAAAATGCCGGGGAACAGGCCAGGCGGATAGCCTGGTGGCAGCGAGGGGCAAACCGAGCGGGAATGAGGCAGAACGCCGCGTCGCGGCGGGGACACTAGATTTTGCACAATTGCCTCTAGCATCCGCCATGATCCTGGTCTATCGACGGGCGATGATTAAGGCGCGTACCGCAAAATTTCAGATCGGTCAGATCGTTCGCCACCGGCTGTATTCGTTCCGTGGCGTCGTTTTCGACATCGATCCCGAATTCAACAATACCGAGGAATGGTGGCTGGCCATCCCCGAAGAGGTGCGGCCGAACAAGGACCAGCCGTTCTATCACCTGCTCGCGGAAAACGCCGAGACCGAATATATCGCCTATGTGTCGGAGCAGAACCTCCTGCCCGACGACTCTGGCGAGCCGATCCGCCATTCGCAGATCTCCGAGATCTTCATCAAGGATAAGGCCGGTACCTATCGCCCGCGCAATTCGACGCTGAACTGACGGCGAAGAACTGGCGACGAACTGACGCCCTGGCCGTCCTGCATCTGCGCTTCACCGGCTTCACCGCACATCGGCACCAGATCGGACCACCAACAAAAAAGGCGCGCCATCGGCGCGCCTTTTGTCTTCTGCCGCCAGTTACTTCTGGGCGGGATTGGCCGGCTGAGCACCAGCGTCGGGCTGCTGGGATTCGAGCTTCGAGCGAGCCTCGGCGGCGCGCTTCTGCAGCTCTTCCTGCAGCTTCTTCTGGGTCTCTTCAAACACCTTCGGGTCGGTCGCCGGACCGTCGAATGCCTTGGCGAACTCAGCCAGCGGCAGCGGCAACGTGAGCGGCGCGCCGTTCGAGTTGATCGCCTGCACGATCAGGTTCTGGCCCTTCTTCATGTTGGCGATCATGTCCGGCGTCGCCTCGTAGTCGGACATGCAGCCGTTGGCGAAGCAGATCACATACGGCGCCTGCATCGGCGGATGATTGTCCACGATGACGCGAGTGCCGTGGATGAGTTGCATGCCGAGCGGCAGCGTCACGCGCAAAATCTTCTTGGGCTCGCCTTCCGGCTCGATGATGACGGCAGCGATCACCGGCTGACCGGATTCGATGCGGCCATCCTTGCCAGTGAAGCAGACCTGCTTGGCATCAGCCTCCTGCCCCTTCAGGCAGAACTTGGTCCAGGGCGCGTAGATCAGTTGAACCTGCTGATCCGCCGGCTGGCCCTGCGCGGCCGCCGGGGCCTGCTGCTGCTGGGCGGCCGGAGCCTGTTTCGGTGCAGTCTTACCCTTTTGGGGGGCCGGAGCCTGCGCGTTCGCCGCGACCGGCGCCAGCAGAGCCGCCGCCGCCAACATCGCGATCATACGTCCGCGTGACGGAGCCTGCGCCGCCAAGAAACGGAAATTCATGCGGTAACCCTTTCTGAACCGGAAGCGCGTCTTGACCGCTTGTCGAATGCCAACGCACTCGGCGGCTGTCTCGTTACCAAATGCGGCGGCAGCGTGACACCTGCGCAAATCATTATCAAATGCTCGCTTTCAATACAGCGGCTTTCAAAAATATCAATGGCGTCGCACGCAATTTGCCGTGCATTCAGGGGGATGTAACCACGTTCGGAACCCGCGCCCTATATGTTACCGTCGGGCGTGCCCCGGACCGAATCACAATCTGCTCGCGGCCCCACTTATCCGAAGCTTGTTTCGGATCGCCGCCTCTTCCCCGGCTCTCCCGCAAGACTTGCCGGCGCGGCGATTCTCGCCCTCGCGGCAATCGCCGGCCAGGCGCTTGCCGGCGAATCTGTCGTCCGCGGCCCGAGCCGGAATGTCAGCCATGCCATCGCGATGCGTGGCGAACCGGCTTTGCCTGCCGATTTCGGCAACATGCCTTACGTCAATCCCGATGCTCCCAAAGGCGGGCGGCTCAGGGAATGTGCGCTCGGCACCTTCGACAGCCTCAACCCGTTCATCGTCAAGGGCCTGCCCGTCCATCGGGTGCGCGGCTATGTCGTCGAAAGCCTCATGACGCGCGGACAGGACGAAGCCTTCACGCTCTATGGCCTGCTCGCGCAGAGCGTCGAGACCGACGATGCTCGCAGCCATGTGATCTTCCACCTCAATCCACTTGCCCGCTTCGCCGACGGCACGCCGGTCCGCGCCGCCGACGTCTTGTTCTCGTGGCAACTGCTGCGTGACAAAGGCCGCCCCAATCTGCGGCTCTACTACGCCAAGGTCGCAAAGGCTTCGGCCGTTGACGAGCGAACCGTGCGGTTCGATTTCGCCGACAGCGAAGACCGCGAACTGCCGCTCATTCTGGCGCTGATGCCGATCCTGCCCCAGCATGCCGTCGACCCGGAAACATTTGAGATGACGTCGCTCGAAGCTCCGCTCGGCTCCGGGCCCTATCGCGTCGAGGCGGTCCGGGCCGGCGCTGCCGTCAGCCTCAAGCGCAATCCGGACTATTGGGGCCGCGACCTGCCGGTCAACCGCGGGCTGTGGAATTTTGACGAGATCAGCATCGATTACTACCGCGAAGCCAATGGCATGTTCGAGGCGTTCAAGCGCGGCCTTTGCGACTACCGCATCGAAACCGAGCCGCTGCGCTGGCACGAAGGCTACAAATTCCCCGCCGTCACCCGCGGCGAGGTGGTGCTGGACCCGATCACGCCGGCGACACCCAACCCGTCGGAATATCTCGTCTTCAACTCCCGCCGCGCGCCATTTTCCGATCCGCGCGTCCGCCAGGCCCTGATCTCGCTGTTCGACTTCGAATGGGTCAACCAAAACTACTTCTTCGGCCTCTATTCGCGCAGCGGCGGTTTCTTCGCCGGCTCGGAATTGTCGGCCTATCGCCGTCCCGCCGATGCGCTGGAGCGACAGCTCCTCGCGCCGTTCAAGGGCGCGGTCACGCCCGAGGTTCTGGAGGGGCGCTATCGGCTCCCGGTGAGCGACGGATCGGGGCGCGACCGCAAACTTCTTCCCGCTGCGCTCAAGCTGCTCGACGCCGCCGGCTACGCCCTCGACGGCAAGGTAATGCGCCAGAAATCGAGCGGCGAGCCGCTGCGCTTCGAGATTTTGGTGACGACGCGGGATCAGGAGCGGATCGCCCTCGCTTTCGTGCGCGACCTCAAGCGCGCGGGCATTGCGACGACTGTGCGGACGGTCGATGCCGTGCAGTTCGACCAGCGCCGCATCGCCTATGATTTCGACATGATCCAGAACCGCTGGGACCAGTCGCTCTCACCCGGCAACGAGCAGTTTTTCTATTGGGGCAGCGAGGCCGCCGACATCCCCGGCACCCGCAACTACATGGGCGCGAAAGAGCCGGCCATCGACGCGATGATCCGGGCGATGCTCGATGCCCGCAGCAATGCCGATTTCGTTTCCGCGACGCGCGCGCTCGACCGCGTGTTGATGTCCGGCTTCTATGCCATCCCGCTGTTCAACGCCAAGGAGCAATGGCTTGCCCGCTGGAATCGGATACAACGAATGCCGAGGGCTGCGCTTGCGGGCGCACTCCCCGAAACGTGGTGGCAGCTTCCACAAGACGGTCGGCGTTGATCACATTTCGTTCCAAGCAAGAGCCAGATTGCTGATATGACCAAACCTCAGGCGCTTCCGACCCTCGATGGCTTGTTTCAGCGTTCGCTCGAGCAGCATCCCGACGCGCTGGCCCTGATCGATCCGCCGAACAAGGCGAAAATCACGGGGACCACGCCGCTCCGCCTGACCTATCGCGAGGCCGACACGGCGATCGACGCGATTGCCGCCCACTTCAGCGATGCGCGACTGCCGGTCGGATCGGTGATCGCGGTGCAGCTCCCGAACACGGCCGAGTTCATTCTCACCATGCTGGCAGCGGCCCGCGTCGGGCTCGCCGTCGCCGTGATCCCGCAATTGTGGCGGCAGGCCGATCTCTCCGTCGCGCTGAACCGGGTCGGTGCCCGCGCCATCGTGACCTGCGGCACCATCGACGGCGTCGACCATGCCGAGTTGGCGATGAACGCAGCCGTCGAGGCGTTTTCCGTGCGCCATGTCTGCGGCTTCGGCGAGCAGTTGCCCGACGGCATGATCTCGCTCGACGACATCATCGCAAACCCGCCGATCACTGTGCCGCGGGCCTTTTCCGATGCCCAGCAGCCGGTTGCGATCACATTCGATCTGACCAGCAACGGCCTGCGCACAGTGCCGCGCACGCATCTGCAGATGATCGCGGGCGGTCTGTCGATCTTCCTCGAAAGCAAGATACCGGCCGGCGCCACCGTGGCCGCGGCGGTCGCGCCCTCGTCCTTCGCGACGCTCTCGGCATCGCTTGTGACCTGGCTGCTGACCGGCGGCGCGCTGGCGCTGCACCACCCGTTCTCCGCATCGGTGCTGGAGCGGCAGATCATCTTCGAGAGGTGCGATGCCCTGATCGTTCCCGCGCCGCTCGCCTTTCGTCTCGCCGAGAGCAGGATGCTGGAGCGCGCGCCGCATGTCGGCCACGTCATCGGCCTGTGGCGCGCCCCCGAACAGGTTTCGACCGCACCCGCCTGGACCGTGCCGACCGCGTCCCTGACCGATGTCCATCTCTTCGGCGAGGTCGGCCTTATCAGCAGCCAGCGCGGCAGTGACGGCGCCCAGCGCCCGCTCGCGCCGCAGGCGGCGGACGACGCAGCCAATGGCGAAGCCTTCCTGACGCCACAGGGCACGCTGGCGATGCGCGGCGCCATGGTGCCGGTCGCGGCCTATGCGAGCGATCCCGAACAGGACCATGTCGATACCGGGTACGGCGCAAAGCGCCATCCTGACACCGACGGCCTGCTGGTCACGTCGCCGCCGGCGGGGCTCCTCGGCGTCGGCGGCTACCGTTTCCGCACCCAGGACATTCAGGACTGGGCGCGGCGCCTGCCACCCGGCACGACACTGGCGGCGTTGCCGGACCAGTTGCAGGGCCATCGCCTTGCCGGGCGGGCGACCGACAGCGCCCGCACCCGCGACGCCCTTCTCGGCCTCGGCGTCAACGCATTGATTGTCGACGCCTTTCGCGATCGCACCAATGCCGGGCCGGAAAAATAGCCCGACTTTGCCAGGCTTGCCTCATTGATCGTTTACCCAACCCGTTGACTTGGGGTTAAGCCGATCCGGCTAGGATTTCGGCTTGAATTGACGCCCGAAGGGCGCGCAGATCGACACGATTGAGGCCCGACATGCCCGCGCAAGGTCCCATCATCACCATTCTGCCGGACAGTTCGACGACCGATGGGCTGGATCTCACCGGACTGCGAAACCTCGGAAAGATCAGCACCAACTGGTCCGGCGCGCTTGCGGCGATTGCCAAATCGCCTCCCGCCGGCGTGGTCGCGGTTGCCGAGCCGGGAGCAGCGGAGCCCCTCGCTGCCGTTGCGGCCCGCCTCGCCGCGCTCGAGCCTTATGTGCCGATGATCGGCATCGGCATCGATCTGCCGGGTCCGCCGAACGTCATCCCCTTCGCTCCCGGCCATGACGATGTGGCGCGCGTCCACCAGCGCCTCAACGCGGCGATGCGCGTCCATCACCTGCACGGCACGGTGCTGCGCCGCCTGCCAAACGAACCTACGATCCGCTCCAAGATGCCGACCAGCGATCCGCTGCAGGACGCCAACATTCTTCTGATCGGGCGTGGCCGCAGCTATCCGGCGCTGTCGGTGGCGCTGGGCGTGCGCGTCGGCGTTGTCGGCGCGCTCAGCATCGAATCCGCGGCAAAACATCTCAACGCCCGCGACTTCGACGGCATCATCATCGGCGACGGCTTCAGCGAGCGCGTCGTCACCGCGTTTCTCACCGTGCTGTCGGAAGATACCCGCTTCCGCAACCTGCCGGTGCTGGTCGCGCCGACCGCAGCCGGCACCGCCAGTGCCCACGCCTTGCCGAATCTCGAATTCGCGCCGGGTACGCCCGAAGAGGTCGCCGAGCGCGCGCTGCCCTTGGTCCGGCAGCATGCGTTCGAGGCGCGGCTGATCCGCGTCTTGAAGACCATCGAGGCCGATGGCCTGCTTGATCCGCGCACCGGACTTTTGACCAATGAAGCGTTCGAGCGCGACTTTGCGGTTGCGGTTGCCGACAGTCAGAAGCGCAATGCCGCGCTTTCGGTCGTCTGCTTCATGCTCGACTCGGCGCGCCCGCGCGAGCGGATCGATGCCGCCCGGATCGTCAGCCGCCTGATGCGCCGCACCGACTTCGCGTCCTACTACGATGACGGCTCGATCATCATTTCCTTCGTTGGCGCGGATGCCAAGAACGTCCAGCTCATCGCCAAGCGGCTGTCGAACGTCCTCAAATACAGCGTCTACAGCGCGCGGCGCACCGAGCAGGTCGACGTCAATGTCTCGGTCGCAACGCTCGACGCAGCCGACACGCCCGCCTCGCTGCTGGCGCGGCTCAACGCCGTGCGCCACAAGGCGGCAAGCTGATCGAAAAAGATTTGGGAAGGCGGACCGTCAGTCCGCCTTTTTCCCCTCTGCGAGATTGGCGAGCTGGCGCAAAATCTCGCTCGTGCCGGTGACGCGCTCCTGCGGCGTCTTCCACACCTGAAAGAACACCACCTTCATATCCGGGCGCACACGCGCGGCTTCGCCATGGCGGCGGATGAAGTGCACCAGCCGCTCCGGATGCGCGAACGCATTGTCGCGGAACGAGATGACCGCGCCCTTGGGCCCGGCATCGACCTTCTCGATATTGGCGCGGCGGCAGTAGTTCTTGATCGAGGCCACCTTAAAGAGGTGCGCGACCTCCTCCGGGATGGGACCGAACCGGTCGTGCATCTCGGCCGCGAATGCGTCGATGTCCTCGTCAGTCTCAAGATCGGCCAGACGGCGATAGAGCGACAGCCGCACCGACAGATCCGGCACATAGGATTCCGGCAGCATCACCGGCATGCCGAGGGTGATCTGCGGCGACCAGCGGTCGGCGATCGGCTCGGTGATGCCGGCCTTGAGATTTTCAATCGCCTCTTCGAGCATCGATTGATAGAGCTCGAAGCCGACCTCCTTGATGTGGCCGGACTGCTCATCGCCGAGCAGATTGCCCGCGCCGCGAATGTCAAGGTCGTGCGAGGCGAGCTGGAATCCGGCGCCGATCGTCTCCAGCGACTGCAGCACCTGCAGGCGGCGCTCGGCCTGCACCGTGATCTTCTGCTTCGTCGGCAGCGTGAACAGCGCATAGGCCCGAAGCTTCGAGCGCCCCACGCGGCCGCGCAGCTGGTAGAGCTGGGCGAGACCGAACATATCGGCGCGGTGAATGATCAGCGTGTTGGCCCGCGGAATATCGAGGCCGGACTCGACGATCGTCGTCGACAGCAGCACGTCATACTTGCCGTCGTAGAACGCCGAGATGATGTCCTCGATCACCGACGGCGCCATCTGGCCGTGGGCGACCGCGACCTTCATTTCCGGCACGTGCTTGTCGAGGAAATCCTTGGCCTCGGCGAGATCGTCGATACGTGGGCAGACATAGAATGCCTGGCCGCCGCGGTAGCGCTCGCGCAGCAACGCTTCGCGCACCATCAAGGGATCGAACGGCGCGACGAAGGTGCGCACCGCGAGGCGGTCCACCGGCGGCGAGGCGATGATCGAGAGGTCGCGCACGCCAGTGAAGGCAAGCTGCAGCGTGCGCGGGATCGGCGTCGCCGTCAGCGTCAGCACGTGCACCTCGGAGCGCAGCTTCTTGAGGCGCTCCTTGTGGGTCACACCAAAATGCTGCTCCTCGTCGACGATGACGAGGCCGAGATTCTTGAACGCGATCGTCTTGCTGAGCAGCGCATGGGTGCCGACGACGATATCGACCGAGCCGTCCGCCAGCCCGGCCTTGACCTGCTTTAAGTCCTTCGCGCTGACGAGGCGGGACGCCTGCGCCACCGTCACCGGCAGGCCCTTGAAGCGCTCCGCAAAATTCTTGGCGTGCTGGCGCGCGAGCAGCGTGGTCGGCACCACCACCGCGACCTGCTTGCCGTTGAGGGCGACGGCGAAGGCCGCGCGCAAGGCAACCTCGGTCTTGCCGAAGCCGACGTCGCCGCAGATCAGGCGATCCATCGGCCGGCCGGAATTGAGATCCGCCAGTGTATCGTTGATCGCGCCGAGCTGATCCTCGGTCTCCTCGTAAGGAAAGCGCGCGCAGAATTCTTCATAAGCGCCGGGCTGCACCGGAAACTTCGGCGCCTCGTGCAGGAAGCGTTCGGCGGCAATCTTGATCAGCTCACCGGCGATCTCGCGGATGCGCTGCTTGAGTTTCGCCTTGCGCGCCTGCCAGCCAGCGCCGCCGAGCCGGTCGAGCTCGACCTCGGTATCCTCCGAGCCGTAGCGCGACAAAAGTTCGATGTTTTCGACCGGCAGGAACAGTTTTGCGCCCGCCGCATAATGCAGTTCGGCGCAGTCGTGCGGCGCGCCGGAGACTTCCAGCGTCTGCAGGCCGATGAAGCGGCCGATGCCGTGCTCGACATGGACGACGATATCGCCCGCGGTGAGGCTCGTGACTTCGGAAATGAAGTTTTCGACCTTGCGGCTCGCCTTGCGCGGCCGCACGAGGCGGTCGCCCAAAATGTCCTGCTCGCTGATGACGGCGACATCGTCGGTCTCAAAGCCGTTTTCGAGCCCCACCACCGCAAGCATCGCCTGGTTGCGCGGCGTCGCCTGCACGGTGCGCCACGCATTCACGTTGGCGAGGTTGAGCAGCTTGTGATCGCGCAGCACGCCCGCCATGCGTTCGCGCGAGCCTTCGCTCCACAGCGCGATCACCACCTTCTTGCGCGCGGCCTGCAGCGCCTGGACGTGATCGACCAGCGCCGAGAACACGTTGACGGCAGTATCGACGCGCTCCGGCGAGAAGTTGCGCCCGGCCCGCGCGCCGGCATCGATCACGTCGCCCGTTCCTTCGGGCACGGCGAATGGCGTGAGGCGCACCACCGGATGCGCATCGAGACGCAGGCCCCATTCACGCTCGGTCAGGTAGAGCCGGTCAGGCGGCAGCGGCTTGTAGACCTGTCCGCCGCTCGGATGCTCCATCGCCTCGCGGCGCGCCTCGTAGTAGTCGGTGATCTGGGCGAAACGCTCGCGCACGGCATCGTCGGCCTGCGGCTCGAGCGCCAGCGGCGCGCCGTCGAGATAGTCGAACAGCGTGTCCATCCGCTCATGAAACAGAGGCAGCCAGTGCTCCATGCCGGGATGACGCCGGCCCTCGCTCACCGCCTCATAAAGCAAATCGTCGCGGCCCGGCGCGCCGAACTCGGCCATGTAGCCGAGGCGGAAGCGCTTGATCGTGCCGGTGACGAGCTGGAATTCCGATACCGGCACAAGATCGAGCGAGCGCATGTCGAACGAGGTGCGCTGCGTCTCCGGATCGAAGACGCGGATCGACTCAAGGGTCTCGCCAAAGAAATCGAACCGCACCGGCTGATCGAGGCCGGCGGGAAACAGATCGAGAATGCCGCCGCGCACGGCATATTCGCCCGCCTCGCGCACGGTCGAGGTGCGGTTGTAACCGTTATGGTTCAGCCAAGCGACGATGGAATCCATGCTGACGACGTGGCCGGGAGCGACCGACAGCGCCTGCGCCGCCATGTCCGCGCGCGCCGGCACGCGCTGCGTGATCGCGTTGACCGTCGTCAGCACGATCAGCGGCACCTCGCTTCCCTTGAGGCGCGACAGCCGCGCCAGCGTCGTCACGCGCTGGGCAAGCACGCCGCCATGGGGCGACACCCGGTCATAGGGCTGGCAGTCCCATGCCGGAAATTCGAGCACCGCAAGATCCGGCGCGAAGAACGACAGCGCGCGGGAAAGCTGCGCCATCCGTGGCCCGTCGCTGCAAACCACCGTCAGGCTCACCGCGCGGTCCTTGCCCTTGTCCCGCGCCGTGATCGCGCGGGCGAGATCTGACAGCACTAGGCCCTGAGCGCCGTCGGCGACTTCAGCGAGCGTCAGCGGTCGGCCAGAGACAAGCTGGTCGGCAGGCGAGCGACGGACGGCGGCTTTCACAGGTCAGGGTCCGAAACGTTGAAGGCCTGAATGCGCGCAAACAGGTCGCAATGGTACTGGGGCTCGAGCTTCCCGCCGCCGGAGAACGCCGAAAAGAGGTCGGCGTCCGGCAGTTCCATCAAGCACTCGAGCCGATCGAGCTCGGCATCGCTCAGGATGGCGATATGCGCATCGGCAAAGCGGCCGAGGATGAGATCCATTTCGCGTGTGCCACGATGCCAGCAACGGAACAGAAGCCGCTTGCGCCGATGATCGAGACCGTCGCTCGAACGTGTTGTTCCTGTCATCACCTTGCCCGGAAAAATCAACGACAAAAGCCCGGACGTGCCGGGCGCCCCTGATATAACCACCGAAAGACGCCGTGTCAGCACCTTCCCTGCATTGCATTTGCCGGCAAATCCGGCCAAGCCTGCGCTAGGAAACCTTGCGCGGAACGATTTTGGCGTTGTCTGAGCAAAATTCATGCGGCCTGCAATTCTGAACCCCATCTTCTCCCCAGTTACGACGCTGACGGGTGTCGGGCCGAAACAGGGGCAGCTGTTCCGCTATCTCCTGGGACAGGACGACACGCCGCGCATCGTCGACCTGCTCCTGCACCTGCCCTCCAGCGTCATCGACCGCCGCGCACGGCCGAAGGTGCGTGATGCCGTTCCCGGCGGCGTCGTCACGCTGCGGCTGACGATCGACCGCCACCGCGCCCCGCCGCCGGGGCGTTCGCGCGCGCCCTATGTGATCTACGCCAGCGACGAAACCGGCGACGTCCAGCTCACCTATTTTCGCGGCAAGCGCGAGTATCTGGAAAAGCAGCTCCCCATCGGCGCGGTCCGCTACGTGTCCGGCCTCGCGCAGATGTTCGACGGCACGTTGCAGATGGTCCATCCCGACCGCGTCCTGGACGAGGAAGGCCTCAAGAGCCTGCCGCCGGTCGATCCGGTCTATCCGCTTACCGAAGGGCTGGCGCTCGGACCGCTGCGCCGCGCTGTCGGCTTCGCACTCGAAAAGCTCCCGGCCCTGCCGGAGTGGATCAGCCCGGCGGTTCTGCGCCGCTGCGGCTTTCCGTCATTTGCCGAGGCCTTGCGCGCCGTTCACGCCCCGCACGAGCCCGCCGACATCCTGCCCGACGGCCGCTACTGGTCGCGCCTCGCCTTCGACGAACTGTTAGCCAGCCAGCTCGCGCTCGCCATCGTGCGCAGCCAGTTGCGTCGCCCGGCCGGCAACCGCCACGCCGGCGACGGCCATCTGCGCGAAAAGATCATCGCCGCGCTGCCCTATGCGCTGACCAATTCGCAGCGCGAGGCCATCGAGGCCATCACGGCGGACATGCAGCAGCCGGTGCGGATGCTGCGCCTCCTGCAGGGCGACGTCGGCGCAGGAAAAACCGTGGTCGCGCTGCTCGCCGCCGCAGCAGCCGCCGAGGCCGGCAAGCAGACCGCGCTCATGGCCCCGACCGAAATTCTGGCGCGCCAGCACCTCAAGACGATGGCGCCGCTCGCCGCAAGCGCCGGCCTCAAGGTCGAGATCTTGACGGGCCGGGAAAAGGGCAAAGAGCGGCAGGAAATTTTGACGCGCCTCGCCGGCGGAGACATCGACCTTATCGTTGGCACCCACGCCCTCATTCAGGACGACGTGATCTTCCGCGCGCTCGCCCTCGCGATCGTGGACGAGCAGCACCGCTTCGGCGTCCGCGAAAGGCTCGCGCTGACCAACAAGGGCGAAGCCGTCGATGTCTTGGTGCTGAGCGCGACGCCGATCCCCCGCACGCTGGTCCTGACCTATTTTGGTGACATGGACGTCTCGGAGCTGCGCGACAAGCCGGCGGGCCGCCAGCCGATCGACACCCGCGCGGTCTCGGATACGCGTGTCGGCGAGGTCATCGACGCCGTCGGCCGCGCGCTCGACGCCGGCCGGCAGGTGTACTGGATCTGCCCGCTGGTGGAAGAGTCCGAGACGGTCACAGTGATGGATGCCGAGCAGCGCTTCGAGACGCTGCAGAAACGGTTCGGCCCTCGGGTCGGTCTGGTCCATGGCCGGATGCGCGGGCCGGACAAGGACCGCGTGATGGCGCAGTTCGCTGCCGGCGAAATCGGCGCGCTGGTTGCGACCACGGTGGTCGAGGTCGGCGTCGACGTGCCCGCCGCGAGCATCATGGTGATCGAGAATGCCGAACGCTTCGGTCTCGCCCAGCTTCATCAGCTACGGGGCCGCATCGGGCGCGGCTCGGAAGCCTCAACCTGCCTGCTGCTCTATCGCGATCCGCTCGGCGATGTCGCAGCTTCGCGCCTCAAGGTGATCCGCGACACCAATGACGGCTTCCGCATCGCGGAGGAGGATCTCAAGCTGCGCGGCGAAGGCGACATTTTGGGAACGCGGCAAAGCGGCCTGCCGAGCTTCCGGATCGCGCGCTCCGAAGTGCACGGCCAGCTCGTCACGCAGGCCCGCGACGAGGCGCTGCGCATCATCCGCGACAACCCATCACTCGCCGGCGAACAGGGCGAGGCGCTGCGCTGCCTGCTTTACCTGTTCGGCCGCGACGAGGCGTTGCCGCTGATCGGCGCGGGCTGAAGCGAGGCTGACGCATTCGCGCCCACGAGGCCGCCCTCGCCCGTAGCAGCCGCTCGCTTCTGCGGATCGCTTCCCGGCTGCACGACGCCGGCCGACATGATCAGCGTTGCGGCGTCGTCGGTGCCCATATCGATTTCGATGACCTTGCTTTTCGGCACGTAGAAGAAAAAGCCGGTCGTCGGGTTCGGCGCGCAGGGCAGGAAAACGGAGATGTACTCTTCCTCGCCCGGCAGGCGGGATTCGACCTCGACGCTCGGCGGCTGCGAGATCAGCACGATCGACCACATTCCGGGCGCGGGAAACTCCACCATGCCAACTTTGCGGAAGCTCGATCCCTTGCCGGAAAACAGCGTCTCGAACACTTGCTTGAGCCCGCGATAGATCGCGCGCACCACCGGCATGCGGCCAAGTAGCCGCTCACCAAGATCAACCAGCGTGCGCCCGATCAGGTTGGCGGCGAAGAAGCCGATCAGCGTCAGTCCGATGACGGCGACGATGAGGCCGAAGCCCGGCAGGGCGAACGGCAGATAGGCTTCCGGGCGATAGCCCATGGGTACCCAGGGACGGACCAACCCGTCCACCCAGGTCACGAACCACCACAGGAGATAGGCGGTGATGACGACCGGCCCGGCGATCACAAGCCCGGTGAGAAAGTAGTTCCGGAACCGGGCCATCGCGCCGCGCGGCGCATCGGGGTGCGGTGCTGGAGGCGGAAGACTGGACGGCAGCGGCGGCACGGAATCGTTAGGGGTCATTATCGGTCCGGAATGGGCGCAGGATCAGGGCGGATGCCCAATCATGGCATGATCCTATCAGATTTTGCAGCCGCAGAATGCCGATGCTGTCGCAGTGCGACAACATCGGCCTGTAGGAACCCGATAATCCTGCCGCCGCCTTACTCGACTGTCACCGACTTTGCGAGGTTGCGCGGCTGATCAACATCGGTGCCCATGATGACAGCCGTGTGATAGGCCAGCAGTTGCACCGGGATCGAATAGACCAGCGGCGTCATCGTCGCGGGAACATCCGGCAGAATGATCGTTTCGAGCGAATCGACGGTGGCCTCGCGGGCACCCTGCTCGTCCGTGATCAAAATGATCTTGCCGCCGCGCGCCGCCACTTCCTGCATGTTGGAAACGGTCTTTTCGAACACGCGGTCATAGGGCGCGATCACGACGACCGGCATCTGCTCGTCGATCAGAGCGATCGGCCCATGCTTGAGCTCGCCGGCGGCGTAGCCCTCCGCGTGAATGTAGGAGATCTCCTTGATCTTGAGCGCGCCTTCGAGTGCCAGCGGATAGCTGGTGCCCCGCCCGAGATAGAGCATGTCCTTGCACTTGGCGATGTCGCGCGCGAGCCGCTCGACCTGCGCCTCGAGCGCAAGGCTTTCCGACATCAGCCGCGGCACCTCGATCAGGCCGTGGACGAGCTTGGCCTCGTCCTCGGCCGACAGTTCGCCGCGCGCGCGGCCCGCCGCGATCGCGATCGACGCCAGCACCGCAAGCTGACAGGTGAACGCCTTTGTCGAGGCGACGCCGATCTCCGGCCCCGCCAGCGTCGGCATCACGATGTCGCTCTCGCGGGCGATGGTGGAGTTCGGCACGTTGACGACGGCGAGCGTGTGCTGGCCCTGCGACTTGGCGTAGCGCAGCGCCGCGAGCGTGTCGGCGGTCTCGCCCGACTGCGAAATCACGATGGCAAGGTCGCCCTTGCGCAGCGGCGCTTCGCGGTAGCGGAATTCGGAGGCGACATCGATCTCGACCGGCAGGCGCGCCAGCCGCTCCAGCCAGTATTTTGCGATCAGGCCGGCATAGCTCGCGGTGCCGCAGGCCATGATCGAAACGCGCTGGATGTCTTTGAAGTCGAACGGCAGATCGACCGGCAGCACCACCTGCTCGGTCGCCATATCGACGTAGCGCGCCAGCGTGTGGCCGACGACTTCCGGCTGCTCGTGGATTTCCTTCGCCATGAAGTGGCGATAGTTGGCTTTGTCGACGAGAAAGCCGGATGCGCCGGACTTGATCAGCTCGCGCTGGACGATGGCGCCGCTGGCGTCGCGGATCACCGAGGTCTTGCGCGTGAGCACCACCCAGTCGCCGTCGTCGAGATAGCTGATGCTGTCGGTGAACGGCGCGAGCGCAATCGCATCGGAGCCGAGATAGACCTCGCCCTCGCCATAGCCGATGGCCAGCGGCGCACCCATGCGCGCGCCGATCATCAGGTCGTCCTCGCCGGCGAACACGAAAGCCAGCGCGAATGCGCCGTGCAGTTGCGGCAGCGTCGCCTTCACCGCATCGACCGGCGACAGGCCCTGCCGCAGATAGCTGTCGACGAGATGCAGCACGACTTCGGTGTCGGTCTCGCTGGAAAAGCCGACGCCGCGTGCGATCAGATCCTCGCGCAGCTTGCGAAAATTCTCGATGATGCCGTTATGGACGACCGCAACGCGCTCGCTCGCATGCGGATGGGCATTGGCCTCGGTCGGCCGGCCGTGGGTCGCCCAGCGGGTATGGCCGATTCCGACATGGCCGAGCAGCGGCTGCGCCCGGAGCTTGTCCTCCAGGTTGCGGAGCTTGCCTTCCGCGCGCCGGCGTTCAAGCCGGCCGTCCTCCAGCGTGGCAACGCCCGCGGAATCGTAGCCCCGATATTCAAGCCGCTTGAGGGAATCGACGAGGTGCTCAGCAACCTGATCGCGTCCCAGAATCCCGATAATGCCGCACATGCGGTTTCCGAACTCCACCTGATCGCAGGAAAACCCCGCCTTTAATGCTTGGCTTTTTCGTCCTGCGGAACACAAAAATTGTTGCGGATTGAGACAACGCCGGGTTGCCGCGCGTCGCGGCTCCCCGGGATCTCACCGCGCGAGGCGCGATTTTCAGTCCGCGCGGTTTTTGAGCGCACGCGCTTCCAGCTTGCGCTGGCGGAATCGCTCGGCCCAGCCGTCCTTCGTCGTCTGGTGGCTGCGTTCGATCCGCAGCCCGTTGTCGGGCACGTTCTCGGTCACGACCGAGCCCGAGCCGACATAGGCACCTGCGCCGATTCTGACCGGCGCGACCAGCGAAGAGTTGGAGCCGACAAAGGCTCCCGCCCCGATCTCGGTGCGGAACTTGTCAAAGCCGTCATAGTTGCAGGTGATGGTTCCAGCCCCGATATTGGCCTTCGCGCCGATTTGCGCGTCGCCGATATAGGTGAGGTGGTTGACCTTGGCCCCGGCATCGATCTGCGCCGCCTTGGTCTCGACGAAGTTGCCGATCCTCGCCCCCTCGCCAAGCGTGGTTCCCGGCCGCAACCGCGCATAGGGACCGATCGAGGCACTGGCGCCGATCACCGCCCCGGAAATATGCGAGAAGGAATGAATGACCGCGCCATCGCCGATCGACACCCCAGCGCCGATCACGACATACGGCTCAATCGTGACGTCCGCCCCGAAGGCCGTGTCGGTTGAGAGAAACACCGTCTCCGGCGCGATCATGGTGACGCCGGCATTGAGCGCCGCAAGCCGCAGACGACGCTGCATGACCGTTTCCGCCTCGGCGAGCTGCGCCTTGGTGTTGATGCCGCGCACCTCGTCCTCGTCGGCGACGACGACGACGGCGGAGAGGCCGCGCTCGCGGACGATCTCGACAGCGTCGGTGAGATAATATTCGCCCTTGCTGTTGCCGTTGCCGATCCGGTCCAGAATCGCCAGCACTTCGCGGCCGGCAAACGCCATCACGCCGGCATTGCAAAGCCCGATCTTGCGCTCGTCGGCGGAGGCGTCGGCATGCTCGCGGATCGCGGCGAGCTGGCCGCCCTCGACGATCAGGCGACCATAGCCGGTCGGATCGTTCGGCTCGAATCCGAGAACCGCGAGCGACGCGCCATCAGCAAGCGCCCTGCGCATCCGCGTGAAGGTCTCGGCGGTGATCAGCGGCGTGTCGCCGAAAACGATCAGCACGTCATCGGCGCTACGCGCAAGCGCCTCGCGCGCCGCGCGCACCGCATGGGCAGTGCCGAGGCGCTCGGTCTGCACAAAGATCTGCGCATCGGGACGCAGGCCAGTGACGGTGTCCGCAACGTTGCTGTGATCCGGACCGATCACCACAGCGAGCGATGCGCCGTCGCCCTTGTCGGAAGCTGCACGCAAAACATGCGCCAGCAGAGGTTCACCGGCGAGCGGGTGAAGAACTTTTGGCAGCGAGGAACGCATCCGCGTGCCTTCGCCGGCTGCTAGGACAATCGTCAGGCAAGTTCTCGCAGTCATCGGGCCTCTGAACCGCAGTGTATGTGAATACGCTCGTCTGCAACTAGGGCGGGATCGATCAATATTAGCTGATCGTCCGCCGCGAACATTGTTCGCGCGACGTCATAACATGGCAGATGTTCGGAACAAACCGGCTCTCCCTTTTGCCAATGATGTTCTAATGTTCCGCAACGATTCGCGTTTCCGTGGGGGCGGTTGGCGCTGTATGGCGAAAAGCAATCTTTCTGCAGAGACCTTCCTGTTGGATGGCACGACGGGATGGAACGACAAGCTGCTTGCGGATGAAAATCGCAACGACCGCCGTCTCCTGGTGCGCCTGGCGTTTTGGGGATTCTCCGCGACCGCGTCGCTAGCGGTGGCGTTTCTCGTGTTCCAGTCGGGCGCCCAGATGCGCCGCCACGAGCAGGCCATGGCCGCGCTGCTGAAGCGGGCGAGCGAAGTCCAGCAGAGCACTGTCGCCGGTCAGGATGCCGTCATCCGCCTCACCTCCGCGGTTGACACGCTCAACAACGACCGCGACCGCTTGTTCGCCCGCGTCACCAAGCTCGAGGCGGCGCGCGACCTGACGACCGGCACCGTGCCACCTGCGTCGGTTCCGCCCGTCGCCAATGCTTCCAGCGAAAAGGTCTACTCGCTCGTGGCCGCGGCACGCGAGGCGATGCCGACGTTGATCCCCGCTCCGGCGGCGCCGGCATCGAAGCCCACTGCGGCCGAGCCTGCGCCTTCGGCGGCGAAAGAATCGCCGGCACCCGAGCTCGCCGAGTTGCCTGCCATTCCTGCGACCAAACGCGCCGAGCCGGCCAAGCCCGAAACTCGGGTCGCCGCTGCGCCCTCGCCGCTCGATGCGCCGATCACGGAGGTCATGGTTCCCGCCAGGCAGACCGAGTTCGGCATCGATCTCGGCGGCGGGGCGAATGCCGCCGCGCTCCGCCGGATCTGGGCCGACGCCAGCAAGGCCCACAGCGCCGAGATCGCCGCGCTCAATCCGCTCATCGCCAATCACGACGCTAGCGACGGCAGCGGGCAGCTTCGCCTGATCGCCGGGCCGCTGCGCGACGCCGCCGATGCAGCGCGCCTCTGCGCGGCGCTATCGGAAACCAATCATCGTTGCGAACCTACCGTGTTCGCTGGCAAGCCTCTGGCTGAAGCGGCTGCGACCCTCGCGCCGAAGCCGCGGCCCAAGCCCAGCCAGGCAGCCGCACCGGCAGCAAAGCTGCCGCCGTCGCAGCCCCTGAGCCTGACGCCCGACCGCGGCTAACGGCGGAACTCCGCCTGCCGTGCCTCGCTGCCGATTGGCGGGGCATGAGTAATCTTTAGGGTTGCCGGATCGGCCGCGCTGGCAGATAAATCGGCCATGACCAAAGAACCGTTCCGGCTTACCGCCCGCCAAGTCCAGTGGATCCTGATCGTCGGCTTCGTGACCGTCGGCTATGCGATATACCTGCGCTATCTCGCGCTGGAGTTCTCGCAGGTCGCGCTCGCCTGCGAAGCCGGCCTGCCGACGATGCTGTGCAAGACGCGGCTGCTGGTGATGGCGCTGTTCAAGAATTCGGTCTTCGGCATCACCGCCATGGTGATCGCGGCGCTGCACCTGATCCGGCCGTCGATCGTCACCCTCACCGGCGGCATCATCGCCGCCGGGTTCGGTATCGTCTTTTACAATATCGGCTTGTCGGGTCTGGCGATCGGGCTGCTTATTCTTGGCTTTGCCCGTCCCGCGCCTGCCACAGCGTAACGCCCAGCAGCAGATACAGTCCGCAGGTCCACAGCGACTGCCAGTTCGCGCCGCCTTCGTTGAAGGCGATATAGGCAACTGACAGAACAAGCAGACCGGCGAAGACCGCCTCGGCCATCGGCCGCACTCCCTTGGACGGACGGTTGTAGACCATCAGCCCGACCAGCGGGATCACCGCCATCGACAGCGCCCCATAGGGGAAATCGCGATAGCGCGGATCGAAGACGAAGCCGAGCGCGGTTTCGGACGCGATCAGCGTCGTCACCAGCAGCGTCGCGCCCAGGAGATAGGTCTGCCATCCCCAATTGCGGCCGAGCGGCGCCGGGCTGAGCAGTTCGGAGAAGGTCGGCAACGACTGGCTGCGCATCAGCGCATGGGAGGCGAGAAGCGGCGACGCAATTCCGGCAGCGCAGAGGAAAGTCCAGCGAATCCAGGCGCCTAGATCAAGGCTTTCAACGAACATCTTCTCAATGGCGAGGCCGAGCAGCGTGCCGCCGACAGTTGCCGAGATCGCCACGGAGGTCCACAGGGTCCAGCGCGGCGACCACGGCCGGCGGATCGCGGTGCGCCACGCCACGGCAAACACCAGCAGGCTGAAGGCAAGGCCAATCCCCATCTGCCACTTCCAGAACGGGAAGTTGCTGATCGGCATGCCCGCCGGATATTTCAGCGTGCGGTGGTCGGCGTCATAAAGGCCCCAGTAGCCGCCGACGGTGCCCTCGAAGCGGCGCTTCCACGGCTGGTCATAGGCCTCGATCAGGTTGACGCGAAAATTCTCGCGCGCCGCCAGATCCAGAATTTCGGACACCACCCGTGCCTGATTGGTCCGCGACGGCAGCGCGCCCTCGCGCATCCGTCCGGCGCTCGGCCAGCCGGTTTCGCCGATCAGCACTTCCTTGTCGGGAAACGCAATGGCGACGCGCTTGCGAATGGCGTCGACATGGGCGGCGGCATGGCGCGCCCTGACCGGAAAATCCTCCCAGAACGGCAGGATATGGACGGTGACGAAGTCGGTGACGCTTTCGATTTCGCGGTTGCGCAGCCAGAATTCCCAGACATCGGCATAAGTCGCCGGCACCGAGACCTGCGACTTCACGTAGCGGATGGTGTTGACGAGATCGGTCGTCGTCATCTCGCCGCGCAGCAGCACCTCGTTGCCGACGATCACGGCGCTGATCACGCCCGGATAGTCCTTGGTGAGTTGAACCGCGGTGGCGATCTGATTGGCGTTCTTCTGCTTGTCGGGGCCGATCCAGATGCCGAGCATCACCTTGAGCCCGGCCTTCGCTGCCACCTCAGGTGCGCGCTCGAGGCCCTGATCGACCGAATAGGTGCGCACGCACTTGGAAACCTGGGCAAGCTGCGCAAAATCCTCGGCGATCTGCTCGGGGCCGACAACCAGCGTCTGGTCCATCGGCGACTGGTTACCCCGGAACGGCGCGTAGGATACGCATTCGAGTTTCGCGGAAGGGTCTATCGGCGCACGCGCAAGATGTACGGGCGTGGCGATCCACCACCACACCCCGACAATCACACCCAACGAAACAATGAGAAGCGCCAGCGGCGTCCGAAAAGAAATGGATCTGCTCCCTCGTGGTGCAAATTCAGAAAGGAAGGCCCCCACCTTTTTCCGAATTCTGGTTGGCGATCAACCAAACAAATCTGCGCAGAAGCGCCCCACGCCCTGCCATACACAAGAACCGATCGAGAAGGAGTCCGGATTATAGCCTCCGGGCCGATCTGCCAACCTTTGATTCTGCATCGCACACAAATGCCGCACGATTCGAGCAACGGGAGAAAATCGAACATACGGACGCGCCGGAATGGCCGCATTGCCGCCACAGGACGCCCAGGAAACGCGCTTTGGTTGCGACATTGCTGGACAAAATCGCAAATGTCCGTCATGGGATTTTCCTGCGGACGATGAAAGATATCGCCGCATTGGGGACGAATTTGACCGGCATCAGACCGTGAGCAAATCTGCTCGGGTTCACACGACGCCGGCCGGTCGTCGGTATTGATCGGGGACGTCATGCGGCGCTTGGTTGATGGTTTGAAGGACACCGTGGTTCGTTGCATCGCCGTGTCAGGCGCTGCGCTTTTGATCGGAATGGGTGCTGCCCACGCGCAAAGCGGCGACCAGCGCCCCCAGGATCAGCAAAAATCCTCGCAGCCTCCGGCCACCCAGCAACCGGACGCGGCCAAGGAAAGCCAGCGCAAGGTCAACGAGTTCTCCGAAGCCGCTCAGGCCATCAATGGTCCCGCCGGCAATCCGGAATGCGTCTGGCTCGGACGCCGCGTCGTTCTCCTGATGTGGCGCGACGATCTCGACACCGCCTTCCGCCATCTCGACCTCTATGAGCGTTTCGGCTGCCCCGGCGGCCATATCCAGGCGGCGTTCCGCTGCCTCGTCCGCTTTGGCGCGATCGATCCGAAACAGCCGGAAAGCCTGAGCAGCCGCGTGCATGCGTGCTGGATCAACACCAACGCCCAGCCGCCGGCAGCCAACGCCTCGGTGCCCGCCGGCCCGACGCCGCCGCCTGCCCAGCCGCCCGCAGCGGCGACCCCGGCTGCACCGTCGCAGAGCGCAGCACCGGCCCCTGCCCCCGCGCCGCAGCAAAAGTAACGCGGCGCGCGGCTGCACAATTCCCGTGATCAAATTCAATGGTGCCGTGCCCTTAAATCGCCACGGCACCATACGAGTTGTGAAAAGGTACGACCCGGTTATGCTGGGTCACCGCATCCGGGTCGAGCCATGGGGACAGGCTCGATTTATGCCGATTACCCCTGAAATGGTATGTTGCGATGCGCGCTGTCGTCGCTGTCTTGTTGCTTGTTTCCGCCGTTCACGCCGCTCTTTGGGGGCTCTTGCAGGATAGGCAGCAGGCTCCCGAATTTCGGGGCGTGTTTCCGAGCCTCTCCTACGCTCCGTTCGAAGGCACCGGGCACCCCGACGTCGACAACATCCCGACCGTCGAAAAAATCCGCAACGACCTGAAGGTGCTCGCGCCGCTGACGCGCGCCATCCGTCTGTATTCGTCAACCGGCGGCGTCGAACTCGTGCCGGCGATCGCCAACGAGGTCGGCCTCAAGGTCACCGTCGGCGCGTGGATCGACAAGGACAACGATCGCAACGAGCGCGAAATGCATGCCGCGCTCGAACTTGCCAAGCGCAACAGCAACGTCAACGGCATCGTCGTCGGCAACGAGACGATCTACCGCGGCGAGCAGAAGGTCGAAGACCTCATAAAGCTGATCCAGCGGGTCAAGAGCAGCACCAACGTTCCGGTCACGACCGGCGAGATCTGGAACATCTGGATCGAGCACCCCGAGCTCGCGTCGTCGGTCGACTTCATCGCCGCTCACATCCTGCCCTACTGGGAAGGCTTTTCGGAAAAGCAGGCCGTCGATCAGGCGCTGATCATCTACCAGAAACTGCGCGACACCTTCCCCGGCAAGCGCATCGTGATCGCCGAGTTCGGCTGGCCAAGCGCGGGCTACAACCTCAAGGCCGCCACCCCCGGCCGCGTCGAACAGGCCGTCGTGCTGCGCAACTTCGTCAGCCGCGCCGACGCCGTCGGCATGGAATACAATATCGTCGAAGCGATCGATCAGCCGTGGAAGTATTTTGAGGGCGGCGTCGGCCCGTACTGGGGCATTTTGAACGCCAGCCGCGAGCAGAAGTTTGCATGGACCGGCCCGGTGGTCGATCCGCACTACTGGAAGCTGGCGATCATTGCGCTTCTGGTCGGCCTGCTCCTGTCCGCGCCGATCCTCCGTCTGAAGCGACCGACAATGCTGCAGGCGGTGATGCTGGCGGCCGCGGCGCAAGGCGTCGGCGCCTGGGTCGCCACCGTGTTCTCCTATTGGACGACGCACTATTTCGTCTTCGGCTCGGCGCTCGCCCTCACCCTCGGCCTGACGCTCTTGGTGCCCCTCGTGCTGATCGCGATGGCGCGCATCGAGGAAATCGCCACCATCGCCTTCGGCCACAAGCCGGCCCGCTTGATCAGGAAGCAGGACAAGCGCCCGGCCAACGGCCCGACACCCAAGGTCTCGATCCACGTCCCGGCCTATTACGAGCCGCCGGAGATGCTCAAGCAGACGCTCGATGCGGTCGCCAAGCTCGACTATCCGAACTTCGAATGCGTGGTGATCATCAACAACACGCCTGATCCGGCGTTCTGGCAGCCGATCCAGGATCACTGCCGGATGCTTGGCGAGCGCTTCAAGTTCATCAATGCGGAAAAGGTCGAAGGCTTCAAGGCGGGCGCCCTGCGCATTGCGATGGAGCGCACTGCGGCCGACGCCGAGATCATCGGCATCATCGACGCCGACTACACCGTCACGCCCGACTGGCTGTCCGATCTCGTCCCCGCCTTCGCCGATCCGCGTGTCGGCATCGTGCAGGCCCCGCAGGATCACCGCGACGGCGACCGCTCGATCATGCACTACGCTATGAACGGCGAATATGCCGGCTTCTTCGATATCGGCATGGTCCAGCGCAACGAGTTCAACGCCATCATCGTCCACGGCACGATGTGCCTGATCCGCCGCGCCGCGATGGACGACGTCGGCGGCTGGTCGAGCGACACGATCTGCGAGGATTCCGATCTCGGCCTCCTGATCGTGCAGAAGGGCTGGCTCAGCCACTATACCAACCGTCGCTACGGCTATGGCCTTCTCCCTGACACCTACGAGGCGTTCAAGAAGCAGCGCCACCGCTGGGCCTATGGCGGCTTCCAGATCATCAAGAAGCACTGGCGGCGCTTCCTGCCGGGCAATAGTATGCTGACGGCGGACCAGAAGCGCGAATTCGGCCTCGGCTGGCTCAACTGGCTCGGCGCGGAAAGCCTCGGCGTGGTCGTCGCCCTCCTCAACCTCGTCTGGGTGCCGGTCGTCGCCTTCGCCGACATCGCCATTCCCGACAAAATCCTCACGCTGCCGATCATCGCCGCCTTCGTCGTCTCGATGGCGCACTTCCTCTCACTCTACCGGCTGCGGGTGCCGGTGAAGTTCGGGCAGATGATGGGCGCGATGATCGCCGCAATGTCGGTGCAATGGACGGTGTCCCGCGCCGTCGCCGACGGCCTGATCAAGGATCACCTTCCCTTCACCCGCACGTCCAAGGGTGGCCTGTCGCTGATCTCGATCGAATTCCAGGCGTTCTGGGAAGCGGTGATCGGCGTGCTGCTGCTGCTCGGCGCGGCGGTGCTGGTGATGAGCAACAGTTTTCGGCAGATCACCGAGATCTACATCTTCGCCGGGGTCTTGGTACTGCAGAGCCTGCCCTTCCTCTCGGCCGTGGCAATTGCGCTCTTGGAGAACTCACGGATCAACCTGTTCGGCTTCTGGCGCGAGGGCGCGGCCCACCTCGCCGAGTTGATCGGCCTGCGGCCGCCGTCGGAGTTGCCCGCGCAGCTCAAGATCTCGCAGCCGATCAAGGCGGAGGTGAAGCGGGAGCGCAACTGACCGGGCGGCGACAGATTCGCCCCCGCCGCACCGCGCCCGCGCAAAATTGCCTTCCCGGAGCCCTGCGCGCGGTCGTAAATCCATGCGCAAGCACAGGAATCCAGTGTTTAGCGGCGGTTTTTGGCAGGCCGCTATTGACCAGACGGGTTCATCACCCTAAACAGCGGCTCACACAGGCGCCCCGCTCGGCGCCGGTGTGAAGGCCGTGACGGTCATTCATCCCGCCGCCTCCGCGCCGCGATGACCTCAACCGTTGCGGCCACGAGCGCGCTTGCGCCTCGGACTTAAGGCCAGCTCGATGCGGGTCTTGAGGGCTGGTAGCTCAGTGGTAGAGCATTCGACTTTTAATCGAATGGTCATGGGTTCGACCCCCATCCAGCCCACCATCATCCCCCGCCGACCGTTCGCTCACGCCCAATTCCCGCCGTAGCCAGACGGCGTCGCTCGGGGCCCGCGCGACATCGTCCGGCAAGCGCCGCATTTTCATGAATCTTTCGGCAATTACGCTCTTCCACGACTATCTGCGGGAGCGTTGCCGCACCGGCTGGTCGGCCCCGGATGAACCGGCTAGGAATGATGCGGATGCGGTTCCAGCATCGATTCTGGTCCCCATAGCGAATATTTCGCGCCGTCCTCACCCCATTCACCGTTGAAAGACCATCATTGACGCAAGGTTGATAGGGGCAACCAGCAAGCGACAGGTGGAAGACAGCAATTCCGGGTTGTTGCCGTGACACACAATCAGATCCTGACCCTGGTCAATCCGGCGCTCGCCTTCATCTTTTCGCTGTCCTTCGCGGCGATCTACACATTCGCCGACCGCCGCAGCCACCTGCTTAAGCTCAGCGTCGGCCTTTTCTTCTTCGGCATCGCGATTGCCATGCGGATCCTCGCCTGGCCGAGCAACATCGATCATCTCGTCCTCATCGCCGGCTTCTTCTATTTTTCCGCCACGGTCCTGATCGTTCTCGGCGTCCTTGACCGCTACCAGCTGCCCGCCAATGTTGCTCTGAAGGTCGGCTCGGTCGCTGTCCTCATGGCCCTGCTGCTCGCCTTCACATACTGGTGGCCCAACATGGCGGGCCGCCTCTACGTCATGAATATCGGGCCCGGCGTCATGATCCTGTACGCCTCCTACCGGCTACGCGGGCTCGCGCGGGCGGCGATGATGGACCGGATCCTGTTCTGGGTGCTGCTGTGCTTCGCGCTGCTGCTCATCATACGCGCAACGCTCACGATCGGCCTGTCGTCCTACGACAACTATGCCGACCTGCTCGATTCACCGTTCTGGCTCGCCTATCAGGTCGCGATGCCCGTAACCGGCTCCATTCTGGTGGCGACGCTGTTCGGCCGCATCATGGTGGATCTGTTTGAGCAGTTGAACGAAACCGGCAACACCGACCCGCTCACCAGCCTCCTCAACCGCCGCGGCTTCGAGGCGCATGCAGCCAGCTTCATCAAGCCGGTCTATTCGCGCCCCTACTCGATCGTGATGTGCGACGTCGACCACTTCAAGACGATCAACGACGAATACGGCCACGCCACCGGCGATGTGGTGCTGCGCACCATCGGCCAGATTGCCCGCCTCCACATGCGCAGCGGCAACTTTGCGGGGCGCATCGGCGGCGAGGAATTCGTGATGCTGCTCGGCGGCGACGACAAGCAGACCGTCTTCGAGTTCAGCGAAATGCTGCGCACCCAGTTTGCGGCTTCGACCTTCCCCGGCATTCCTCCGTCGGTGCCGGTGACCGCAAGCTTCGGCATCGCCCACTACCGGCCGGGCGAATCCCTGTGGGACACCGTGAACCGTGCCGACGGCTACATGTACGAGGCCAAGCGCCGCGGGCGTAACCAGACCTATTGCGAGGATCTGGAACGCCTGAACGAAGGCGCGCTCACAGCACGCGACCGGCAAGCCGCCGATATGTAGCTGCGGACATCTAACAGCGGACATGAAAAAGGGGAGCACCGTGTGCGCCCCTTTTCGTTTCTGCTGGCTCAGATCACGGCCTTGAGCCGCTCGAGCGCCTCGCGGATCTTTTCCCGCCGCGCCTCGGCGTCGGCGCGCTTCTCGCGCTGCTCGTCGATCACCTCCTCGGGCGCGCGCGACAGGAAGTCGACATTGCCGAGCTTGGCATCGACGCGCTTGATGTCGGCTTCGACCTTCTGCGCTTCCTTGTCGAGTCGCGCCTGCTCGGCGGCAAGATCGATCACGCCCTTGAGCGGCAGCGCCACGACATCGCCGCGGACCAGCAACTGCACGGCTCCCCTCGGCACGGTCGGTTCGATCGAGATGCTTTCGACGCGGGCGAGCCGGCCGATCATCTCATGCCAGCGCTTGGCACGCGCCGCCGTCTCCTCCGAGACGCCCACGAGATTGATCGGGATCAGCGTCGCCGGCGGTATGTTCATCTCGGCCCGCAGCGAACGGATCGCGGTGACGAGATCGACGACCCAACCGATTTCGGCCTCAGCCTTGGGATCGCTGAACAGCTCCGGCTCGGCAGCTACCGCCGCCGGAACGACCGCCAGCGGGTCGCCGGCCATCAAGCTCACAAGGCCGCTCTCGGCCACGGTTGCCTGCGCGCGGAGCGGCCAGTCAGCCAGCGTCAGCAGCCCGCTGCGCGGCGCGGTCACCGCCCACAGTTCCTCGGTGATGAACGGCATGAACGGGTGCAGCAGCTTCAAAATCTCGTCGCGCACCCAGGCGACCATCGCCCGCGTCTCGTTCTTGGCATCGCCTTCGGCGCCGGTGAGCACCGGCTTTGCGAGTTCGAGATACCAGTCGCAGTACACGTTCCAGACGAAACGATAGATCGCATTGGCTGCGTCGTTGAAGCGATAGGCTTCCAGCGCCTCGGTCACTTCCCGGCCGGCGATGCTGGTTTCATGCGCGATCCAGCGATTGAGCGTGAGCTTGGCCTTGGTCGGCCCGAACCCAGCCGGCATCACGCAGCCGTTCATTTCGGCGAAACGGCAGGCGTTCCAGAGCTTGGTCGCGAAATTGCGGTAGCCTTCGACGCGGTTGGTCGCGAGCTTGATGTCGCGGCCCTGCGCCGCCATCGCGGTCAGCGTGAAGCGCAGCGCGTCCGCGCCATACTCGTCGATCAGGTTGAGCGGATCGATGACGTTGCCCTTCGACTTCGACATCTTCGCGCCCTTCTCGTCGCGGACGAGGGCGTGGATGTAGACGGTCGGGAACGGCACGTCCTTCATGAAGTGCAGGCCCATCATCATCATCCGGGCGACCCAGAAGAAGATGATGTCAAAGCCCGTCACCAGCACGTTGGTCGGGTAGTAACGCTCGACGTCGCGGGTGTCGTCGGGCCAGCCGAGCGTCGAGAACGGCCACAGCGCCGAGGAGAACCAGGTGTCGAGCACGTCCTCGTCGCGGGTGATGAAGCCCTCGCGCTTGTTGCGGTCGAGCGCCATCTCGCGGCCCTGCTCGACCGTGATGACTTCCTGCTCGACATAGTAGCCGAGCGCCTTGCCGATCGCCTCTTCCTCGGTCTCGGCGACGAACACCTTGCCGTCCGGCCCGTACCAGGCCGGAATCTGATGGCCCCACCAGAGCTGGCGCGAAATGCACCACGGCTGGATGTTCTCCATCCAGTCGAAGTAGGTCTTCTCCCAGTTCTTCGGCACAAAGGTCGTCTCGCCGCTGCGGACGGCGGCGATCGCCGGCTCCGCAAGGGTCTTTGCGTCGACATACCACTGGTCGGTCAGGAACGGCTCGATCACCACGCCCGAACGGTCGCCGTGCGGCACCATGTGCGTGTTCGGCTCGATCTTTTCGAGGAAGCCGAAGTTATCGAGGCGCTCGACGATCATCTTGCGCGCGGCGAAGCGCTCGACGCCGTGCAACTCCTCGATCAGATAGCTCGAATTGGCCGGGAGCCCGTGCTTGTAGTCGGTGTTTTCCTCGAGCGACAGACGCCCCTCGATGTCGAGCACGTTGATCTGCGGCAGGTGATGGCGACGGCCGACCTCAAAGTCGTTGAAGTCGTGCGCCGGCGTGATCTTCACCGCGCCCGAGCCCTTTTCCGGGTCCGAATATTCATCGGCGACGATCGGGATGCGGCGGCCGACCAGCGGCAGAATGATGTGCTTGCCGACCAGATGCCGGTAGCGGTCATCCTCCGGGTTCACCGCAACCGCGGTGTCACCGAGCATCGTCTCCGGCCGGGTTGTCGCGACCACGATGAAGCTCGAAGGATCTTCCGGATCGAAGGTCTTGCCTTCCAGCGGATAGCGCAGGTGCCACAGGCTGCCCTTGACCTCGACCTGCTGGACCTCGAGATCCGAGATCGCGGTCAGAAGTTTCGGGTCCCAGTTGACCAGCCGCTTGTCCTTATAGATCAGGCCTTCCTCATAGAGACGAACGAACACCTTGGCGACGGCGCGCGACAAGCCCTCGTCCATCGTAAAGCGTTCGCGCGACCAGTCGCACGACGCGCCGAGCCGCTTGAGCTGGTTGACTATGACGCCGCCGGATTCGGCTTTCCACTTCCACACGCGGTCGAGGAACTTTTGCCGGCCCATATCGCGGCGGCCCGGCTCCTTGCGCTCGGCAAGCTGCCGCTCGACCACCATCTGGGTCGCGATGCCCGCATGGTCGGTGCCCGGCTGCCACAGCACATCGCGGCCGCGCATGCGCTCGAAGCGGCACAGCACGTCCTGCAGCGTATTGTTGAGCGCATGCCCCATGTGCAGCGAGCCGGTGACGTTCGGCGGCGGAATGACAATAGTATAGGGCTCCGCCGTCTCACGGCCCGGACGGCCTGCACGGAACGCGCCCGCCTCTTCCCACTGGCGGCCGACACGGCTTTCGATATCACTCGGCTGATAGGTCTTTTCAATCATGTCAAACGGGTCAACAGCTTGGAGGCATGGCAGTCCTCACAGCGCGAACGGGTCGCTCGATCCGGCAATGCCGGATCCCCCACATTCTGCTGCGGACCGTTCCACTTAGAGCATTTTCTGACGGAGGGGAAACAGCTTCGCCGGAAACAATGCCGCGGACGTGGCTTGAGGTAAACCTGAACGGCAAGTGCAGCGATTTTCGGGCCTGACGTCCCGGCCGTCTGCGCCGTGCGATCCATCAAAGAACAAGCCCATGCCGGCTGGAGCAGGCATGGACAATAATCATGCAGACCTGAGCACCCAGGCCGGAAAAGGACGGGAGAAATCGGCCCCGGCACACGAGCCAGAAAACTACAGCCTACACCGCCCCCGGCCTCAGCGGCCGCGCGAGACCCGCTCGATCTCGTTGCGGACGATCCGCTCGACCAGCGTCGGCAGATTGTCGTCGAGCCAGGACTTGAGCATCGGCCGCAGCATTTCCTTGACGAGGTCCTCGAGGGTGCGGGCGTTGTTCGTCAGCACGGTGCTGGCCAGATTGTTGAAGGCGGACTCGACGGCCGACGCCGTCTGCTGCGACAGCATGGTATTCATGGGGGAACTGTTCAATCCGCTTGCGGAAATGCCATTCTGGTTGTCGAAGCGCGACGCGGTCTCGCGTGTGGCAAAGCTCGGGGCGCCGAAATCGCTCGGCGCCGACGGAACAGTGTCGGAACCCGCCGGCTCGGTGAACTCGACGTCATCCGCGTTGAGGGCGCTCTGGGCGGTTTCTTCCGATACAGCCATTTCTTCCGTAAGTTCCAAAACATCATCGGCCGGTGCCGGCTCTGGCGCAGCCTCGGCCCCGGGTGCCGATTCCATCGACGCGAACAGCGCATCGATGTCGTCCTGACTGTTGGCCGCCGACGCATCGGCGGCAGGAGCAGGCGCAACCGGGGCTGCGGGCGGAGGCTGCGGCTTCGGATCGGCTGGTGCCTGCTTGGCGGCAGGAGCTGCCGGGCTCTCATCGTCAGCGATGATGCGCCTGATCGATGCCAAAATCTCCTCCATGGAGGGCTCCTGCCCCTTGGAGTTCACGACCTTCGCAGATTGCGTCATGTTTGGCTCCGCGTCGTCGACGCCTTTGCCCGATCCCGCCGATGATCGTCCCCGTCCCGGCGCTGCGGCAAAGCAATTGTTACTCTTGGTTCGTTAACCGTTCCTGCGAATCGTGTCGCAACCAGCTTCAAACGGTATGGCACGGAACAGATCGATTGCAAGCAAAGCCCGACCGAACCCGACCGGCTTTCTTGGCACCATCGCTATCCGAAGGAGAAACACGAACGCGACCGCCGATGCCCGGAGAGTCGATTGGGCAGAAAAAAGCCGCGCGACAAAGCCGCGCGGCCAATAAATTTCAGATCGGCTTAGCGGCCGTCAGGCGTACGTACGCCGCCCCAACTGTCACGAACCTGATGGTAGTGGACCTTCGGATCGTAGACCTCGGTTGGCAGCTTCAGGACCTGCGGCGACAGGCGGCCGATTGCGCTCAGCACGTTATACGAGGCGACAACCCGGTCATGCTGGGCGGTGACGAGCGCAACGCGCGCGTTGACCAGCGCCTGCTGGGCGTTCAGGACGTCCAGCGTCGTGCGCTGGCCCGCCCGCGCTTCCTCGCGGACGCCGTTCAGGGCGATCTCGGAAGCCTCAACCTGGGCCTGTGCCGAGGTGACCTGCGCCTTGGCTGCCACCGCCTGCCCCCACGCCTGCGTCAGCGTCGCGCGCGACTGGTCGCGGACCTGCTCAAGATTGAGGCGCTGCTGGGCCAGAGTTTCCTTTGACTGGCGGATCAAGGCGTATTCGCCGCCGCCCTGATAGATCGGCACCGATACCTGCGCGGTCAGGCCAGCGGAGAACTGGCGTGGCGTGGCAATGGTCGGCTCCCAATTCTGCTGAACGTTGGCCTGGACGGCAACGGTCGGGAACAGCGCGCCCTCGTTGATCTTGACCTGAAGGTGGCTGACGTCGATGCCGAACATTGCTGCGGTCACGTTCGGGTTTTCCGTGAGCGTGACATCGGTTGCCGCGGCGAGCGTCTTCGGCAGGAAGCGGTCGACGGGCGAGCCCGGCGCAAGCTGGCTCGGTTCGTTCCCGATGATCCGGCGATAGTTCGAGCGCGTCGTCGTGAGGTTCGACTCGGCGGTAAGCTGCTGGGTGCGGCCCGCCGCGAGCTGGGCCTCCGACTGCGCAACGTCGGTGCGTGTCACTTCGCCGACATTGAAGCGGTCGCGGGTCTGCTTCAGCGTCTGCTCCAGCACGCGCACGTTGCTGCGCTGCACTTCAACAATCGCCGAGTCCCGCAGATAGTCCATGTAAACCGTGGCCGCGGAGAGCAGAACCGTCTGCTCAAGCACCCGCAGGCCTTCACGCGCCGCCGAAACCTGACTCTCGGCAGCGCGGGTGCGGTTGGCCGTCTGGAACCCGTTGAACAGCGTCTGGGTCGCAGCGAGCCCGATGCTGCGCTGCGTGGTCCAACCCTGAACCGAAGCGGTCGGCGATCCCGGCCCTGCCGAACTGGTGGTCACCTCAGAATATTGCGGGCCGCCCGACGCCGTGATCGCAACCCGCGGACGGTATCCCGAGAGGGCCTGCGGAACGTTTTCGTCGACCGCGCGCACATTGGCGCGCTGGGCGTTCAGCTGCGGATTGTTCTTGTAGGCCCGAACCAGCGCGCCCTCGATCGTCTCCGCCTGGGCAACCGAGTGACCCAAACAAAGAATGGCCGCAGCCGCTACCGCCCCAAATGCCTTATTCAAATGTCCCACCTTACTCACACCACTCTTCCCCGACCCATAAGCGGCGTGCGACCTCTCGATAGCCGCCAACCATTTAGCTTTGTCAGCCTTGTCGCTCGGTCGAATGTGTTCCCACATAATATGCGGCACTTAGCAAACCCGATACCCTAAAATACGCCGGATATCCAAAACTCGCCCGCTGACGTAACTCAGCCACACTGTTTGAAAATTCGCTCAAATCATGAGGGCCTTCCATTAACAACCCATCCTAGAAGACAAACTGGGCTGCTCGATTCATGCCCGGCAGGACTGGCGTGGAGATGTCGAAGAGCACCCGGCTGCCAAAATCATCCTGGGAGCGCGTCACCAGCATTGCACGCGCCGGGCTCTGCGTCGCGAAAACACCGGCGAGCCTGCCGCCCTCGCCGAGCTGGTCGTAAAGCTTGGTGGGAACGACTTCGGTCGCCCCGTCAAAGATGATCACGTCGTACTGGGCGGCGCCAATGAAGCCATCCGCCGGCTCAGCCTGCTCGACCTGCACATGCCCGCACCCGACCGCCGCGAGCGCTTCCCGCGCCTGAGCCACCAGCGCGGCGTCGCTCTCGGTGGCCACCACCGAACCGGCGAGCTTGGCGGCGATCGCCGCCGTGTATCCAGTGGCGCAGCCGACCACGAGGACATTGTCGGTCGCGGTGACAGAGGCGGCCTGTAGGAGGCGCGCGATCACGACCGGGCTGATCAGATAGCGCGGCGCGGCGCCCGGCTTGGTCACGGGCAGTTCCACATTGAGGTCGAGATAGGCCATCGCCCGCAGCGGCTCGGGCAAAAATGCCTCACGGGGCGTCGCCAGCATCGCGCCGATGATCCGAATATCGGTCACATCGGCCGGGCGGATCTGACCATCAACCATTTTCTGACGCGCGGCAGCAAAGCTCGACATTAAGTTTCCCTCAAGACAAATGGCCTATTGGAGGCCAACTAGGGCCTCCATGTGTCCGATGCAACAGCACCGCGCACCTCTCCACTGTTTATGACCGGACGCCCTCTCGCGCCAGTCGCGAACATTGCGATGAGCTGCTCCATCGACGTTCCGGCCAAACTACATCGCAAGCCGCGCCGAGGCCATGCGGCGAAGCGCTTTCCGGCCCGGCGCTGATCCGCCTTCCGGGAAACCGCACGGAACAAAGGCCGCCCTCCGCAGTTTCGGTTCGACAGCGACCTCTGGCAGGGGCCGCTCCCCGGAGGGCCGTTACACCATGAACGTCGTTCGCGAGCCCGTCGTCCGGCCGACCCCGATCGACGACCTCCGCCCGACCCAGATCACCGTCGGGATGCGGGAAGTGGCCGGCAAGCGGAAACGCTGGCGCGAACTGTCCGGCAACAAGGATATCGAGTTCCTCGGCCACCACATGATTCCGGTAGTGCTCGGGCCAAAGAAGCGCCCTTATGTCATCGACCATCACCACCTCGCCCGCGCCCTGCATGAAGAGGGAGTGCAAGACGTTCTGATCACCGTGATCAGCGACCTCAGCCACCTCGCCAAGGATGCATTTTGGGTGGTGCTGGACAACCGGAGCTGGATGCATCCCTTCGACGACGAGGGCAAACGCCGCGGTTACACCGATATTCCGACCGCGATTCCCGACCTCGTTGATGATCCCTTCCGCTCACTGGCCGGGGCGCTGCGCCGCGCCGGCGGCTATGCCAAGGATACCACCCCCTTCAGCGAGTTCCTCTGGGCGGACTTTTTGCGCCGGCGAATCAAGCGCTCGGTCGTCGAGAAGGATTTTGAGCGCGCGCTGGAACTGGCGCTCACCGAGGCGAAGAATCAGGACAGCAACTATCTGCCCGGCTGGTGCGGGCCAATCAGCCACGATTGAGGCCGCCTGGCTGCCTGTGACCATACAATCGCGGCGATTTCAAAAGCCTGAACTCCAGATTGGCGAGGAAAAAGCGCGAACGCTGTTGCTTAAGTGGCTGATTGTCTGTAGGGGTTTGCGCCAATGGGGCCACGTGGCGGAGTGGTTACGCAGCGGTCTGCAAAACCGTTTACACCAGTTCAATTCTGGTCGTGGCCTCCATCTGGTCTTCGGACCCATTTTGGCTGAATCGGCTCAGCCCTTTCCCGTCTCGTCGCACCATTCCATTGAACGCGAATATACTTCGCGCGGCGTACCCTCGCCGCCCGCGGCATCGTGCATCGTTGCGCCGCTCAAAATCCCGATCAGCTTTTTCGCAGGGATCCCCGAACCCGAATCCGCCCTGCCCACTAAAGAATCCGCCCCGGATTCGGCGCAAGATTCGGGGGAAGATTCGGCTTCAGGGGTCCAAAACCGCCCCGAAAACCGGCTTGCCGCGCGCCGATGGCTCTCACCAGAGTCGCAGTCTCAATACGCAAACTATTGATTTTCTGACGGTTTTTACATTTCACAAAATTACCCGGCTTCTTTTGAAATAGAGCTAGGCAATCTGCGGATCGCTTGTTATATGCAGGCCACGTTGGCGCTGCGCCACGGCTTCTTCCCTGGTAGCTCAGTGGTAGAGCAACCGGCTGTTAACCGGTTGGTCGCTGGTTCGAATCCGGCCCGGGGAGCCATTCTTTTCAATATTTCGCGCAGCCAACCCTCCTTCACCTGACACGATCAGCACATCGCAAGCCGGCGCTTTTGCGCGGCCAGTTGCTGTCGCGCAGCCACCAGGCTCCATTTCCAGCCCCGGAACCTTCCCGGACCTCGAAAATTAGGTCGGGGTGGCGTTGCGTATGGAGTTGGAAAATGGCCCCGCGTGCGAACTGGAAGGGTTTTTTGCGCCTGTCCCTCGTCACCTGCCCGGTGGCCCTTTATCCGGCGACGTCGGATTCTGAAAAAATCACCTTCAACCAGCTCAATCGCAACACCGGCAACCGGATTCGCTATCTCAAGGTCGACGCCGAAACCGGCGACGAGGTCGAGTCGCAGGACATCATCAAGGGCTATCAGGTCGACAAGGGCACCTATGTCGAGGTGACGAAGGACGAGTTGGAAAATATTGCGCTGGAATCGGCGCACACCATCGACATCGACGAATTCGTCCCGCGCACGGAGATCGACAACCGCTACTTCATCCGTCCCTACTACATTGTGCCGGATGGCAAGGTCGGCCACGACGCCTACGCCGTGATCCGCGAAACCATCCGGAAACTGGATCGCGTCGCGCTGGCCCGCATCGTGCTGACCAATCGCGAGCACGTCATCGCGCTGGAGCCGCAGGGGCGCGGTTTGGTCGGCATGCTGCTGCGCTACCCCTACGAGGTCCGCAACGAGGCCGAGTATTTTGACGGCATTCAGGACGTCAAGCTGACGAAAGAGATGCTGGATCTCGCCTCGCATATCGTCGAGACCAAAGCCGGACACTTCGAGCCGAAGAAATTCGAGGACCACTACGAGGCTGCGCTCGTCGATCTCGTCAACAAGAAGCGCCACGGCGAGACGATTGTCGCCTACGACGCGCCGAAGCCGAGCAACGTCATCAACCTGATGGATGCGCTGCGCAAAAGCCTGTCGGGCGAGAAACGCGGCGCTTCCCAGAAGGCAGAAGCCGGTGCCGAGGCGAAGGCTCCGCCCAAGGCCAAGGCAAAGAAAGCGCGCAAGCGCGCGGCCGGGCAGACGGAAATGCTGCTGCCGATCTCAGGAAAAGGCGAAGGCAAGGCGGCGGCGAGCAAGAAGGCAAAGGCGCCCGCCAAGCGTCCGGCAGCCCGCAAAAGCCGCACCACGCGCAAGGCGAGCTGACGTCGCTGGCTGATTTTCTGCGCGAAACGCGGTTAGCTTTTCGCGTCTTTCGCGCCCGTTTTGCCCTTGCTCGCGGGCCGGCGGCCGCCCTTGCGGCGCGGCTTCGCCGCCAGTTCCGGCATCGACGGCAATGCGGCCCGATAGGCGCTCAGCATCGCATCAAAGCTCGCCATCAGCGACGTCTCGATCTCCGGGCGACCCTGGAGCCGCGACATCACCAGCGCCGCCGCCTCGATGGTGGAAAGGCCCTCGCGGCGCGGTTCGCGGCGCAGTTTGCCGTAGCGCGACGCACGCTTCGGCGCGAGCACCAGACGGCGGCACTTGAGCATCCACGCATTGCGCCACCACAGCGTCTTCGCCTGGCTCCAGGTGCCGTCGAGCAGGATGATGCCCTCAAGCCCCCGCAGAATGCCGCGCTGATGCTCTTCTGCATTGCCCTTGCGGTCGACGACGAACACCTCCTGATCGGGATCGCCCACGAGATGCGCCGGATTGACCGAGCCGAGATAGAGAATGCCCCAGCGCTGCGGATCGACCTCGCGGCCAAGGATGCGCGACAGGCTGGGCCAGGACAGGCCGATCTTCACCACCGCGTCCGAAAAGTGCATGGCGGTCAGCCGCGCGGTGGCCAGCGCCTTGTCCTGCTCCTGCGGGTGCATCAGCACGAGGAGCGACAGGCGGCTGTCGACGGGCTTCACCTGCTCGCAGACGCAAAGCGGCAGCGGCTTGGCGCAGTGCGGGCAAGTCTCCACCTCCTCCACGCTGGAGGCATGGACGGCGGCGGCTTGGCTGGTCTGGTCGGGGGCGCTGGACATGGCCCGCTATACGCGCGACCGGCGCCGCCCGCAATGCCGCGCTGGACTATTCCGCAGGCACAGGCGCGGGCCGCCGCCGTTCCCCTCGCCGCCGCAGCCGGTCGATCAGAAGATAGATCACCGGCGTCGTGTACAGCGTCAGCACCTGCGAGACGATCAGCCCGCCGATAATCGTGACCCCGAGCGGCCGCCGCAGTTCCGTGCCCGGCCCGACCGCGATCACCAACGGCACCGCCGCAAGCAGCGCTGCCAATGTCGTCATCAGGATCGGGCGGAACCGGGCGATGCACGCCTCGAAGATCGCCTCGTCGGAGGACAGGCCGCGCTGGCGCTCCCCCTCGAGCGCGAAATCGACGATCATGATGCCGTTCTTCTTCACGATGCCGATCAGCAGAATGATGCCGATGAAGGCGATCACCGTCAGCGGCAGGCCGGTGAGCTGCAGGGCGAGCAGCGCGCCCAGCCCCGCCGAGGGCAGGGTCGAGATGATCGTCAGCGGGTGCGCAAGGCTCTCGTAGAGGACGCCCAGCACGATGTAGACCGCAACCAGCGCCGCCAAAATCAGCAGCGGCTGGCGGCTCGCGGTGGCGCGGAAGTCCGCGGCATTGCCGTCAAAGCTGCCGCGAATGCCCTCGGGCAGATGCATCTCGTTGACCGCCTGCTGGATGTTCGCGGTCGCGGCTTCCAGTTGCACGCCCGGCAGCAGGCCGAAGGAAATGGTCGAGGACGGGAACGCCGACTGATGATAGACGGCGAGCGGCGCCAGCTCGCGCTCGCGCTTGACCACCGCCGAGAGCGGCACTTGCGTGTTGTTGGCGCCCGCCACAAAAATCCGGTCAAGATCCGACGGGTCGTTCTGGAACGCCGGGTCGATCTCCAGAATCGTCCGGTACTGGTTGCGGCTGGTGTAGATCGTCGAAATCTGGCGCTGCGAGAACGCGTTGTTCAGCGCGTTGTCGATATCCTGCACGCGCACGCCGAGGCGCGAGGCCGCCATGCGATCGATCTTCAGCGTCAGTTGCAGGCCGCCGGGCTCGCTGTCGGCCGAAACATCGGTGATGCCCTCCACCGTTTCCAGCCGTTTGGCGATGAGCGGCCCCCATTGCCGCAGCAGGTTCAGGTCGGCGCTGACCACCGTGTATTGATAGTCGGAGTCGCTCTGCCGCCCGCCAGCGCGGATATCCTGCGCGGCGAACATGAAGAGCCGGATGCCGGGGATGGAGCCGATCTTGCTCCGCATCCGGTCGATCACCTGCTGCGTCGTCAGGCCGCCGCGCTCTTCCAGCGGCTTGAGGCTGATGAACATCCGGCCGCGGTTCTGGCCGCGGCCGCGCCCGCTGCCGCCGAGGCTGGAGCCGATGCCGGAGACCGCCGGGTCCGCCATCACGATGTCGGCGATCTGCTGCTGCAGCGTCAGCATCGCCTGAAAGGAGACGTCGGCGGAGGCGCGGGTCGAGCCGAGGATCAGGCCGGAATCGTCGGGCGGGAAATAGCCCTTCGGCACCTTCACATACATCATCGCGGTCAAGCCGATGGTGGCGAAGAACACGATCAGGGTCAGATAGGGAAACCGCAGCACGACATGAAGCGTGCGCTCATAGAACCGCACGCAGCGGCCGAGCGTGCCCTCGATCAGCCGGTCAAACCACGTCACGCGATGGAGCTGGCCCTCCTTGATATAGTGCGCGCAGATCATCGGCGTCACCGTCAGCGCGACGAAGGTCGAGACGACAATTGCAAAGGTCAGCGTCAGCGAGAATTCACGCAGCAGGCGGCCGACCACGCCCTCCATGAAGATCAGCGGCGTGAAGGCCGCGACCAGCGACAGGCTGATCGAGACGACGGTGAAACCGACCTGCCGCGCCCCCTCCAGCGCCGCCTGATAGGTCGACATGCCGCGTTCGAGATTGCGGTACATGTTCTCGATCATCACGATGGCATCATCGACGACGAAGCCGACCGAGATCGCCAGCGCCATCAGCGACAGGTTGTTGATCGAGAACCCGGCGATCCACATGCCGGCGCAGGTGCCGGCGAGCGCGAGCGGCACCGAGACGCCGGCGGCAACCGTCGGCGTGCCCCGGCGCAGGAAGATGAACACCACCGCCATCACCAGCACGACGGTCGCGCCGAGCGTCCACTCCATATCCTTCACGCTGGCGCGGATCGATCCGGTGCGGTCGGACAGGACGGAAATATCGATACCTTGGGGAATCCACCGCTTCAGCTCGGGCAGAAGCGCCTTCACGCCATCGACGGTGGCGATCACGTTGGCGTCCGGCTGCTTGGTGATGATCAGCAGCACCGCGGGCTGCTTGTTGTACCAGGCGATCGAGCGGCTGTCGCGCGAGCCGTCGCGTACTTCGGCAACATCCGAGAGCCGCACGGAATTGCCGCTAGCGCTCTTGACGATGATGTCGCGAAACTCGGCCGCGGACCTCATCTGGCGGTTGACCGCGATGGTTTCGCTCTGCCGCGCGCCGTCGAACAGGCCGACCGGCGCGAGCGGATTGGCGTTGACGATGGCCTGCCGCACGTCGTCGGTCGAGATGCCCGCGAGCGCCAGCGCGATCGGGTTGACGCTGATGCGCACCGCGGGCTGATCGGCACCGCTCACCGACACCTGCCCCACCCCCGGCACCTGCGAGATCCGCTGCGCCAGCACCGTGTCGGCGACGTCGTAGATCGCGCCGGGGGCAATCGTATCCGACGACAGCGCGACGATCAGCACCGGCGCGGCCGATGGATTGGCCTTGCGGAAACTGGGCAGCGACGGCAGGTCGGTCGGCAGATCGGCGAGCGAGGCGTTGATCGCCGCCTGCACGTCGCGGGCGGCGCGGTCGATGTTGCGGCCGATATCGAACTGCAGCGAGATGCTGGTCGAGCCGAGCGAACTCGACGAGGTAAGCTGGTTGACGCCGGCGATTTCGCCGAGCCGCCGCTCGAGCGGCGAGGCCACCGTCGCCGCCATCACCTCCGGGCTTGCACCCGGCCGCGAGGCGGACACGTTGATGATCGGAAACTCGACATTCGGCACGCTCGCCACCGCAAGGAACTGGTAGGCGACGAGACCAAGCAGAAACAGCCCAATCGCCATCAGCGTGGTGCCCACCGGACGGCGAATGAACGGCTCCGAGATCGACATCACTGCGCCCCTTCGGCAGTCCCCGCGACCGGCGGCGTCGCCTTCTCGATCCGCCGGTTGAGGCGATCGAGCGCGAGATAGACCACCGGCGTCGTGTAGAGCGTCAGGAGCTGGCTGAGCAGCAGGCCGCCGATGATCGAAACGCCGAGGGGAAAGCGCAGCTCCGAGCCGGTGCCGCTTTCCACCGCCAGCGGCAGCGCGCCGAGCAGCGCCGCCAGCGTCGTCATCATGATCGGGCGGAAGCGCAGATGGCACGCCTGCACGATCGCCTCATAGGCCGACATCTGCTGATGCCGCTCCGCCTCGAGGGCGAAGTCGATCATCATGATCGCGTTCTTCTTGACGATGCCCATCAGAAGAATGATGCCGATCAGCCCGATCACCGACAGGTCCTGCCCGACCATGAGCAGCGCGAGAATGGCGCCGATGCCCGCCGACGGCAGCGTCGACAGGATCGTGATCGGGTGGATGTAGCTCTCGTAGAGCACGCCGAGCACGATGTAGATCGTGATGATCGCGGCAAGGATCAGCCATGGCTGGCCGGCAAGCGAGCGCTGAAACTCGGCCGCATCGCCCGAGTAGATGCCGAGGATCGAACCGGGCATGCCGATGCGCGCCTCCGCCTCCGCCACCGCTTTCACGGCATCGCCGAGCGACACGCCGGGAGCGAGGTTGTAGCTCAACGTCGCCGCCGGAAACTGCGCCTGATGGGCAATCACCAGCGGCGCGGTGGTGCGCGTCAGGCTGGCGACCGCCGAGATCGGCACCTGCGCGCCGCCGGTGCCCGGCACGTAAAGACGCGACAGCACGCCCGGATCGGTCTGATATTCCGGCAGCGCCTCCAGCACCACGCGGTACTGGTTCGCCTGACCGTAGATGGTGGAAATCTGCCGCTGGCCGAAAGCGTCGTTCAGCGTGTCGTTGACGCCCTGCACCGACACGCCGAGCTGCCCTGCCCGCTGGCGATTGACATCGACCCGCGCCCGCAGCCCGTTCTCCTGCAGCTCGGACGAGACATCGCGGAACTTTGGATCGGCGCGCAACTCCTTGACGAGGCGCTCCGACCACTCCGAGATCTCCTTCGCGTCGGTCGCGGTCAGCGTGTACTGATATTGCGAGCGGCTGGAGCGCGTGCTGATCTGGATGTCCTGCACCGGCTGGAAATACACCGTCATGCCGGGAATGTGCGCCACCCGCTCCTTGAGCCGGTTCAGCACCGTCACGACGTCATCGCGCCGTTCGTCGCGCGGCGTTAGCGTCACCACGATCCGGCCGACATTCATCGTCGGGTTGACCGAGCCGGAGCCGATCACCGAGACGACGCCCTCTACCTGCGGATCATGGCGGATCGCGTCGGCGACTTCGGCCTGGCGGTTCCTCATCTCGGCAAAGGACACATCCGGCCCCGCCTCGGTGACTGCGGTGATCACGCCGGTGTCCTGCAGCGGCAAAAAGCCCTTCGGCGCAACCGCATAGAGGCCGACGGTCGCAAAGATGGTGAGGACGGTGAAGACCAGCGTCGTCCGCTGATGGCGCAGCACCCAGACCAGCGAGCGCTGATAGGCATCGCCCATCCGGTCGATCCAGCGGCTGATCGTCGCCAGCCCCGGAATGCGCCGCTCCTCGTGGGCATGCTTGAGCATCCGCGAGCACATCATCGGCGTCAGCGTCAGCGACACCACCGCCGACGTCACCACGGCGATCGTCAGCGTCAGCGCGAATTCGCGGAACATGCGGCCGACCAGCCCGGACATGAACAGCAGCGGGATGAACACCGCGATCAGCGAGACCGTCAGCGAGATCACGGTGAAGGCGATCTCGCGGGCGCCCTTGAGGGAGGCCTCCATCGGCGAGTCGCCGTCCTCCATATGGCGAACGATGTTCTCGATCATCACGATGGCGTCGTCGATCACAAAGCCGGTGCCGATGGTCAGCGCCATCAGCGACAGGTTGTCGAGGCTGAAGCCGGCAAACCACATCACGCCGAAGCTGGTGACGAGCGACAGCGGCAGCGCGACGCCGGCGATGATCGTCGCCCGCATCGAGCGCAGGAATAGCAGCACCACCAGCGTCACCAAAATCACCGCCAGCACCAGCGTGAACTGCACGTCGCGCACCGAGGCGCGGATCGTCTCGGTGCGATCGCTGACGATGGTGATCTTGACGCCGGCCGGCACTGCCCTCTGCAGCTTCGGAATTTCGTTGCGGATCTGGCGCACGACCTCGATGACGTTCGCACCGGGCTGGCGCTGGATGTCGACGATCACCGCGGGCGTGCCCTGAAACCATCCGCCGGTCTTTTCGTTCTCGAGCCCATCGACGATCTGTGCGATGTCGCCGATGGTCACCGGCGCGCCGTTGCGATAGGCGACGACGATCGGCCGATAGGCCTCGGCCGCCGTCACCTGATCGTTGGCGGAAATGGTGTAGGACTGCTGCGCGCCGTCGAGCGAGCCCTTCGGCCCGGAGACGTTGGCGGCGGCGATCGCCGCGCGCAGGTCCTCCATGCCGATGCCGTAGGACGCCAGCCGCGCAAGATCGGCCTGGATGCGCACGGCGGGCTTGAGATTGCCCATCACCGAGACGCGGCCGACGCCGGTGATCTGGCTGAGGCGCGGGGTCAGGATAGTATCGGCGAGATCGCTCATCACCCGCAGCGACGAAGTCTCCGACGTCATCGCCAGAGTCATCACCGGCGCGTCGGCCGGGTTCACCTTGGCGTAGGTCGGCGGATACGGCAGGTTCTTGGGTAGGGTTCCGGCAGCGGCGTTGATCGCCGCCTGCACGTCCTGCGTCGCGCCGTCGATGTCGCGGTCGAGGTCGAACTGCAGAGAGATCTGGCTGACCCCGAACGAGCTCGTCGAATTCATCGACGACAGCGCCGAGATCTGGCCGAGCTGCCGTTCGAGCGGCGCGGTGAGCAGCGACGCCACGACGTCGGCGCTGGCACCGGGAAGCTGCGTCGTCACCTGCACGGTCGGGAAATCGACCTGCGGCAGCGCCGACACCGGCAGGCCGAGATAGCCGAGCGCACCGCCGATCATCAGCGCGATGCCGAGCAGCGACGTGGCGATCGGCCGCCGGATGAATGGTTCAGAGACGCTCATGGCTTGCGTCCTCGGTTACTCGACATCAGGCGGCCGTCATGGCCGCGCGCTAGCGGCCGGCTGCGACGGCGCCGCCGCGCCGCCGGGTCCCTGGCCGCCCTTCTGGTTTCCCTTGCCGCGCTGGCCTTGCTGGCCCGCCTCGGCGCCGCCCGCGCCCGGCGGGCCCTTGGTGCGCCGCCGCGGCGCGAGGTCCGGCGCCGGCTGGTTCGCAGCCGCGTCCACTTTTACGCGCGCGCCATCGGACAGATTGGCGAAGCCCGTGGTGACGACGCGCTGGCCCGGCAAAAGCCCTTCGCCGATCACCGCGCTCATCTCGTCCTGATGAACGACCTTGATCGGCTTGGCGGAGACGACATCGCCCTCGCCGATGACATAGCTGAAGGTGCCGGCGGGGCCGCGCTGCACCGCCGCGGTCGGGATCACCAGCACCTGCTGCATGGTCTCGACCTTGAGCTGGACGTTGACGAACTGGCCCGGCCAAAGCCAGTAATGGGTGTTGGCGAATTCAGCCTTGAGCTTGACCGTGCCGGTGGTCGGATCGACCTGGTTGTCGATGCCGGTCAGGCGTCCGCTCTCGATCACGGTGCGGCCGTCATTGCCGAACACGTCCACGGCGAGTTCGCCCTTCGCCGCAGCGGCGTTCACGCGAAAGATCTCCTGCTGCGGCAAGCTGAACTGCACCGCGATCGGCTGGAGCTGGGTCAGCACGACCAGGCCATTGGCATCAGAGCTGCGCACGATGTTGCCGACGTCGACCTGACGCAGGCCCGAACGGCCGGAGATCGGCGCGACGACCTTCGTATAGCCCAGCGTCGCCCCCGCATTGTCGATCTGCGCCTGATCGGAGCGCACCAGCGCCTCGAGCTGCGCCACCATCGCGCGCTGGGTGTCGGCCTGCTGCTTGGAGCCGGCATTGTTGGCGGCAAGCTGCTCGTAGCGCGTCAAGTCGATGCGGGCATTGGCGAGTTGCGCTTCGTCCTGCGCCTTCTTGGCGACGGCCTGATCGTACTGCGCCCGATAGATCGCCGGGTCGATCTCGGCGATCACGTCGCCCTTCTCGACGTCCTGCCCCTCGACGAAATTGATCTTGAGCAGTTTTCCGTCGACCTGCGCCCGAACGGTGACTGTGTTGAGCGCCCGAACCGAGCCGACGCCCGGCAGATAGATCGGTACATCACGCAACTCCGGCGTTGCCGCCAGCACCGGCACCCGCATGTCCGGCCGCGGTCCGGTGGCGCCGCGCATCGCCGCTGTATCCTGCGCGCCAAAGCGGGACCAGCCGTAGTAGCCGAGCCCACTTGCCGCCGCGAGCACAACGAGCCAGAACACCGCCCGCCGCCGCTTCGGCGGCGCAGCCTTGTGGGGCGCTGACGCCCCACCCTGCGGCTTTTCACCTTCCGGCTTAAAGAGCATCGACAGGTTCCTTTAGCTTTGGCTCCCAGCCGCCGCCGAGCGCCTGATAGAGACTGACGGTCGCAAGCAGCCGCGCCAGACGCGCCTGCGCCAGCGCGTCCTCGGCCTGAAACAGGGTGAGCTGGGTGTTCAGCACGGAAACGATATCGACGGTGCCTGCCTTCAACTGCTGCTCGGCAAGCGAGAACGCCCGCCGCGACGAGGCGACGACGTCCGCCTGCAGGCGCAGCCGGTCGTTCGTCTCCCGGACCGCCACCAGCGCGTTATCGACATCGGCGAACGCCGAGATCACCGTCTTGCGATAGGCCTGCAGCATTTCCTCCTGGCGCGCCTTGCTCAGGTCAAAGTTACCCTGAATTCGCCCGCCGTCGAAGATCGGCTGGGTCAGGCCCGCCGCGACATTGTAGAGCGCCGCCTGCGGCGTGAACAAAGCCGAGAGCGCCGCGCTCTGATAGCCGCCCTGCGCCGTCAGCGTGATGTTCGGGAAAAACTGCGCGCGGGCGCTGCCGACATTCGCCGTCGCCGACGCCAGCAGCGATTCCTGGCGCCGGATGTCCGGTCGCTGCGTCAACAGATCGGACGGCAAGCCCGGGGCGACGCGCGGAGGAACCATCCGCACCAGCGAGCCGCCCTTGATCACGGTGCTCTCCGGCGGGCGTCCGATCAGCGTCGCCAGCGCGTTGATATTTTGCGCCAGCGTCTGGCGGAGCAGCGGCACTGTCGCCTTCTGGTTCGCGACCACGCTCTCCTGCTGGGCGACATCGAGATCCGTGCCGGTGCCGGCCGACAGCCGATGGCGGATGGCGTTCAGCACCCGCTCGGCGCTGGCGATGTTGTTGCTCGCGATGCGAAGGCGATCCTGCGTGACCAGCACCTGAAAATAGGCGGTGGCCACCGCCGCGAGCGAAGTCAGTGCCACCACGTCGCGATCGAAGCGCGTGGCGTCGGCGCTCTCCTGCGCCGCCAGCAGCGCATCGCGATTCTGGCTCCAGAAGTCGATCTGGTAGCTTGCACTCAAGGTCGTCGAATAGCTTGCGAACTCGCGCCCGCTTACCGACACGCTGCTGCTGTTATTATTGGAACCGCCGGAGCTGCGGCTTTGCGAGGCCTGATCGCCCAACGACAGAGTCGGCAGCAGCGCGGCGCCGGTGATCCGCGCCTGGGCATCGGCCTGCCGGATCCGCGCGGCTGCCGCCGCGATATCCAGATTCGCCTCCTGCGCCTGCTCAATCAGCAGGGTCAGCTCGCGCGAATTGAATGTGCGCCACCAGTCGATCGACGGCGTCGGCGCATGCACATCCTTCGGCGCGCGATAGTGCATCGGAATGTCGAGATCGGGCTTGGGCAGATCGGTCGTCAGAATGCAACCGGACGAAGCCCCCGCCAGCGCAAGAAGGATCGCCGCCGTTCCGGCATGGCGGAAGCCCGGCACCCTGGCGCCAACCGCAGCGACGCCTTCGGCGAACGTCCGGCTCAGCCGTCGGGCGGGCGATTTCGTCACAAAACTGGGTTCAGGCACGAGGCGCGACTCTTTCGAAAGACACGCCATTCTAACTGGGGATTGTGATGCCGCACAGGCTGCGCGGGGATAACGGCGCGCTCGCGGACGATCACCGCCAGCGTGTCCGGCCGTGACAAAAAGCCTTGTTCTATGGGCTCAAGTTCAAACGTGTCCGCAGCATCTCTGTCAGACGGAAGCTACATTACAAAGATTTTAGGTTGCGAAATGGCCATTTTGAGACCGTTTCCGCCTCAATCGGGCAGCTTCCGGGGAATGATTCTGCTCAATTCACCTGCGCACTTGTCGCCCCTGCGCGCGTCCACTAGGGTCGCACATCCGTCATCAATCACCACTGCAACGCTCGGCGCCATGAACACCTACAAAGACGTCATCGAAGCGATCGGCAATACGCCCCTGATCAAGCTCAAGCACGCCTCCGAAGCCACCGGATGCACGATCTACGGCAAGGCCGAGTTCATGAATCCCGGCCAGTCGGTCAAGGATCGCGCGGCGCTGTTCATCATTCGCGACGCGGTCGAGCGCGGCCTGCTCAAGCCGGGCGGCGTCGTCGTCGAAGGCACGGCGGGAAATACCGGCATCGGCCTTGCGCTGGTCGCCGACGCGCTCGGCTACCGCACGGTCATCGTCATTCCTGAGACGCAGAGCCAGGAAAAGAAGGACATGCTCCGGCTGTGCGGCGCCGAACTGATCGAGTCGCCCGCGGTGCCCTATGCCAACCCGAACAACTACGTCAAACTCTCGGCGCGCCTTGCCGAGCAGCTTGCCAAGACCGAGAAGAACGGCGCGATCTGGGCCAACCAGTTCGACAACACCGCCAACCGCCGTGCCCATATCGAGACGACCGCGCCGGAAATCTGGGCGCAGACCGACGGCAAGATCGACGGTTTCGTCGCCTCCGTCGGCTCCGGCGGCACGCTGGCCGGCGTTTCGCTCGGCCTGAAGAAATTCAATCCGAAGATCCGGATCGCCCTTGCCGATCCGATGGGCTCGGCGCTGTACAGCTATTACAAGACCGGCACGCTCAAGGCCGAAGGATCGTCGATCACCGAAGGCATCGGCCAGGGCCGCATCACCGCCAATCTCGAAGGCGCGGTGATCGATGACGCCTACCAGATTTCCGACGAGGACGCGGTCAAGACCGTCTATGACCTGTTGCTGAACGAAGGCCTTTGCGTCGGCGGCTCGACCGGCATCAACATCGCCGGCGCCGTGCGCCTCGCCAAGGACCTCGGCCCCGGCCACACCATCGTCACCGTGCTGTGCGACTACGGCACGCGCTATCAGTCAAAGCTGTTCAACCCGGATTTCATGCGCAGCAAGAACCTGCCGGTGCCGGAATGGCTGGAGCGCAAGAGCACGATCAGCGTTCCCTTCGAGAAAGTCTGATCGAGCAACATCAGAAAAAGAAAAACGGCGTGCGAACAGCGCGCCGTTTTTCTTTTGCGGTCTCGATGCGCGCCTCGGGATCAGCGCAAAATCTGGCTGAGGAAGAGTTTTGTCCGGGCGTGCTGCGGATTGCCGAAAAACTCTTGCGGCGCGTTCATCTCGACGATCTGGCCGTCGTCCATGAACACCACGCGGTCGGCGACCTCCTTGGCAAATCCCATTTCGTGGGTGACGACCAGCATCGTCATGCCCTCGGACGCAAGATCCACCATGGTGTCGAGCACTTCCTTGACCATCTCGGGATCGAGCGCCGACGTCGGCTCGTCGAACAGCATGATCTTCGGGTTCATCGTCAGCGCGCGGGCGATGGCGACGCGCTGCTGCTGGCCGCCGGAAATCTGGCCAGGAAACTTGTCGGCCTTGTCCGGGATACGCACGCGCTCGAGAAACTTCATCGCCTGCTCCTCGGCTTCCTTCTTCGGCATCTTGCGCACGAAGATCGGCGCCAGCGTGCAATTGTCGAGCACGGTGAGATGCGGGAACAGGTTGAAATTCTGGAACACCATGCCGACATCGCGGCGCACGGCGTCCGCGCCGCCGCCGTTCGGCCCCAGCAGGGTTCCGTCGACCGTGATCCGGCCCTCCTGAAACTCCTCGAGCCCGTTGATGCAGCGGATCAGGGTCGACTTGCCCGAACCGGAGGGGCCGCAGATCACGATCCGCGCGCCGCGCGCGACATCGAGATCGATATCGCGGAGCACATGGAATTCGCCGAACCACTTGTTGAGGCCCGCGATTGTCACGATCGGGTCTGCTGACATCGCTTTTCCTTCTATCGCCGGCGATGCGCATTCAGCCGCCGCTCGACAAACAGCGAGTAGCGGGACATCGCAAAGCAAATCACAAAATAGATGATGCCGGTAAAGGCAAAGCCGGTGAACACCGTCGTCGGCGTCGCCCAGTTCGGATCGGCAAAGGCCGCACGCAACTGGCCGAGCAGATCGAAGATCGAGACGATCAGCACCAGCGTCGTATCCTTGAACAGCGCGATGAAGCTGTTGACCAGCGACGGGATGACGTGGCGCAGCGCCTGCGGCATCAGCACGAGGCGGATGGTTTTCCAGCGCGAGAGGCCGAGCGCGGTTGCGGCCTCCGCCTGCCCGCGCGGGATCGCGGCGAAGCCGCCGCGGATGATTTCGGCGTTATAGGCTCCGGCAAACAGCGCGATGCCGATCAGCACCCGCACGAGGCCATCGATCGTGAAATTGCCGGCCATGAACAGCGGCAGCATGTAGGTCGCAAAAAACAGCACCGTGATCAGCGGCACGCCGCGCCAGAATTCGATGAACACCACCGAAAACATTTTGATCAGCGGAATGCGCGAGCGGCGGCCGAGCGCCAGCGCCATGCCAACCGGCATCGAGGCGACAATGCCCGTCACCGACACCACCAGTGTAACCAGTAGGCCGCCCCACTCGCGCGTGCCGACAATCGGCAGGCCGCCATGGGCAAGGTCGAGCATCGCCATCACGAGGCCGATGGCGGCGAAGGCAACAGCGCTCTTCACGAGCGTCCGCAGGCCGCCGGCGAACAGCGCGAGCAGCACCGAGACGACGACAGCGGTGATGAAGAAGTCGTTCCACAGCGGCCGCACCGAGACTGCCAGCGCATCGTTCAGCAGGACGAGCGGCGTGATGACGAGCGCCAGCGCGCTGCCGATCCCCGAGACGACAACGCCGAGGGCCGCGGCCACCGCTCCCAGCGGCGCAATCGTCGCAGCCCCCGCGTAGCCGGTGAGCGCCGCGCCGACGCCGCTGATGTTAGTCGTAAGGCCGGAGAGGATGGTAGCGAGCCAGCTCACCGCAAAACCGTTCAGCCCGCCGCCGTGCAGCAGGAAAAAGGCGATGACGGGAAACGCGATGAAGAACAACGCCGCGTTCAGCGCCTTGCCCGGCACGCGGGGAATGAGGAGCGGCAGGAGCAAGATCGCCGCCAATGCGAACACGATGTTGACCCGCCAGCGCTGCGCCTCGGGATAGAAGCCGTAGATGAACTGGCCGAGCTTGGCGTGAATGAACGGCCAGCACGCCCCCACCGGGCGGCCCGCCGTCTCGGCGAGGCAGGCATTGCGGTCCGCGCCCTGCCACACCGCATCGACAAAGAGGAAGCGGATCGTCGGCTCGATCACCAGCCACAGGATCACGGCGCCGATGAACGTGATCAGAATGTTGCCCGGCGAATTGAACAGGCGCGCCCTCGCCCAGCCGATGGCGCCGGTCGTCGTCACCGGCGCGCTGCGCTCGGCTGCAGGCTGGTGGCGGACAAAGGTCATGCTGGCGTCGCTCATGATGCGCCCATCCGGTTGATGCGCCAGCCATAGACGCTCATCAGCGCCGAGGTGACGAGCGAGATCAGGAGATAGACCGCCATGGTCATGGCGATGATTTCGATCGCCTGTCCGGTCTGGCTCAGCGTCGTGCCGGCGAACACCGAGAACAGATCAGGATAGCCGACCGCGACCGCCAGCGACGAGTTTTTCGTCAGGTTGAGATACTGGTTCGTCAGCGGCGGCAGGATCACGCGCATCGCCTGCGGCACCACGATGAGCCGCAGCAACTGCCCGCGTGACAGGCCGAGCGACTGCCCCGCCTCCCACTGCCCCTGCTGCACCGACTGCACCCCGGAGCGGACGTTTTCCGCGATGAAGGCGGCGGTGTAGGTCGAGAGCGCAATCGTGAGCGCGACGAACTCCGGCAGCACACGCGCCCCGCCCGCGAAATTGAAGCCGCGCAGCACCGGCAATTCAAGATGCAGCGGGGTGCCGAACACCGCCGCCGCCAGCGCCGGCAGGCCGATCAGGACCGCGAGCGCATAGGGCCAGACGCGGACCACGCGGCCTTCCCGGAACAGCGCCCGCCGGGCATAGGCGCGCAGCGCAAAGGCCACGATAATGGCGAGGAGCAGCGCGCAGCAGAAAAACGCAAAGCTGTCCTGCGGGATCGGCCGCGGCACGACGATGCCGCGATTGCTGAGGAAGACACCGCTGATCGGCGACAGGCTCTGCCGCGGACCCGGCAGCGCGCCGAGCACGGCGAGATACCAGAACAGGATCTGGTAGAGCAGCGGCAGGTTGCGGATCAGCTCGACATAGCCGCCGGCGAGCCGCGACAAAAGCCAGTTCGGCGACAGCCGGCCGAGGCCGACGGCGAAACCGATGATCGTCGCGATCACGATGCCGATCGCGGAAACGACGAGCGTATTGATCAGGCCGACGAGAAAAACCCGCGCGTAGCTATCGGATTCGGAATACGGGATCAGCGTCTGGCTGATGCTGAAGCCGGCGGGATTGGCCAAAAATCCGAAGCCCGAGGCAATGCCCTGCGTGCGCAGGTTCGCCCTCACATTGGCGACGATCTCATAGCCGATCCACAGAACCAGCATGAGAACGCCAAGCTGAACGAAAAGCCCCGCCCAGCTTGTTCCGCCACCGGCGATACGCTTGATCCGCGCCCCCGGTTGAAGCGGGGGTTTGCGCGCGTCGATCGCCATAGCGCGTCCCTGCGCGCCGGTCAGCGGATCGGCGGCGCGTAGAGAATGCCGCCCTGATTCCAGAGCTTGTTCAATCCGCGCGCGATCTGCAGCTTGGAGCCGGCGCCGACATTGCGGTCAAAGGACTCGCCGTAGTTGCCGACGGCCTTGACGATCCGCACCACCCAGTCCCGCGACAGCCCCAGGGTTTCGCCGAGATTGCCGTCGGTGCCAAGCATGCGCTTGACCTCGGGCTTGGGCGAGGACTTCGCCTGATCCTCGACGTTCTTCTGGGTGATGCCGAGCTCTTCTGCATTGATCATCGCGAACAGCGTCCACTTCACGATGTCGAACCACTGATCGTCGCCGTGGCGCACCACCGGCCCGAGCGGCTCCTTGGAAATGACTTCGGGCAGAACAGCGTGGTCATTGGGGGCGGCGAATTTAAGGCGCATCGCATAGAGCTGCGAGACGTCCGAGGTGAACACGTCGCAGCGGCCCGACTCATAGGCCTTGATCGCCTCATCGGCCGTGGAGAAGGCGATCAGCTCATACTTCATGTTGTTGGCCTTGAAGTAGTCGCCGACGTTCTGCTCGTTGGTGGTGCCGGTCTGCACGCAGACCGAGGCGCTGTTGAGCTCCAGCGCCGAGTTCACCTTGAGCGCCTTGCGGACCATAAAGCCCTGGCCGTCGAAATAGTTGATGCCGGTATAATTGAAACCGAGCGACGTATCGCGCGACAGGATCCAGGTCGAGTTGCGCGACAACAGGTCGATCTCGCCCGACTGCAGCGCGGTGAAGCGGTCCTTGGCCGAGAGCGGAACGAACTTCACCTTGGTCGGATCGTTCAGGACGGCGGCGGCAACGGCGCGGCAGATATCGACATCGAGCCCGGTCCAGTTGCCCTTGTCGTCGGGCGAGGAGAAGCCCGGAAGCCCCTGGCTGACCCCGCAGGACAGCATGCCGCGATCAGTTACAGTCTTCAGGGTCTGCGCCGAGGCGGCGCCCGCCGCGAGGCTGGCCGCGAATGCAACTGAGAACAGCAGACTAATTCGTTTCATGATCAGACCTTTCACGAGCGATCCTAAGGGCTGCGGAACGCGCGCCGCGCGCAGGAGATCGAGACGATTCCTCAGAGCCTTGTCCTCGAAGACAGTGCGATTCCTCAACAATTGCCCCATAACAGAACGATAGTCCGGGCCGGTCAAGGGGTTGACGCCAACTCGCCGCTCGCCTTGCGGCTGAAATACGGACGCAGACCTCAGCCAGTATCCGACGCGCGAAAAGCATCCGCCCTCGCGCTCGCAATCGATCGCAGTCATGATAATAAACCGAATCGGCTCAACAATACGGGTGCGTGACCGTGACCATCAGCAAACCAGACCTCGGGGACAAGCGGTCTCCGCTTGCAGCAGAAACCGAACTCGTGGTCGGCGGCCGCGACACCATCGCCCAGCACGGCTTCGTCAATCCTCCCGTGGTGCGCGGCTCCACCGTGCTGTTTTCCACGGCCGAGGATCTGCGCGAGCATCGCGGTACCTATCAGTATGGCCGCCACGGCACACCGACGACTAAGGCGCTGCAAAAGGCTTTGATGGCGCTGGAGGGGCCGAACTGCGTCGGCGTCGGCTTTGCGCCCTCGGGCCTTGCGGCGATCTCGACCGCCCTCCTCGCGGTGCTGAGTGCCGGCGACCATCTTCTTGTCGTCGACAGCGTCTATCGGCCGACCCGGCATTTCTGCGACACGATGCTGCGCCGTCTCGGCATCGACACGACCTATTTCGACCCGCTGATCGGCGACGGCATCAGGGCACTGATCCGCCCGAACACGCGCGCGATCCTGGTGGAGGCGCCCGGCTCGCAGTCGTTCGAGATGGTGGACATTCCGGCGATTGCCGCCGTCGCGCACGCGCACAACGTCATCGTCATCGACGACAACACCTGGGCGACGCCGCTCTATCACCGCTCGCTCGATCAGGGCGTCGACATCAGCCTGCAGGCCGGCACAAAATATATCGGCGGCCATTCCGACATCATGTTCGGCACCATCGCCGCCAATGCTAAAACCTGGCCGAAGATCGCCGACGGCATTCGCGCGCTCGGCGTCTGCGCCAGCCCCGACGATATTTTCCTCGCGATGCGCGGCCTGCGCACAATGGCGGTGCGCCTCGCCCACCATCAAGCCGCCGGCCTCGAAATCTCACGCTGGCTGCAAAACCGCCCGGAGGTCGCCCGCGTGATGCATCCGGCGCTCGAGAGCGATCCCGGCCATGCCATCTGGAAACGGGATTTCACCGGCGCGAGCGGTCTTTTCAGCATCGAGCTGAGGCCGGTGTCGCAGAAGGCGGTCGATGCCTTCCTCAACACCCTGGCGCTGTTCGGCATGGGCTATTCGTGGGGCGGCTTCGAAAGCCTTGTGATCCCGTTCGATTGCGCGAGCTACCGCACCGCGACGAAGTGGGCGCCGGCCGGCCCGACGCTGCGCTTCCACATCGGCCTGGAGAATCTCGACGACCTCAAGGCCGATCTCGACCGCGGGTTTCAGGCGCTCAAGGCGAACGCCTGATCGCCGTTACGCCTCGACCGTCTCGCGCTTGCTTGCAAAGAAGATGAAGTAGACGTTGCGGATGTAGACGACGAGGCCGAGCGCCTGCCCGGCGATGAACACCGGATCGCGCCGGTACAGCGCATAGATCAGCAGCAGCGCACCGCCGCCGATCGAGAAGAACCAGAACGCCACCGGGATGATGCTCTTGCGCGCCCGCTCGGAGGCGATCCACTGAACGACGAAGCGCATGGTGAAGAACGCCTGCGCAACGAAGCCGAGCACCACCCAGCCATCGAACTGGATGACGAAGACGTCGTGCAGATAGGCCGAGAGCGCCGCAAAAATCTCAGTCATGGATCGTAACCTCGGTCGCGACCGGCGTCGCTTTTTTGCGGCGGATCAGCCACCACACCCCCATCAGGTCCATGATGCCGACCCAGAGCCGGTCAAAGAACCCGTAATTCGACACACCCGAGTGCCGTGGCCGATCTATGACGTCGACATAGGCGATCTCATAGCCTTCGCGCCGGACGAGCGCCGGCAGGAAGCGGTGCAGCCCGTCGAAATAAGGCAGTGACAGAAACAGGTCGCGGCGAAACGCCTTCAGGCCGCAACCGGTGTCGCGGGTGCCGTCCTTGAGCACGGCGCTGCGGACGCGATTGGCGACGCGGGACTGGAACCGCTTGAAGCCGGTGTCCTTACGCCCCACCCTTTGCCCGGCGGCGAGGCCGACATGCTCGGAGGCCATCACCGCGCCGATCAGGTCCGGCAGGAAGGCCGGGTTGTTCTGGCCATCGCCGTCGAGGGTCGCAACCACGGTGCCGCGCGCGGCGCGCACCCCGGTCCGCACTGCCGAGGACTGGCCGCAGGATGCCGCGTGACGGATCTGGCGGAGATTTTTGCGATCCCGCATCAATTCAGCGAGGCGAGCCGGCGTGGCGTCGGTGGAACCGTCATTGACGTAGACGATCTCAAAGTCCCAGCGACCATCCAGCGCCGCGGCGATCTCGCCAACCAGCGGAGCGATGTTTTCCGCCTCGTTGCGCACCGGCACGACAATGGAAACGGTCGGAGCGTTCGCCCCGGGAATGGTGGAGTTGTTCTGCATAGTGATTTGACGCTCGCTGCCCGGCACCGTCTGCCCCGACGGTCCCGCGCCCGTTTCTATGGGGCCGCGCGGCCGCCGACAACCCTCTTGAGGTCTACCAGCCCCGGCCCCGGCAGCGCGACGACCCGGCCGTCCGCCCCGATGACGAAGGCAAGGCCCCGGCTGGCGAACCAGTGCTGCACCAGAACCGCCCCTAAAATGCCGACAACCGCGCCGGTTACGACGTCGCTCGGATGGTGAGCCAGCAGCACCACCCGGCTCACCGCGATCAGGCCGGCATAGATCCACATGACGGTGCGGGTCTGCGGCCATACCGCCGAAATCGCAAAAGCGGCGGCAAAGGCCGTGGTGGCATGGCCGGAGGGCATGCTCTCGAACCGGACATCGCCCGCAAAAGGGTGGAAATTGAAGGCGTTTGCCTCACCACCGACGAACGGGCGGCCCCGGCCGATCGCGCCCTTGGTCAGTTTGGTGATGAGGCTGGGAACGAGAACCGCGAAGGCGATATAGGTGAGCCGTACGGAAAGGCCCGCCAGAACGCCCCGGATGAAAGGGCTCGCGCTGACCGCGCTCTTGACCGCGATCAGGATCAATCCGGCGCTGATCGGAACCAGAAAGACGGCGTTTTCGGCAAGATCGGTATAGAGGCGCACCGGCCAGAGCTGCGGCGCGCCGCGCACCGGCATCGCCGAGATCGCCAGCACATCCACAAAAAACATCAGGCCGATGATCAGCGCGCCGGCCGCCGTCAGTTGCCAGAACCGGCGCATCGCAAGGGCGCGCCTGGCATCGGCCGACCGCGAATGGCGCGGTTTCCTGACAAGGGTCGCGCCGAACCAGGCCATGGTCATGCCAAGGCGGCGCATGAATCCCGCATCAGGGGCATCTGGCGGCGCGCGCATCGCTCAGCGCGTTCCGAGGTTGCGGAAGATCGCAATCGAGATCTGGCGGCCCTGCGAGAAATTGTAGCCCTCGATACGCTTGGCGATCTCGTAGCGCAGCCCGATCGCCTCGGCGCGCTGAGCAAAGGTCCGCTCCTGCCGCGCCTCGACCAGCGCAAAGCGGCAGCTCCCCTTGCCGAGGAAGTCGGCCGCGCCGGAACCGTCGGTCAGCAGCGTCGAGGTGCCGGTCATGAAGACGAGGCTCGGCTCGTGGAACCCGGCAGCCGCCGATTGCGGTTTGACGCATTCGACATTGCGCAGCGCGCGGGCCACCTCAACGCTCGGGAACAGCGGCGCGAGCGATGGCACCACGATGCCGAGCAGCGTGACGGAGAGGAACAGCGACGCCGCGACCGAGCACAGCACCGATTGCTCGGCGCGCACATCGTCATACAGCCACCAGGCGAACAGGCCGAAAATCAGTGCCCCTGCCGCGAACGGCCACGCCAGGAAGGTCGGCTGCAGGGTCAGCATCATCACGCCGATGATGGCGCTGGCGGATAGCAGCACCGGAATGACGAACCACCACGCCGCGCCCCGCTGCAACCACGGCGAAAGCGACAGCTTCCCGCGTTCCAGCACGAGGACGGTCAGAATCGCGATCGCCGGATAGAGCGGCAGCACGTAGTGCGGCAGCTTGGTCATCACGAGTTCGAAGACGATCCAGGACGGGATGATCCAGGCGAGCAGGAACTGCACGGCCGGCTCCCGCCGCGCCCGCCACGCCGCCGGCGCGGCAAGGCCCGCGAGCGGCGCGCCCGGCCAGAACGTCACCCAGAACAGCAGGAAATAAAGCCCGGGCGGCGCGCCGTGGGACTCCTGCCCGCTGGTGATCTTGCTCAGCATGTCGCCGCTGACCGAGTCGGCGATGAAGGTCTGGCCCGCCTTCAGCAGAATCGCCACGAACCACGGCAGGACCAGCACGAGCATCCACAGCAGGCCCCAGGCGGGGCGCAGCCGCTTCAGCCATGCCACCGAGCGGTCGAAGATCGCGAGCGTGCCGACCGTGAGCGCGACGAACATCAGGATTAGCGGCCCCTTGAGCAGGAAGCCGCCGGCCAGCGCCGTCCAGAATACGAAAGGCAGCGTCCAGGAGCGGTCATCCTCCTCGCCGCGCTGCCACGGCAGATAGGCCTTCGCCAGCGCGCCCATCGCCGCGACCACGGTCAGCAATAGCACCGCGTCGGTTTTGGCGAGCCGCGCCTCGACGCCGAGCAATAATGAGCCGCACATAAGCAGCGCCGCGATCACCGCGGTTCGTCGCGAGACGAAGGCAAGCGCCGTCCAGTAGGTCAGGAGCACCGCGCCGATCGCGCCGATCACCGACGGGATGCGATAGATCCAGATGCGAATTTGGGCGTTCGGAATGCCGAGGGCGGATGCGGTCTGCACCGTTGCAGCCTGCAGCCAGTAAATGCCGACCGGCTTCTTGTAGCGCACCTCGTTCTGGAAGCGGATGTCGACGAGGTCGCCGGTTTCCACCATCTGCTTGGTGGCCTGCGCGAATCGCGCCTCGTCCCGGTCGATCGGCGGGATGTGGAAAACGCCCGGCAGAAAGAACAGAAACCCGCAAACGATCAGGAACGCGAGCGCGCGCGCATGCGTCGCCGAGACAACATCGAGCAACCGCGCCAGCGAACGGCCGGGATCGATGCGGGTTCTCGGCTCCCGCCCCTCACCAAATCTGCGTTTTCCAAGGGTTTCCACCATGGCTGTCGCATACGATGAAACCATCGCAGGGACAACAGCTTGCCGCGCGTTTATTGAATTCTGACGACAACTGTGTCCGCCGCGCCAGTCGCATCCATCACCGTAAGCCGTACGAAGCCCGGACCGGGCGGCTGAACGAGGGTCTGGCGGCGGTTTTCCGGGCCGCCGACTGCCACGCCGTTGACCAGCATGGTCAGCGGCAGGACCCCGCCGGCAACCTTCACCGGAACCGGCATGAAGGCGGTCTCGCCGCGCTCGCTCGCCTCGATCCGGGAGCCGTTGAGGGGAAACTGGATGCGGACCGTGGGCGCGGTGCCGGTTGCGACCAGCTCGCCTGCGGGCCTGAACCGTCGCAGCGGCAATGGCAGCCGGGCATTGGAGGCGATCAGCGTGCCGCGCGGCGCCCGCGCCAACGGCGCGGGAACGAGCCCGGTGCGGGCGAATGCATCAAACAGGATCGGCGCCGCGGTGCCGCGCCCGAGCATGCCCGGCACTGGCGCGCCATCGGGGCGGCCAACCCAGACGCCGATCGTGTAGCGCCCGTCGAAGCCGACCGACCATGCGTCGCGGTAGCCGTAGCTCGTCCCGGTCTTGAAAGCGATGCGCCCGGCCACCGCGTTCTCCGGCGGCGGTGCGCCGAGCAGCACATGACCGACATGCCAGGCCGCGACCGGATCGGTCAGCCGCAGCGCCTCGCCGGGCGCCTCCTCCGTGTTCGCGAACTCGCGCAGCGGGACGGTGTCGCCGAGCCGCGCAAGCCCCGCATAGGCGCGCACGAGATCGCGCAGCGTGACGCCGACGCCGCCGAGCCCCATTGCAAGGCCGGGCGTCTCATCCTTCGGCAGCACCAGATTGATGCCCGCCTGCCGCAGCCGCGACGACAGCCGCGCCGAGCCGATGCGGTCGAGCAAGGCGATGGCCGGCACGTTCAGCGACAGCTGCAGCGCCTTGCGGACCGGCACCGTGCCCTGAAAGGTCATGTCAAAGTTTTCCGGCGCGTAATTGCCGAAGCGCACCGGGCGATCATCGATCAGGCTTTCCGGATGGACGATGCCGTCCTCGAACGCCAGCGCATAGATGAAGGGTTTGAGTGTCGAGCCCGGCGAGCGCACCGCCCGCACCATGTCCACCTGCCCGGCGCGGCGCTCGTCGAAATAATCCGCCGAGCCGACATGGGCCAAAACCTCACCGCTGGCATTATCCGCCACCACGATGCCGACGGAGATCTCCGGCCCGAGGCTGGTCGCGCGGTCACGCGCCAGCCGTTCGAGCCGGCTCTGCAGGCCGGCCTCCAGCGTCAGGCGGATGACCGGATCGGCCCCGCCGAACGTCGCCTGATCGGCGGCATGCGGCGCAAGGATCGGCATCGGCAGCCGCCAGCGCGGCACCGGCTCGGCCTTGGCGCGCGCGGCGTCTTCCGGCGGGACGCGCTGCTGCTCCACCATCCGCTCGAGCACGCGGTCGCGGGCGGCATGGGCGGCCTGCGGATGGCGATCGAGCCGCCGCCGCTCCGGCGACTGCGGCAGCGCGACCAGCAACGCCGACTGCGCGAGCGACAGCCGCTTGGGCTCCTTGCCGAAATAGGCCAGCGACCCGGCGCGGATACCTTCGAGATTGCCGCCATAGGGCGCGAGCGTGAGGTAGAGATCCAAAATCTCGCTCTTGCTCAGCGCGCGCTCGAGCTGCAGCGCGCGCACCGCTTGCTTCAGCTTGGCGTAGATCGAGCGGCGTTCGCGCGGCTCCAAGAGGCGCGCAAGCTGCATCGTGATGGTCGAGCCGCCGGAGACGATCTCGCCGCGCGTGATCCACTGCAGCGCGGCACGGCCGAGCGACAGCGGATCGACGCCGCTATGCGTGTAAAAACGCCGGTCCTCATAGGCGAGCAGCACGTCGATGTAGCGCGGATCGACATCGCTCGCGGCATGCACCGGCAGCCGCCAGCGGCCATCCGCCATCGCATAGGCGCGCAGCAGCTTGCCGTTGCGATCGACGACGACGCGCGACGCCTGCCGCGCCTCGTCGAGTGGCAACGGGCCGAGCGCATGCACCCACGCCGCAGCGCCGGCCACCGTGACGCAAACCACTGCCAATGCTGCCGCTGTGGCTGTCACCCATCGGCGGCGGCGCGACCCGCTGTCCGCGATGGCGAGTGCGGCCTTGCTCATTTCACCGATTTCACCTCGACGGTGCCGGTCGCTGTGCGCCCGTAGCGCGAGGGGAAGTACATGTCTTCCACCATCGCCTGCGGCAGCACATAGCTGCCGGGTGTCACCGCGCGCACGACATAGGCGACCGTGAACACGGTAGGATCGGCCGGTGACCGCTTGATGGCAGCGCTGAAGCGGTCATCGCGGAACTCTGTGTGCTCGGCCTCGACGCCGTTCTCGATCCAGTCGAGCTTGCTGGCATCCCCTGAGGAAACCAGCGCCGGGTTGTCGATCTCCAGCCCCGCCGGCAGATAGTCGGCAACCATGATCTGCGCGCGTTCCGGCCTGGGTTCGGTGATCTTGAGCACCACCGCGAAACGGTCGTTCTGCTTCACATTGGCGAGATCGGCCGCCTCACCGTCAAGCGAGTGGAAACTGCGCTCGATGGTGAAGCCGTTCGACGCCGCGGGCTCGGCAGCCACCGGCGCGCCGCTGACCGAGAGCACCGCCTGCACCGGCGCATCGCCGGTGTTGGTCAGCTTCACGGTTTTCCCGGCGACGTCGGCCGCCTTATAGTTCCGATAGAGCGCAGCCTTCACCGGGCTGCCATCGAGGTCGAGCGAGAGCGCCGCCCCTTCCTTGGCGAGCGCCCGCGCCGCCAGCACCAGCCACGCATTCTCCTGCGTCGAGCTATATGGCGTCAGGCCGCGCGCGGCCTCGATCCGCTGCACCGAGGAGATCAGCAGCGCGCGCGGCGCATTGCCCTCGCTCGCCAGCGTCGTCAGCGCCGCCGCATCGCGCAGCGCCGAACCGTAGTCGACGCGGCCGAATTCACGGACCGGTTTCGGATTGAGGCTTTCCAGCGCCGCAGCATAAGCGCGTTCGGCGCGGATCTTGTCGCCGACGAGCGCCAGCGCGGCGGCGAGCTGCGCCTTGGCGATCGGCGTGGCCAGCCGGTCGAGCTTGGTATCGACGAGGTAACGCAGATCGCCGACTGGGGCGACGCCGTTGCGGGCCAGCACGTAAAGGCCATAGGCGAGATCCCGCCCGCCATTCTCCTTGTCAGGCTCTTCGGCATTGACGACCGCATTGCGGATGCGGTCGAGGGCCATCTTGAAAACGACGTCCGGGACAGCAAATCCCTTTTCGCGCGCCCGCGTCAGGAAGTCGGTGACGTAGGCATCGAGCCACTGGTCCTCGCCGCCGTTCGACCACATGCCGAACGAGCCGTTCGAGCCCTGGCGCGCAAGCACGCGGTCGATCGCATCCTTGATGCGCTGATCGGCGGCGCCGTCGATCGCCAGATTATGCTCAGCCGCGAGGTCGTTGACGTAAAGCAGCGGCAGCGCGCGGCTGGTGATCTGCTCGGTGCAGCCGAACGGATAGCGGTCGAGCGCCTTCAGCACCGCCGCGGCGTCGATCGCCGAGGACAGGCCCGCCGACAGCGAGAAGCCGCCGGTGCCCTCCACCAGCCCCGCCAGCATGTCCGAGCTGAGCGTCAGGCTCTCGCCCTTCGCCAGCGTGCGCACCGAACGCCGGCTCAAAATCTGGGTCGCCGGCTTGACGTTCATTGCATAGCTGCGCTTGAGCGACAGGCCGTTCGGCCCGGAGATCGCGACGTCGAACTGCGCCGTGCCGGTGCCCGCCGCGCTGAGCGCGAGCGCGGAGGTGCGGCGCTCCTTGGCGCCGAGCTTCAGCGTCGTGGCTGGATTGCCGGTCACCTTCACGGGGCCGGTTGCGGTGATCGCCACGCGATAGTCGCCCGCCTCGCCTTCCACATTGTCGAGGTCGAAGGTCATGGTCCCGCGATCGCCGCTGAGCAGAAAACGCGGCAGCGTCGCCGTCAGCACCACCGGATCGCGCACCGTGACGTCCACGGTCGCGCGCCCGAGCTTGGTCGCCGTCCACGCGATCGCCATCACCCGCGCGGTGCCGGCAAATTCCGGCAGCTCGAACTCGACATTGGCGGTGCCGTCGGCCGCGACCGTCACGATGCCGGAATAGAAGGCCAGCGGCTTCTGTGTCGGCGGACTGCCCTGCAGCTCGGCCGCTCCCGCGTCGCCGCCGGTGCGGATCGCGCCGCGGGTGCCCTGCATGCCGTCAATCAGCTGGCCATAGAGATCGCGGATTTCCGCCGACAGGCGGCGCTGCCCGAGATAGAACGTATCCGGCTCCGGCGGCTTGTAGTTGGTGAGGTTGAGGATGCCGACATCGACCGCCGCAACCACGATCTTGGCGTCCTCGCCCGCGTTCAGGCCGCCGACCTTGACCGGCACCTTCAGCGCCATGCCCGGCCGCACCAAGGCGGGCGGCGACAGCGCGACATCCAGCGTGCGCGCCGCCTTGTCGATGCCGAACCACTTCAGGCCGATGGCGCGGCCCGGCATGCGCTGATGCGCGGTGTCGAGCGGCCGGCGCAGCGTGGCGACGACATAGGCGCCCGTGCCCCAGTCGCGGCCGACCGGAATCTTGACCTGCGACAGGCCTTCCTTGACGTCGAGCGTCCTTGTCGTCAGCAGCCGGTCGCCGAGAATGTTGACGGTGAGCTTGCCCGCGGTCTTGGCGTTGACCGACACGGTGATGGTGTCGCCGGAGCGATACTGCTGCTGGTCGATCGAGGTCTCCAAGAGGTCCGGCGTATCGGCGCTGCCGTCCGAGTACCAGCCGACGTCGAACTGCACCGAGGTCAACAGATTGTCGCCATCGGCCGAAGTGACATCGAGCCGGTAGCGGCCGGGCTGCGGCGCGGCCTCGACGCGCGCCAGCTGATCGGCGGACACATCGATCAGGCCGTCCGCGACGCGGCGGGTCGATTTGATCGGCTCATATTCCCACGAGCCGCCCTGCCGGTACCACTGATAGCGCGACTCGATCTTGAGCAGTTCGTAGCGCAGACCTGAGCGGGCGATGCGCTTGCCGTCGCGCCCGACCAGCACGACATCGAAGACCGCCTTGTCGCCCTCCGAAATGCCGCCGCCGGAGAAGCCCGGCCTGACGCCGATCATCGGCCCGTTGGGGGCAACCGGCAGCGTCAGCTTGCGCTCGACCGCACGGCCGCCGCTTTCCGACATGCGGACGAAGATCTTGGCCTCCTGCAGCCGCGTCGCCTCCGGGGCCTTGTCGAGGCCGACCTTGATGATGGCGCGGCCGTTCTCGTCGGTCTGCGGCAGATCTTCGATCGGCGTGCGCTCGTTGGTCTCCGCAGTCTCGTCCACGGTGCCGAAACGGTAGCCCGGATAGCCCGGCCGCTCGGCGGCGGGCGACACCAGAACGTCGCCCTCGAGCGTAAGGTCGGACGCCGGCGCGCCATAGAGGAAGCGGCCATCGACCTTGAGCTCGACCGGCGCCTCGTTGCTGATCTCCTTCGCCCCGGTCGTCAGCTCGAACTCGATGCGATCGGCGATGTAGTCCTCGACCATGAAGGTGGTTTCGCCGACCGACGGAGCCTTGGGATCGGTGAACGCGCGCACCCGCCACGTTCCGGTCGGCACCGCCGAGTTGAGCGGCAGCGTCATCGAGCGGCCGCCTGCGCCCTGATCCGGCAGGGTGGCGCGGCGGAACTCGACGCCGTCCGGCCGCTCCACCACCACCGTCAGCGGCGCAGCGCCAAGCGCATTGCCCTGCCCGTCGCGCAGCAGTGCGGTGAGATAAACCGTCTCGCCGGAGCGATAGACCCCGCGCTCGGCATAGACGAAGGCGTCGGCGGCGCTCGGCACCACCCTCCCCGCCACGCCGCGATCGGTCAGATCGAAAGCACCCGTCTTCAGGCTGAGGAAGGCGTAGTCGCTCTGCTCCGTCATCGCCGTCACGAGCGCGGGCGACAGGCCGCCCTCGCCGCGCGTCAGCCCGGCCTCGAACAGCGCATGGCCGCTGGCATCGGTTTTGCGGGTGGCCAAAATCTCGTTGTTGCGCGCCAGGAGGCGCACCTCGGCGCCGCCCACCTGATCGGTGCTGGCAAGCGAATTGACGAAGACATGAATGCCGTCATTTCCGGAGAACGCGGTCAGACCGAGGTCGGAGACGATGAACCACTGCGTCGCCAGCGCCTCGTATTCCTCGCCGGCCTTGCCCGGCATTTTCGGCGCCGCGGTCATCGCGTAGACGCCCGGCTCAAGATTGCCGAGCGCCTGATCGACCGGGAACGCGGTCGTCGTGTCCTGATTGAGCGGCGCCTCGGTGGTGAGATCGCCGGACCAGACCTTCATGCCGGTCGAGGCCGCCAGATTCTCGACCTCATAGGGGCTGAGATTGCGCTGAAAATCGCTGCCCGTCACCGTGTTGAGAAGATTGCGGTCGCCAATACGGAACACCTGGATCGCCACCGTCGTCGTGTTGACGCTGACCACGGGCAAGCCGCGCTGGCCGGTGCGCGGCAGCACATAGGCCTTGCCGCTGAAGCGGACGAAGGGTTTGCGGTCGCGGACATAGATGTTGAACTCGGCCGACTTCTGCAGCGTCTCCTTGACCTGCGACGGCACGCCGGCGCGCAGGTTGATGTTGTAGCGCTCGCCGTGTTTCAGGCCGTCGACGCAGAGCTGTTGGTCTTCCGCGGACAGTGCCGGGCTGGAGGACCCGCCGAGCGCGACGAAGGGCGAAAAGTCCGCCCGCTTGGCGAGCTGCTCGGAGAACTGGAAGCAGACGCGGGGCGAAGCGGAATCCGAATCCACCGAGTAGTCGAGCAGCCGGAAACCATGCTCGCCGCGCAGCGTCTCGTAGCGCACGCGGACATCGGCGACTTCCCGCAGCTCAAGCGAGAGCCGCAGCGCATCAAGCGCCGGCCGCCACAGTTTCCTCTCGGCCATCGCGCGCCCGAGCACGGCCAGCGCTTCGGCCTCCTCGCCGCCATTGCCGGCCCGCTGATAAGCGATGTAGGCCGCGGTCGAGATCCGCTCGAGCAAAAGCGTCTGCTCGGCATTGTTCGCCGGGCGAGCCTGAAAGATCGCCTGCGCCAGGCGCAGCCAGTTTCCGCTGTCCCCCGGCGCGATTGCCGCGGCCTGCCCCAAAATGACCAGGGCCTGCCGCGCATCGCCCCGGCGCAGGGCGGCGTCCGCCTCGGTCCGCAGGGTCTGCAGCGGCTTGGCCACCGGCCCGGCCTCGGTCTTGATCTGCGCCTCGAGCCGGATGGCGGAATCGGCCAGTTCCGCGCGCCTGTAGGCCTTTTCGGCTGCATGGAGCGAGCCACTGCCCAGCGCCGCCCCGCACCCGAGAGCCAGAACCAGCGCAAGACCGCGGACGAAACCGAACATGACAGGCTCCTTTTCAAGCCGGACAGACACCAGCAAGCGTTGACCAGCCGCCGGCAAAACCGGGGGACTGGCAACCGATCAAATCGGCGCAATGATACAGCCCGATCCGAAACATCGAAATGCGGGACAGCCCTCCCCCCACAGAAGTCACGCGAATGTCACATTTGGTTCAACCGCCGCCGTCCATCATTGGCGGGCGGTGCCTGCATCCCCTTATCCCCGGCGTCGGCCCAAGCCTGTGGACGAGCAAAATTCGGCCATGGATCGCCCCGCTCAGGTGTCGGCTTTTTCGCCGGACGGTGATATGAAGCCGCGACGGCCCCGTAGCTCAACTGGATAGAGCACCTGCCTTCTAAGCAGGTTGTTGCGTGTTCGAGTCCCGCCGGGGTCGCCATTTTTCATCTCACCGGGACGCGCCATAGGGTTGCCGCTGGCAAATCCGGGCACAAGATTCGCCCCGCCAGAGAGAACCGTTGCCGCCACTCCGGCGAGCCGCGTCCGCGGGCCGCCGTGGCCATAAACGATCTGCCGCAGCACCCATCGCGGAATCGGACTTTTCCCGTAGCAGACATTGTGGGGAAAAAAACTCGCGTTTCATCCCGCAATCGAAATGGTCGGAAGCGGTCCGGCACCATCACCAATCCGGCGCCCGGTCGCAGGCGGTTTCCGCAAAAATCGCAAAGGATGAAAATAACAACGAAGCTGTCGCGGGCCTCGCCAAAGTCGAAACAAGCCGTTCGACCTTTCGCATCGCTTTGAAACAACTTCACTCGATCGCACTCGCCGGAATGCGAAAAACCCGCGCCATATGGGCACTATTCAGATTCTCGAATTTGACTGCCGCCGCATCCGACCGCAGCCTTAGCGCACTCAGGTTCATTCATTCGAGGTGCAGACATGACCAATCCATCAAGGCGCGGCATCATCGCGGGAGCCGCCGCAGCAGCCACATTGGCAGCCCCGGCTTTTGCTTCAAGCCCAACCTACGCCAGCGCGGTGCCGGAGCTCGCGCCCCACTGGAAGAAGCTCGATCTGGCAAAAATACTTCAGAAGCGCGCGGCGTTTCTCTCCGTCAGCCAGAACAATTCGCTCTACAAACCGTGGGGTGCACAGGCAGCCGAAAAGCAGTGGGAGCGCGGCAGCCTGCCCGCCACCGTGAAGGCGGCGAGCGCCGCGCGCAAGGCGCCGAACTTCGTCTCGTTCAGTTGGGTCGGCTACGAGGTCTTTCGCGAAAACTATCCGCAGACCGAGTTCGACAAGGTGCAGTATGAAGGCTGGGTTCAGGGCCTGAACTTCACCGAAGATCAGAAGAAGCGCGACAACGAACTCGTCGACGATCTCAAGGCGCTGGTGAAGCCCGGCGACCTCGAATTCAACGAGCTCGCGTTCCAGACCGCTTTCGTCGGCACGCAGCTCCCGCTCGAACTCGCACGCAAGCGGGTCGAGGTGATCGTGATTACCGGCATCCACACCGAATGGTGCATCGAGGGCAATGCCCGCGCCGCCCGCGACAACGGCTATCTGCCGATCGTGATCGGCGATGCGACAGCAACACAGAAGCCGGAGCAACTCGCGGCGGCGCTCGAGCGGATCAACAACATTTTTGCGCCGGTGATCTCCGCCGACACCTTCGCCAAGCTGCTCGGCCAGTCCGCCTGACAAAAGGGCAAAATCATTGCGACAAGACCGGCCCCGGCGGAGCGGCTTGCGCATTCCGCCGGGCCTTTTTGCGCATTGCTTCCGCCATTGCCTCGCGCCCGGCTTGTCCGGCGTGCAACGCGCGCCAAAAGCCGCCGTCCACTAGCCCGCGACGCGCTGCCGTTTCGCGCTCAGCGCCGCGTTGACCCGGCTCGCAGGCGGCTTGCCGAGCTTGGCGCAGACCTTTGCGCTGGCTGCCGCCAGCCGCTGAAGATCGATCCCGGTTGCGATGCCGTTGCCCTCGAGCATGTAGACGACATCCTCGGTCGCGACGTTCCCCGTTGCGCCCGGCGCATAGGGGCAGCCGCCCAGCCCGCCGGCGGACGCATCGATCACACGCGCGCCCTCCTCGAGCCCGGCATAGAGGTTGGCTAGCGCCTGCCCGTAGGTGTCGTGGAAGTGCATCGCGATGTTCGGCATCGGGACGACGCCCGCCACGGCGCGGATCAGCCGCCGCGCCTTGCCCGCCGTGCCGACGCCGATGGTGTCGCCGAGCGAGATTTCGTAGCAGCCCTGCCGCCACAGAATGTCGGCGACGCGCACCACCGCATCAACGCTGACCTCGCCGTCGAAGGGGCAGCCGAGCACGCAGGAAATATAGCCGCGCACCTTCACGCCATCCGCCTTCGCCCGCGTGATCACCGGCTTGAAGCGCTCGATCGATTCGGCAACCGAACAGTTGATGTTGGCGCGCGAAAATCCTTCCGAGGCCGATGCGAACACCGCAACCACTTTTGCGCCCGCTGCCTGCGAGGCCTCATAGCCCTTCTCGTTGGGCACGAGCACATGGAATTCCCGGCCGGAATATTTTTCGAGCGCCCGCAGCACCGCATCCGAATGGCTCATCTGCGGCACCGCCTTCGGCGAAACGAAGCTGCCGACCTCGATGGGGTCGAGCCCGGCGCCGATCAGATCTTCGATGAACGCCACGCGATCCTCGACGCTGATCGGCGTCTTCTCGTTCTGCAATCCGTCGCGCGGGCCGACCTCGACGATGGTGACTTTGTCGCTCATGGCATCCTCGCCAGTCTATTCCTGCGCCGGCTCGATTTCCGCCAGCTCGACGCCCTCCTGCACAATGTCGCCGACCTTGCAGCGCAAGTGCTTGAGCACGCCGGCGAATGGCGCGCGCAGGGTCTGCTCCATCTTCATCACTTCGAGGGTGAGGATCGCATCGCCCTTGGCGAGCGTCGCGCCCTCCTGCGCCAGCAGGGCGACCACCGTGCCCGGCAGCGGCGCGACGATGCGGTCCTCGCCAGCGCCCTCTTCCTCCTCCGAGCCGAACGGATCGACCCAGTGCAGCTCGAAACGGCCGCGGCCGCCGCGCAGATAGATGTCGCGCCCCGTCACCACTGCGCCGCAGCGGGTCTTGAGATCGCCGATCTCGACATCGAGGTCGCCATCGGCGCGCCGGTGAAAGCCGAACGGCAGCACCTCGCCGCCCACCGTCACCGTCATCCCCGAGGGGCCGTAATGCAGCACGGCGCGCTGCTCGCCCTCCTGCCCCGCCTGCCGGAACACAAAGTTGCGGCTGCGCCGGCCGACCTGCATCCAGCCGCCGCTGCCCGCGTGCCACGGCGACAGCGGGTTGCGCACGGCCTGGCGCTCGCCGTCGAGAATGGCCGCCACTGCGGCGCAGAGTTCGGTCGCCGACACCACCGGCGCGCCCGGCGTCAGCTTCGACAGTTCGCGCTCGATGAAGCCGGTGTCGATGGCGTTGCCCTGCACCGTGGGGTGGGTGACGAGCGCGGTGAGGAACGGAATGTTGGTGACGACGCCGCGAATGTCGATCTCGCTCAGCGCCAGCGCAAGGCGCGCGGTCGCCGCCTCACGGGTTTGGCCGTGGGCGATCACCTTGGCGAGCATCGCGTCGTAATACGGCGTCACCGCGCTGCCCTGCCGGTAGCCGGCGTCGATGCGCAGGCCGTCCTTCTCCTCCGGCATCCGCCAGGTGGTGATGCGGCCGACCGAGGGCATGAAATTCTTGTGCGGGTTCTCGGCATAGACACGCACCTCGACCGCGTGCCCGTTGAGGCGGATGTCGTCCTGCTTCAGCGGCAGCGCCTCGCCAAAGGCGACGCGCAACTGCCACTCGACGAGATCGATGCCGGTGATCAGCTCCGTCACCGGATGCTCGACCTGCAGGCGCGTGTTCATCTCGATGAAGAACACGTCCTTGCCGTCGGAGACGAATTCGATGGTGCCGGCGCCGACATAGTTCACCGCGCCCGCCGCCTTGCGGGCGACCGCGCCGATTGCCTCGCGCTGCGCCTCATTCAGCGTCGGCGACGGCGCTTCCTCGACCACCTTCTGGTGGCGGCGCTGGAGCGTGCACTCACGCTCGAACAATGAGAGCAGATTGCCGTGGCTGTCGCCGATCACCTGCACCTCGATATGGCGCGGGTTGTCGACATATTTTTCGACCAGCATCTTGTCGTCGCCAAACGCCGCCTTGGCCTCGCGGCGCGCGCTGGCCAGCGCCTCGACCATCGCATCGGCGCTGCGCACGATGCGCATGCCGCGCCCGCCGCCGCCGGCGGAAGCCTTGACCAGCACGGGGTAGCCGATGGCGTCCGCCGCCGCCCGCAAGGTCGCGTCGTCCTGCGCCTCGCCGTGATAGCCCGGAACGAGCGGCACCCCGGCCTTTTCCATCAGCAACTTGGAGCCGGATTTCGAGCCCATCGCCTCGATCATCGCCGCCGTCGGGCCGACGAACACGATCCCCGCCGCCCTGCACGCCTCGGCGAGCGCAGTGCTCTCCGAAAGAAAGCCGTAGCCGGGGTGAATCGCCTCCGCGCCGGTGATTTTGGCAGCGTGAAGGATGCGCTCGATGTTGAGATAGCTGTCGGCCGCCCGAGCCGGGCCGAGCAGCACGGCATCGTCCGCCATCTCGACATGCAGCGCACCCCGATCGGCCTCCGAATAGACCGCGACGGTGCGCAGTCCCATCGCCCGCGCCGTGCGGATGACGCGGCATGCGATCTCGCCGCGATTGGCGATCAGCAATGTGTTGAAGCGCCGGTAGAGATTGCCGCCCGGACTGATGCCTGCGCCCTCGCCGGAGTTCACGCCTGCTTCCATGCCATCAACTCCACACCGGCTTGCGTTTCTCGAGAAAGGCCGAGAGCCCCTCGCGCGCTTCTGGCCGCACGCGCATTTCGGCGATCAGCCGCGCCGTCTCGTCCCGCACGTTTTGATCAATGGCGCGGCCCGCAACCTTGCCGACGAGCTGCTTGGCCTCGGCGCGCGCACCGGGCGCGCAGGCGCCTAGCTGCTTCACCACCGCCGCGACGCGCTCGTCGAGCCCCGCCAGCGGCACGGTTTCATGCACGAGGCCGATGCGCTCGGCGATGCGGGCGTCGAACACCTCCGCGGTCTGAAAATAGCGGCGCGATGCGCGAATGCCGATGGCCCGCACGACATAGGGGCTGATCACTGCCGGCACGAGGCCGAGCCGCGTCTCGGACAGGCAGAAGCTGGCATCGTCCCCGGCGATGGCAATGTCGCAGGCCGCAACCAGCCCGATGCCGCCGCCATAGACCGGCCCCTGGATGCGGCCGATGGTGGTCTGCGGCATCGCGTCGAGCGCCGCCAGCATGTCGGCCAGCGGCCTCGCGTCGCGCTCGTTCTCCTCGCGAGAGAAATCGGCGGCGCGGCGCATCCAGTTGATGTCGGCGCCAGCGCAAAAGCTTTTGCCCTCGCCGGCCACGACCACAATCGACACCGTTCGGTCCTGCGCCAGATCGAAAAAACCGTCGCGCAGCGCCGCGATCAGCGTCTCATCGAAGGCGTTGTTGCGCTCGGGCCGGTTGAGGGTGACGCGCGCAAGTGCTCCGTCGCGCTCAATTCGCAAAACATCCTGCTGCATGGTCACATCCTGAAGATGCCGAAGCGCGGTTCCGGGATCGGCGCATTTGCCGCCGCCGACAGGCCGAGACCGAGCACCAGCCGCGTGTCGGCGGGATCGATGACGCCGTCGTCCCATAGCCGCGCCGTCGCATAATACGGGTGGCCCTGTTTCTCGTACTGGCCGCGGATGGGAGCTCGAAACTCCTCTTCCTCTTCCACCGACCAGCTTCCGCCCTTGGCCTCGATGTTGTCGCGGCGGAGCTGGCTCAGCACCATCGCCGCCTGCTCGCCGCCCATCACCGAGATGCGGGCATTGGGCCACATCCACATGAAGCGCGGCGCATAGGCGCGGCCGCACATGCCGTAATTGCCCGCGCCATAGGAGCCGCCGATCACGACGGTGAATTTCGGCACATTGGCGGTGGCCACCGCCGTCACGAGCTTGGCGCCGTCGCGGGCGATGCCGCCGGCCTCGTACTTCTTGCCGACCATGAAGCCGGTGATGTTCTGCAGGAACAGGAGCGGGATCTTGCGCTGGCAGCACAGTTCGATGAAATGCGCGCCCTTCAGCGAGCTTTCGCTGAACAGGATGCCGTTGTTGGCGATGATGCCGACCGGAAAGCCCCAGATGTGGGCGAAGCCGCACACCAGCGTCTGGCCGTAGAGCTTCTTGAACTCCTCGAACTCGGAGCCGTCGACCAGCCGCGTGATGATCTCGCGCACGTCGAAGGGCTTGCGCACGTCGGCCGGCACCACGCCGTAGATGTCTTCGGCGGGATAGAGCGGCTCGCGCGGCGTCCGCCAGCCGGTCGTCGCCCGCACCGGCGGATTGAGATTGGCGACGATCCGGCGCGCGATGCCGATGGCGTGGGCGTCGTTCTGGGCGTAGTGGTCGGTGACGCCGGACTGGCGGGAATGGACATCGGCGCCGCCGAGCTCTTCTGCGGTCACGACCTCGCCGGTCGCCGCCTTCACCAGCGGCGGCCCGCCGAGGAAGATGGTGCCCTGATTGCGGACGATGATGCTCTCGTCCGACATCGCCGGGACATAGGCCCCGCCCGCGGTGCACGACCCCATGACGATGGCGATCTGCGGGATGCCCTGCGAGGACATCTGCGCCTGATTGTAGAAAATGCGCCCGAAATGCCGCTCATCAGGGAAGATGTCGTCCTGCTGCGGCAGGAAGGCGCCGCCGGAGTCGACCATGTAGATGCACGGCAGGTTGTTCTGCAGGGCAATGTCCTGCGCCCGCAGATGCTTCTTGACCGTCATCGGATAATAGGTGCCACCCTTGATGGTGGCGTCATTGGCGACAATCATGCATTCGCGGCCCGAGACCCGGCCGATGCCGGTGACGATGCTCGCCGAATGGACCTCGCCGCCGTAAAGGCCGTAGGCGGCGAGCGGCGACAGCTCGAGAAAGGCCGATCCGGGATCAATCAGAAGGTCGATCCGCTCGCGGGCCAGCATCTTGCCGCGCTTGATGTGGCGCTGGCGTGATACCTCGCCGCCACCGGCGGCAACCGCAGAGAGCTTTTCACGAAGATCGGCGACGAGCCCACGCATCGCCTCCGCATTGGTGGCAAATTCCGCCGAGGCGGGATCAATCGCGGATTTTTGGACCATAGCCTCCCACTGCGCTTCCGGTGTTCGCCCTTGCGGCGCTCGTGCACCGTTCTTGAGCGGTCTATTGGGCAGCCGCAAATTCGCAACCGCAACAAGTCTATGGTGTCACCGAGGCCCGGGCGGGCGCAAGCCCCCCTCTGCATCCGCCCCCGGTCCGTTTGGACGCGCCGCCATGCCCGGATCCTCGCCGCAAAAACAAAGCCCGGCATTGGCGATGCCGGGCGTCGGTCGGTTTTGAAAAACGGGCTTCGAGCGCGCCTCAGTGCGTCCAGGGCTCGACGCGGCGGAAGGCGAAGTTGTCCGCATAGGCTGCCTGGCGGCGCTTCGGAACCTTCGGCTCGAGGACCTGATAAGCAATGCCCTCGCGTTCGCAATAGGCGATCGCCTCTTCCTTGGTCTCGAAGCGCAGCGTCACCTGCTGCTTCATGTCGCGCGAGCTGGTCCAGCCCATCAACGGCTCGATCACACGCGGCTTCTCCGGTTCGTAGTCGAGCCGCCACACCTTGGTGGAGGCCACTCCCTGCTGCATGGCATTTCTGGCAGGCTTGAAAATCCGGGCGGTCATGAGCGGGCGAACCCTCGAGCTTTCGTCTGGCGGAACCAGATCGTTTGGAACGGACGTCAAAATCGGATCAATATCGGCGTGACAAACGCGATTCTTGCGCTTTCCGCCGACTTTGGTGACGGATATAGCTTTTTAAGACTGAGGTGACAATCTGAATGCGCCGTGGGTTCCGGCCCGCCGCTCGCATGATTTCATTATCCAACGTTATCCAATCAATCCGGCCGGCTCGCAGCAACAGTGCCACCCATACTTTGTTTCGGACGCGCCAGGCCCCACTTAAATTTCAAGCAACTTCCAAGCACCAATAGACAAGTACCGATAAACAAGTACCAATAAACGGTTCCTCAATGGAAATTCGCGCAACGCTTCCGCCGAAAGGTCGAGACCTCCGCCTCGACGTGTTTCGTGGCATCGCCAACTGGGCGATCTTTCTTGACCATATCCCGAACAACGCGGTGAACTGGATCACGACGCGCAATTTCGGTTTCAGCGACGCCGCCGACCTGTTCGTCTTCATCTCGGGCTACACGGCCGCCTTCGTCTACGCCAACATCATGATCTCGCGCGGCTTCATCGTTGGCGGCACCCGGCTGACCAAGCGGGTATGGCAGCTCTACGTCGCGCACATCGTGCTGTTCGTCATCTACATCGTCGCGATCGGCGTGGTCGCCCAGCGCTACAAAGACCCGGAGATCATTCACGAGTTCAACGTCGCATTGCTACTCGAACAGCCGATCGAGACGCTGCGCCAGGGTCTCCTTCTCAACTTCAAGCCGGTGAATCTCGACGTCCTGCCGCTCTACATCGTGCTGATGGGGCTGTTTCCGCCGGTGCTCTGGCTGATGCTGCGCCGGCCGAACTGGGTGATGGGCGGCTCGCTCGCGCTGTATTTCGCCGCCCGCCAGTTCGGCTGGAATTTGCCAGCCTATCCGACCGGCGACTGGTACTTCAATCCGTTCTGCTGGCAGCTCTTGTTCATCTTCGGCGCCTGGTTCGCACTCGGCGGCGCGCGGGAGTCGATGAACTTCATCCACTCCAAGATCCTGCTGTATGTCGGCCTCGCCTATCTGATCTTTGCCTGCGTCATGACCCTTGCCGGCCGCCTCCCGACCTTCGGCGAGATGTTTCCGGCGTGGCTCTATGACATGTTCAATCCGAACGACAAGACCAACCTCGCCCCCTACCGGGTGATCCATTTCGTGATCATCGCCTTCCTGGTGACGCGGTTCGTGCCCAAGACCTGGCCCGGCTTCGATCTGCCGATCTTCCAGCCGATCATCAAATGCGGACAGCAGTCGCTGGCGGTGTTCTGCGTCGGCATCTTCCTGTCCTTCGTCGGCCACTTCCTGCTAACGTTGAGCTCAGGGTCGCTGCTGGTCCAGATCGCGGTCAGCGTCGCCGGCATCTTCATCCTCGTTCTGATCGCCTATTACATCTCGTGGTCGAAGCAGCAGGACAAGCCGGCCAAGCCAGCGCAGCCGGCGGCGCCCTCCGCCACGCCGACGCCGCAGCAGAAGACTGCAACCTCCTGACCGCCCGGAACACACCAGCGACGGCCTGCTCCCATCCGCAGGCCGTCGCGGTTCCGGCCGTTTTTTTCTTGCGGAGAAACCTGGTTTTCGATCAAGTGGCTGTGGGGGTCAGGGTTGCCGATAACGGTTCCCGCCAAGAACGGATCACGCTAGCCGATGTTGCGATCTCACCTGCCTTTGGGCGCCGCCTCCGCCGCGTCAAGTCCGTTTCTTGCGCTGTTTTTGGGCTTCATGATGCAAGCGGCCCCCGCGCAGGCCGAGCCCGACTCCATCCATGCGCCGGTGCAGATACGCGAAGCGATCGACACGGTGTTTGCCGCCCAGTCCTGCAAGGCCCTGCCGGTCCTGACCGATCTCGGCGCGCCGATCAACCGCACCGTTCGCCTGCTCAGCACGCGCCAGCCGGTCAAGATCGTCGCCATCGGCTCGTCGTCCACCGCGGGCGCCGGCGCCTCCTCCCCGGCCTATTCCTATCCTTCGCGCCTCGCCGCCGAACTCAGCCGCGAGTTCCCGGACTCGCCGATCACCGTCGCCAACGAGGGCCGGAATGGCGAAGAAATTCCCGCCATGCTGGCGCGGCTGGGGACGGACGTGCTCGCCAGGAAGCCGGATCTCGTTCTCTGGCAGCTTGGCGCCAACACGGTGCTGCGCAACCAGCCGGTCCAGCCGAATGCGGCGCTGATGGAGCAAGGCATCGACATGATCCGGCAGGCCGGCGCCGACGTCATCCTCGTCGACCCGCAATACGCCCCGCAGATGATCAACAAGGCGGGTGCGCCGGAAATGCTCGACCTGATCGCCCTGGTCGCCAAACAGGCTCATGTGGCCGTCGTCCGGCGCTTCGACCTGATGAAGGACTGGCACGAGAAACAAGCCATCCCCTTCGACACTTTCGTGATGCCCGACGGCATTCACATGAACGACTGGGGCTATTCCTGCTTCGCCCGGCTGCTCCGGCATGGCATCGCCGAGGCCGTGAACCGCTCGCAGTCCGTTGCCAAGGCGCAGATCCCGCGCGCTGCTGCGTCCCCGCAGGCGAGCCCGGCCGCTCCCCCACGGGAAATCGGTTTGACGCCATAAGATTTCCACTTAAGCCGTCCAAGTGATGGTCCCCTGCCGGCGCTGACGATTCGGCGCTGCGGCCGATGGATGATTGGAACTCATGGAAACGGAAAACCTCTCCGGCGCGACCGGAGACGACGGACATTCGACGGGCATTGGCTGGCGCTTCCGCGCCCATCTTGAAACTTCGACGCCGCTCGCTGCCTTGCAGGCCGATGGTTGGATCGAGCACGCGCCGGAGCCTCCCGACGTTGGCCAGATGGGTGGCGAGTGGGTTGCCAACGACTCGGTCGGTGATGGCGCGACCCGCCCCTCGCAGTTCGGGCCGGTTCCCGCCGACGGCGGCGAAGTGCTGCATTTCCTGATTGCGTTCCGCACGATGGTCGAGACCCGCCTCGACGAGAACCAGTACAAAGCAGCGGCTCAGGACATCGCCACGCGCTTCCCGCAACTCGCGCGAATGGCGGTCGCGCAGCTCGCCGACAACTGAGCAGACCTGCGCAGCCGGCGATTTTTCGCATCGGGCAAGCAAAAGAAAAATCCCCCTCAGTCAGACGAGGGGGATTTTTCTAGAACCGAAAATTTTTGGATCAGATCAGCGCAGACCGCCCGTCACCGGGCCATTCAGCGAGCCGATAATCCGGCGGCGCGGCGTCTTGCGCTCGACCACCACCGCACGCTGGCCGGTGCGCGCCACTTCGATCACGCGCGAATTGCGGGCAGGACGCAACAGCTTCGCCAGCTCGCCGCGGACTTCGTCCAGCGGCACGCCCATCAGCGAGGCGGCGATCTCCGCCTGCTCCGCCGGGTCGTCCGACAGCCCGGTCGCGGCAAACACCGCTTCGCTCAGGGTCGGAGGATCATGCCTGACCCGCCGGACACCGTATTTGGTATTCCAAGTTTCGCTCACATCCGCCTCGTAGTGCCGCGGCCCGCCATTTGCATTCCGGAATAACCGGACGTGCCCTCGATCGCGGCGCAGACCTAGATCACAACACCAAACCGGGTTCGAGCTAATCGACCCCGCCCTTAATCGTTCCCATCATTTACATGCTGCATTGCAACATTGCGATCTATTGCAGTGCAAACCAGCTATGCAGGGACACGTACAGTCGCCGTCGCATTCAGAAGAAACTACGAGTCAGACTGGCACCTCTTTACCGATTGCGGTCTTACCCAGCAATGCGGCAAGATGTTTGCGAGCGTAAAACATCCGCGTTTTCACAGTGTTTTTTGGGATTTTGAGAACTTCGCCGGCCTCTTCAACCGAGAGGTTCTGATAGTAGACGAGATCGATGATTTCCCGGTGGGCAGCCGAGAGCCGGTCGAGTGCGGCCTTGATGATTTTGGCGACATCCTGCCGCTGGAGACTATCCTCCGCCGTCTCGTCGGTGCTCTCGATCATGCTCACCATGCCCTCGTCGAGCTGGTCCGGCGCGCGGCGGCGGCGAAGCAGGTAGGCCTTGTTACGGCAGATCGCGAGCAGCCAGGTCGAAACGCTCGAGCGCCCCTCAAAGCGGGGCGCCGCACGAAAGACGTCGAGAAAAACCTGGCTCACGACATCGTCGGCTGCTGCGGGGTCGCCGAGCAGCCGCAGCGCGAAGCGATAAACCCGGCGGCTGTGCCGCGCATAAAGCGCGTGCATAGCGGTGCGGCAGCCGGCTGCGATGCGCTTGACCAGTTCATCATCGCTCAAAGCCTGCGCCGAGAGAATCTGCTGGTAAGTCTGATGAGTGTGCATCGGAAGCCTCCTTTATCGGATGGCCGACGATGCTTCAGATTGCCCGCTACAAACTGTGACTTACATCACATTCACTTACGATCGCAATTTCGCAAGAATTTCGCCTTCCCAGCGACAGATCGCCGCAACTTTGTCGCCATGGTCGGCGTTGCAATTCAATGGTAAAAACAGTTGGCGCAAGATCTGGGTGGTTGAAGAGTACGCATGAACAACGGGCTCTACTCGATTCATGTCGATTTGCTTGACGGCAATTCCGGGCGTGGCAGCGGTGTCTTGGTCTTTCAGGACGGGAAGATCCGCGGCGGAGACGGAATGCTGTTCTATATCGGCAGCTACTCCGTGAAAGAAAACACCGTGAAGGGCGAAGTCTTCGTCAAGCAACATTCGCGCAATCCGGACGTTGCGCCGCTGTTCGGCGGCGCCGATGTCAGCATCGGCTTTTCTGGCCAGTTCTCAGCCGACGCCGCCAAGTTGAACGGTTCGGCGTTCTTCGGAAGAACGACGCAGCTCTTCGAGGCGAGCCTGCGCAAGCTCGCGGATTGATTTTCTTACTTACGTTTTTTTACTAGCCTGATTGCCAAAATCCACGCCGTCGCGCGCTCTTGAGAAATCAAGAAACGAACGCATTTTCGTTGCGTGATCGTCATGGAAATCAGGCTAACTGTTCGTGCAAATCACCCGAACAAGGAGGCCTTGATGACAGCATTCGCTGCAATCCAGACCGACCACACTTCAGCCGCCGCTCCGCGCGGCAGCGATTTGCCGACCTGCCCGGTTTGCGCCGATACGATGGTCGCCGCGGAGGCATCAGCGTTCGACAGCAGCGACAATCTCGTCAGCTACCTCTGGGTGTGCGAGACCTGCGGCTATGGCTTCGTCACGAGGCATTCGTTCAAAGCCGTTCAAGCCAACTGACTCCTGACTTCACTTAACGCGGCGAAATATCGCCCATGGCCCAGCCAGCCCGGATGCGGGCGCGAACGTCCTCGAAATTGCCTTGTGCAATCGCCGCGCGCAATTCGCCCATCAGGCTCTGATAGTAAGCGATATTGATCTCCGACAGCAGCATCGCGGCAACTGGCTCACCCGCCTTCGTCAGATGATGAAGATAGGCGCGCGAAAAGCTGTTCGCGCCGTGCCAGGCACTTTCCTCGTCGAGCGGCCGCGGGTCGTCGGCGTGGCGGGCGTTGCGCAGGTTCACCGGGCCGCGTCGCGTATAGGCCACGCCATGGCGGCCGTTGCGGGTCGGAAACACGCAGTCGAACATGTCGATGCCGCGCGCGACCGCCTCAAGGATGTCGTCCGGCGTACCGACGCCCATCAGATAGCGCGGGCGATCCGTCGGCAGTTCCGGCACGACCTCCTCGATCATCGCCAGCATCACCTCCTGCGGCTCGCCCACCGCAAGTCCGCCGACGGCATATCCGTGAAAGCCGATATCGATGAGCCCGCGGACGCTTTCGCGGCGGAGCTGGCGGTTATCCCCGCCCTGCCCGATGCCGAACAGCATGCGCCCTTCGGGGGCTGCCTCGAATGCGCGGCGGCATCGCTCCGCCCAGCGCAGCGACAGCCGCATCGCGCGCTCGATCTCGTTGCGATCGGCGGGAAGCCGCACGCATTCGTCGAGCTGCATGGCGATGTCGGAGCCCAGCAGCGACTGCACCTCGATGGCGCGCTCCGGCGTCAACTCGATCTTGGCCCCGTCGATATGCGAGCGGAACGTGACACCCTGCTCGGTGACTTTGCGCAGCTTCGACAGCGACATCACCTGAAAGCCGCCGGAGTCGGTCAGCATCGGCCCGTTCCAGGTGGTGAAGCGCTGCAGGCCACCAAGCTCCGCGATGCGCTCCGCGCCGGGGCGAAGCATGAGATGATAGGTGTTGCCGAGCACAATATCGGCGCCCGCCTCGCGGATCTCCCGCCAGTGGATGGCTTTCATCGCGCCCGCTGTGCCGACCGGCATGAAGGCGGGCGTGCGCACCACGCCGTGCGGCGTGGTGAGGCAGCCGGTGCGCGCAGATCCGTCCTGCGCCAGCAACTCAAAATGATTGGGAAGGCTCATTGGTCCAAAGGTGCGCGAAACAGCAGGCTTGCGTCGCCGTAAGAATAGAAACGATAGCCTTGGGCGATCGCATGGGCATAAGCCTGCTTCATCGCATCAAGGCCGCTGAAGGCTGCGACCAGCATTACAAGCGTTGATCGCGGCAAATGGAAGTTGGTCATCATCACGTCTACCGCGCGGAAACGGTAGCCAGGCGTAATGAAGATCGAGGTCTCCTCGGCGAATGGCCGGATCGTGCCATCCTCTGCGGCGGCGCTCTCGAGCACCCGCAGGGAGGTCGAGCCGACAGCCACGATACGCCCGCCCGCGGCGCGCGCGGCATTGAGCGCGGCAGCCGTCTCGACGGTGATCATGCCCCACTCGGCATGCATTTTGTGATCGTTGGTGTCGTCGGTCTTGACCGGCAGGAAGGTGCCGGCGCCGACATGGAGCGTGACGCGGTGAATGCCGATACCGTGGGCGATCAGCGCGGCTTCGAGCTCCGGAGTAAAGTGAAGGCCCGCCGTGGGAGCCGCGACCGCGCCTTCGTTGCGGGCGAACAGCGTCTGGTAATCGGCCGCGTCCTGGCTGTCGGGCTCGCGCTTGGAGGCGATGTAGGGCGGCAGCGGCGTCGCGCCGACATCGGCGATGGCCTGATCCAGAACCGGGCCATGGAAGGCGAATGAAAGCACCACCTCGCCCGCCTCACCCTTGCTCTCGACCGTGGCGTCGAGATTGCCAAGCAGGCACACCCGCCCCTCATTGCCGAACCGCACCGCGTCGCCCGGCGACAGCCGCTTGGCCGGCTTCACCAGAGCCTGCCAGCGCGAGCCGTCGAGGCGCTTGATCAGCGTCGCCTCGATCCTCGGCTGGATCTCGCCGCCGAGCCGGCGGCCGGTGAGCTGCGCCGAGATCACCTTCGTATCGTTGACCACGAGCTGATCGCCCGGCGCGAGAAGCTGCGGCAGATCGCGCACGGTCCGATCCTCGAGCGGCTGGCCCGGACGGACCACCAGCATTTTGGCGCCGTCACGCGGGACGACCGGCCGCAAGGCGATGCAGTCGGCCGGGAGCTCGAAATCGAAAAGGTCAGTACGCATATCCCAAACTTCTGGCTCAGTGTTCTGGGCGGCTATGCGGTATCACTGGACCCGCCCGCCCAAAAAAACAATGGCCGGGACGCATCCCGGCCATTGCAGAGGACTGAAAATCCCGGGCTCAGGAGGCGCTGTCGATCGCCATCCGGGCCTTGACGATTTTGTCAGGGTTCTGGACCGGCTCGCCGCGCTTGATCTTGTCGACGTTCTCCATACCCTCGGTCACCTTGCCCCAGACGGTGTACTGGTTGTCCAGGAAGCGGGCGTCGTCAAAGCAGATGAAGAACTGGCTGTCGCCGGAATCCGGGTTGGCGGCGCGCGCCATCGAGGCGGTGCCGCGGACGTGCGGCTCGGCGTTGAACTCGGCCTTGAGCTTCTTTCCCGAGCCGCCGGTGCCGGTGCCGTAGGGGCAGCCCGTCTGGGCCATGAAGCCCTCGATCACGCGGTGAAACACGATGCCGTCATAAAAGCCCTCGCGCACCAGTTCCTTGATGCGAGCGACGTGGTTCGGGGCGAGATCGGGGCGCATCTCGATGGTGACGTCGCCCTGCGAGGTCTCGAGGATCAGGGTATTTTCGGTGACGGCCATGGCCCGTCCTTTCTTTCGGTGACTTGGTCTAAAAACAGTCTGGATATAGGAAGCCGACGGGCCGCGGGTCAGCGGATGTCCGACGCGACCTGGACCTTTAGCATCTTGTCCGGATCGAGAACGGTGCCGGTCGGAACCCCCGGAGGGGCTTTCTTGATGCTGTCGACGACATCCATGCCGGCGACAACCTCGCCGATCACGGTGTACTGACCGTTCAGGCTGGGTGCTTCCGCGAACATGATGAAGAACTGCGAATTGGCGGAATCGACGCTGTCCCCGCGCCGCGCCATGCCGACGATGCCGCGCTTGAACTGTACGTTGGAGAATTCCGCCTTAAGGTTCGGATGCTTGGAGCCGCCGGTGCCGTTGAAATGCTGGCCGTCGCCGGTCTGGGCCATGAAGCCCTTCATCACCCGATGGAACGGCACGTTGTCATAAAAACCTTCGCGGGCCAGCAGCTTGAGGCGCTCGGCGTGCTGGGGCGCGATATCGGTGCGCAGCTTGATGACGATGCGGCCTTTGTTGGTGTCGATGACAATGGCGTTGGCCTTGTCGAGATTGGCGGGCAGCGCCTGCGCCCAGGCAGGAGCCGCGAACAGCAGCGCAGCAAGGACAGCAAAAATTCGGATCATGAGTGCTCCGGTCGGTAGGATGCCGGTCAGCCGGCGAACTTGGCTTTCAGACGCGCCGCAACTTCTGCGGGCACGAATTTGGAGACGTCGCCCCCCATTCCCGCGATTTGCCGCACTAGTGTGGCGGTGATCGGGCGGACCATCGCCGAAGCGGGGATGAATATCGTCTGCACGTCGGGCGCCATGGTCTCATTCATTCCGGCGATCTGCATCTCATAATCGAGATCGGTGCCGTCGCGCAGCCCACGGATCAGGAGCCGCGCGCCGACCCGCTGGGCGGCCGTCACGGTCAGATCGTCGAAGGTGATGCAGTCGAGTTCGCAGCCGGCATCCCTGGCCAGCGGAGCAAAGACCGCACGGACCATGTCGAGCCGCTCCTCGACCGAGAACAGCGGCTTCTTGCCGGGGTGAATGCCAATCGCCACCACAAGCCGGTCAGCGAGGCTCACCGCCTGCCGGACGACATCCAGATGACCATTGGTGACGGGATCGAACGATCCCGGATAGAGCGCGATGCGAGGCATTGTTCCCTCTACCTTGCCGCGGAAGTGGCCGCAAGCCTGCGGGAGAAACTCGGGACGCCGAATATGTCGTCGTGACCGGCGCAACGAAACAAAACCTCGGGGAGACGAAACCCTTTTCAGCGGCCGGCAACAACGGGCTGAAACCTTGGGCGTCTAGTGTGACTGCATTGAAAAAACCAATGCAGGCCACAAGGCCAGCGACGGGGAAACGTCATGATCAAGGCTTTTTCGGCGATCGCCATTGCCGCCTTCATTGCCAGCGCCCTGACCATCCTGCCGGGCTTCGCGCCGCAGGTCGAAGCCAGCGTCCCGACGGCATTGGCCAAGTCGGACCGGCTCGACATTCGGGCGATCAGGAATTGCGATCAGCAGACGTGGCCGCAGATCGAGGCGATCTGCCTCTACCAGGCGAGCGCCGGCCTCCCGATCCGCGCGGCCCGCATCATCTCCACCTCGCGCCAGTAACCAGCTTTTTTATCCCCGACCCTTGCCCACCCCTCCCAGGGCCAAACTGAAAAAGCCTCCGCGCAAACCGCACGGAGGCTCTCTTTTCAATTGCTTAGCGAGACTTTCTAACGTCGCGCCTTATGTATCCGACGCACCCTCGCCATTCGCACCATCGCCGTTGGAGCTGTCGCTCTCCTCGCCGATGTGCTCGACGGAGACGACGTGCTCATCTTCGGCGGTGTTGAAGACAGTGACGCCCTGGGTCGAACGGCCCGCAATGCGGATGCCTTCGACCGGGCAGCGGATGAGCTGCCCCTTGTCCGTGACCAGCATGATCTGGTCGGCATCCTCGACCGGGAACGAGGCGGCGAGATTGCCGTTGCGCTCGTTCACCGACATCGCGACGATACCCTTACCGCCACGGCCCGTGGTGCGGTACTCGTAGGACGACGTCCGCTTGCCGTAGCCGTTGGTGCTGATGGTCAGCACGAACTGCTCGTTGGCAGAGAGTTCGACATAGCGCTGTTCGCTGAGCTCCATCGCGCCGGACGATGCCCCCGTCTCGGCCTCGGCAGAGGCGTCCTCCTCGGCATTGCCGCCGCGGCGGATCGCGTTGGCGCGGCGCAGATAGGCGGCTCGCTCCTCGCCATCGGCATCGACATGGCGGAGGATCGACAGCGAGATCACCCGATCGCCCTCGGCAAGGGCGATGCCGCGCACGCCCATCGAAGTGCGGCCCTGGAAGACGCGAACTTCGGTCACCGGGAAACGGATGCACTGGCCGCCGCCGGCGGTCAGCAGCACGTCGTCGTGCTCGGTGCAGATCTGGACGTCAACGATGGCCTCGCCCTCGGCGAGCTTCATGGCGATGATGCCCGAGCGGCGTACGTCGACGAAATCGGACAGCTTGTTGCGCCGCACCGTGCCGCCCGTGGTGGCGAACATCACGTCGAGGTCGCCCCAAGTCGACTCGTCCTCGGGAAGCGGCATGATCGTGGTGATCCGCTCGCCCTGCTCCAGCGGCAAAATATTGATGAGCGCCTTGCCGCGCGCCTGTGGGGCCGCTTCCGGCAGCCGCCACACCTTCTCCTTGTAGACCCGGCCGAGCGAGGAGAAATACAGGATCGGCGTGTGGTTGCTGGCGGAGAACAGTTTTGTGACGAAATCCTCGTCACGGGTCTGCATACCCGACCGGCCCTTGCCGCCGCGCCGCTGGGCGCGATAGGCCGACAGCGGCACCCGCTTGATGTAACCGGCGTGGGAGACCGTCACCACCATGTCGAGATTGTCGACAAGGTCCTCGTCCTCGATCTCGCCTTCCTGATCGAGAATGACGGTGCGGCGCGGGGTCGCGAACTCGTTCTTGACCTCGAGAATCTCGGTCTTGACGATATCCTGAACGCGAGCGCGAGAGCGCAGAATGTCGAGATAGTCGGCGATTTCGACCGCGAGCTTGTCCAGCTCATCGGAGATTTCGTCTCGCCCGAGAGCCGTCAGGCGCTGCAGCCGCAGATCGAGAATGGCCTTGGCCTGCTCGAGCGACAGCCGTGCCGTCCCCGCCTCCGACACCTGGTGGCGCGGATCGTCGATCAGCGTGATCATGGTCGCGACATCGCGGGCCGGCCAGTCGCGCGACATGAGGATGTCGCGGGCGGTCGCCGGATCGGGCGAGGTGCGGATGACGCGGATGACCTCGTCGATATTGGCGACGGCGATCGCCAGACCAACGAGGATGTGGGCGCGGTCGCGCGCCTTGTTGAGCAGATATTTGGTCCGCCGCGTCACCACTTCCTCGCGGAAGTGGATGAAGGCAACCAGCATGTCCTTGAGGTTCATCGTCAGCGGACGACCGCCATCAAGGGCAACCGAGTTGACGCCGAAATTGGTTTGCAGCGGGGTGTAGCGATAGATCTGGTTGAGCACGACCTCCGGCATGGCCTCGCGGCGCAGCTCGATGACGACGCGGAAGCCGTCCCGGTCGGACTCGTCGCGCAGGTCCGAGATGCCCTCGATCTTCTTCTCGCGCACGAGGTCGGCGATCCGCTCGACCATCGTGGCCTTATTCACTTGATAGGGAATTTCGGTGACGATGATCGCCTGGCGGTCCTTGCGGATCTCCTCGATCGTCACCTTGCCCCGCATCACGATCGAGCCGCGGCCGAGGTGATAGGCGGCGCGAATGCCCTGCCGGCCAAGAATGATGCCGCCGGTCGGGAAGTCCGGGCCGGGCACGATCTCGATCAGCTCGTCGATGCTGAGCGCCGGATTGTCGATCAGCGCGATGCAGGCATCGATCACTTCGCCGAGGTTGTGCGGCGGGATGTTGGTGGCCATGCCGACGGCGATGCCGCCCGCGCCATTGACCAGAAGATTGGGAAACCGCGCCGGAAGAACCGACGGCTCCTTCTCCGAGCTGTCGTAGTTCGGATGGAAGTCGACGGTGTCCTTGTCGAGATCCGAAATCAGATGGTGGGCGATCTTCGTCAGGCGCGCTTCGGTGTACCGCATCGCGGCGGGCATATCGCCGTCGACGGAACCGAAGTTGCCCTGACCGTCGATCAGCGGCACCCGCATCGAAAAGTCCTGGGCCATGCGCACCATGGCGTCATAGACGGACTGGTCACCGTGCGGGTGATACTTACCGATGACGTCACCGACGGTACGGGCCGACTTGCGGTAAGGCTTGTTCCACTCGAAGCCGTTCTCGTACATGGCGTAGAGAATGCGGCGATGCACCGGCTTGAGACCGTCGCGGACATCCGGGAGCGCACGCGCCACGATCACGCTCATCGCGTAATCGAGGTACGACCGCTTCATCTCATCGACGATGGATACGGGGCGAATATCCGAGGGCATGGAAGAGCCCCCGGCCGGATTCTCTTGATCAGACAAAGGCGGTGTCCAACTGCTTATCCAGCGACCTAGCAGCGCGATCCGCACCACATGCCGCACAGAAACGGGGAGCGGCACGACGATCGGACGACATATGACCGCCTGCCTGCAGGGCCGCACTCAAACCGAACGACCCGGCAGAATCATATAGCGCATCTTTGCGCTTCAAACCACCCCTGCCCGCCGGCGGTCTTTGTATTTTTTATCTGTTTTTCCAAATACTTAAAGATTTCCGGCACCCGCCGCGACGTTCCGCTCGCACGGCGGGCAGCCGATGTTCCGCAAGGGCCGATTGCGGCCCCACGGATGCGCGTTTCGTTAGAACGGGATCTCGTCGTCCATGTCGCCGCCGCGGCTGCCGCCGCCGCTGGAGCCGCCAGTCACCGCACGGCGGGAACCGCCGCCACCGACGCTGCCGCCGAAATCGCCGCCCATGTCATCGCCGCCATAGCCGCCACCACCCCCGACGCCGCCGCCGCGACCGTCGAGCATGGTCAGGGTCGAGTTGAAGCCCTGCAGCACGACTTCGGTGCTATACTTCTCGATGCCGCTCTGGTCGGTCCATTTGCGGGTCTGCAACTGGCCCTCGATATAAACCTTCGCGCCCTTCTTCAGGTACTGCTCGGCGACCCGGCACAGCCCCTCATTGAAGATCACCACGCGGTGCCACTCGGTCTTTTCCTTGCGCTCGCCGGTGCCCTTGTCGCGCCAGGTCTCAGATGTCGCGATGCGCAGATTGGCGATCGGACGCCCGTCCTGAGTCCGGCGGATCTCCGGGTCAGCCCCCAGATTTCCCACCAGGATCACCTTGTTCACACTTCCTGACATCTTCTCGTCTCCGCTAGTCATAATCAAAAAGCCGACCGGACCGGCCACCCGCACCTCCGATCGAGAAGAGCAAGGCAGCGAAATCAATCCGCGTCGGCAAAATCCTGCTGACCCTATACGTCCCGGCAGCCGGCCGCGATTGACCGGAGCCGCTTATCCACACCGATCGCGAATTGGCACGTTCTACATTCGTTCCAGAGATAGTGCCTTCTCACCCGGCGATCAAGCAAGAGCCCCAGCCTCCGGTGCCCGGAAGCAACCGGCACTAGCGCACCGTCACCTTTGACGAAAATCCGCAGAAGCTGCCCGCAATTGCGATCCGGTGTTGCACATCTGCGACGGTATTCGATGGGGAAATCGGTAATATTCGCTTTACAGTTTCTGGCGCCGCCTCCCCTGGGGACGTTTGGAGAGAAACGGCGGACGAAAACAGCTTTGGAGATCGGGACATGAAAAAACTGCTTTTGGGTACGGTTGGTCTTGCAGTTCTCGGCATGATTGGACCCGCGTTTGCAGCCGATCTGGCTCCGCGTCCTTATACCAAGGCTCCCCCGGTTCCCTACGTTGCCCCCGTGACCAACTGGACGGGCTTCTATATCGGCGGCTTCGGCGGCTACGGCTGGTCTGATCGCGTTCGCGTCGGCTTCCCCGGCGGCCCCTCGGCGACCTTCAGCACGGATGAGCTGAGCGGCGGCTTCGGCGGCGGCACCATCGGCTACAACTGGCAGGCTCCGGGCAGCCAATTTGTCTGGGGTATCGAAGTTGACGCCGCGGGCGCCGATCTGCAGGCCAGCGCCAGGGACGGCCTCTTTGTCGCACGCGACAAGATCAATGCGTTCGGCAGCGTCACCGGCCGCATCGGCGTGACCCTCACCCCGTCGACCCTGCTCTACGCCAAGGGCGGCTACGCCTGGGCCAACAACAAGGTGTCGCTGAGCGACGGCTTCTCCACGATTTCGGAATCGCGCACCCACTCCGGCTGGACCGTCGGCGCAGGCCTCGAATACATGTTCGCCCCGAACTGGTCGGGCAAGGTCGAATACATGTATGCAGATTTCGGCAATCAGACCTTCGGCCGCACGCTGCTTACTCCCGGCATCGAGCTCGGCACCACGATCCACACGGTCAAGGCAGGCGTGAACTACCACTTCAACTGGAACACGGTTCCGGCTCCCGGCTTCTGATCCTGCAAAATCACCAATTTGACGAAAGGCCGGCATTCGCCGGCCTTTTTGTTTTGACCGCTTGCACGAAAATCCCGGCATACGCACCTTTTCACCAACCTCGCGCCGGAACCTCGCCAAGGACGATCGCGGTTTCAGCATTGCTCGTATTCGCAATTGCGCTGATTAACCGGTGCCTCGCAGCGGGCAGTCTCTGGAAATTCGTTTTCGTTCCGCCTATGTTCTGGCGACGTTGTCAGCTCAATCCTGGCCCTTTATCTCGATCCTGGAATGAGACGCGCTTTTTTGTGCGTCTGGAAACTCAGCATGGATGAAGTCATCAAGGCGAAGCAGAAGTCCCTCGGCGCGAGCCTGCGCGCGATCACCATCCGCGGCGCACGCGAGCACAATCTCAAGAATATCGACCTCGATATTCCCCGCGACCGCCTTGTGGTGATGACCGGACTGTCCGGCTCGGGCAAGTCATCGCTCGCTTTCGACACGATCTATGCCGAGGGCCAGCGCCGCTATGTCGAATCGCTGTCGGCCTATGCGCGGCAATTTCTCGAGATGATGCAGAAGCCGGACGTCGACCAGATCGACGGCCTGTCGCCGGCGATTTCGATCGAGCAAAAGACCACCTCCAAGAACCCGCGCTCGACCGTCGGCACCGTCACCGAAATCTACGACTACATGCGTCTCCTCTGGGCACGCGTCGGCGTGCCCTACTCGCCGGCGACGGGGCTGCCGATCGAAAGCCAGACGGTTTCGCAGATGGTGGACCGTGTGCTGGCGCTGCCGGAAGGCACGCGGCTTTATCTGCTGGCACCGGTCGTGCGCGGCCGGAAGGGCGAATACCGCAAGGAGCTCGCGGAATATCTCAAGAAAGGCTTTCAACGGGTCAAGATCGACGGCACCTTCTATGAGCTCGCTGAAGCGCCCGCGCTCGACAAAAAATTTCCGCACGACATCGACGTTGTCGTCGACCGCATCGTGGTGCGCCCGGACCTTGCCCAGCGCCTGGCGGAATCCTTCGAGACGGCGCTGAAACTTGCCGACGGCATGGCGGTGATCGAATTCGCCGACGCGCCGGGGGCTGCGCCCGCCGAAAAGGCGGACAAGAAGACCGCAAAGATCCACGACAAGAGCGGACCTGAGCGCATTCTGTTCTCGGAAAAGTTCGCCTGCCCGGTATCCGGATTCACGCTGCCGGAAATCGAGCCACGGCTGTTCTCCTTCAACAATCCCTACGGCGCCTGCCCCTCCTGCGGCGGCCTCGGGATCGAGCAGCATATCGACGCCGACCTCGTCATTCCCGACAAGGACCTGACCCTGCGCAAGGGCGCGATCGCGCCGTGGGCGAAATCATCGTCGCCCTACTACGTGCAGACGCTGCAGGCGCTCGGCAAGCACTACAAGTTCACGCTCGACACCAAGTGGCGGGACCTGCCGAAGAAGACGCAGCAGGCATTGCTCTTCGGCTCCGGCACCGACGAGATCAAGTTTTCCTATGAGGACGGGGTGCGCTCCTACGACACCAAAAAGACCTTTGAGGGTGTCGTCACCAATATCGAGCGCCGCTTTCGCGAAACGGAAAGCGAATGGGCGCGCGAGGAACTCGGAAAGTATTTTTCCGATGTGCCTTGCGGCGCCTGCAACGGCTACCGGCTGAAGCCCGAGGCGCTGTGCGTCAAGATCGACGACGTGCACATCGGCGAAATCTCGCAACTCTCCGTGCGGCGCGCGATGGAGTGGTTCGATGCTGTTCCCGCCAAGCTGAACCGGCAGCAGAACGAAATCGCCCCGCGCATCCTCAAGGAAATTCGCGAGCGCCTCTCCTTCCTGCTCGATGTCGGCCTGAACTATCTCACCCTGTCGCGAGCGTCCGGCACGCTCTCCGGCGGCGAAAGCCAGCGCATCCGCCTCGCGTCGCAGATCGGCTCGGGCCTCACCGGCGTTCTCTACGTGCTCGACGAGCCCTCGATCGGCCTGCACCAGCGCGACAACGCGCGCCTGCTCGACACGCTGAAACGGCTGCGCGACCTCGGCAACACCGTCATCGTCGTCGAGCACGATGAAGACGCCATCCTCCTCGCCGACTATGTGGTCGATGTCGGCCCCGGCGCGGGCGTGCATGGCGGCCAGATCGTCGCGCAAGGCACGCCGCAGGAGGTGATGAGCGACCCGGCCTCGCTCACCGGAAAATATCTCACCGGCGAAATGTCGATCGCGATCCCGGAGCGGCGGCCGCCCAATCATCGCCGCACGCTGAAGGTCGTCAATGCCTGCGGCAACAATCTCAAGAATGTCTCGGCGGAAATTCCGCTCGGCCTGTTCACCTGCGTTACCGGCGTCTCCGGCGGCGGCAAGTCGACCTTGCTCATCGACACGCTCTACAAGGCGATCGCCCGCAAGCTGAACAATGCCTCGGAAGCCCCGGCTCCGCATGATCGCATCGAGGGACTGGAGCACATCGACAAGATCATCGACATCGACCAGTCGCCGATCGGCCGCACGCCGCGCTCCAATCCCGCGACCTATACCGGCGCCTTCACGCCGATCCGCGAGTGGTTCGCCGGCCTGCCCGAGTCGAAGGCGCGCGGCTACGAGCCCGGCCGCTTCTCCTTCAACGTCAAGGGCGGCCGCTGCGAGGCCTGCCAGGGCGACGGCGTCATCAAGATCGAGATGCACTTCCTGCCCGACGTCTACGTCACCTGCGACGTCTGCAAGGGCAAGCGCTACAACCGCGAGACGCTCGACGTCACCTTCAAGGGCAAGACCATCGCCGACGTGCTCGACATGACGGTCGAGGAGGCGCTGGAGTTCTTCAAGGCGGTGCCGCGCATCCGCGATATCCTGACCACGCTGCAGCGCGTCGGCTTGGGTTACATCCATATCGGCCAGCAGGCGACGACGCTCTCCGGCGGCGAGGCGCAGCGCATCAAGCTGGCGAAGGAATTGTC
>DATMRW010000024.1:0-9194 GCA_035565775.1 Xanthobacteraceae bacterium | reverse complement strand
TTCATGAAGGCTAAAGCCGCGGATTTGTCCCGTTTACGGGTAACAAAGCTCTCGAGAACCTCGCCCTCATGGTCGACCGCTCGCCACAGATAAACCATCTCACCGTTCATCTTCACGTACATCTCGTCGAGGTGCCAACGCATGTGGCTCACTCGCCTTCTGCGGATCTCGGCTGCGAACATCGGCCTGAACCGGTTCCACCACAGTCGCACTGTCTCATGGCAGAAGTCATAACCGCGCTCGAACAGCAGATCCTCGACGTTCCTGAGCGACAGCGGGTATCGCGCGTACAGCATCACCACCATGCGGATGATATCGGGCGACGAGTGAAAGTAGCGGAACGGATTCTCAGCCTGCCTCATCCACAGCGGCTAGCAATGGGTCAGCCGTCACGCCATCCCTCTGACAGGATCCTATCATGTTATTTATAAGGCGCGTAAAAACCAGCGCCGCCGGTCTAACGCCAGTTCGCCTCCTCTCGGCGCTTGCCCCTTCCCCGTCATGCCTCAAGCTGCCGTCACGAAGCATCGAGCGCTCATGTCGCGGAAACGATCAGAACATCGCAGGCGGCACGGCGCGACACCTGCCGGGCGACGCTGCCGAGCAAGGCCCGCGCGACGACGTTGCGGCCGTGCGCGCCGATGGTGAGCAGATCCATCGATCCCTCGCGCGACATGGCTGTCAGCACGTCGCCGGGGCGGCCTTCCGCGATATGGATACGCGGGGCCAGGCCATCGGGGTTACGGCCACCAAGCAGGGCATCGATCGACGCGCGGGCAGCTTGCGCCTTGCTGCGGCGATAGGCCTCGATCTTCGTCATCGGCGTGCCGGCTTTCAGCATCGCCTGTTCGAAAGAAAGCGGCAAATCGACGACATGGACGATCTGGAGAGCGCATTCCGGCATCAGTTCGGCCACCAGGGCGAGCGCCTGCTCTGACGATGGAGAAAAATCGAGCGCGACCGCGACATGGCGATAGGGCCCTTCGGCAAGGGTTCTCACCACTAGTACCGGCGAAAAGCCGCCACGGGTCAGCCGATCCGCCGTGGAGCCGAACAGCCTCTCACCAAGCGTGCCGGGATTGCCGGGTCCGATGACCAGCAGATCGGCCTTTTGCGCGTCGGCGATGGCCTCGATGCGTTCATGCGCCCGGCCATGGTCGATGATGATCTCGACATCGGGACAATCCCGTCCCGTCAGTAGATGCTCGATACGCTCGCGCGCGCTGTCCTCGAGCGTCCGACGCAGCATCGCAAGCGCGGACCAGGCGGCGACATCGTCTTCGACGAGGATGAGATTTTCCAGCACATGGACCAGGGTAAGATGCGCCCCATGCATCCGCGCCAATTGAAAAGCCCGCTCCGCAACGGGATCGGCGTCAGGCTCCAGCGCGAGCGCGGCGACGATCCTTTCGATGGACACGCGTATCTCCTTTCAAAAAGCCCCCACGAAATGACAAGCAGGGCGCCCAGACCGGATCATGGAATCGCCTGTGAGGCGCTTCCCTGATTGTTATCAATCAGAGGTAATCTCATCCCTTCATGCTGGTTGGTTGAGGTGATGGCAACCTGTCAGGGGGCCTGCCTCCAGACAGGTTGGCCGGCGATCTCGGCGGGGATCTTTTCACGCTGGACAGCGTCGCCGCCGCGCCTGGCCGATGGATCAGGAGCTTTCATCGGGTTCGAGTGTTGAGGTGACGCGCGGATGATTTCGCCGCCTCGGCTGGCCGATGCTAATGAAGGAAGGACCCGTCGACGTTCAAAGCAGCGCCATCAAGCTCTTCCGATCCGCTTCGCGCCAGCCTTAACAAGGCTGACGATCGGCTGCGGACCGATCATTGGCTGCCGCCGCAATGGGGTATCGCGCCGCACATCCGGATCGGCCGACGCTGGTTCAATACACTGTGGGCTTTGCCAATCGGCGCCGCAGCGTTGCTCTGCCTGATCGCGCTGACCCAGAGCCTGCGCGAGCTTTCTGGTGTCGCGGCCTTCATCCAGGCGCATCCCGGCATCGCGCAGTCCGCGCCGTCCGTGGATTCGGGCTTCCCGTGGTGGCTGCAACTCCAGCACTTCCTGAACATGCTCTTCATGCTCTTCATCATCCGCGCGGGGCTGCAAATCCTCGCCGACCATCCGCGACTCTATTGGGGGCGCGACTGCACACCGGGCAGCGACTGGTTCCGTTTTCAGGTGCCCGTGCCTGCCGGGCGGCTGTGGACCGCGAAAGACGATTCGGTCACCCTGCCCAAATGGCTCGGCATTCCGGGCCTGCGCCATACGCTCGGGCTGGCGCGCTGGTGGCATTTTTCGGTTAACCTGCTGTGGCTGGCCAACGGTGTCGCCTTTTATGCGTTGCTGTTTTCCACCGACCAATGGCGCCGGCTAGTGCCGTTGAACTGGGATGTCTTCCCGGCCGCGCTCTCGACGGCGATCCAATACGCCTCGTTGAACTTTCCTGTCGATGAAGGCTGGACGCGCTACAACGGGCTCCAGCAACTTAGTTACTTCATCACCGTGTTCGTCGCCGCGCCGGTTTCGATCGCAACCGGGCTGATGCAGAGCCCAGCCATCTCAAACGCGCTCGGCTGGTTCGGCCGCCTGTTCAACCGGCAGGCGATGCGTTCGGTCCACTTCCTTTCCTTCGCGTGGTTCGTCGGCTTCATTCTGACTCACGGCGCGATGGTGTTCGTCACCGGGCTGCGGCAGAACACCAACCATATGTTCGGCGGCGTCAACGATGCGTCGTGGAGCGGATTCCCCTTTTTCTTGATGGCCATGGCGATCCTCGCGGCCTGCTGGCTTGCCGTATCGCCGCTCACGCTTCGTTTCGCCCGGCAGGTGCAGCATGTCGGGCAGTTCATGGTCGACTGGCTGATGGGCCTGGCCGAGAAATGGGATCCCCATTCCCAACTCGGCGAGGAGGACATCTCGCTCTATTTCTGGCCGAACGGCACGATGCCCGATTCCGAGGAATATGCCGCCCTGCTGGCAGAGAACTTCGTCGGTTACCGGCTGCGGATCGGCGGCCTTGTCGAAACGCCCCGAACCCTCTCGCTGGCCGATCTCAAGGCGATGGCGAAGCAGGAGCAAATCACCACCCATTTCTGCATTCAGGGCTGGTCGGGCGTCGCCAAATGGGGCGGCGTGCCGATGCGCGACATCCTCGATCTGGTCAAGCCGGCCGCCGAGGCGCGTTATGCCGTGTTCTACTCACTGGCGGACGGCTCCGACGGCGGGCGCTATTACGATGCACACACCATCGAGAACATGCGCCACGAGTTGACCATCCTCGCTTACGAGATGAACGGCGTGCCGGTCAGCGTCGTCCACGGCGCGCCGCTGCGGCTGCGCTGCGAGAACGAACTCGGCTTCAAGATGGTCAAGTGGATCGCGTCGATCGAATTCGTTGCGAATTTCGCGGATCTCGGCGCGGGTCAGGGCGGCTATAACGAGGATCACGAATTCTACGGCTATCGGATGCCGATCTGACGCCGCCGGTTTTGTGGCGATCGGCGCCGAACGCGTGTCCACTGGACGAAGGCCTGCCTTCCCCGCCCAGCGTCAGTCCACCCATGTGGCTTGGCGGAATCCCGATTAAAGCGGCTGATCCTCATCGTCGAGGATACGCTCCGCGGCGCCCGCAACGTCTTCGTACTGCCCGCTCCGTAACGCCCAGAAGAACAGGGCCAGGCCGACCGCGCCCGACAGGAACGAGATCGGGATCAGGAGCCAGAGGATGCTCATGCCCCGTGCGGCCCTGGCGTGAGCCGGACGGCCCGATAGGCATGCCAGGTCGCATGGCCGAGCCAGGGAAAGACGATCACGAGCCCGAGCAATCCACTCACGACCGATAACAGAAACAGCGCCAGCACGATCGCCGCCCAGACCAGCATGACCCGCAGATTGTTCACCACCAGCGCCCAACTCGTGCCCATGGCGGTGAGCGCATCGACTCGCTGGTCGAGCATCATGGGGATGGAGAAGGCCGAGATCGCGAAGGAGAAGGCGGCGAACAGCCCGCCCACCAGCGTTCCGACAGCCAGCATGGCGAGCCCGATCGGCGTGGTGAACAGCATCGGCGCGATGTAATCGAGGCCGGGAAAGGGCTGCACGCCGAAGAATATGGCATAGATGATCACGGCGGCCCGCAGCCACAGCAGCATGACGCCGCAGAGCAGCGCGCCGGTGAACAGCACTTGCCCGCCCGCAGCGGCCTGGGGCAGCAGCATTTGCCGCAGCGAGACCGGCTTGCCCTGCTCCAGCGCGCGGCTCTTGGCATAAAGGCCGATCGCCAGCGTAGGGGCGAAGACCAGGAACCCGGCGATCGCCGGAAACAACGCATAGTCCCAGCCAAAGCCTATCAGCCCGGCGATAATCAGCGCTGAAAGGAGGAACACGAACAGGCCATGGAGCAGGCTGGGGCCGGGGTCCGTGCGCAGATCGCGCCAGCCCGCGCGCAGCCAGTCGAACGGCGCCCCCGCGGCCAGCCGGCGCGCATAGGGCTTGTCCACGGGCAGCGGCGGCACGACGGGCGGAAGGATGACCATCATCGTCTCCGGATCATCTCAGCACGAAGGTTTGGCCGCGCTGAAGGGGGTGACAGGCGACGTGGCGCCACCGGCCTGTGCGTGCGGCATACATTCGGGCTGCGAACTGGTCGCGACATAAAGCAGATGCGCGTTGGCGAGCATGACCACGGCCAGCGCGAGACCGACAAGCACCAGGGCGAACAGGCGCTGGCGGGAAAGCCTCATCGCCGGCTTCCCTTGTCGAGCAGGAAGGCAACGAGGATCTTACGGTCGACCGGGCTCAGCCGATGCTCCCAGGCCGGCATTTCACCCTGCCGTCCGTCATGGATCGTCGTGTAGATCGTGTAGATTTCGCCGCCATAGAGCCAGACGCGGTCGGTGAGATTGGGCGCGCCGATCTGTTGGTTGCCGCGTCCCTGTTCGCCGTGGCACGCGGCGCAATTGGCGGCAAACACCTCCTGCCCCTTGGCAACCGAGGTGGGTTTCCCCTTCGCCCACGCCGGATCGGACAGCGACTTCACATAATCGGCGACCGCCTGGATCGAAGCGCTGTCGAGGATGCCGTCCTTACCGAAGGCGAGCATCTGGCTGATCCGGGTTTGTGGGCTGGCCGGGCTGTTGACGCCCACCGCGATGGTGTGCGCGATGGCATCGGCACCGCCGCCCCACAGCCAGTCACCATCGATGAGGTTGGGGAAGCCCGGATTGCCTTTGGCTTCGATACCGTGGCACGCCGCGCAGTTATCGCCGAACAGGCGGTGGCCATCCTCGCGGACAAAGGCCATCAGCGCCGGATCGGCCCGGATCGCGTCGATATCCCTGGCGACGATCTGATCGGTCCAGCCACTGCGCTCCGCAGCTGCCCGCTGCACCTTGGCGGTCACGATCTTGTGCTGGTTGGTGTCCAGCAGGCCCTTCGTATAGGTCGTGCCGATCGGCCAGGCCGGCATCAGCACCCAGTAACCGAGCGCGAACAGCGCCGCGAGGGTCAGGAAGAACCACACGACACGCGGCACCGGCGTATTGAGTTCCTCGATGCCGTTCCACTCGTGGCCCGTCATCATGTGCCCGCTGATCGGATCGCGTTCGCGCTTGTGCTCGTCTAGCGCCACGGCTTGTCCTCATCGTCGATGATGTCGCGCGCCGCCTTGTCGAACCGGTTTCGATTGGCCGGCCAGCAGGCATAGACGAGCGCGGCCGCCGCCATGGCGAGCAGGTAGAACAGTCCGTAGGACTTGGCGAAACCGACCAGCATGGAATGTTCGAGATCCATCGCCGCCTCTATTTCCGCGCGATATGGGCCGGCTGCGGCGCCTGCGCGGCGCTGCTGAGCTTGCCGAGAATCTGGAGGTAGGCGACCAGCGCATCCATCTCGGTCACCTTGCCTTCGTCGCCGTCGAACGCGCGGACCTGGGTCGCTTCGCCATAGCGTTCGATCAGGCCGGCGGTATCGTCTCCGGGAGAAGCCTGGGCGCCGGCATCGGCGGCGGCATGGGCGATCATCTCGCGCGTATAAGGCACGCCGGCCCGGCGCAGCGCGCGCAGATCGTCTGGCAAATGCGCCGTCCGCAGCAGCGTTTCGCGCAGGAACGCGTAACGCGGCATGATCGATTCCGGCACTACGTCGCGCGGATCGGTGAGGTGGGCGGCGTGCCAATGGTCCGAATACTTGCCGCCGACGCGGGCGAGGTCCGGCCCGGTGCGCTTGGAGCCCCACAGCATCGGGTGATCGTATTGGGATTCGACCGCGAGCGAGTAGGGGCCATAGCGCTCCACCTCGTCCTGCAATGTGCGGATCATCTGCGAATGGCAGGCATAGCAGCCCTCGCGCATGTAGATGTTGCGCCCGGCCAGCTCCAGCGGGGTGTAGACCCGCATGTCGGGGTCCGCCTCCACCGTCTCGTCGATGGTGAACAGGGGCGCGATCTCGATCAGCCCGCCGATGCTCGCCACGAGCATGATCGCCACCGCCAGTACCACCGATTTGCGCTCTATGCGGTAATGGGTCCGGAACATCGCCGTTATTCCGCGGGCTGGGGGTTGGCGGGGAGGGGGGCGGCGGGAAGCGGGAGCGGCGTGTCGCCTGCCGGCGCGGTGCGCTGCGCGGGGCGGCGGATCGTCATCCAGATATTGTAGCAGCCGACCAGCACGCCGATCAGGAACAGCAGCCCCCCGATCGCCCGCGCGATGTAGTAGGGATGCATGGCGATCATCGAATCCAGGAAGGAATATGTCAGCGTGCCGCTGTCGTTATAGGTGCGCCACATCAGGCCCTGGATGATGCCTGAGTTCCACATCGCGAAGACGTAGATCAGCACTCCGGCCATCGCGAGCCAGAAGTGCACCTCCACCAGCGCCGGCGAATACATGCGCTCGCGCTTCCACAGCCACGGCACCAGCGCGTAGAAGGCGCCGAAAGTGACAAGCGCATCCCAGCCGAGCACGCCGGCGTGGACGTGGGCGATAGTCCAGTCCGTATAGTGCGAGAGCGCGTTGACCGGACGGATCGCCATGAACGATCCCTCGAAGGTGGAGAGGCCGTAGAACACCGCCGCCATCATCATGAAGCGCAGCGTCGCGTCGTCGCGCACCCGGTGCCAGGCGCCGTTGAGCGTCGCCAGCGCATTGCCCGCGGCGATCCACGAAGGCACGAGCAGCATCAGCGAGAAGGTCATGCCCAGCGTCTGCACCCAGTCGGGCAGGGCGGTGTAGTGCAGGTGATGCGAGCCCACCCACATGTAGAAGAACGTGATGCCCCAGAAGCCGACGATCGACAGGCGGTAGGAATAGATCGGCCGCTCCGCCCGCTTGGGCAGGTAATAATAGAGCATGCCGAGGAAGCCGGCCGTCAGGAAGAAGGCGACGGCGTTGTGGCCATACCACCACTGCGTCATCGCATCCTGCACGCCGGAGAACAGCGAATAGCTCTTGGCCGCGGCCAGCGAGGTCGGCACGGCCAGGTTGTTCACGACATGCAGGATCGCGACGACGAGGATGAAGGCTAGGTAATACCAGTTGGCCACGTAGATGTGGGGTTCCTTGCGCCGCGCCAGCGTGCGCAGGTACAGCAGCAGGTAGACGACCCAGACGATGACCAGCCAGATATCCGCGTACCACTCCGGCTCGGCATATTCTTTGGACTGGGTGATGCCGATCAAATAGCCCGAGACGGCGAGGATGCAGAACAGGTTATAGCCGATCAGCACGAACCAGGCGCTGAACTGGTCGGGCATGCGGGCGCGCGAGGTGCGCTGCATGACATGGAAGGACGTGGCGATCAGCGCATTGCCGCCGAAGCCGAAGATGACGCCGGTGGTGTGGACCGGCCGCAGCCGCCCGAAGCTCGCCCAGGAGGCGTCGAACGTCATATCCGGGAAGGCGAGCAGCCAGGCCACCCAATCGCCGATGGCCATGCCGAACACGGCCCAGGTCATCGACAGGACGATGCCGGCCTTGATGGGATCGTCGTAATAGCTTTCCAGGCGGTCCGCGGGGGGTTCGGGTGCATCGAAATCCTTCAGCAGAAGGCAGAGCACGCCGAAACTGAACAGCAGGATGACGAACCCGTGGGTTTGGATGGGATCATCCCGCTCGGCACCCGCGGCGGCCATCACCAGGCCAATGATCGCAAGGACCACGAGGATTACCGCACCCCGCTGGCGTTCACCCACCGTGAGTCCAGAAACCACGCTGCCACCTTCCCGCTTCAGCAAGCGCCGGCTGCGCTAGCAAAAAATACGTATCTTGTATACCCTTTTTGAGACGCACCGATCCGGGTTTTGGAAGGTACCGTCGGCGCTAAACGCGAACCCGCCTTCACTTGGCCCAGTGCGGGGTGCTGTCAGTCTAACGCTAACTCGTCTCCACTTCGCGCAGTTCGCACCAAGTTGACATAAACTTCAGGCGACGAGATTCTGCCACTCATACCAGCGGTAGAACGTTCGGCAGGTCCACCCCGCAGCCAGGACAATCAGGGCAGCGGATTTCCCACAGGGCCTCTTGACGGTGTGCCACTAGATTGTGCCAATAGACTGTGCAGGCGGCACCTGTACGTCAGCAAAATCAAGCACTTAATTGCACCTGGTTTTGGCTGGGAATCCTGCCGCCCCAGCCATTCCGAATCCTCAAGATTCGGTGTCAAGATATTGATTTAATTTAGAATATAAATCCGTCAACACGGCTACAAATCCGTCAACACGGCTACGCCTGCCCCAGTTCGACTGGGCCGGACAAGTCCTGTCTCACGATTTGTATTGGTGATTTTTCGCCTTGGGGGACCCGACGAGGGAGTCGGTCGCGGCAAGAAGGGCTGCATTCCCCTGATCGATGATGCGTCATGGAGACGCTTCTAGCCATGCCAGAGGCGGCGTGGCGTTGTCAGGGGCAGCAAGCCGTCCCCTGCCTCACAGGCAGGGGACGGCTCGTATCGATCACCAGGAGGTGAAGCGGAAGCGGACGCCTAGCGTACGCGGCGTGGGGCCGGAGCCTGACAGCGGCCCGTTGGTGCCGAGGAAAGTCGGGCCGCGTTCGTCGGTCAGGTTGTTGCCGATGAGTGCAAGTTCCCAGCCGCCATGGCGCACGCCGACAGTAAGGTTCATCACATCGTAGGGCTGGGCAACGAGCCCGTTACCTTGCAGGCGGTCACCGCTGTGGCTGAGCGAGATGTTG
>DATMRW010000023.1:0-500271 GCA_035565775.1 Xanthobacteraceae bacterium | reverse complement strand
ATGGCGCTCCCTAGGGGAATCGAACCCCTGTTTCAGCCTTGAGAGGGCCGCGTCCTAACCGCTAGACGAAGGGAGCAAAGGCCCAGAGACGGGCCGAACCGGCGCCGGATCAGCTCAACCGGCGACAGCCCACGCAATAACGGGTAAATTCCGCGCCCGCAAGCCCCGCGGCGCAGCTTGAACACATTCCTGCGCAGGAAAACGCGAAAAAAGAGCGATCAGGGTTCCGCCGCGAAGGTCATGCGGCCGACCGGCTTCAGCGTGCGGCTGTCGAAGGTGCGCACTTCCGGCACGCCGGCATGGTCGAGCGTGATTACGATCAGGTCCCCGGACACGCCGGTCGAGACGATCCGCGCGCCCTTCGGCAGGGTCACGGTCTGGCTCGCCGACTGCACGCTTCCCTCCGAGCGGAAAACACGGTAGCCGATCACGGTGAAGATCGCCCCGATGCCCAGCGCAACGGTGAGGGACGCAATCAACATCAAGCGGCGGACCTTTGCGACGATCATCGCGGTCTGCTCGGGATTGGCATCCGGCGTCTCCGGCGCAACAGATTCGGTCATGATGAAAGATCAACTCCAAAATATCACTGTCAGCGGCGACGAAGGCTCGTCCCGGCTGGATCGCGTGCTCGCGTTTCATTGCCCGGGCGTCTCCCGGTCCCGATTGAAGGCGTTGATCCTTGCGGGCAATGTCACCAAGACTGATGCCAAGGCTGAAAACGCAAAGGGCGCGGCCGTCATTCGCGACCCCGCTTACCATGTCGCGGCCGGAGAGACGATCACAATCGACATGCCGCCGCTGGCCTCGCCCGCGCCGGCGGCCGAGCCGATCCCCCTCGATATCGTCTTTGAGGACGAGGACATTCTCGTCATCAACAAGCCACGGGGCCTCGTCGTCCACCCCGGCGCCGGCAACGAGGGCGGAACTCTGGTCAATGCGCTGATCGCCCATTGCGGCGACAGGCTCTCCAGACTCGGGGACGCCGGCCGGCCCGGCATCGTCCACCGCCTCGACAAGGACACCACCGGCCTCCTGGTGGTCGCCAAATCAGACCTTGCCCACCGCAAATTGTCGGCGCAGTTCGCCGACCATGGCCGCACCGGCCCGCTGCGGCGCGGCTATCAGGCCTTTGTCTGGGACGTGCCGAACCGGCCCTACGGCACAATCGAGGCGCCGATCGACCGCCATCCCCGCGCGCGGGAGAAAATGGCGGTCCGCAGTGAGGGCCGCGAGGCGATCACGCATTGGCAGATCCTCGAGCAGTACACCGGAACCCATGGCGGGCCGGTCGCGGCGCTTATTGCCTGCGAGCTGGAAACCGGCCGCACGCACCAGATCCGGGTGCATCTGGCGCATATCAACCACCCGCTGCTTGGCGACACCACCTATGGCCCCGGCTTCAAGACCAAGGCGAGCCAGCTCGGGCCGAAGTCACAGGCCGCCCTCGCCGGCCTTGGCCGGCAGGCGCTGCACGCCTATCTGCTCGCGATCGAGCATCCTCGCACCGGCGAAGAAATGGTCTGGGAGTCCGCCTTGCCGGACGATTTGACGCAGCTCCAAGCCCAGCTACGGGTGACCGGTTGACGCACCCCGTCATTGAAAAAACAAAGATTACAGTTAGTTAACTCGCCTCACAGCATCGTGACAGGGTAGTTTCCTTCCTAAGTCACGCAAGAGTGCTGTATGCTGCATCTGCGTTGGATGTCCCAGCGTGGAACGATGCAGCGTCATTGGCTTTGAGAAGGCGATGACCCTGCCTGACCTGCCACTGTCGGGGGTCTGAAACATTTGGAGGGCGCACATAATGGCCCATGCCGCTACGGTTGTACCGGTTCTCAGCGGAGAATCTGGCCTCTCCCATTATCTTTCGGAAATCCGCAAGTTTCCGATGCTCGAGCCGCAGGAAGAGTACATGCTCGCCAAGCGTTGGCGCGAGCATGACGATCGCGATGCGGCCCACAAGCTCGTGACGAGCCATCTGCGCTTGGTCGCCAAGATCGCGATGGGCTATCGCGGCTATGGCCTGCCCATCTCCGAAGTTGTCTCGGAAGGCAACGTCGGCCTCATGCAGGCAGTCAAACGCTTCGAGCCGGACAAGGGCTTTCGCCTCGCCACGTATGCGATGTGGTGGATCCGCGCTTCGATCCAAGAATATATTTTGCGCTCGTGGTCGCTCGTCAAGATGGGCACCACCGCGAACCAGAAAAAGCTGTTCTTCAACCTGCGCAAGGCCAAGAGCCGGATCAATGCGCTGGATGACGGCGACCTGCATCCCGATCAGGTCAAGCTGATCGCCAAGCGCCTCGGCGTTACCGAGCAGGACGTGGTCGAGATGAATCGCCGGCTCGGCGGCGACGCTTCGCTCAACGCGCCGATCCGCGACGACGGCGATCCGGGCGAATGGCAGGACTGGCTGGTGGACAATACCCCCGACCAGGAGACCCGCCTTGCCGAGCACGAAGAGTACGACCATCGGCGCAAGGCGCTGACCGGCGCGATGAACGTGCTCAACCCTCGCGAACGCCGCATCTTCGAGGCCCGCCGGCTCGCCGATGAGCCGATGACGCTGGAGGAGCTGGCGACGGAGTTCGGCGTCTCCCGCGAGCGCGTGCGCCAGATCGAGGTCCGCGCCTTCGAGAAGGTTCAGGAGGCGGTGAAGACCACCGTCGCCCAGCAGGAAGAGGCCGCCCTCGCCGCGGCACACTGACCGCGCCGCGGCGGCCGATACGCGACCAATGAAAAAGCCGGCGGTGACGCCGGCTTTTTGCTGTCTGATTTTAGGATCTGCTACTCGCCCCAGGCGCGGAAAGCATCCTGGAAGGCGCGCTCGCCCGGTTCGCCCTTTTCGATGGCGAGAATGGCCCGGCGCTGATTGGCGTAGACCAGCGGCACATCGAACCACGAGCGCTCCTTGAGAAGCTGGATGTTGCGGGCACGGTCAACATCCACATTGGAGAGGCCGATCAGGAAGAAGTTGTCGGTCACCTTCACCGCAAGCCCCGCCAGCGGCGTACCACGCGCCTGCTCGTTCGACTTCATCAGGATGCCCGGCACGTTGGCGATGCCGCCGCTGTCGAAGTCAGGCGGCAACGTGAAGTTCAGCTCGGCCGTATGGCTCGCCGGCAGCGACTGGTCGGTGTTGCGGCGAAGCGAAAGGGTCATCTTGAACTTGCGCTCGGGAATTTCGACATCGGCGCGGATCGCAAGATCCGGCTGGCTGCCGGAGCCCTTCACCTCTTCGGTGCGCCAGACGACGGTCCCGACATACTGCTTGCCCTGCGGCTGCGCGGGGTCCTCGTCGTACAGAACAACGCGCTGGGCGACCGGCGCGATCGTCTGCGACGAGCTCGGCTGGCCGACCCGGTCGGTGATCTTCGGCCGCACCGCCGGTCCCGTATCCTTCGGCGCCTGCGCGATCTTGTTGGTCGGCCCCATATAGGTGCGCGCGACCTCAGAAATTTTTGGCCACTGCCAGATCACCAGCCCGCCCAGCACCATCAGGAGGCCGAGCACGATCATCAGCGCGGTCGGGAATTTGCGGCCACTTGGCAGCCGCGGCGGCTTGGCCGCCTTGGGCGGACGTCCCTTGCCGTTCGCCGGGGATTCCATGCCGGGCCCGGGGCCACGGCGGGCGGCTGCCGGTCCGGCGACGCGCTCATCCAGGCCCGCTTCGAGGCGATCGAATTCGGACGACGGCGATGGGGCAGGCGCACCCGTGAAGCTGCGGCGCGCCGGGCGATTGGCCTTTGGCGCCGGCGCCTCGGGCTGCTCCGGCCCGGCGGCGGCATCGCGCAAATCGCGAAGCCCCGCGCGCTCGGTCGCGGTGGGCTCGACGGCAGCGGCGGCGGGCGTCTCCGGACGCGGCGCAACCGGAGGCGGAATCGGGCGCGGAACGCGCGGCAGCCTAGTCTCCGGCAGCGACGGCTGATCGGAAAGTGGCGTCAGCGGCCGGGCGCGGGTCTCGGATGCCGGGCGCGCCGTGCCGCCCGAGGACAGCGGCGTCGAGCGCGCGCGCGTCGTCGCTGCGCGGAAGGCATCGCCGGAGCGCGGCTTCTGCGGCCCCTCGGGCGCGGGCGGCGGCGTTGGCGTCGGTGGCGCGGCGGCAGGCCGGCCGTCGGGGCGGCCGCGCTGCGCGGCCTCGGCCTCAACCTTGCGGATCGCCTCTTCAAGGGACAGCCGTTCGCGGGTGATCTCGGACTCGGTCAAAGGCGGCTGCACGCCGCGAAGCTGCGTGATCAGCGCCGATCGCGCCCGTTCATAGAGCGCACGGCGGCTCTCGCCTGTGGCGGTCGAGTCCAGCCCGGCAACGGCGCGTGCAATGAGCGGGTAGTAGTCTGCCATCCTCGTCCAGTCTTGTTGAATTCTAGCCTACTGACATACCAAACAGACAGAACCGGGACCGTTCCGAGCTGGGTATGTGAACCTTGGCTACCGCCTTTGCCGCATCAGAGCGATGCGAATATGGCGAACCACGAATCAGACATTACCCTCGAATGATTGATTAAGCATGATTTCGCCCCCGAGAAGATCAATCAAGGGGGCGAAAATCTCAAGCCTCAAACGGATTTTGAACGAGGATGGTGTCTTCTCGCTCCGGGCTGGTTGAGAGAAGCGCGATCGGACAACCGACCAGCTCCTCCACGCGGCGCACATATTTGATCGCCTGCGCCGGCAGATCCGCCCATGAGCGGGCGCCCGCCGTCGGCTCCTTCCAGCCTTCGATCGTCTCGTAGATCGGCTCGACGCGGGCCTGCGCGCCCTCGCCTGCCGGCAGATGGTCGATCACCTTGCCGTCGAGCTTGTAGCCGACGCAGATCTGGATCTCGTCGAAGCCGTCGAGAATGTCGAGCTTGGTCAGCGCGAGGCCGGCGATGCCCGAGGTGCGCACGGTCTGGCGCACCAGCACCGCATCAAACCAGCCGCAGCGACGCTTGCGGCCGGTGTTGACGCCGAATTCCTTGCCGCGCTGGCCGATCAGCTCGCCGATCTCATTGGTCAGTTCGGTCGGGAACGGCCCCTGACCGACGCGCGTGGTGTAGGCCTTGCAGATGCCGAGCACGTAGCCGACCGTGCCAGGACCAACGCCGGTGCCGGTCGCGGCCTGAGCCGAGACGGTGTTCGACGAGGTGACGTAGGGATAGGTGCCATGGTCGACGTCGAGCAGCGCGCCCTGCGCGCCTTCGAACAGAATGCGCTTGCCTTCGCGGCGCTTGTGGTCGAGCAGCATCCACACCGTTTCGGCGTAGGGCAGAAGCTTCGGCGCAAGCGCGGTCAGCTCCTTCAAAATCTCGGCGCCGTCGCATTCGGCAAGGCCGAGGCCGCGGCGCAGGGCATTGTGGTGCGTCAGCAGCCGGTCGATCTTGTGCGGCAGCGTGTCGAGATCGGCGAGATCCATCAGTCGGATCGCGCGGCGGCCGACCTTGTCCTCGTAGGCCGGCCCGATGCCGCGGCGGGTGGTGCCGATCGCGGTCGCTTCATTGGCGGATTCGCGCAGCGCATCGAGCTCGCGATGCAGCGGCAGAATCAGGGTGACGTTTTCAGCGACGCGCAGATTCTTCGGCGAGATGTCGACGCCCTGCGCCTTGAGCCGCTCGAGCTCATCGAGAAACGCCTGCGCATCGAACACGACGCCGTTGCCAATGACCGCGAGCTTCGAGGGACGCAGCACGCCCGACGGAATCAGGGCCAGTTTGTAGGTGTTGCCGTTGATGACCAGCGTATGGCCGGCATTGTGGCCGCCCTGGAAGCGGACCACTGTGTCCGCCTGCTCCGACAGCCAATCGACGATCTTGCCCTTCCCCTCGTCGCCCCACTGGGCGCCGACGACGACAACGTTAGTCATGCCGAAACAATCCCTTCAGCCAGAACAGCCCGGCGCCGCGCGCCAAAGCTCGAAACCTGTGACACTGCCCGGAACCGGGCGCTAAACGCATTCTTGTTCTGCCCCACAGGGTCCGTTTACCCCGCCAAACGACGCGCCAGAAAACCGTTGTGAGACGATCCGTCCGGCAAAGCAGCGACGCAATTCAGGGCAAGACAAACCTGCCGGCGCGGGACCGCGCTCAGGCAAGGCAGCTAACCGGATAACGGATGAGGGCGTGCGGTGCAAGCGATACGCACCGCCGGGGTCATCACATCTACCTATAAACGATTGAAAACTCTCAAAATCCCTGTGCGGCAGGCTGCGCCGCGCAACCTGGCGCTGCAGGGCTGCAATGGCCGCGCCGCATTCCGGCATGGGAGCCTTTCGGGAATGATGGTTGCCCGCGGCGCTCAAATCACGCGACACTGCGCCACATCGACCCCAATCGGGTCTCGCATCTGCACCTTCCCCGGACAATGCTCGCGCAACCAATGGACCCCGACCTGCCTCGGGCTGCCTTCTGTCTGACGGCAAGACCTGGTGATTCGACCGCGGATCACGCCTCGCCGGCTCCGGCCCGTATCTCGCACGGTTGCGGCGCGCCATGACCGTCACCGGAACCTCTCCGTCCCGTTCGTCCGTCGCCGCGTGGGTCTGGAATCAGCCCTATCTGCTGCTCAGCCTGATGTCGCTGTTCTGGGCTGGCAATATCGTGCTCGGACGCTATGTCGCCCATCACGTGCCGCCGATCACGCTCACCGGCATTCGCTGGATCGGGGCGTGCATGCTGCTGCTGCCCTTCGCATGGCGCCACCTGCGGCACGACTGGCCGGTGATCCGCCAGCACCTGCCCTTGATGTTCGCGCTCGGGGCCTGCGGATTCGCCCTCAACAACACGCTGTCCTACTGGGGGCTGCAATACACCCAGGCGATCAACGCCCTGCTCATCCAATCCTCCGGCCCGCTGTTCGTCGCGCTGTGGCTCCTGATCCTGTTCGGCGTGCGCCTCACCCGCGCGCAGGCGCTCGGCATCACCGTATCCATGCTGGGGGTGCTGATCATCCTGATGCGGGGCGATCTCAGCGCGCTGACCGCGATCGAATTCAACATCGGCGACATCATGTTCACCGGCGCGCTGGTCGTGTTCGGCATCTACTCGGCGCTGATGCCGCGCCGGCCGGACATCCATCCGCTGTCGCTGATCTGCTTCACGATGGGGTGCGGCTCGCTGATGCTGCTGCCGTTCATGGCGTGGGAAGCCGGCGCCGGCTTCACGCTGTCGCTCGACGGCATCACCATCGTCACGCTGGTCTATGTCGTGATCTTTCCCTCGACCGGGTCCTATCTCTGCTTCAATCGCGGCATCGCGCTGATCGGCCCGAACCGCGCCGCGCCGTTCTTCCATCTCGTGCCGGTGTTCGGCTCGGCGATGGCGATCGCCCTGCTCGGCGAGCGCTTTCAGCTCTTCCACCTGATCGGCTACGCGCTGGTGCTCTGCGGCATCTTCTTCGCCTCGCGGAAATAAAAAACACCCCCGGATCGCTCCGGGGGTGTTTTCGGTTTTGGCTGCGGCGCACGCCCTGATGGCACGCACCCAAGAAGCTCAGCGCCTCAGAACACCAGCGCCTTGGCCTGCTTGACCTGCGGCAGGGCCTGCACCTTGGCGAGCACGTCCGCCGGCACCGGGCCGTCGACTTCGACCAGCGCAATGGCGTCGCCGCCCTGCGCCTTGCGGCCGAGATTGAAGGTCGCGATGTTGACCCCGGCCGAGCCAAGGATCGAAGCGAAGGAGCCGATGAAGCCCGGCTTGTCCTCATTGGTGACGTAGATCATCGACTTGCCGAAAGCGGCGTCGACGCGGATGCCCTTGATCTCGATGAGACGCGGCTGGCCGTCCGCGAACACCGTTCCGGAGACCGAACGCGACTGCCGCTCGGTGGTGACGGTGATCGTGATCAGGCTCTCATAGTCGCTCTCGGCCGCGCGCGTGACCTCCTCGACCACCATGCCGCGCTCCTTGGCGACGACCGGCGCGGAGACGACGTTGACGTCGCCGAGCATCGGGCGAAGCAGGCCCGACAGGGCGGCCGAGGTCAGCGCCTTGACCTTCATCTGCGCCACGGCGCCCTCATAGGTGATCGTCACCTTGGTGATGCCGGTCTCGGTGAGCTGCCCCGCGAACGAGCCGAGCTTCTCCGCAAGTTCGACGAACGGCTTGAGCTTCGGCGCTTCCTCGGCGGTGATCGACGGGAAGTTGATCGCGTTCGAGATCGCGCCGGTCAGCAGGTAGTCGCTCATCTGCTCGGCGACCTGCAGCGCGACGTTTTCCTGCGCCTCGGTGGTCGATGCGCCGAGATGCGGGGTGCAGATCACGTTCGGCAGGCCGAACAGCACGTTGCTGGTGGCCGGCTCCTCGACGAACACGTCGAAGGCGGCGCCGGCGACGTGGCCGGACTTGAGCGCTTCCGCCAGCGCCTCTTCATCGACAAGGCCGCCGCGGGCGCAGTTGATGATGCGCACACCCTTCTTCGTCTTGGCGAGCGCCGCGGCATCGATGATGTTGCGGGTCTTGTCGGTCAGCGGCGTGTGCAGGGTGATGAAGTCGGCGCGCTTCAGCAGATCGTCGAGCTCGACCTTCTCGACGCCAATATCCTTGGCGCGCTCGGGTGACAGGAACGGATCGTAGGCGACCACCTTCATCTTCAGGCCGAGCGCGCGGTCGGCGACGATCGCGCCGATGTTGCCGCAGCCGATCACGCCGAGCGTCTTGCCGGTGATCTCGACGCCCATGAAGCGGTTCTTTTCCCACTTGCCCGCCTGCGTCGAGGCGTCGGCCTGCGGGATCTCACGCGCCAGCGACAGCATCAGGGTGACGGCGTGCTCGGCGGTGGTGATCGAGTTGCCGAACGGCGTGTTCATCACGATGATGCCCTTCGCCGTCGCAGCCGGGATCTCGACGTTGTCGACGCCGATGCCGGCGCGGCCGATCACCTTGAGGTTGTTCGCCTTCTCGAGAATTTTTGCGGTCGCCTTGGTGGCCGAGCGGATGGCGAGACCGTCATAGTTGCCGATGATCTCGGCGAGCTTTTCCTTGTCCTTGCCGAGCGCCGGCTGGAAATCGACCTCGATGCCGCGATCCTTGAAGATCTGCACGGCGGCCGGGGACAGTGCGTCAGAGATGAGAACTTTGGGCTTGGCCATGATCGGCTCCAGAAATGATCAGATCGTAGTGATCAGATGATGGACGGTTGCGAACGCGCCAATCAGTTGTCGCGCGTCTCGATGATCTCGTAGTGCCGGGATGTAGCGTCGAACCGCGACAGCACCGCGCGCGCCTTGCTCGGCACGACGCCTTCCTCGTAGTTCGGTCCGGCGAAGGCGATGACGGCGTCGAGCGAGTCAAAAATCATCTCGGTGACGAATTCGACTTCGCCCGGAACGTTCCGCCGCAGCAGCGTGATGTTTCGGAAGCCATCGATCTTGCGCGCCAGAATGCCCGGAAAGATTTCCGTCCGCAGCAGACGCTCATAGGCGTCTGCATTCGCGGGCGTGGTCCAGCCGTGCCAGATGCGCGAGATCATGGAAACCTCCGCAAAATCGGCTGCCTTATGCCGTCTTGGCGAGTGCAGCCTTGGTTTCGGCGAAGGCCCAGTCGAGCCACGCCGTCAGAGCGGCGAGATCGGCGGCTTCCACCGTGGCGCCGCACCAGATCCGAAGGCCGGGAGGTGCATCGCGGTAGTGGCCGAGATCGTAGCCTGCGCCTTCCTTCTCCACCGCGCCGACCAGCGCCTTGGCGAAAGCCGCCTGCGCATCGGCCGGAAGCGCGGTGATTGCCGGATCGACCACCTTGAGACAGACCGAGGTGTTCGAGCGGATCGCCGGATCGGCGGCAAGGAAATCGATCCACGGGGTCTTCGCGACCCAGTCGGAGATCACCTTGGTGTTGGCGTCGGCGCGGGCGATCAGGCCGTTCAGGCTGCCGACCGACTTCGCCCACTCCAGCGCATCGAGATAGTCTTCGACGCAGAGCATCGACGGCGTGTTGATGGTCTCGCCGACGAAGATGCCCTCGATCAGCTTGCCGCCCTTGGTCATGCGGAAGATCTTCGGCATCGGCCACGCCGGCGTGTAGCTCTCGAGCCGGGCGACGGCGCGCGGCGAGAGGATCAGCATGCCGTGCGCGGCTTCGCCGCCGAGCGCCTTCTGCCAGGAGAAGGTGACGACGTCGAGCTTCGGCCAATCCAGCGGCTGGGCGAAAGCGGCGGACGTCGCGTCGCAGATGGTCAGGCCCTCGCGATCGGCCTTGATCCAGTCGGCATTCGGCACGCGCACGCCCGAGGTCGTGCCGTTCCAGGTGAAGACGACGTCGGATGCCTGATCGACGGTGGAAAGATCGGGAAGCTCGCCATAGCCCGACTTCAGCGTCGTCACGTCCTTCAGCTTGAGCTGCTTGACGACGTCGGTGACCCAGCCCTCGCCGAAGGATTCCCAGGCGATCATGGTGACCGGGCGCGGGCCGAGCAGCGACCACAGGGCCATCTCGACGGCGCCGGTATCGGACGCCGGAACAATGCCGATGCGGTAGTCGGCGGGCACGCCCAGCACTTCGCGCGTCAGGTCGATCGCGAGCTTGAGCTTGGTCTTGCCGATCTTGGCGCGGTGCGAACGGCCAAGGGCTGCATCACTGAGGCTTTCGGGGGTCCAGCCGGGGCGCTTTGCGCAGGGGCCAGAAGAAAAATGCGGCACGTTCGGCCGCGAAGCGGGCTTCGCTACAGTCATCGTCTATCCTTCCAGATAGCTGCCTCTCGGTGGGGAGAGGTTTCCCGCTGCCGGATTTATAGAAAAGCCTGTCGGACTGCAATAGGCGCCGCATGTTTATTTGCCGCTCGCAGCCCAGCGCGCCATGAAGCGATGAGCAAACTGATGCATCCTTGAGACACGAAGCGCCGGGCTTGTTGCGGCGCCTCGGGAGGGAGCGGCCCCCTTGCTGGCGGCCCCCGGCTGGCAGGTCATTTCACCCGCCGACGGCGTGTCTAGCCTTCCCTCGGTCGGTCGCAGGTCGAGCTAAACCCTGCATTTTCGGGTTCCACGGCCTCACGCGAGACAGTTGGATCAAGGGCTGACTTCCCGCGTTATCGCAGAGGTTGCTCCCCACTGAGCGCCCTAAATGCCGCCAACAGTTCTGGCGGCTGTGATTTCCCCGGCACCTTTGAACCGGCTTTCAACCTGACATGACATATCCACGCACTAGCCTGCCAACGACCAATCGATGATTTGGGAGGAGAACCAAATGCTGAGCGTCAAGTCCATGCTGGAAGTTGCCAACGCTTCGGTTCCCAAGATCACGCCGTCCGAAGCACGTGAGATGATCGAACAAGGTAACGTCTTGATCGTCGACGTCCGCGATGCTCCCGAAGTCGAGAAAAGCGGGAAGATCGATGGCGCCGTCAATGTCTCGCGAGGAATGCTGGAGTTTCGCGCCGACCCGAATTCGCCATACCACGACAACCAGTTCAGCCCCGACAAAACACTCATTCTGTATTGCGCATCAGGCGGTCGCTCGGCCCTCGCAGCCAAGACGCTGAAGGACATGGGCTACGAAAAAGTATTCAATCTCGGGGCGTTCAAAGACTGGGCTGATAGTGGCGGCGCCACTGGATAGTGGCAGGACTGCTGATCCGGGAATAAGTGCCGGGGCAACAAGCAAAGCCGCAGCGAAAGCCAACGGCCTTCCGCACAATAAAGCCGGCGTCGGGCTCGGCGTCGGCAATGCATCTCGCAAGGCTCCGCCGGCCTATGCAAGGCCGAGCGCTTTTTCCGTGTCGCCAATCCAGCGCCGCACCGCGGAGTAGCCTTCGAGATGAAAGCCGCCCTCATGCGCCAGGCGCGTATAGGCGAGCACGGCGATGTCGGCGAGCGACAGCCGGTCGCCAACCAGAAAGCGGCTATGGCCGAGCTGATGCTCCAGACGCGCGAGAGCGGCATAGCCGCGCTTGACCTTATCGGGGTCGAGGTCACTCAGCGTCTTCCCGAGGTAAAACATCACGAAACGGCAGGTCGCGATATACGGCTCATGGCTGTTCTGTTCCCAGAACAGCCATTCGTCCATCTTGGCCGCCAGATACGGATCGGCGGGAATGAGGTCGCTGTTGCGCGCAAGATGGCGCATGATGGCGTTGGACTGCGCCAGCGCGCGGCCGTCGTCGAGAACCACCACCGGCACCTCCCCAGCGGCATTCAGCGCCAAAAAATCCGGCGTCCGGCTCTCGCCCTTCGTGATGTCGATATCGATCCAAGTGTAGGGCAGCGCGAGCGCGTCGCACACCCACTTCACCTTCAGGCAGTTCCCGGATTTTTTGTCGCCGTAGATCTGCATCGGCCCGTCCCTCGCAGGACCGCAGCCGAGCACTCCGCGGCAAAGCTGTCAACGCCCGGACGGTTGCCGCCCGCGCAAGCAGTCGTCAGAACTTGTAGCCGAGCCCCGCGCGCACCGTGTTGACGTTGGTGTCGATCACACTGGTGAAGCGAATATATTCCCACTCCGCGCGCATGAAGAGGCCGGCATAGAGGCTGATGTCGACGCCGAGGCCCGCCGCATAACCGTAAAGCAGGTGCGCGTTTTTCCGGTCGACTTCGGACACGTCGAACGGAATGTTCTGGAAGCCCGGCGGTGCGCTGGCATTGACGGAAACGCCATGAATGCGCGCCGCCCGCGTGATGTTCGCCTGGCCGAGCGCGACGCCGCCGAAGATGTACGGCAGGAAATTGCCATAAGCGTAGCCGGCGCGAAGACGCAGGGTGCCGATATCGGTGATCTTCATCTCGGCAAGGGCTTCCGACGTCACATTGTTCGTATAGCCGTCGCTCGTCGTGAAACTGCGCCCCATGGAATCGACCGCGGAACCGCCGAACTTGCCGTTCATGTAGCTCAGCTCGACGCCGACCACGACATCTTCCCACTGAGCATTGTAACCGATGAAGCCGCCGACGCCGTTGCCGCGACTGGACTCCTTGCCCATCAGCGGCCAGTCGGAGACCTTCATCTCTTTTTCGATCGTGGTATTCGCCAGGAGCTTTTCGACCATCGGCCGTGTCGTCCCGGTGAAATTCATGTCGGAGCGGCCGGTGCCCGCCTGCCCGCCGATGTAGACGCCCTGCCAGTCGACGACCGCGGGCCCGACCACGCCTTCGGAGAAGCCGCCGCGCAGGAACGGCATGTCGGCGGCGAGCGCGGAATGCGCGACACCCGTCATCAATGCCGCAATCAGTAGTCGTCGCATGGCCAGCTCCTTGCAGTTCGGGTCGGATCTTCGTGCTGCTCAGCTCGCTGCGATCATGACTGGTTAACCTTAATCATTCGTTGTGCCCCTACCCTCGGCGGTTAAAAAATACGCCGCCCGTTTACCATTCGGCCGCTGTCGGAAAACAAAAACGGCGCGGAGATCCGCGCCGTTTTTCTGTCCTGAATTGCGAGGCCTTTGCCGGGTCCGCGCTCAGCCCTTGGTCACCAGCGGCGGCGGGGGCAGGTAGACCGGCGGCGGATTGAGCGACCAGCGCACGCCGAACTTCACATCATGCGAGGTGATGTCGTGAAATTCCATCGGCACGCCACGGGTAAAATTGGTGTAGGTCGTCACCGGCCCGGTCGTCCCCTTGCCGAGGTTGACATAGCTGTAGGCCAGTTCGAGGGTGAGATTCGGATTGACCCGATAAGCCAGACCGGCGTGAACGGCCCAGGCCAAATTCCACTGCGACGCCGCTGACGCATTCGCAAAGCTGGGAACGGCACCGCCTAGATAATAACCACCGCTGGCGGCGTCATAGTTCACGTTATGCGCGCCATTGTCGGTGTAGTTGGCGATGGTGACGCGGGCAGCGCCGACGCCCGCGCCGATGAACGGCGTGACGTTCCACCACGTCCCAAGATCGACATAGGCGTTGGCCATGATCAGCCATTCCGACTTGCTCGCCGTGTAGTTGTTGACCCCGCTTCCGACCAGTCCATAGGCCGGGAAGGTCACGATATCAGTTGCCTTGAAATTCGAGTTGCCGCGATATTGGCCGGTGATGTCGCCGCGCAGCCAGTTGTTGAACGTATAGCCAACTCCCAGCCCGAAAATGCCCGCGGTATCGAATGCCGTCGTCTGCTGCAGCGACAGGAGATCGCCGTTGCGGCCATCCGCCATGGCGATGTTATTCACGCGCTGATTGCTGAAGCCGATGTCGCCGCGCAGATACCAGCCGCCGAAATCCTGGGGCGGCGGCAGATAGGCCGGCGGCGGCATGATCGGCAGATCGGCTGCGAATGTTGCGGTTGAGACGAAGAGGGCCGCACCAGCAGCCAGCAAACCATGTACGCTACGCATTGCTATCACCTTCCGTCGAGGCGGCAATCCGCCCTAGAAACAGCGGCTTCCAAAAACCGGACCTGAAACGACTTCGACGAAACGGTAGCCAGAAATGTTTAAGAGCGACTTAACCCTAATTTTTAAGGTTGATTTTTCCTCACCAAGCTGAGCCGGGATTCGAATAGAGCTTCGCACGCCGCAACAGCAGCGCGCGAAGGCAAGACGGAGAAGCGAAGGAAGAAAGAGGTTTCTGACGCGGCCCTGTGCCGCGCCGAGCCCGCGTCAGCGGATCACGAGCTTGGGCATCTTTGGCAGGAACACGGCAAGCAGGCCGATCGCCGGCAGGAACGCGCAGATCATGTAGACGAACTCGATCCCGCGATGGTCGGCGACGATGCCGAGCAGCGCCGCGCCGATGCCGCCCGCGCCGAAGGAAAAGCCGAAGAACAGGCCCGAGATCATGCCGAAGCGGTGCGGCATCAGCTCCTGCGCATAGACGATGATCGCCGGCATGGCCGAGGAAATGATGAAGCCGATCGCGACGCTGAGAACGCCGGTCCAGAACAGGCTGGCGTAGGGCAGCAGCAGCGTGAACGGCAGAGCGCCGAGGATCGAGAACCAGATCACGTAGCGGCGGCCAAGGCGGTCACCGATCGGCCCGCCGAAGAACGTGCCCACCGCCGTCGCCGCCAGAAACATGAAAAGAAACATCTGCGAGGTCTGGGTCGAGACGCCGAACTTGTGGATCAGGAAGAAGGTAAAATAGCTGGTGAGGCTCGCCATGTAGATGAACTTGGAGAACACCAGTACGATCAGGATCGCCAGCGCAAAAGCCGTACGGCCGGCCGACGGCACGCCCGCCGCGCCCCCCATCGGCTTTGCCGGCCGCGGCGCGATCAGCGGCTTGTACCAGCGGCCGATGCGCCAGAGGATGACGATCGCCACCGCTGCCAGCAGCGAAAACCACGCGACGCTGCCCTGCCCCAGCGGCACTACGATCATTGCCGCGAGCATCGGCCCCATCGCCGAGCCGAAATTGCCGCCAACCTGAAACACCGATTGCGCAAAGCCGTAGCGCCCGCCGGAAGCGAGTCGCGCAATGCGCGACGATTCCGGATGAAACACGGCAGAGCCGAGGCCGACCAGACCGGCCGCGAGCAGAATGATGCCGAAGACATGCGCGGTGGAGAGCAGCAGCAGGCCGATCAGCGTCGAGCCCATGCCGATCGCCAGCGAATAAGGCTGCGGCTTGCGGTCGGTCGCCGCGCCGATCACCGGCTGCAGCAGCGATGCCGTGATCTGGAAGGTGAGCGTGATCAGGCCGATCTGCGTGAAGTCGAGCGCGTAGTTGTCCTTCAGGATCGGATAGATCGAAGGAATGAGCGATTGCATCGTGTCGTTGAGGAAGTGCGAAAAGCTGATGCCGCCGAGCACGGCATAGACCGGTCCCGACGAGATCGCAGGGCTCGCAGACGTTGCGTCCGACACTACCGGCTTGGCGGTCGCGTCATCGACGATGACAGGCTTGTTCACGATTCGCTCATCGCAAGTAAAAACGAGGATGCCTGAAATAAGCCACTGCGAGCGAATCCGCCATGGCGGTTTGCCCATGGCAGCGTTGCAGCCACGGCAAACGCCTGCTTGCCGTGGCCAGAAGTTCAGATTGTGGTTGTATCAGGCCGCGGGGCCGAGCGCCGAGACGACGAGATCGACTGCTTCCTCAACGCGGTCGCGGTCATCACCCTCGCCCATCACCCGGATCACCGGCTCGGTTCCGGACGAGCGCACCAGCAGGCGGCCGCTACCGTTGAGGCGCTCCTCCGCCGCCGTAATCGCGGACTGGACATGCGGGCTCTCGAGCGGCTTGCCCGAGCGATAGCGCACGTTCTTGAGGATCTGCGGCATCGGGTCGAAGCGGTGGCAGACCTCCGAAACCGGGCGGCCGAGCTTTTGCACAACCGCCAGCAACTGCAGTGCCGCGACGAAGCCGTCCCCGGTCGTGCCGTAGTCCGACAGGATGATGTGGCCGGAAGGCTCGCCGCCGATGTTGTAGCCGTCCGCCTGCATCCGCTCGAGGACGTAGCGGTCGCCGACCGCGGTGCGCAGCAGCTCGATGCCCTGGCTCTTGAGGTAGCGTTCGAGGCCGAGATTCGACATCACCGTGGAGACGACGCCGGGCTTGGTCAGTCGGCCATCCTCCATCCAGCTCTGCGCGATCACCGCCAGCAGCTGGTCGCCGTCGACGATGTGGCCGCGCTCGTCCGCGATGATCACCCGATCGGCGTCGCCGTCCAGCGCAATGCCGATATCGGCGCGCATCTCGCGCACCTTGTGACTCAGCGCCTCCGGCGAGGTCGAGCCGCATTCCTTGTTGATGTTGAAACCATCCGGCTCGACGCCGATCGAGATGACGTCGGCGCCCAATTCCCACAGCGCCTCCGGCACCACCTTGTAGGCCGCGCCATTGGCCGCATCGATCACGACGCGAAGGCCATCGAGGTTCAGCTCGCGCGGCAGGGTGCGCTTGGCGAATTCAATATAGCGGTCGAGCACGCCGTCGATGCGGCGGGCGCGGCCGAGATGGACGCCCTTGGCCAGCCGCTTGTCGATGTTCTCGTCGATCAGCTCCTCGATCTGCTTCTCGACCTCATCGGACAGCTTGTAGCCGGCCGGGCCGAACAGCTTGATGCCATTGTCGTCGAACGGGTTGTGGGAAGCCGAGATCATCACGCCGAGGTCGGCGCGCATCGACTTGGTCAGCATCGCCACCGCCGGCGTCGGAATCGGCCCGAGCAGCAGCACATCCATTCCGACCGAGGTGAAGCCTGCAACCAGCGCATTCTCGATCATGTAGCCGGACAACCGGGTGTCCTTGCCGATCACTACGCGATGGCGATATTCGCCGCGCTGAAACAGCAGACCCGCAGCCTGCCCCACCTTCAACGCCAGCTCCGGGGTGATCACGCCATTGGCCTGCCCGCGGATACCATCGGTTCCAAAGTATTTTCTGCTCATCGAACCCCCACACGCACGCCCCAGCAGACGCGCGCTGTCGATTTCAATCCTGTGATGTTGCCGGTGTTATAGGGCTTTTGCGGCAAAGGTGCTTTCAATAAAAGCCCGCGCAATGTTTTCAACAATTTAACCGCCCCATCAAATCATTGGAATGATTAGACTTATTTAAAGAAACCCTATTTCGAATCTTTTCGCTTGATGAAATGGTCCGGCACGGACGGCGCCGGCTGCACGACATTGGCTGGATCGGATGCGGGGAACGACTCCTCCAACGCCTCGTTCAGGGCATCGTCGAGCCTGGTTTTGGCGCTTCTTTCGGCGGCCCCTGCGTGGGCCTCGTCTTTGGCATGGCCTTTGGCCGCCTTCCGGGACTTGTCGGCATGGTGGGTCGCCATACCGTCCTCCTTGATCCGCAAGACACCGGCGTACAAGACACTGGCGTACCTCTCTCAACGCCTCGGCGGAAGTGCGGTTCCATCACCTCTCTACCCATGCGTTTTGGCCGGCGGCGGAAGAGAGCGCGCCGGCGCGGGAAAATTGGTTGCGGCGCGGCTTGATGAGTTTCCGATGGAGCGTTATGCAAAAAGCACAGTGTCGCCGGGCGCAAACCGGCCGATAGGCGACGACGGGGGGCAACGGGGTAGCGAAATGAAGCACATTACCTGTATCGAGGATCTCAGGCTTCTTCACCAAAAGCGCGTTCCCAAGGCATTTTTCGACTATGCCGACCGCGGCTCCTACACCGAGGACACGCTGCGCGCCAATCGCGACGACCTCGAAAAGATCAAATTCCGCCAGCGCATCCTCGTCGACGTCTCGCATCGCGACCTCTCGACCACGATCCTTGGCGAGCCGGCGGCCATGCCGCTGATCCTCGCGCCGGTCGGCCTCACCGGCATGCAGCACGGCGATGGCGAGATCTATGCCTGCCGCGCCGCCCAGGCCGCGGGCGTGCCCTATACGCTCAGCACGATGTCGATCTGCTCGATCGAGGACGTGGCGGCGAATGTCGACAAGCCGTTCTGGTTCCAGCTCTACGTCATGCGCGACCGCGGCTTCATCAAGGCGCTGATCGAGCGCGCGATCGCCGCCAAGTGCAGCGCGCTGGTGCTCACGGTCGACCTGCAGGTCATCGGCCAGCGCCATGCCGACATCAAGAACGGCATGACCGTGCCGCCGGAATGGAGCCTGTCGAAGCTGATCGATTTCGCCACCAAGCCCGCCTGGGTCTCCGGCGTGCTCCGCGGCAAGCGCCGCACCTTCGGCAACATCGCCAGCCAGATGAAGGACACCGACGACATCACCCAGCTCGCGCAGTGGACCAGCTCGCAGTTCGACACCTCGCTGAACTGGAAGGACATCGACTGGATCCGCTCGATCTGGCCGGGCAAGCTGGTCATCAAGGGCATTCTCGACGTCGAGGACGCCAAGCTCGCCGCCCAGTGCGGAGCACAGGCGATGGTCGTCTCCAATCACGGCGGCCGCCAGCTCGACGGCGCGCCCTCCTCGATCGCGGTGCTGCCGGAGATCGTCGATGCCGTCGGCTCGCAGATGGAGATCATGTTCGACGGCGGCGTGCGCTCGGGGCAGGACGTGACGCGCGCGCTCGCGCTCGGCGCCAAGTCGTGCATGATCGGCCGCGCCTATATCTACGGTCTCGGCGCGGGCGGACAAGCCGGCGTCAGCAAGGCGCTGGAGATCATCGGCAAGGAAATGGAGACCACTATGGGCCTGTGCGGCGTCAACAAGGTCTCCGAAATCGACCGCCACATTTTGCGCAATGACGGGCATGTCGCCTGACGCGACTTGCTGCGCATCCCGTGTAAAGAGCTCCCGGTCCTCATGCGAGCCGGGAGTTTTTTTGTGCCCTCGATCGCGGTAAGTTGACCGCGCCCGCATCTCTGTGGCCAAATGAGCGGCAACACGGTTCGACGAACAAAACAACGATAAGCCGCAGTGCGGACTCTTCGCGACACGCGGCAACACCGGAGGTGCGCCCGCATGAATGCGACTGCAGCCGCCGCACGCAATGTGCAGCCTGAACCCGCTCCTGCCGAACATTTTGACGTCTTGATCGTCGGCGCCGGCATCTCCGGCATCGGCAGCGCTTATCACCTGCAGAAACAGACGCCCGGCACCAGCTTCGTCATCCTCGAAGCCCAGCGCGACTTCGGCGGCACCTGGTACACGCACCGCTACCCCGGCATCCGCTCCGACAGCGACCTGCACACCTTCGGCTATCGCTTCAAGCCGTGGGTCGGCCCGCCGATCGCCACCGCGGACGAGATTTTGAAATACATCGGCGAGGTCATCGCGGACAACGATCTTGCGCCGCATATCCGCTACGGCCACGCCGTCAGCTCCGCAAGCTGGTGCAGCAACGACAAGTGCTGGACCATCGACGCGATACGCAGCGAGGACGGCGCAAGCATCCGCTTCACCGCAAGTTTCCTCTGGATGTGCCAGGGCTACTATCGGCAGAAGGACGGCTACATGCCGGTGTGGCCCGACATGGACAAGTTCGAGGGCCAGTTCATCCATTCGATGGAGTGGCCGGACGGCCTCGACACCACGGACAAAAATGTCGTCGTGATCGGCTCGGGCGCGACCGCCGCGACCTTGATCCCCAACATCGCGGGCAAGTGCAGGCACGTCACCATGCTGCAACGCTCGCCGACCTATTTCCGCACCGGCCGCAACGCCATCGACATCGCGGAAACCCTGCGCGAACTGCAGATCGACGAAAGCTGGATCCACGAAATCGTCCGCCGCAAAATTCTTTACGAGCAGAGCGGCTTCGCGCGCATGACCTTCGACAATCCCGAAGGCGTGAAACAGGAATTGCTGAAGGGCGTGCGCAACGTCCTCGGCGAGGACTTCGACCTCGATACGCACTTCACACCGTCCTACCGGCCGTGGCGGCAGCGCATCGCCTTCGTGCCGGACGCCGACCTGTTTCACGCCATCAAAAGCGGCGAGGCCTCGGTCGTCACCGACCGGATCGAGCGCTTCACCGCGACCGGCATCCAGCTCGCCTCCGGCGAGCATCTCGATGCCGATCTCATCGTCGCCGCCACCGGCTTCAACATGAACATGCTCGGCGACATCGCCTTCGCCATCGACGGCGAGCCGCTGGATTTTGCCAGCACCGTGACCTATCGCGGCATGATGTTCACCGGCATTCCGAACATGGCCTGGGTGTTCGGCTATTTTCGTGCGAGCTGGACGCTGCGGGTCGATCTCGTCGCCGATTTCGTCTGTCGCCTGCTCACCCACATGAAGACCAAACAGGCGCGGATGGTGGTGCCGACCTTGCGCGACGAAGATCGCAACATGCCGATCATGCCCTGGATCGATGAGGAGGACTTCAATCCCAGCTATCTGCTGCGGGCGGCGGAGGCGCTGCCCAAGCGCGGCGCCAAGCGCGAATGGCAGCACAGCCAGGACTATTGGCGCGAGAAGGACGAGTTCGCCGCCATCGACCTCGACGACGCGGCGTTCCGCTACAGCTAAGCGCTACGTGCAGGAAACAAACGGCAACGGCCCATGCCGCGCGGCACGGGCCGTTTTTTACTTGCGGGCGAAAGCCGCTTTCAGCTTTTCTGCAGGTCCGCGACCACCAGTGCGCGCAGCTCCTCCGTCACGGTCGGGCGCTGGCCGAACCACAGCTCGAAACCGCGCACGGCCTGATGCAGCAACATGCCGAGGCCGTCGGCGGTCGGCAGGCCCCGCGCCCTCGCCGCCTTGAGGAGTTCAGTGTCGAGCGGGACATAGACGAGATCGGCGACAGCGGCGTCTTCGGGCAGCGGCGCAAGGTCGATGTCGAGCGGCGGCTGGCCCTTCATGCCGAGCGAGGTGGTGTTGACCAGAAGGCCGACGCCCGGCATCACCTCGTCGACGCGCTCCCAGCCGATCGGCACCACGCGCTCGCCGAACTGCGGCACAAAGGCCTGCGCCCGCTCGATGGTGCGATTGGCGAGATAGACCCGCGACAGCCCGCGCTCGAGCAGCCCAAACACCACCGCACGCGCGGAGCCGCCGGCGCCCAGCACGAGGGCCTCCTTGGCGCGATCCCAACCGGGGGCCGAGGCATCGAGATTGTTGATGAAGCCCTCGACATCGGTGTTGGTGGCGCGCAGCTGCCCGTCCTCGAACCACAGCGTGTTGGCCGCGCCCACCGCCTTGGCGCGGGCATCCGGCAGCGCCATCTGCAGCGCGCGCTCCTTGTGCGGGATGGTGACGTTGGCGCCGACGAAGCCGCGGCGGCCGAGCTGCGTGATGAAATCGGAAAACTCTTCCGGCGGCACGGCCTCGATGCTGTAGCCGCCTTCGATGCCGAGCTTGCGCAGCCAGTGATGGTGAATGAGCGGCGAGCGCGAATGGGCCGCCGGCCAACCGATCAGACAGGCGGCGGGAGCGCGATGATGGGCCGGCATGATACCTCGTTTGCGACGGTGACGATGGAGTCAGGCCGCTGATGTAGCATCGACTCGGCTGCGCTTGAAGTCGGCCACCGCGGTTTCGATGTCCGGCCGGAACGCGACCTCGCCCGAGAGGCCGTGCGCCAGAAGCATTTTGCGCACCGAAGCCGACGCCCCGGTGACGTAGACCTGCACGCCCCGCCGCTTCGACGTGGCGGCGATACGCTCGATGGCATTCGCAGCGGTCGAGTCCAAAAGAGGCACCGCGGCGAAATCGATCACGAAACCGCGATAGCGCGGGTCGATGCCGTCGAGCACCGCGCTGACGGTCGAGGCCGCGCCGAAGAAGAAGGCGCCGGTGATGCGGTAGATGATCAGGTCGGGATCGGTCGCGAGCGTGGTGTCGTAGGGGGTGCGGTCGGTGCCGTCGGCCTGATCGGCCACAGCCAGCGGCGCGATCGCCTCGATTCCGGTGGTCTGCGCCATGCGATGAATGAACAGCACCGCGCCGAGCGCAAAGCCGACCAGGATGCCGGCGGTGAGATCGCGGAAGATCGTCAGCAGGAACGTGGCGAGCAGCACCAGGGCGTCGCCGCGCGACGAGCGGATCAGCGTCGCGAACTCCTGCTTCTCCGCCATGTTCCAGGCGACCACGGCAAGCACCGCGGCGAGCGCCGCGAGCGGAATGTAGCTGGCGAGCGGCGCGGCGATCACCATGAACAGCAGCAGAAACACCGCGTGCAGCATGCCCGACACCGGGCCGTGGGCGCCAGCGCGGACATTGGTTGCGGTGCGCGCGATGGTGCCGGTGACGCAGATGCCGCCGAACAGCGCCGAGCCGATATTGGCAACGCCCTGGCCGACGAGTTCGCAATTGGAGCGATGCCGCCGCCCGGTCATGCCGTCGGCGACGACGGCGGAGAGCAGCGACTCGATGGCTCCGAGCAAGGTGAAGGCGATCGCATCGGGCAGCACCGCCATCATCTTCGCCAGCGAGAACGCCGGCAGCGCCGGCGTCGGCAGCGACTGCGGAATGCCGCCGAACTGCGTGCCGATGGTTGCGACCGGCAGCGCGAGGATGGCGGCAGACGCGGCCGCAACCGCCACCGCGATCAAAATTCCCGGCCAGTTCGGGCGCAGCCTTTTCAGCCCGACGATGATCGCGATCGACACCGCCGAGACCGCAACGGCCCAGACATTGACCGTGCCGGCGGCGTCAACGAGCGCCATCAGTTTGGGCAACAGCTCGCCCGGCTCCTTGCCCGGCAGGGTGATGCCGAACAGATCGCGCAGCTGGCTGGCAAAGATGATCACCGCGATGCCGGCGGTGAAGCCGATCGTCACCGGATAGGGAATGAACTTGATGTAGGTGCCAAGCCGCAGATAGCCGGCCGCGATCAGGAACACGCCGGACATCATCGTCGCGAGCAGCACGCCGTCGATGCCGTGGCGATCGACCGCCAATGCCACGAGCACGATGAACGCCCCCGCCGGGCCGCCGATCTGAAAGCGGCTGCCGCCCAACAGTGAGACGAGAAAGCCGCCGACGATGGCGGCATAGAGTCCGCGATCAGGCGAGACGCCCGAGCCGATCGCGATCGCCATCGACAGCGGCAGCGCGACGATCGCAACCGTCAGCCCGGCGATGAGGTCGGCGCGCAGATGCGCGCCCCTGTAGCCCTCGCGCAGCACGGTGACGAGTTTGGGGGTGAACAGTTCGGCGAATGTGGGCGCTGCCGGTGCCGGCCTTGCGCCCTCGTGGCGGGGTGGCTGTCCCGAAAGTCCGTTCCCGTGCATGCACCCTCAATCCAACTGGTTCTCGCGTGGCCGCCGGCCCCATCGCCGCGCCGACGCGCGAACGCTAGTCGCCAGCGGATCGGCGGGGCTGCGCCGGCTCCTTGAGGCGGACGCCACGCCCGCCCTGTTCGCTGCGGACATTGTCGCCGATCAGAATGATCCCGGCACGGTCCAGCGCCTCGACGACCTTGGTGAGCGACTCGACCACCCCGCGAACATTGCCATCGCTGGCCTCCATCCGCTGGATCGTCGGAAGCGAGACGTCAGCAAGATGAGCGAGTGTTTTTTGGTCGATGCCCAGCAGCGCCCGCGCCGCACGCATCTGAGATGACGTAATCACCGCAAAGTCCTATATTTTCCATGCAAAATCAACCATTAAATATCTATAATGATGTTTTTTACATCTGAATAGATGCTTTAAATATATATCCGCAACAAAGCTATGCGATGCACGCATTGCTCACCGTGCGGGCATTGGCCCCTGCTCCGCGTGCCGCACTGCGCCCGATCAGGCCGCCGAGCGGTGCGCCGCCACGATCTGGTCGGCAGCCCGGCCGATTACTTCCGCCATCCGGTCGAACTGGCGGACAAAACTGCCTGCGCCCGCCGTCGCCGAGCGGAGCTCGACGATCAGATCGCGGATCTCCGCCTCGGGCATCGAGGCGCGCACCACGTCCCAGCCGTTCCAGTCCTCGCGAGTGTCGAAGCCGGTAATCTGCGCGCGGCGGCCGGAGAGGATCGCATTGACCTTCGCGGTGGCGTCGGTCGGGCAGAAAATCTCCACGTTGAAGATCGGCTCGAGCAGCACCGGGTGGCATTCGGGCAATGCCTCACTGAGACCGGTCCACGCCGCCGTGCGGAAGGCGAGGTCGGAGGAATCGACGGTGTGGAAGGAGCCGTCGACCAGCGTCACCTTAATGTCCGTCACCTGGAAGCCGAGCGGGCCGCGCTTGAGCGCCTCGATGACGCCCTCCTCCACCGCCGGGATGTAGTTCTTCGGTACCGCGCCGCCCACGATCGACTCGTGGAATTCAAACCCGCTGCCGCGCGGCAGCGGCTCGATCTCCAGCAGCACGTCGCCGAACTGGCCGTGGCCGCCGGACTGCTTCTTGTGACGGCCGCGCCGCGTCACCGCCTTGCGGATCGCCTCCTGATAGCCAATGGTCGGCGGCCGCGACACCACCGCCACGCTGAAGCGGTCGCGCAGTCGCTCCAGCGCCTGCCGCAGGTGCATCTCGCCCTGCCCCCACAACACGGCCTCATGCGTGCGCGGGTCCTGAATGACCGTGAGCGACGGGTCTTCCTCGCACAGGCGCGCGATCGCCTGCCCGAGCTTGACGTCGTCCTTGCGGTCGCTCGCCGCGATCGTCACCGACAGCGCGCCGGGATAGGGCTCGACATCGGCAAGCGATGCCGGCGTCGCCTTCGCGGTGGTGATCGTCTCGCCGGTCCTGATGGCGTCGAGCTTGCCGAAACATGCAAGTTCGCCGGTCTCGATCACCGCACGCTTGCCGCTGTAGGACAGCGACGACATGCCGGAAATCTTGCCGACGCTGCCGCCGGAAGAATGCACCGCCGAGCCGTCCTCGAAATGGCCGCTCAGCACGCGGCCAATCGAGAGCTTGCCGCCGTGCTGCTGATGCACAGTCTTGATCACATAGGCGAGCGAGCCGGCATCCTTGCCGATGCCGAGCCGCTTTGCCGTCTCGGCCATGCCCTGCACCTCGTGGCGCAGCGCCTTCATCAGCCGCAACACGCCGTTGGAGCGGGTCGCCACCCCGAACAGCACCGGACAGATCTGCCCCTCGCGCAATTCCTTCGCCAGATTGTCGAACACCTCGTCACGCGGCGGCGCAATGTCCTCGAGCAGCTGCTCCATCAGCCGGTCGTCATGATCGGCCAGCCGCTCCAGCATGGTGAAGCGCGCTTCCTTCTCGCGGTCGAGATCATTGCCCTGCAGGTCGATGACTTCAGAGGGCTGCTGGTCGCGATAGACGAAGGCCCGCTCAAGCGCGAGATCGACGAAGCCGCTGACGCTCTCGCCGGCCCAGATCGGAATCTGGCGCAGCACCAGCGGCGTGCGCGAAGCCGGCTGCAACGCGGCCAGAACATCGCGCACGCGCTGATTGGCCTTGTCGATCTTGTTGAGGAACAGAAAGCGGGGGATCTGCAGGTCTTCCAGTTCGCGCAGGATGATCTGAAGCTGAGGGATCTTGCGCTCATCCGCCTCGCAGACGACGAGCGCCGCATCGACGACGGGCAGCGCCGCGCGCATGTCGTGGATGAACTCCATCGAGCCCGGACAGTCGATGAACGTATAGACCTCGTCCATGAACGTCGTCGAGCCGACGGCAAGTGTCGAGCCGGATTTGCGCTTGAGGTCCGGCGCGGCTTCTGAGCCGGAGCCGCCATTGGCCTCGCCGCCTATCGGCTTTGCGCTGCCGCCCGTGCGCGCGAGTATGGCTTCGAGAAGAGTGCTTTTGCCGCTCTGATAAGGCCCCACCAGTGCGATGCACCGGGGAGCGCGGGGACTTTTGCCGTCATGTCCCATAGCCGCCTCCTGTCCGGAGCCTGGCCCGTGGCAGTCCGATCGGGGATATTTCTCCACGGGTCGGCAGATACCATCGTTTCAGCGTCCCGATGGTTTGGCAAGACGGTTCACAACACGGCTCGCAAGTCGCCGTTTAAAGATGCGCGACGCCGGAATCCGACAACGCGTGAAGCTGCACGCGCAAGGCGCGAAAAAGCCGGCTCCATGAGGAACCGGGCTTGATCAGACTTGAAGCGAGAATTCGTTCAGCGACCGCGGCGGCTGAGCGGAATGATGTCCATGCCCTGGAAACCGACCGCGAAGTTGAGGCCGGTCTGGCCGCGCATCGGCAGCGGCTGCAGCGACACCGTGTTGCCCGGGCCGCCATTCATGATGTTGGAGCCGGCGCCGACGCCAATCGTCAGGCTGCTGCCCGCGCCGTCATAGCTGCCGGCAAGACCGCCCGGCCGAATGCGGCCCTGCGTCGAATACACGTTCCAGCCAAGCACCCATTTCTCGGTGACGCCAACATCGACGCCGACCCGGCGCACCTTCGCCGCATAGGTCTGTGCACGGCGGCCCGGCTGCCGCAGGACGCAGCGCAGCGCCGATTCAGAGCCGACGATCAGACCGACGCTCGGTCCGCCCTGGCATTCCAGAACGCCCACCGGACGCAGCGCCTGCTGGGCGGAAGCCCCAATCGCAGACCCGGCCACCGCAGCGGCCGCAAGACCAAGCACAAGCGAGAAACGACGCATTGCCAACACTCCATTCAATTTTGGCTGAACATGAGAAAGGCCGGGACGGCATCAGGCCAGCCGCAAGAACACGGGCCGGCCTGCCACCGCAGGCTGTAGGGCTTAACGTCCCGGGCGCAGCTTCAGTTCCGCCACGCCGAGCGCGATGTTCACGCCGACCTGGCCCTGAACGCTGAGCGGCTGCAACGCAATCGAGTTTGCCGAGCCGCCGACAAGCACGTTGCCGCCGACGCCGATGCCGAGCGAGGCACTGCCCTGCGCGCCGGCATAGGTGCCGGACAGGTCGCCGCGCCCGACTTGCGACACCGGCGCATAGACCGCCCAGGCGAGCGCCGATTTTTCGGTGATGCCGAGATCAATGCCATACTTGCGAATGGTGGCGACGTAGTGCTCCCGCGGCTGCCCCGCGGCGCGCAGAACGCATCCGAGATGGGTGACCGAGCCGAAGACGTAGCCGACGCTGCTGGCGCCGCGGCATTCAAGGACGCCGACCTTGACCATCGACACGCGATGAGCCGACGCACTACCGGCACTCGCAGCCAAAATGGCTGCGCCGAGAATAAGAGATAGTTTTTTCATGAGCCCTCCAGATGCCGCCACCTATTGGACCAAAGGCGGCGGAAGTGTGTGCGCTCATGCAGCGGACTGCGGACAACGTCAAGAAATTCACGGCCAGCGTAAACAAAAACCCCCGGCACAAGGCCGGGGGTTCATGCGTGAATCGATTTCGATCAGATCTGCATCATCAGCGCAGGCTGGCGCAGAAGCGCTGGATGCGCGCGCAGGCATCCTCGAGGTCGCTGGTCTTGGTCGCATAGGAGATGCGGAATGCCGGGCCAAGGCCGAAGGCCGATCCCTGCACCACCGCAACGCCCTCGGCTTCGAGCAGCTCGGTGACGAAATCCTCGTCGGTCTCGATCTTCTTGCCGCCCGGCGTGGTCTTGCCGATGGTGCCGGCGCAGGACGGATAGACGTAGAACGCGCCTTCCGGACGCGGGCACTCGATGCCGGCGGCCTGATTGAGCATCGACACCACGAGGTCGCGGCGCTCCTTGAACACCTTGTTGTTCGCCGGGATGAAGTCCTGCGGGCCGTTCAGCGCCTCGACGGCGGCCCACTGCGAGATCGACGACGGGTTCGAGGTCGACTGCGACTGGATCGTCGCCATCGCGCTGATGAGCTGCTGCGGACCACCGGCATAGCCGATGCGCCAGCCGGTCATGCAGTAGGACTTCGACACGCCGTTGATGGTCAGGGTGCGGTCAAACAGTTTTGGCTCGACCTGCGCGGGCGTCGTGAACTTGAAGTCGTCGTAGACGAGATGCTCATACATGTCGTCGGTCATCACCCAGACGTGCGGATGACGGAGCAGGACGTCGGTCAGCGCCTTCAGGTCGGCTTCGGTATAGGCCGCGCCGGTCGGGTTCGACGGCGAGTTCAGGATCAGCCACTTGGTCTTCGGGGTGATCGCCTTCTCAAGCTGGTCGGCCTTGAGCTTGAAGCCGTTCTCGGCGGTGCAGACCACCGGCACGGATTCGCCGCCCGCCAGCGCCACCATTTCCGGATAGCTGACCCAGTACGGCGCGGGGATGATCACCTCGTCGCCGGGATTGAGCGTCGCCATCAGCGCGTTGTAGAGCACCTGCTTGCCGCCGGTTCCGACGGTGATCTGGTTCGGCTTGTAGGTCAGGCCGTTCTCGCGCTGGAACTTGGCGATGATCGCCTCCTTCAGCTCCGGGATGCCGTCGACCGCGGTGTACTTGGTCTTGCCGGCCTCGATCGCGGCGATCGCGGCAAGCTTGATGTTGCCGGGCGTGTCGAAATCCGGCTCTCCGGCGCCAAGGCCAATGACATTGCGGCCCGCAGCTTTGAGCTGGCGCGCTTTGTCCGTCACCGCGATCGTCGCGGAGGGCTTCACGCGGGACAGCGCGGCGGACAGGAATGACATCGTGAATCTCCATGCTGAATGGCCACGAAAACGCTGCTCGGGCCTTGGGATATGGTTGGGATGCAAGCGAGGCGGCACACTAAGGCGCATCACGCTGCACCGCAAGAACCTCGCGCGCTCCGGCGCCGCCCTGGCAACAAGGAAATGCGCTTATTTGAGCGATTTTACGCCGCCGGCGCCGGATGAGGACTCAAACAGCACACAATTGCTCGATAAGCGTCCCGCGCATGGCGGAATCTCGATTTTCGGGACGATTATCCTTGCGGGGAATCGCCTTCCGCTCCATTGTTTTTAAGATCCGGGAAGGAACTGCGCACGGCGCGGTCCAGCCTCCAGACGGGAATTTGGCGATCGATGTACAAGCTCTATTCGATGCAGCGATCGGGCAACAGCTACAAGGTTCGGCTGGCGCTGGCGTTGCTGGACACGCCCTATGAGACCGTCGAGATCGACATTCTGCGCGGCGAAAGCCGCACGCCGGATTTCCTTGCAAAGAACCCGAGCGGCCAGGTGCCGCTGCTGGAAATCTCGGAAAGCCGCTTCCTCGCCGAATCCAACGCCATTCTCTGGTACATCGCCATCGGCTCGTCGCTGTCGCCCGAGGACCGCGCCGACCGCGCCGATGCGCTGCGCTGGATGTTCTTCGAGCAGCACGCGCTCGAGCCAAATCTGGGCGCGGCCTATTTCTGGCTGTCGCTGGTCAAGGGCGGCCGGGAATTGCAGACCCATTCGCTCGAAGACTGGATGGAGCGCGGCTATTCCGCCCTCAAGGTGATGGAGCGCCACCTCCAGACCCATGACTATTTCGCCGCCAGCCGGCTGACGATCGCCGACATCGCGCTCTACGGCTACACCCATGTGGCCGAGACCTGCGATTTCGACCTCACCGACTTCCCCGCCATCCGCGCCTGGCTGCTGCGCGTCGAGGCGACGCCGGGCTATGTCAGCATGGACTGGCGGCCGAGCGGCGACGCGACGAGCCAGCTCGAACGCGCCGCGCCCTGAGCGGCCCTCCGGCGATTGCACGAAACGGCCACAAACGATTCACAATTCGGCCGATTTCCGAAGAGGTTGTGCCGCAATCCTGCCCGCGATGCCTGCGACTTTCGCTCGTCACGCGATTCGCAGACCGCAGTCGCGGTGATTGGCGCGCCCGTCATTCTTCCCTGCTCAGCAACGACACTGCGGCGCCGCCAGAACTCAGCGGCTTTGGTTGGCCTCATGGCACGTAGGCACCGCTCTGAAATCGGGTTTTCCGACCGCTCGGCTCCGGTCGGTTCATTGCGTCTGACGCGCATTGTCGCCGCGTCGCTGGCGATCGGGGCGCTGTCGCTGTTTGCGGTGGTCGCATTGACGATCGTGGCAACCCGCACCGCGCTCGCGGTGAAAATCGGGGTCTGACGCCGCCGCGCCTCACCACTTGTGGAAGATGAAGAACGCCCCCGCCGCGATCAGCGAAAAGCCGACCGCGTGATTCCAGCCGAGCGGCTCCTTCAGATACAGCACCGAAAAGCCCGCGAAGACCACGAGAGTAATCACCTCTTGCATGGTCTTGAGCTCGGCCGCCGAATAGACCTCGCTGCCCCAGCGATTGGCCGGCACCGCGAGACAGTACTCGAAGAACGCAATCCCCCAGCTCACCAGCACGATCAGCGGCAGCCAGACTGATTTGAACTTGAGATGGCCGTACCAGGCGAAGGTCATGAAAACGTTGGATGCCAGCAGCATCAGGATCGGCAGGACGAACGGCGAGGAAAGTTGCGGCATGAAAGCGGCCCTGTTTCAAACGTGTGCGCTCGGGATTGATCGTTCTGGCGGCGCGAAGCTCGTACTGCATAGTGCACGACAGCGCGATTGGTTGCGAGCCTGAGCCGATCTTTCGCCGCATGTTGCACCTGCATCTCTTGCGCTTGCAGCGGGCGCGCCGGGAATGCAGACTGCCGTTCCGCCTCATCGCTACAGGATTTGCAAGATGGAAATTCGGAATCTCGGCAGCTCGGGCCTGCGCGTCTCTGCGGTCGGCCTCGGATGCAACAATTTTGGCGTCCGCACCGACGCGGAGATGTCACGCAAGGTGATCCACAAGGCGCTCGACCTTGGCATCACCTTCTTCGATACCGCCGACATGTATGCGGATCGCGGCGGCTCGGAAACCATCCTTGGCAACGTGCTTGGCGAGCGCCGCAAGGACATCGTGCTCGCCACCAAGTTCGGCATGGCGATGAGCGACGACGGCACCAAGCAGGGCGCGTCGCGGCGCTATATCATGAACGCGGTCGAGGACAGCCTGCGCCGGCTCAAGACCGATTACATCGATCTCTACCAGCAGCACCGCTTCGATCCGCTGACGCCGATCGACGAGACCCTGCGCGCGCTCGACGATCTCGTGCAGCAGGGCAAGGTGCGTTACATCGGCAATTCCAATTTCCCGGCCTGGCGCATCGCCGAGGCGGAGTTCACCGCGCGCGCCGGCAACTTCAACCGCTTCGTCTCCTGTCAGGACGAATACAACATCCTTGAACGCGGCATCGAGAAGGAGCTGCTGCCGGCCGCGAGCGCCTATAACCTCGGGCTGCTGCCGTTCTATCCGCTGGCCGGCGGCCTGCTCACCGGAAAATATCAGCGCGGCGCCGCCGTGCCCGCCGACAGCCGCTTCGGCAAGGTGCCGTCGCTCGGCGAGCGCTATGCAACGGCACGCAACGAGGCGATCGTCGAGGCGCTGGGAGGTTTTGCGAAAGCGCGCAACCGCACCCTGCTCGAGCTCGCCTTCTCGTGGCTCGCGGGCCGTCCGCAGGTGGCGAGCGTGATCGCCGGCGCGTCCTATCCGGAGCAGATCGAGCTCAACGTGAAAGCGGCGGGCTGGAAGCTGACGGCGGACGACTACGCCGAGATCGACAACATCATCGACGCCGTTCCTGCTTAATGACGCAGGCGTCCCCACGCGCCGGCGAAGCCGCAGGCATCCGCAGCCTGACCTGCGCGCGCTGCGGGGCGGCTTTCACCTGCGACCTGTCGGGGCGCTGCTGGTGCGACGATGAAAGCGTGCGGCTGCCGCTGCCCGCAGCAACCGACAATGAAGACTGCCTTTGCCGCAACTGCCTGCGGGCGGCTGCGGCAAAGGGCGCATCGTCAAGCGATGGTGAAACGCCGGCGGATTAGACCGTCACGACGCTGGCGGTCTGGCCGAACAGCACCTTGCGCTCGTCCTCGGTGCGATTGACCGGCTGGCCGAAGTTCGGGTTCACCTCCTTCGCCTTGGCATAGGCACGCTCGACCGCCGGCCGGGCGCGGATCGTCTCGAACCAGCGCTTGAGGTGTGGGAAGTCGTTGAGATCCTGCCCCTGGTTCTTGTGCGGCACGATCCACGGATAGCTCGCCATGTCCGCGATCGAATATTCGCCCGCCATGAATTCGCGGTCCGCCAGCCGCTTGTTCAGCACGCCGTAGAGACGGTTCGTCTCCTTTACATAGCGATCGATCGCGTAAGGAATCTTTTCCGGCGCATACAGGTTGAAATGGTGGTTCTGGCCGGCCATCGGGCCGAGGCCGCCCATCTGCCAGAACAGCCACTGGATCGCGTCATAGCGTTTGGCCTGGTCGCCCGACAGGAACTTGCCGGTCTTTTCCGCCAGATACAGCAGGATCGCACCCGACTCGAAGAGCGACAGCGGCGCGCCGCCGCCCTTGGGCTCGTGGTCGACAATGGCCGGAATGCGGTTGTTGGGGGAAATCGCCAGAAAGTCCGGCTGGAACTGCTCGCCCTTGCCGATATTCACCGGAAAGATCTTGTAGGGCAGCCCGGCCTCCTCGAGGAAAATCGTGATTTTGTGACCATTCGGCGTGGTCCAGTAGTGCAGGTCAATCATGGCGGCTTCCTAGGTTGCGCTTGTTTCCCGCCGCGACGCGGCAGTTAAATGCGAATGCATGAACTTCGCCGGAACGGCCGTTCCAGTCAATCCGGGTGTGAGCGCGATGGTGCGAGGTATGTGGCGCATGGCCCCCTCCCCGCACGATGGTAAAATCCCGTGCAGCGGCGCCGATTCGCCACCCACGATCTACGCTCAAAACATGCCTGACAACCGAAGGAGTCGAGGCTTGCGATATTCCAGCAACGACCTGCGCGCCGCGGCGGATGCCGGCGTCATTTCTGCGGATCAACTGGCGAGCCTGCTCGCCTTCCTCGGCAGCCGCCCCTCTGCGCCCGCAGACCAGCCCCGCGCTTTCGATATGGTGCACGTGCTGTGGTATGCCGGCGCGCTGATCGTGATGTCGGCGATGGGGCTGTTTTCCACCCTCGCCTTCTCGGCGATGGGCGGCGTCGCCCTCACCATCACCGCGCTGGTCTATGCCGTCCTGTTCGCCGCGGGCGGCCATTATCTGTGGCACACCAAGGGCCTGCGCACGCCGGGCGGGCTGCTGATCGCGATTGCAGTGTCGATGGCCCCGCTGGCGGTGTTCGGCATTCAGGAGGCCTACGGGTTTTTCGAGGACATGAGCAAGCGGACCGCGACGGTCCGCGGGTTCTATCACTACATCAACGGCAGCTGGATCTATATGGAGATGGCGGCGGTCGCCGCGGCGGCGCTCGCCCTGCGGTTCTACCGCTTTCCCTTCCTCGTCCTGATCATCGCCTTTGCGCTGTGGTTCTTCTCGATGGACCTTGCCCCGCTCCTCGGCAAGAAGCCCTTCGATTTCGAGGTGCAGCGTCAGGTGTCGATCTGGTTCGGCCTCGCCATCATCATCGCCGCAATGATCGTGAATGTCCGCCAGCGCAGCGGCGACTACGCGTTCTGGCTCTATCTGTTCGGCGTCCTGACGTTCTGGGGCGGCATCACCGCGGCCTCCGACGGCACAGCGCTGGCCAAGGCGCTGTACTGCGCGATGAATGTCGGCTTCCTCGCCATCGCCGTGTTCCTCGGCCGGCAGGTTTTTGCCGTGTTCGGCACGCTGGGGATCGCGATATATCTCGGCGACCTTGCCAACAACGTCTTCCAGGATTCGCTGCTGTTCCCCTTCGCGCTGTCGCTGATCGGCGTCGCGGTGATCGGCCTCGGCCTTTTCTACCATCGCCGGCAGGCCGCGATCCGGCGCTGGCTCGACGACCGGCTGCCGCCGGCCTTGCAGAAGCTGCGCCCCGCCAACGCAATCGAATGAGGATCCTTTCACCTCGCGCGGACGATGCAGCAAAAGCCCTTTCCGCGCGCCGCTAAGCACCCCATATTGCGGCGATGGCGAAATCACCTGCTCCCCCGAAAAAGCCGGCAAAACCCAACGCGGCGAAGGCCGCTCCCGGTTCCAAGCCCGGTTCCAAATCCGGCGCCAAGTCCGGCGCCAAGTCCGGCGTGAAGTCCGGCGGCAAGGCGCAGCGTCCGCCGGTGCAGCCGATCGGCCCGGCGCTGGCCGAGCTGCTGAATCCCGCGATCAATCGCGGCGAAAGCGGCATCGGCTCCTCCACCGGGCTGCAGCCGCCGCCCGAGACGTCGTGGGAGCGGCGCAGCGGCGGCGAGGCCGCGATGCATCGCGGCCGCGCCTCGACGCCGAAAACTTTTAAGGGCGATGACGGCCCGCGCAAATCGAAGGACAGCGAACCGCACCGCGGCGGCGGCTTCGAGGAAGCGCCGCAGGCCAACTACGGCACCAGCGCGACCATCCCGACGATGGACCCCGAACTCGCAAGGCAGCTCGGCCTCGATGTCGAGGACGACGACAGCCTCGCCCGCCCGCCGCGCAACAAGATGGAGAGCCTCGGCGTCAAGGCAACCGCGGAGGCATTGGAAGATCTGTTGCGCGACGGCCGCCCGGAATTCCGCCGGAAGGACGGCAGTCTCTCGGTGTGGACGCCGCATCGCCCGCCGCGGCCGGAGAAGTCGGAAGGCGGCGTCCGTTTTGAGTTGAAATCCGAATTCGAGCCGCGCGGCGACCAGCCCGCGGCCATCGCCGAACTGGTGGAAGGCGTGTCGCGCAACGACCGCACGCAGGTGCTGCTCGGCGTCACCGGCTCGGGCAAGACCTACACCATGGCCAAGGTGATCGAGGCGACGCAGCGCCCGGCCCTGATCCTTGCGCCGAACAAGACGCTGGCGGCCCAGCTCTACGGCGAGTTCAAGAACTTCTTTCCCGACAACGCCGTCGAATATTTCGTCTCGTATTACGACTACTACCAGCCGGAAGCCTACGTCCCGCGCACCGACACCTATATCGAGAAGGACTCGTCGATCAACGAGCAGATCGACCGGATGCGCCACGCCGCGACTCGCGCCCTGCTCGAGCGCGACGACGTCATCATCGTCGCCTCGGTGTCGTGCATCTACGGTATCGGCTCGGTCGAAACCTATACCGCGATGACCTTCGCCCTGAAGAAGGGCGAGCGCATCGACCAGCGCCAGCTCATCGCCGACCTCGTGGCGCTGCAGTACAAGCGCACTTCGGCCGACTTCACGCGCGGCACCTTCCGCGTGCGCGGCGATGTCATCGACATTTTCCCCGCCCACTATGAGGATCGCGCGTGGCGGGTGAACCTGTTCGGCGACGAGGTGGAGAGCATCGAGGAATTCGATCCGCTCACGGGCCACAAGAGCGACCAGCTCGAATTCATCAAGATCTACGCCAACTCGCACTATGTGACGCCGCGCCCGACGCTGGTGCAGGCGATCAAGAGCATCAAGGTCGAGCTGAAGCAGCGCCTCGACCAGCTCAACGCGCAGGGCCGCCTGCTCGAAGCGCAGCGGCTCGAGCAGCGCACCACGTTCGACATCGAGATGATGGAGGCGACCGGAAGCTGCGCGGGCATCGAAAACTATTCGCGCTATCTCACCGGCCGCCTGCCGGGCGAACCGCCGCCGACGCTGTTCGAATACGTCCCCGACAACGCCATCGTCTTCGCCGACGAGAGCCACGTCGCGATCCCGCAGATCGGCGCGATGTTCAAGGGCGACTTCCGCCGCAAGGCGACCCTTGCCGAATACGGCTTCCGCCTGCCGTCCTGCATGGACAACCGCCCGCTCCGCTTCGAGGAGTGGGACATGATGCGGCCGCAGACGGTCGCGGTTTCGGCGACGCCCGGCGGCTGGGAGTTGAACGAGGCCGGCGGCGTCTTCGTCGAACAGGTCATTCGCCCGACCGGGCTGATCGACCCGCCGGTGCATATCCGCCCCGCCCGCACGCAGGTGGACGATCTCGTCGGCGAGGTCCGCGCCACCGCCAAGGCCGGCTACCGCTCGCTCGTCACCGTGCTGACCAAGCGCATGGCCGAAGACCTCACCGAATACATGCACGAGCAGGGCATTCGCGTGCGCTACATGCACAGCGACATCGACACCATCGAGCGGATCGAGATCATCCGCGACCTGCGGCTCGGCGCGTTCGATGCCCTGATCGGCATCAACCTGCTGCGCGAGGGCCTCGACATTCCCGAATGCGCGCTGGTCGCCATTCTCGACGCCGACAAGGAAGGCTTTTTGCGCAGCGAGACGTCGCTGATCCAGACCATCGGCCGCGCCGCGCGAAACGTCGACGGCAAGGTCATTCTCTATGCCGATCAAATGACCGGCTCGATGGAGCGGGCGATCGCCGAGACCGACCGCCGCCGCGAGAAGCAGATCGAATACAACACCGCCAACGGCATCACCCCCGAGAGCGTGAAGAAGTCGATCGGCGACATTCTCAACAGCGTCTATGAGCGCGACCACGTTCTCGTCGAGATCGGCGACGGCGGCATGGCGGACGACGCCGTCGCCATCGGCCATAACTTCGAAGCGGTGCTGGCCGACCTCGAAACGCGGATGCGGGAAGCTGCCGCCGACCTTAACTTCGAGGAGGCTGCGCGCCTGCGCGACGAGGTGAAACGGCTGCGCGCCACCGAGCTTGCGGTGGTCGATGACCCGACCGTCAAGCAGCGCAACGTCCAAAAGACCGCCGGTGCTTACACGGGGTCGAAAAAATATGGCGACGCCGCCAACCTGCCGCCGAAGGCGACACGGGCGCGCAAGCCGAACCTCGACGAGATGGGCCCCGGCGTCGAGAGCATTCCCTCGGGCGGCGCGATCCCCACCAGCAAGCCGCGCTCCTCGGCAGGCGCGCCGGGTCGGCGCGGCGGCTGGAAGAAAAGATAACCGCCATCGGTGCACCTGCGTTGACTCTGCGCAAACGGCCCCATTGAATGATGCGCCGTTACGCAGATTTACAACCTATGCTCCGGGGCGCTGCATGACTCATCAGCCTGCCATCCTCACCGGCCCCCTTTGCCGGACCTGTTTGCTTGCTCTCCTCCTCGCCCTGCTGCCGGCGGCGGCGCATGCGCAGAGCCAACCCGCGGCATCATCGGCCATCACCTGCGAAGGCCCGGTCGGCAAGGACGCGAGCCATGCGGCGCTGGTGAAGACGTTCGGCGCGGCCAACGTGACCGACGAGGAAATCGACGGAGCCGAAGGCGAGAAGTACAAAGTCACCGTGCTGTTCGCCAAGGACCCGGGCAAGCGGCTGGTCGTCGGCTGGCAGAACGAAGCCGCGCGCGCCAAGCCGGCGGGGGTATCCGTCGGCGCATCGCCGGTCTGGACAGGGCCGCTGGGCATCCGCGTCGGCATGTCGCTCGAGGAGATCGCCAAGATCAACGGCCGCCCGATCACGATCAACGGCTTTCAGTGGGACTACGGCGGCTATGCGATCGATCTGAAGGGCAAGCTCGCCGAGCTGCCGGGCGGATGCGGCCTGATGCTGCGCTTCGAACCAGGGATCGACCTGCTGGCCGGGGCGAAATATAAGGCGCTGATCGGCGAGAAGAAGATCCGCTCCGACAACGCGCTCCTGCTGTCGGTCAAGCCGAGGCTTTCGGAATGGAGCATCAGCTTCGACGAGTGATGGCGTACTGCGCCTGAACCCGTCATTCAATTGGGGGACGACTGAACATGGCCGACGCCGATCTCGATCTCACTATCCGGCGGCAGGCGAAGCAGCAGCAGAAGGTTCTGATGGAGGCCGTCAGGAAGCGGCGGGACCACTACGCTGCTCTTGCCGCCAAGGCGAAGGACACCGACAGCAAGCAGCGCTACCGGCAGCTCGCGAAGGACGTGTTGGAAATCGGCACCGCCACCGTGAAGCGGCTGCAGATGTCCGCCGACAACGCCGCCTACAGCTATGCAAGCTCGATCCGGCGCGCTGTCGAGGCCGCCGCGGCGCCGAAAAAGGCTGCGCCCGCGAAAGCGCCGGCGCCCGTGAAGAAGGCGGCCGAACCCGCCACTACTCCGCCAAAGAAAGCAGCCAAAAAAGCTGCCGCGAAACCCGTCAAGAAGCCAGCCAAGCAACTGGCCGACAAACCGGCCGAGCAAAAATCCCAAAAGGCCGCCAGGAAAGCTGCCCCTAAAGCGGCGAAGAATGCCTGAGCATTCTCGCCTTCCAGAAGTGTTGATATGTCCCTTCCTCCCCCCATCGCCTACGACGATTTCACCAAGGTCGAGATGCGCGTCGGCCGCATTCTCGAGGTGAAGGAGTTTCCCAAGGCGCGCAATCCGTCGTGGAAGCTGCGGATCGATCTCGGCCTGCTCGGTGAAAGATGGTCGAGCGCCCAGATCACGAACTACGCCGCCGACGAGCTGGTCGGCACGCAGGTGATCTGCGTCTGCAACTTTCCGCCGCGCAACATCGCCGGCTTCCTCTCCGAGGTGCTCGTGCTCGGCGTCGAGAATGGCGAGGGCGGGATCACCCTGCTCAGCCCGCGCTCCGAGGTCGGGCTTGGCGAGCGCGTCTACTAGTCCGGCAACCGCTGCAAGGGGTTAACGCACCTTAACAACTGCGGATCGTCATCGCCTCGGCATCGGCGCTGGATGGTATCGCCGCGCAGGCGCGGGATCGTGGGCCGGCGGTCGCATCCTCATCCGCCGCTCCAGATGCCGCCGCTCCAGATTGCGACGTGCCATCCGGTCGATCGGATTGATGCTGCGGTCATATGGCGCCACGCCGGCTTTCGGCGGCAGGCGGCCAGGTCCGCCCTGTGCGCCTGCCGGTGCGACGCCTGCCACTACGACGAGAAACGCGACGAGAACGGCAATCCTCTGCAAACCAAGCCTCATATGGTCTTTGCCACTCGATTGATCGAACACGATTTGCGCAGAGGCGCAACCACCGCGCGCTCTTTTTCCTAACACAAATTATCCCCCGCCGGTTTGGCCCATATTGGCGCAGGGCAGATGAAAAAAATCCGCTGCCAAAGGTCTCTTTTTCCCTTCCAGGCGCGTGGCCGGAACCGCCACGACTTTGGACCGTTATTGCCATTTTTAAGACCAACAAACTTTTAATCTTGCACCCCATATAATTCGGCTCTGGTCTGGCGAATCCAGCGAATAGTCCGGTGCGCGCCGCAGATCGGCCGCGATCTCGACGGAAATCCGCTGGACTAATGGCAAATGGGTTTGTTGAGCAGAGCAATCCGCCAACGATGGCCGCGAGATAAGGATTTAGCGATGAATACCACCACCCGTACCGATCAACCCGAAAAGCCGGAAGAAGATCCGAACATGACCGCCGTCTCCGAAGTGGAAGCCGGCATCCGCGATTTCGTGCGCAACGACATCGCCTATCTTCGCCGCCCGACGACCGCCGGCGGCGCCGCTCCGGCCGCGGGCGACGCATCGCTTCCGCAGGATCCCACCGCCGAGGCGACCGTCAGCAACCTCAACTCGCTGATCCAGCGCGTTGCCGGTACCTCGCTGACTGAAATCGAGAACCTGATCACCGAGCTCGAGACCATCCGCAACATGCTGCACGAAGAAGGTCAGCGCGTTCAGCGGGAAATCGCGGGCTACGCACAGCTCAGCCAGGCCGCGATGAAGTCGACGCGGATCATCGCCGACAACGTCGCGCAGTGGAAGCGCCTCGCCGAGCCGATGCGCCACGAGTGATATTTGCCTATCGACAGCCCGGTTCTGATCGCCATCAGATCAGAACCGGGCTGTTTTTTTGCGCCTCAGCCAGCCTTGTTCCGGCGCGGCACGAAGGCGGTGGCGAGAAACGAATAGACCAGTTCGCCCCGCTGATTGGTCCCGGTGTTGCGGGCGCGTAGAATGCCCCATTCCGGACGCGAGCCGGATTCGCGCCGCGATTCGATCTCGGAGGCGAAGGTGACCGTATCGCCCGCGAGCACGGGCTTGAGCCAGCGCAGTTCGGTGAATCCCGGCGACGGCCCCCACACCGCAGGCGTCTCCCCGCGGCTGAGCATCTCAGCGGCCTCGCGCTTGCCGGTGTCGACGAGCAGCCTCATGCACACCGACCCGACCTGCCAGCCGGACGCGGCAAGACCGCCGAACAGCGATTTGCGCCCGGCTTCCTCATCGAGATGAAATGGCTGCGGATCGAACTGCCGGGCAAACGTCTTGATCGATTCGGCGGTGAAGGTGAACGATCCCAGTTCGCGCCGGTCGCCGACCTGAATGTCCTCGAAGAATTTCATGGTCAGCGCTCCGCCTCCAGCGCAGCACGGCGCTTGATCATCAGCGGCGAGGTCGAATACAGCACGGTCTCTCCCTTCGCATTCTTCAGCGTGTAGGCGCTGGTCACGATCCCGATATCCGGCCGGCTCTGCGAGACGCGCGTCGACAGCACCTCGACATCGAGCGTCAGTTCGTCGCCCGGACGGAACGGCGCCGTCCAGCGCACTTCATCGATTCCGGGGGAGCCGAGCGAGGCCGTGCGGTGAATGTAGCCGTCATACATCATGCGCATCAGCAGCGAGCACAGATGCCAGCCCGACCCGGCAAGGCCGCCGAGCAGCGACCGCTTGGCGGCTTCATCATCGAGATGCATCGGCTGCGGATCATATTCCTGTGCGTAGGCGATGATCTCCTCGCGGGTGATCAGCCTTGGCCCGAAGGTGCCAAAATGCCCGGGCTGGAAATCCTCAAAGGCGAGCATTTCCGATGTTGAAAGCGGTGATGAGGATGACGTCGCGGACGCAGAAGCAGGGTCTTGCTGTATATCGTTCATAGGATCCGGCCACCTGGGAAAGGCCCGATTGTGGCCGCTATTCGGCGCAATCACAAGCCGTCAGCAGATGGGTGCGCCGAGCCGACCGAGGGCCCAGTCTATCTGACCGTCGATTAAACGGGACATTCGGAACGCCGTGGTTCCGATTGCGCCTGCACCGTTTTAACAAGCAATCACGCGCTGCGTCCGAACGCCGACCCGACGGGCGCTTGATTCAGGAGTCCAGCCAATGTTCGACTTTCGCGATCTGTTCCAATGGGACCGGTTCATCACCCCCACCATCATCAAGACCTTCTATTGGCTGGTGGTCATTCTCGTCGGCCTGTTCTCGCTGTCCGGCGTGTTCTCCGGCCTTGCGATGATGGCGGTCAGCCCGTTCGGGGGACTTCTGTTCGTGATCTCGGCGCTCGCCGGATTTCTGGTCAGCGTTGTCTTCGCCCGCATCGGCGCGGAAGTGATTTTGATCGTCTTCCGCATCAACGAGCATCTCGGCGCCATCCGCGACCGCGGCGGGATGTAATCGACGAAGAGCAAAATGCAAAAAGGATTGCCGGGCGGTGCGCACGGCAATCCTTTTTGACTCTATGGCGGTTTGACCGGACTTCACCGCGAGCGCGGCGGTCCAGCCTCAGTTCGCGAAGCGGAAATGCATCACGTCGCCATCGGCGACGACATATTCTTTGCCTTCGAGCCGCAGCCGCCCGGCCTCGCGCGCACCGGCTTCGCCGCCGAACGCGACGTAGTCGTCATAGGCCGTGGTTTCCGCGCGAATAAAACCCTTCTCGAAATCGGTATGGATGACGCCGGCAGCCTGTGGCGCGCGCGTGCCCTTGGTGATGGTCCAGGCCCGCGCTTCCTTCGGCCCCACCGTGAAATAGGTGATGAGGTCGAGCAGGCTGTAGCCGGCGCGGATCAGGCGGTCGAGACCGGCTTCCTCAAGCTCCAGCGTCTCGAGAAACTCCGCCCGCTCCTCGCGCGAAAGCGTGGCGATCTCGGACTCGATCTTCGCCGAGATCGCGACCGCGACCGCGCCTTCCTTGGCGGCGTGTTCGGCCACCCTCGCCGAGAAGGCGTTGCCGGTCGCGGCCGAGCCTTCCTCGACGTTGCAGACATAAAGCACGGGCTTGGATGTCAGAAGGCCGAGCATGCGGAAGGCACGCTCTTCCTCGGGCTTGCGCTCGAGAAAACGCGCCGGCTTGCCGTCGCGCAACAGCTCGAGCGTGCGATTGACGAGATCGAGCTGCTCCTTGGCATCCTTGTCGTTGCCGCGCGCCTTCTTGGTCAGATTGTCGACGCGCTTTTCGAGGCTCTCGAGATCCGCCAGCATCAGCTCGGTCTCGATGGTTTCGATATCGGCGAGCGGATCGATCTTGCCTTCGACGTGCGTGATGTCGGAATCCTCGAAGCAGCGCACGACATGGGCCACCGCATCGACTTCGCGAATGTTGGAGAGGAACTGGTTGCCCAGCCCTTCGCCCTTGGACGCGCCGCGCACCAGCCCGGCGATGTCCACGAAGGTCAGCCGCGTCGGAATCGTCGTCGCCGACTTCGCGATCTCGGCGAGCTTGAACAGCCGCGGATCGGGCACGGCAACGTCGCCGACATTGGGCTCAATGGTGCAGAACGGATAGTTTGCCGCCTGCGCCGCAGCGGTTTCCGTCAGCGCATTGAACAGCGTCGATTTGCCGACGTTCGGCAGACCGACAATTCCACATTTGAAGCCCATGTCCTGTCCTGAATCCTTTGGAGCAGTTGTGCGCCGCCCTGGCGCATTCAGGCGCCGTTATCGCCGGCCGCCTCCGCAAATCCTCTGGCGCTCATCGCCAGATGCACCTTGTTCTGAAACGCCGAAGCGTCATCCCGCGCGAGAAGACCGGCATTGTCCGCGACGATCTCGCAAAGCGCCTCGACCCAAGGCTCCTCCGCCTTGGCGAAATCGTTCAGCACATAGGCATGAACGAGATGCTTCTGGCCCGGATGGCCGATGCCCAATCGCACGCGGCGATAGTCGTTGCCGACATGGGAGGAGATGGATCGCAATCCGTTGTGGCCTGCATGGCCGCCGCCGGTCTTGACGCGAAGTTTTGCCGGCGGAAGATCCAACTCGTCGTGCAGCACCACGAGCTTGTCGAGCGTGAGCTTGAAGAAGCGCATCGCTTCGCCGACCGCACGCCCCGACTCGTTCATATAGGTCGTCGGCTTGAGCAGGACGACACGCTGGCCGTCGAGGGTGCCTTCCGCCGTCTCGCCCTGAAAGCGTCGGCGCCACGGTGAGAAACCGTGACGCCGAGCAATATCGTCGAGCGCCATGAACCCGATGTTGTGGCGGTTGTCCTGGTATTTTGAACCAGGATTCCCCAGTCCGACGAACAGCCACATGGCGCGCGCGTTGTCTTACTTCTTCGCCGCAGCGGGAGCCTTCGCGCCGGCTGCCGGCGCAGCCGCCGGGGCAGCTTCAGCGGACGCCGCAGCTTCCGAATAGCCCGACGGCGGAACGATGGTGACGAGGGTCTGGGCCTCGCGCAGCACCGGCTTCACGCCTTCCGGCAGTTCGATGTCGCTCAGGTGCACCGAGTTGTTGATCTCGAGCTTGCTGACGTCGACTTCGATGAACTGCGGAATGAGGTCGATGCGCGCTTCCAGCTCGACCGCGTGGGACACGATGTTGACCGTGCCGCCGCGCTTCACGCCCGGAGAGACCTCCGAACCCTTGACGCGAACCGGCACGCCCACGCGGATCGAGGCGCCTTCGCCGAGACGCAGGAAGTCGACGTGGACCGGGAAATCCTTGACCGGGTCAAGATAGAAGTCGCGCGGAATCACGCTGTGCTTGGCACCGTCGAGGTCGATTTCAAAAACAGTGGTGAGGAAGTGGCCGGCATAGATCGCCTGACGGGTCTGCTTCTCTTCGAGCGAGATGGTCAGCGGGGCCTTGTTGTCACCATAGATCACGGCAGGCACACGGCCTGCACGACGCTCTGCGCGGGCGGCCCCCTTGCCGACCTTCGGACGCGCGGTCGCCTTCAATACCTTGACGGTCGCCATTTGGAATCATCCTTGTTTTTCAAAAAGTTAAAGGCCGCATCGCGGCCCGTACCCACGTCGCAGCAGGCCTCCAGGGGTGCGGGGGCTGCGAACGCGGGGCTGTCATAACGCCAAAATGGCCGCAAAACAAGAAATTCGGGTGATTTTCTCGGGTGAAAGCCGGGGATCTGCCGGTTTGGTCGTGGAACCGGCCATGAAACCGGCCGTAAAACTCATGGCTGTGCGGCCCGGCCGGCAACCGCCGAGCCTCTGCGTTTGGGTTCCGTTCAGCCCTGCGCGAGCTTGGCCTCCAGCGCCTCAAGGCGGCCCTTCAGCGTCTCATTCTCTTCGCGCGCAAGGCGGGCCATGTCTTTCACCGCCTCGAACTCCTCGCGCTTGACGAGGTCGAGGTCGGACAGGATGCGCTCGGCCTGATGACGGATCACCGTGTCGACCTCGCGCTTGACGCCCTGCGCCGCGCCGGCGGCGTCGTTCATCAAGCGCGATAGTTCATCAAGAAAGCGGTTCGGGGTCTGGTTCATCTCGATCTCCGGCGATGGTTGCGGCTGTTCCAACACACCGCGCTACTTCACACAATGGCGATCTGAGGTTTCGACTTCAAGACCGCCGGAAAAACACTTAGCCGCCGCAGCGGGGCACGGAACGGGCTCTGCGCCGAAGGAGGCATAGCCTACGTTCTTGACACCCTTCCCATCCGCCACCATGACCGCAGGTATTCTTTTTCCCTGCCTGATTCGCGGACCATCCACCGATGCAGGTTGCCCTCCTCGCCTTTCCCGTCTTCGATCCGGTCGCGATCTCCATCGGCCCATTCGCGATCCGCTGGTACGCGCTGGCCTATATCGGCGGCATCATCTTCGGCTGGATCTACGCCCGGCGCCTGATCCGCAACGAACGGCTCTGGGGCGGCCCCGCCCCCCTCACGCTGCCGCAATGGGATGACTTCATCCTCTGGGTGACGCTCGGCATCATTCTCGGCGGCCGGCTCGGCTACGTGCTGTTTTACAATTTCGACTACTTCATGCGCAATCCGCTCGACATCTTCGAGGTCTGGAAAGGCGGCATGTCGTTCCACGGCGGCTTCCTCGGCTGCGTCCTCGCGGTGGTGCTGTTCGCCCGCAAGCACGGCATTCCGTTCCTCTCGCTCGGCGATCTCACTTGCGCCGTCGGGCCGGTCGGCCTTTTCCTCGGCCGCATCGCCAATTTCATCAACGGCGAATTGTGGGGCCGCCCGGCCGACCCCGCGACCGTGCCATGGGCGATGGTCTTCCCCGATGGCGGCCCGGTTCCGCGCCACCCGAGCCAGCTCTATGAAGCATTGCTGGAAGGCATCGTCCTGTTCACGCTGCTGATGATCTTCATCCGGGCCGGCGCGCTGAAGCGGCCCGGCTTCATCGTCGGCGCCTTTGCCACCTTCTACGGCCTCGCCCGGATTGCTGGCGAAGCGTTCCGCGAACCCGATCCGCAGCTCGGCTTTCTCTGGGGCGGGCTCACGATGGGCATGCTGCTGTCGGTGCCGATGATCATTGCGGGCGTCGCGCTGATGATCACCGCCTGGTGGCGCGGCCCGGTGACGACCACCCCGCCCGCAAACTGAAGGACGCGACGTGAGCGACGCCACCGCCCTCGACCAGGAGATCAAGAGCCTCATCCGCCGCGCCGGCCCGATGCCGGTCTGGCGCTACATGCAGCTCTGCCTCACCCATCCGCAGCACGGCTACTACATCGCGCGCGATCCGCTCGGCCGCGCTGGCGACTTCATCACCGCGCCCGAAATCAGCCAGATGTTCGGCGAGTTGATCGGCCTGTGGGCGGCCTCGGTCTGGCGCATGATGGGCGACCCCGCCGCGGTCAACCTGATCGAGCTCGGCCCCGGCCGCGGCACCATGATGGCGGACGCGCTGCGCGCCATTCGCGTGCTGCCGGAGTTTCTCGACGCCATCTCGGTGCATCTGGTCGAGGTCAACCCGCGCCTGCGCGAAACCCAGCGCCAGACCCTCAACGGTTTCGAGAACGTGACCTGGCACACCGGCCTCGACCAGTTGCCGCCCGGCCCCTCGATCATTCTCGCCAACGAATATTTTGACGTACTGCCGATCCACCAGATGGTGAAACGCGACACCGGCTGGCACGAGCGCGTGGTCGAGATCGACCGGGACGGCGAACTTGCGTTCGGCACCGCCCGCGAGCCGACGCCGCGCTTTGCCGCGCTGCTGCCACCTCATATCGCAAGCGCGCCAAGCGGCTCTATCTTCGAGTGGCGGCCCGACACCGAGATGATGACCATCGCCCGCCACATCCGCAGCCACGGCGGCGCGGCGCTGATCATCGACTATGGCCACACCAGCAAAAATATCGGCGACACGCTGCAGGCGATCAAAAGCCATGCCTTCGCCGACGTGCTGCAAGATCCCGGCACCGCCGACCTCACCGCCCATGTCGACTTTCAGGCGCTGGCGCAGGCAGCCGAAGCCGCAGGCATCCGCAGCCATGGCCCGGTCGAGCAGGGGATCTTCCTCCATCGCCTCGGCATCGAGGCACGTGCAAAGGCCCTGATGGCCAAGGCCACGCCAGCGGTGGCGCAGGACATCATGCTCGCTTATCAGCGCCTTACCGGCGGCAGTCAGGGCTCGATGGGCGGCCTGTTCAAGGTGCTCGGCGTCGCCGATCCCAGCCTCGACATGCTGGTGGCCCTGTCCGACGCGCCGCCCGAAGCAAAGGTCTCGCGATGATGATGCTGCACACGCCGCGCCTCTCCGCCATCCCCCGGCTCCGCCACGGCTTCTTCACGCGCGCGGGCGGCGTCTCGTCGGGAATCTACGACAGCCTCAATTGCGGTCTCGGCTCGAAGGACGACGCGGCCGCCGTCGTCGAAAATCGCAAGCGTCTGGCGGAGAGCCTTGGCGCCCCCGCCGACAAGCTCATCACCGTCTATCAGGTGCACTCGCCGGATGCGGTGATCGCGACGGAGCGCTGGGCCGATGATTTCCGTCCCCGTGCCGATGCGATCGTGACCGCAACGCCGGGCATCGTGCTGGGCGTCACCGCCGCCGATTGCGGGCCGGTACTGTTCGCAGACCCGAAGGCCAGCGTCATCGGCGCGGCCCATGCAGGCTGGCGCGGCGCGCTGACCGGCGTGCTGGAGGCGACCATCGCGCGGATGGAGGAGCTGGGCGCGGCGCGCGAGCACATCGTTGCGGCAATCGGCCCGCTGATCCGCCAGAAGAGCTACGAGGTCGGCGCCGAGTTCGTCGAACGCTTCATCGCCGCCGCCCCCACCAATGCCGCTTTCTTCATTGCCTCGGCTCGCGAGGGCCACAGCATGTTCGACCTCGGCGGATTCATTCGTGCGCGGCTGATCGCAGCCGGCATTGGCGAGATCGAGGACATCGGGCTGTGCACCTACGCCGACGACCGGTTTTTCAGCTACCGCCGCTCGGTTCATCGCAACGAGCCGGACTTCGGGCGGCACATTCACGCCATCGGCCTCGAAGCATAAGGCGCAGCGCCGAACCCGCGCGGCAGCGTGAACCAAGACTGCAGGAAACCGATCAAGTTGAGCGAATAGCGGGAGGGAACACCAAAACCTTCCCGACAAGCCACAAAACACGCGAAATTTTACCGGTTTTGCCCGGATAAGCGGCAGACTCGTATTGCCGCATCGCACCCTGCTTGTTATCACGCCCCCGGCTGGAAGCCCCCGTGCACATATTTTGGCGGCGATCATGTTGAATCGAGTACCCACCCAATCTCAGGGAAAGCCCACGATGTCGGCGAAGAACGGCGCCATCAAACTTGTTGCTGGCAATTCAAACCCGGCTTTGGCGCAAGCGATTGCTGAGCGGCTCGAACTGCCGCTGACCAAGGCGAGCGTTCGCCGTTTTGCCGATATGGAAGTTTTCGTCGAGATCCAGGAGAACGTCCGCGGCTCGGACGTCTTCATCATTCAGTCGACATCGTTCCCGGCCAACGACCACCTGATGGAACTTCTGATCATCACCGACGCGCTGCGCCGCGCTTCGGCGCGCCGCATCACGGCGGTCATCCCCTATTTCGGCTATGCCCGGCAGGATCGTAAGGCCGGTCCGCGCACGCCGATCTCGGCCAAGCTCGTCGCCAACCTGATCACCCATGCCGGTGCCGATCGCGTCATGACGCTCGATCTCCACGCCGGTCAGATCCAGGGCTTCTTCGACATCCCGACCGACAATCTCTACGCCTCGCCGGTGATGGTCCGCGACATTCGCGAACATTTCGACCTCGACAAGGTCATGGTCGTGTCGCCGGACGTCGGCGGCGTCGTGCGCGCGCGCGGCCTTGCCAAGCGCATCAACGCCCCGCTCGCGATCATCGACAAGCGCCGCGAACGCGCCGGCGAGTCCGAGGTCATGAACGTGATCGGCGACGTCTCCGGCTATAACTGCATTCTCGTCGACGACATCGTCGACTCGGGCGGCACCCTCGTGAACGCCGCCGACGCGCTGATCGCCAAGGGCGCCAAGGAGGTCTCGGCCTACATCACCCACGGCGTGCTTTCCGGCGGCGCGGTCGCCCGCATCACCGGCTCGCGCCTCAAGGAGCTGGTGATCACCGACTCGATCCAGCCGACCGAGGCGGTGCATTCGGCGCCGAACATCCGCACCATCTCGATCGCCGCGCTGATCGCAGAGGCCGTCGGCCGCACCGCTGCCGAAGAATCGGTCTCCAGCCTGTTCGACTGAGCGCGCTGCCGCCTCCGGCAATCGCAACTGCATGAAAAGACTCGCGATCCGGCAAAATCGGATCGCGACGAAAATGCCTTTCGGCGCTCTGTGCACCCCGCATGGCCTTGCGCGACCCAAAGCATGGGCGCGCCCGCCCCGTAAAATCCTCCCCCTTTGATTCAAAATGCCGCAGGCCGCCAGGCCCGCGCACGGCGGCTTGCGCCGTGCCGCCGCGGAAAGTCCAGCGGGCCATGGCCCCACCGAGAATCCGTGCAGAATTAGGCCGCTCCGATGACTTGTGGATGACCTCCGGTTTGCCTGTGGACGGGATTCGGGCACGGTTGCGCAGATTCCGCAAATCACTGATCAATCCATATGCGCAGTTCACCCCTGCGTGGCACCAACTCCTCCGGGAGCGAGCCGTACCACCCGAGCGGTGAATTTCAGCAAGTATGCGCGTGTCCCGGCGTTTCGTATCGGTGTGCGCTTCCTCAGATCAGGACAGGATGCAAACGGCATGTCCCATTTGGACATCATCATCGATTCGAGGGACAACTCGCTGGCGATCGTCGAGGACATCGCCACGACCAACGACTGGACCTTTGAGCGGTCCGGCGAGGACGAAGTCACGATTTTGGCCAAGGGCCAGTGGACCGACTACGAACTCGCCTTCACCTGGATGGACGACATCGAGGCGCTGCACCTCGCCTGCGCCTTCGAGATGCGCGTGCCCGAAGCTCGCCGCGCCGAGACCCAACGCCTTGTCGCGCTGATCAACGAACAGCTTTGGGTCGGCCACTTCGACGTCTGGATCTCGAGCGGCGCGATTATGTACCGCCAGGCGCTGCTGCTGCCGGACGGCATGGCCGCGACGCAGGCGCAGTGCGAGATGATGGTGGCCGGCGCTCTGCACGCCTGCGAGCGCTACTACACCGCCTTCCAGTTCGTGGTCTGGGCCGGCAAGACCGCGGCCGAGGCGATGAGCGCCGCGATGTTCGACACAATGGGCGAGGCCTGATCGGCCCCGTCGACCGAGGGGAGAATTTCCCCTCAGCCGCAAAAAGGCTTATTGCATGGTCCAGTCAATCGATTGGATTTTCCGCAATGTCCGCCTCCGTCCTCTCCGACATCCTTGAAAAGACATCCGGCTCAATCCTTCTTGCCGGCGCAGGCAAGATGGGCGGCGCGATGCTGGCCGGCTGGCTGGCGCAGGGCTGCCCGCCCTCCCGAATCGCCGTCATCGAGCCGTCGCCCTCCGACGAAGCCAGGGCGCTGATCGCGCGCGGGCCCAAACTCAATCCGGCACCGTCCGAAGTCAGCCCGGTGGCGGCGCTGGTGATCGCGGTGAAGCCGCAGACCTTCCGCGAAGTAGCCGAACTGCTGCGCCCCTATGTCGGCGCGGAGACGCTCGTCGTCTCGATCATGGCCGGCATCACCATTGGCGCGATCCGCAGCGCCTGCGGCGGTCAGGTCGTCCGCGCCATGCCGAACACCCCGGCCGCGATCGGCCGCGGCATCATCGTCGCGGTCCCCTCGCCCGACGTCAACGACACCCAGCGCGCCGTCGCCGACGCGCTGCTGTGCACCACCGGCGCCGTCGAATGGGTCGATGACGAAGGGCTGATGGATGCGGTGACGGCCGTCTCCGGCTCCGGCCCGGCCTATGTGTTCCTGCTCGCCGAGGAGCTGGCTAGGGCGGGCGTCGCCGCCGGCCTTCCCGCCGAACTCGCTATGACGCTTGCGCGCGCCACCGTTGCCGGCTCGGGCGAACTCCTTCACCGCTCCGAACTCGATGCCGCAACGCTGCGCCAGAACGTCACCTCGCCCGGAGGCACCACCGCCGCAGCGCTCAGCGTGCTGATGGCCGAAGACGGATTGAAGCCGCTGATGGAGCGCGCCGTCGCCGCAGCAACCAGGCGGTCGAAGGAGCTGGCTGGCTGACCTTCGCCAGGAAAGAAATTGCAAACCCGAAAGAATGCCCGGAGCCGCTCCGGGCATTCTTTGTTTGCTCAATAAGCGTAACACGCCGCTGCGCAGCGGCGTTCGTCATCGAACGAGCAAAAAATCAAACCGGCACGCGCACGCTGGCGCGCAGGCCGCCCATCGGGCTGTCGGCAAGCAAAATCTCACCGCCGTGGGAGCGGGCGATGTCGCGGGCAATCGCAAGGCCAAGCCCGGTGCCACCCTCGTCCTGATTTCGCGCATCGTCGAGTCGCAGGAACGGTTTGAACACTTCCTCACGCATCTCGATCGGGATTCCCGGCCCATCATCGTCCACCGTCACCGTCAGCCAGCGATGGTCGCGATGGCCGGTGATGCTGATCGTGGTGGCGTAGCGCTCCGCATTCGAGACAAGGTTTGCGAGGCACCGCTTGAACGCGGCGGGCTTCACCGTCACCAGCGGCTGGCCGTGGAAAGCAATCGTCGCCTGATTGCCGTTGCGCTCGGCATCGTCGCGCAGCTCTTCCAGCGCCTGCTCCATGTCCGTCGGCTGCGCCTGCTCGCCGCTGTCGCCTCGCGCGAAGGCGAGATAGGCCTCGAGCATCGCGTTCATCTCATCGACGTCCTTGCGCATGCCCTCGGCGTCCGGACTGTCGCCGATCAGCGCCAGCTCCAGCTTGAAGCGGGTGAGGATGGTGCGCAGGTCGTGGCTGACGCCGGCCAGCATCGCGGTGCGCTGTTCGATGGCGCGCTCGACGCGCGACTTCATCTCGATGAAGGCATAGGCCGCCCGCCGCACCTCGCGCGCGCCGCGCGGCCGAAAGTTGGGCTCGTCGCGGCCCTTGCCGAAATTCTCCGCGGCATCCGCCAGCCGCAAAATCGGCTTGATCTGATTGCGCAGGAACAGCACCGCGACGATCAGCAGCAGCGACGAGGTGCCAAGCATCCAGAACAGAAAGATCTCCGAATTCGACGCATAGGCGGCGCTGCGCTGCGCGAACACGCGCATCACCGCGTCATCGAGCCGGATGCGGATCTCGACGAGGTTGGAACGGCCGACCGTGTCGATCCAGAACGGCTTTCCGATCTGGCGGCTGAGCTGCCGCGACAGCGCCTGATCGAGCAGCGAGAAGAACGGCTTCGGCCCCGGCGCGGGCATGTCGGTCGGCGGCAGCAGGTCGACCACGAGGCCAAGCCGCTCCTGCGCGATCTTCCGCAGCAGCACGCGGTCCTTGTCCTGCGGCGTGCCGTTGTAGATGTCGATCAGCGCGGCAACGTCCTGCACCACCGCCGTCGACAGCCGCCGCGTCACCGTATTCCAGTGGCGCTCCATGAACACAAAAGCGACGACGGATTGCAGCACCACCATCGGCACGATGATGATCAGCAAGGCACGGGCATACAGCCCCTTCGGCATCAGGCTGTTGAAGCGGCGTCCGATCCAGTTCGTTGCGCCGAGAACGCGCGCCGATGCGGTCCGGATCGCGGACAAGCTATTGGCCCAGCGGTTCATCGACCTGCGCTCACTTCCCTAGCCTTCATCCAATCAGCGCCGGCCCGCACTCATGGCGACGCCACGAGCCGATAGCCGATGCCGCGCACCGCCTGAAGAAACAGCGGATTCGCCGGATCATGTTCGATCTTGCGGCGCAGCCGATTGATCTGCACATCGACCGCACGCTCGTTGACTGCCGCCCCGCCGCCGGTGAGATCCTGCCGCGGCACCGTTTCGCCGCGCGCCGCGGAAAGAATACGCAGCATGTCGCGCTCGCGGTCAGTGAGATGAATGATTTCCTCGCCGTTGCGCAGTTCGCCGCGGTCAAGGTGGTAGACATAGGGTCCGAACGTTACCGATTCCGGCGCGTCCACTTCGGCCGGCGTCATGCGGCGGAGCACGTTGGCGATCCGCAGCACCAGTTCGCGCGGCTCGAAAGGCTTGGCGACATAATCATCGGCGCCGATCTGCAAGCCCTCGATCCGGGCCTCGGCCTCGTGCCGCGCGGTCAGCATGATGATCGGCACGGAGGATTGCGCCCGCAGCGAGCGCGCCAGCTCGAAGCCCGTCTCGCCCGGCATCATCACGTCTAGAATCAGCAGGTCGAAATCCAGCCCCGAAAGCTTGGCCCGCGCCGCTGCCGCGCTCATCGCCGTGGTGACGCGATAGCCTTCGTTGACGAGAAAACGCGACAGCAGGTCCCGAATTCGCCGGTCGTCGTCCACGAGAAGCAGATGCGGCGCATCGTCGGTCGGAATCGTTTTCTTGCGGAAGGCGAAGGCTGCGTCCGTCAAAATCAGTCCTCTGTCTTGTGGCGACCGATACTGAGCAGCGTCTCCAGCACCTTGTCGGGATCATCACGTTCGATCATCGCACGCAGGAAATGTCCGACCGCCTCGGCCTGGGCGGGCTCAAGCCCCTCCAAGGCACGATTGATGCGGCGGGTCTGCAATGTCGCCAGCCGGGTCACCAGCGTCTCCCCTTTCGGGGTGGCATAAAGAAGGCGCTGGCGGCGGTCGCTGTCGCCCGCCTTCTGCACAATGAATTCCTCGTCCAGCAGCTGCTTCAGCACCCGGCCGAGCGACTGCTTAGTGATGCGGAGCACGCTGAGAAGGTCTGCGACGGTCAACCCGGGATAGCGCGTGACGAAATGCACAACACGGTGATGCGCCCGCCCGAACCCGTAAGTCTCCAGCACGTGATCGGCATCGCCTACGAAATCGCGGTATGCGAAGAACAAAAGTTCAATGATGTCCCAGCGCAGTCCCGCGCCAGCGCCGTCGGCGGCCCCTAAAGAACTGCTCTGCACTGAAGGCAGGTCTGGTTTGAAATTTATGTCAGCCATATTGACGCATTTAGGGTCCGATGTTACAAAAACCAGGTCCCGGACGAAATAATCGTTTACGGACTAACCAAGGAATTCGAGTTATCACGGCAAACCAGAGCCGCAAGTTTCCACCGTGCGATTGTCGAGCGGACTTTCGGCAAACATACTGGAGTTCGTGCTGTCCGTAAAAGCCTGCAATCAGCAATAGACGATCGCGGCCTTCAGACCTAGGCACCAACGAAACCGGAAGCCGGCGGCCGACCGATCGCCGCAACGGATCACGATTGTAGAGCGGGAGATACCCATGGGAATTTCATTCGACAGGATCGATCGCTCGATCTGTTTGAATTTCGAAATCCAGCCAGCGACCAACCCGACGCCCGAGCAGGAGCGCGCGCAAAAGCTCGCGAATCCGGGCTTCGGCCGAGTGTTCACCGATCACATGGCTGTGGTCCAGTATAGCGAGGCCAAGGGCTGGCATGGCGCGCGCATCGAATCGCGCACCAGCTTCGCGCTCGATCCGGCCACCGCCGTTCTGCACTACGCGCAGGAGATCTTCGAAGGCCTCAAGGCCTACCGGCGCGACGACGGCGGCGTAAACCTGTTCCGTCCCGAAGCCAATGCCCGCCGTTTCGTCGATTCGGCCAACCGCATGGCCATGGCGCCGCTGCCCGAGCCGGTGTTCATCGAAGCCGTCGAGCAGCTCGTGCGCGTCGACCGCGACTGGATTCCGGGTGGCGAGGGCAGCCTCTACCTGCGGCCCTTCATGATCGCGAACGAGGTCTTCCTCGGCGTGAAGCCTTCCGCGGAATACATTTTCGCCGTCATCGCCTCGCCGGTCGGCTCCTATTTCAAGGGCGGCCCTGCGCCGGTGTCGATCTGGGTGTCGGAGAACTACACGCGCGCCGCGATCGGCGGCACCGGCGCCGTCAAATGCGGCGGCAACTATGCCGCCAGCCTGCGCGCGCAGGCGGAGGCGATCGACCGCGGCTGCGATCAGGTCGTGTTCCTCGATGCGGTCGAGCGCCGCTACATCGAGGAACTCGGCGGCATGAACATCTTCTTCGTGTTCGACGACGGCTCGCTGCTGACGCCGCCGCTCGGCACGATCCTGCCGGGCATCACCCGCGACTCGATCATCACACTGGCGCGGGAAGCGGGCGTGCGCGTGCGCGAGGAGGCCTACACCATCGACCAGTGGCGCGCCGATGCCGCCAGCGGAAAGCTGAAAGAGGCCTTTGCCTGTGGTACCGCGGCGGTGATCTCTCCGATCGGCAAGGTGTGCTCGGCGAGCGGCGATTTTCTCATCAGCGGCGGCGCCGCCGGCCCCGTCGCGATGGATCTGCGCAAGAAGCTCGTCGACATCCAATACGGTCGGGCGACCGACTCGCACAACTGGATCAAAAAGGTGTTTTGACGGGCAGCCGAATGATCGCCCCGCGCGACGCGCGCGGGGCATTTAGAGAAAACTGCTCCTGAACGTACGAAACGCCGCAATCCTCCGATTGCGGCGTTTCAGTTTCGCGGCACCAGACCGTGCCGGTCGCGCCGCATCCAGCGCGTGATCATGATTGCGGCAACGACGGCAAGCCCCGAGGCCAGCCCGATCCAGATGCCGAGGCCGCCAAAACCCGCCTTGAAGCCGAAGAACAGGCTGAGCGGCATGCCGAAACCCCAATAGCCAAGCCCGGCATAGATCATCGGCATCCGCGTGTCCTGAAGCCCGCGCAGCATGCCCGCGGTCACGGTCTGCGCACCATCGACGATCTGGAACAGCGCGGCGCAGAACAGAAAGCCCACGGCGGTCTGCACCACCAGGGCGTTGGCCGGATCACCAATATCGATGAAGGCGCCGATCAGAAGCTTTGGCGCAACGATCATCACCACGCTCATCGCCGCCATGAACGACACCGCAAGCGTGAAGGCGGTCCAGCCCGCGCGGGTGATGCCGTCGCGGTCGCTTGAGCCATGGGCGAGACTGACGCGCACCGTCGCCGCCTGCCCGATCCCCATCGGCACCATGAAGGACGCCGAGGCGATCTGGATGGCGATCGAATGCGCGGCGATTGCCGCCGTGCCGAACTGTCCCATCAGAAACACTGCCGCGTTGAAGACCGTAACCTCGAACGCCAATGTCGCGCCGATCGGCAGGCCAAGCCGCCACAGCGCCCTGAACCTCGGCCAGTCCGCCCGCCACCAGTTGCCGAACAGATGGAAGCGCCGGAATTTCGGGTGCGTGCTCACCACAACGACAAGGCCGACGAAGATGAACAGGTTCGACAGCGAGGTGGCGATGCCCGATCCCCGCAGGCCGAGAGCTGGCAGGCCGAGATGGCCGAACACCAGCGCCCAGTTCGCGCCGATATTGAACACCACCGCCACGCCGGTCACGAGCAGCGCCCAGATCGGCCGCTCGAGCGCAGCCACGAACGAGCGCAGCGCGACGAAACCGAGGAACGGCAGAAAGCCCCATTGCAGATGGCGCACGAACACCTGCGCCTCGGCCGCCAGCTCCGGCGCCTGCCCGAACAGAAGCAGCACCGCCTCGGCGTGCCACAGCACGAGCCAACTCGGAATGGCGATCAACACCGCAGAGAACAAGCCTTGCCGGAAAGTGCGGCGGACATCGCGCAGCATCTTGCGCTTGCGGCCGATCGCTTCCGCCATCATCGGCGAAGTCGCGGTCATCACGCCGATCGCGAAGATCAGGATCGCCAGATAAAGATTGCTGCCGAGCGTCGCCGCCGCCAGGGACGACGGGCCGAGGCGGCCCAGAAAGATCAGGTCAGTCGTCGTCAGCGCGATCTGCGCAAGGTTGGTGAGCACCAGCGGCCAGCCGAGCGCCAGCGTCGCCCGAAATTCATCGAGCCACGCGGTGCGCGAAAACGAACTCTGGTGGGGGTTGAACAGCATGCCAATCCAATCGACGGCGCGTTGCCCGCGCCAAAACAAATCCAAAAAAAACGGCCACAAAAAAATCGTGACGGAGAGCATGGCATGCTGTCCGTCACAAACCCGAAAACGCGAGATAGAAACGCCGCGCCGATTTGGCGAGTGCCGGATCATCTGGTTCCGGCACCGCCCCGCGCGCCACGCTCAGAGAGCTTCGGCCGCCAGCCAGAACACCTCTCCTTCTGACTCTTCACTATCGAGCCAGATGAAGGGGTGGCGCGGAAACGCCTCTTCCGTGACGTAGCGGCCGCGGCCGACTTCGCAAAGCAATCCGCCGCCCGGCAGCAGATGCGCCGCGGCCTGATCAATGATCTTGCGCACGATGTCGAGCCCGTCATCGCCGCCATCGAAGGCCATCGCCGGTTCGTGGCGGCACTCTTCCGGGAGATCCGCCATTCCTTGCGCATCAACATAAGGCGGATTTGTGATGATCAGGTCGTAGCGGGTGTCGCCGAGCGGTGCGAACAGGTCGCCCTGATAGAGCGTGATGCGATCTTCGAGACCATGCTCATGGACATTGCGCCGTGCGACCTCGAGCGCATCCGGCGACAGATCAACGGCATCGATCTGCGCATTCGGAAACGCATGCGCCGCAAGAATGGCGATGCAGCCCGACCCGGTGCAGAGATCGAGCACGCGCGTGATGCTGCCCGGATCGTCAATCATTGACGTGTCGCCGCCGTCGAAATGCGAATCCAAAAGCTCGCCGATGAACGAGCGCGGCACGATCACCCGCTCATCGACATAGAACGGCAGCCCGCGCATGTAGATCTTGTTGAGCAGATACGCCGCCGGCTTGCGGGTGGTCACGCGCTGGTCGATCAGCGCGGCGATCTTCAGCGCTTCCGTTTTCGTCACGCGCGCGGTCGCGAACATATCGAACTGCTCGGGATGCAGATGCAGCGCCTCGGAGATGATGAATGCCGCCTCCGCTACCGGATCGGTCGTGCCGTGCGCGAACACCACGCCCGCCTCGGCAAACCGGCTGACGCCGTAGCGGAGAAAGTCGAGCAGCGTGTGCAGATCCGCGGCGTCGCGCTCGGCTTGCGCGGAGACAAGCGCTGCCTCGGCCGCGCGAGACGACGCGCCGGCCTTGTCCTGTTGTGTCATGTCAGATTTCCGTCCTGTTCCAGCGCGCCGCAGCCGCATCGTCGGCATCGCGCGCCTCGACCCAGACCGTCCCCTCGGCGCTTTCCTCCGACTTCCAGAACGGTGCGCGCGTCTTGAGATAGTCCATCAAAAACTCCGCGGCGGCGAAAGCCGCAGGGCGATGCGACGACGCCGTCAGCACCAGCACGATGTTTTCGCCCGGCACGATCCGCCCGAAACGGTGAATGACCGTCACGCCGGTCAGCGGCCAGCGGGCCAGCGCCTCCTCGACATGGCGGCCGATCTCGGCCTCGGCCATCTGCGGATAGTGCTCCAGCGTCAGCGCCTTGATCGGCCGGCCGTCCTCGTCGCCCCGGCACAGACCAAGAAAGCTGACCACCGCACCGATGGAGGTGTCCCCCGCCGAGAGCAGGGCAATTTCCTTCGCGACGTCGAAATCGGCGCTCTGCAGGCGGATGGTCACTGATGCTGTCATCGTCAGCCGCCAGTCATCGGCGGGAAGAATGCGATCTCGCGCGCCCCCGCAATCGAGGTTTCGGGGCGGACATGGTTGCGGTCGATCGCCGCCCGGATGAAGCGCGGCCGCTCGAAGGCATGAGCATATTCCGCCCCCCGCGCCGACAGCCAGGCGACGAGATCGGCAACGGTCCGCACCGTCTCCGGCGGGTCGATGGTCTCTTCAGCCTTGCCGATGCGCTCACGGACCCAGGCGAAATAAAGTACCTTCACGTCTCGTCCTCGATGAGATGGCGCACGCCTGCGCGGAAATAATCCCAACCGGTGTAGATCGTGACCAGCGCCGAAACCCACAGCAGCACGATGCCGATCTCGGTCGTCATCGGCAGCACCCGGTCGCCCGCCTCGCCCGCCAGCAGAAAGCCGATGGCGACGAGCTGCGCCGTGGTCTTCCACTTGGCGAGTTTGGTGACCGGAACGCTGACCCGCAGGGCCGCCAGATATTCCCGCAACCCCGACACCAGAATTTCCCGGCTGAGGATAACAATTGCGGCCCACAAGGTCCAACCGTGGATGATACCGTCGGCGGACAGCATCAGCAGGCAGGCGGCGACCAGCAGCTTGTCGGCGATCGGGTCGAGCATCCGCCCGAAGGCCGACTGCTGATCCCAGATCCGCGCGTAGTAGCCGTCGAAGAAATCGGTGACCGCGGCGATGATGAAGACGAGCAGCGCCATCCAGCGCAGCCACAGCGGGCCGTCGAGGATGGATTGCGCGTAAATGCAGCCGACAACCACCGGGATCGCTGCGATCCGCGAATAGGTCAGGATATTTGGAAGGCTCCACGAATGTTTCGGCGAGCTGCGAGTGGTGACGCTATTCATTCCTCTCAACCAAAAAAAGACCCGCCAACGCGGCGCAAGTAACAGCCTACATACAGCCCTTATCGGCCGTTGGCGTGGAAAAAATCAAATATCCGGCGCGCACCCTCATTGCTGATGCCAGGAACCTTTGCGAGATCGGCAACGGATGCCCGCTCGATCTCCTTGAGAGTGCCGAAATGGTGAAGCAGCGCGCGTTTTCGCGCCGGGCCGATTCCCGGAATTTCTTGCAACCCGGCCTCGCGAATGTCCTTCTTCCGCAATTTGCGGTGCGAGCCGATAACAAATCGGTGAGATTCATCGCGCAGCCGCTGGATGAAGTAGAGCACCGGGTCGCGCGGTTCCAGCTTGATCGCCTCGCGGTCGGGCATGAACAACGTTTCGCGCCCGGCATCGCGGTCCGGCCCCTTGGCGACGGCGACCAGTGAGACGCCCTCGATCCCAAGCCCGGCAAAAATCTCGCGCACGGCATTGAGCTGCCCGCGGCCGCCGTCGATGATCACGAGATCCGGCCAGCTCGGGGCGGTATCAGCCTCGGCCGCTTCGTCCGCGGCGGCTGGCGCAGGCCCGACGGGCGCCTCGGCGATCAGCCGCTTGAAGCGGCGCTCCAGCACCTCGCGCATCATGCCGTAGTCATCGCCGGGGGTCAGGCTGTCGGAGCGGATGTTGAATTTTCGGTACTGGTTCTTCATGAACCCGTCCGGCCCCGCCACTACCATCGCGCCGACGGCATTGGTGCCCTGAATATGGCTGTTGTCGTAGATCTCGATCCGGCGCGGCACGCGCGGCAGGCCGAGCTTGCTCGCCAACCCCTCCATCAGCCGGGTCTGGGTCGCGGTGTCCGCGAGCTTGCGTCCCAGCGCCTCGCGCGCGTTGGTCAGCGCGTGCGCGACGAGATCCTTCTTCTCGCCGCGCTGCGGCACGCTGACCTCGACCTTGCCCCCCGCCTTGATCGACAGCGCCTCGCGCAAAAGGTCGATCTCATCGATGGCGTGCGACAGCAACACTAGACGCGGCGGCGGCTTGTCCTCGTAGAACTGGGCGAGGAACGCGCCAAGAACTTCGGCCGCACCATAGCTGCGGTCGGCGCGCGGAAAATAGGCGCGGTTGCCCCAGTTCTGGCCGGTGCGGAAGAAAAACACCTCGACGCAGAAGAAGCCGGCTTCCTGGTGGACCGCGAACACATCCGCCTCATCGACGGTGCGTGGATTGATGCCCTGCTGCGATTGGATCGCCGACAGCGCGGCCAGGCGATCGCGGTAGATCGCCGCGCGCTCGAACTCCAGCTCTTCGGAGGCGCGCTCCATCTCGTGCGCGAGCTCCTCCTTCACCGCGCGGCTGCGGCCGGAAAGAAAGTCGCTGGCCTCCCGCACCAGCGCGGAATAGCCGGCGAAATCGATCTCGCCGGTGCACGGCCCGGAGCACCGCTTGATTTGATAGAGCAGGCACGGCCGCGTCCGGCTTTCAAAAAAGCTGTCGGTGCAGGACCGCACCAGAAAGGCGCGCTGCAGCGCGGTGATGGTGCGGTTGACCGCGCCGACGGACGCGAAAGGCCCGAAATATCGCCCCGGCCGCGTCTGCGCACCGCGGTATTTCAGGATCTGCGGCGCCCAGTGGTCGCCGGTCAGCAGAATATAGGGGAACGACTTGTCGTCGCGCAGCAGCACGTTGAAGCGCGGCCGGAGCTGCTTGATGAGATTGGCCTCGAGCAGCAGCGCCTCGGTTTCCGTTTCCGTCGAGATGATCTCGACGGCGACCGTGGCGGCAATCATCCGGCTGATGCGCATCACATGGCCAGTCGGCCTCGCATACGAAGCAAGGCGCTTCTTCACGCTCTTGGCCTTGCCGACATAGAGCACGTCGTGGGCGGCATTGAGCATCCGGTAGACGCCCGGCGACGACGGGGCATGGCGCACCGCTTCGGCGATCACATTGCGGCCGGTTGCCAGCGGTCCCTCGGATACGGCCTCCTCGCTCTCGTCCACCGCTTCCGGCAACCGCTCGTCGTCATCCTCGTCTTCGCGCGCCGGGTCGACGTCCGGCGGAACCGGCGCAAGGCCCGGTTCCTGCAACTCGACCGGGCGCGGCGGCAGATCGGCCGCGCCCTTGGCGCCCGTATCGTTAGAATGAACCATTGTTCCCCTGAATCAGAGCCTCTGTAGGCCTTAAATTAGTCACTGCCCGCCGCTACGGCCACCTGCGGCTGTTAAAGCACCAACAAAACTTTGGTTATCGGACATGGGTTCTCGGACACGGCGATGAGGGCGACCTCTCGCTGCGCGCCGTTTCGCTGCGGCAACCCTTCATTAACGCTAAGGAACCGCGGCTGCCGACTTTAAGATCCGGTTAACTGGTGAGTTTGATAAATCTTTATTCAATTTGCTTGGAATTCAGTAACCCTCCGTGCCGCATCGCCCGGCTCAGGATGGTCAGTTAGCGTTCGGAGTTCGGAAATGACCGTCAGAATCCTTGGTGCAGCGGCGCTTGCCACTTTCTGCCTGACCGCCACCGCCCAGGCCGCCGACTATTATGCGGGACGGCAGCAGCCCTATTACACGGTCAACCAGCCGCTGAACGGATATAGCTGGGCCGGCCCGTATCTCGGCGCCAATCTCGGCTACAACTGGGGCTCGATCCGCAACAACACCACGCGCCCGTCCGGCTTCGCCGGCGGCATTCAGGCCGGCTACAACTTCCATTCCGGCCCGCTGGTGTTCGGCGGCGAGGCCGACATCCAAGCCAACGGCGCGAGCGACACCTTTGCGCAGTGGAAATTCTCGAACCCGTGGTTCGGCACTCTGCGCGGCCGCGTCGGCTACGCCTTCGACAATATCCTGCTCTACGCCACCGGTGGTCTCGCCTTCGGCAGCGTGCGCGGCGAGGCGGTCAACGGTTTCTCGGAAAGCCGCACGACGGCGGGCTGGACGATCGGCGCCGGCGCGGAATACGGCATCGCGCGTAACTGGTCGGCCAAGGTCGAATACCTCTATGTCGATCTCGACAACAGCCGCTTCGCGGTCACCGGCCAGCCCAACGGCTACCAGTTTGGCCTCGTCCGCTTCGGCCTAAACTACCGCTTCTGATCGCGGCACCATCCACGCAAAAGCCGGCTAGCATAAGTTCAACCGGCTTTTTTGCGCCCAAGTTTCCAACGGAAAGATCGGCGAGGTCCTGCTTCACGGCCGCGCACGAATGCGCATCACGGCTGCGGCCGACGCCCGGGCGGCCACACTTTTTTGGCGCGTCTGATCAGAAAAATCAGGCCGTCGTTGCCAGATTGATCGCTTTCGGCCCCTTGCCCTTCTTGTCGGGCTCGACGTCGAAGGTCAGGCGTTGACCTTCCATCAGATCTTTCCACCCGGCCCGCTCGACCGCCGTGATGTGAACGAAAACGTCGCGTCCTCCATCATCCGGCTTGATGAAGCCATAGCCGCGCTCGCCATTGAAGAATTTCACCGTCCCCGTCATCGCCATCCGGAAACTCCTCCCCGCAAATGTGCTTCCGCCCTGGAGCGCGAATCTTGATGTTCACACTCAAGGCTCAAGCATAATACGGTTCCCGCCGGATTGGCCATGCCGATGTGACAAAGCCGAGAGGCCTCCTCAAAGAGGGGCGCGGAGCGAGGTAATGCGGTATCTGCCGGCGCCGCCTTTGCCCAGCGGCTTCTCCAGCTCCGGCAGGATCTGCTTCAGTTCGCGCGCCAGCGTCCACGGTGGACTGACGATCAACAGCCCCGCCGAGACGAGGCCGGCACCCTCATGGTCAGGCGAAACGCTGAACTCCACCCGCAGCCCGTCGGTCGCGGCCCGCGCCTTGCCAATGGTCTGCGACACCGAATTCGCCAGATCGTCGGCGGCGCGACGGCTCTTGATCGGATACCACAGCATGTAGCTTCCGGTTTCCCACTTGGCGAAAGCCGCGGCGAACCGCTCCGCCAGCCGGGCGAACTCGCCGCGGGACTCAAAGGGCGGATCGATCAGCACGAGGCCGCGGCGCTCCTTCGGCGGCACGAAAGCCGTCAGCCCGGTATAGCCGTCGAGATCGACGACCCGCGCCTGCGGATCGAGATGCAGCGCCTTGATCAGGCGCTTACGCGTCGTCGGCTCCAGCTCGCAGGCGACCAGACTGTCCTGCGGCCGCAGCAGGGCGCGGGCGATCAGCGGGGAGCCTGGATAGCTCTTCAGCGCATTGCCGGAATTGAACGAGCGGACGATATCGAGATAGGGCGCGACCAGCGCCGCGACATCGCCGGAGAACCGCGCCTGCATGATGCGGCCGATGCCCTCCTGCCACTCCGCGCCGCGCTGCGCCTCCTCGCCGGTCAGGTCGTAAAGACCAGCGCCGGCATGGGTATCGATCACCCGGAACGGCGCCGGCTTCTCCTGCAGATAGGTCAGGATCCGCGTCAGCGCGATGTGCTTGATGACGTCCGCAAAATTGCCGGCGTGAAAGCCGTGTCGGTAATTCATGCCGCAGGCTTACGCGAAGTCGGGCGGAACGGCAAAGCCTGTTCTGGCTTACCCCCCGCGAACCGGCGGCATCATCACCCGGTCGCGGCGGCAGGCGCGGCGGTCGATCTCCTCGCAGGAGCGAAAGTTGAGGCGCTTGTCCATGCAGATCCGGACCTCGCTCAGGCGGTGGCGGTCGCACATCACAGCGATCGAAGAACGCGTGAGGCCCGGATTGACGCGCACGAAGGCCTCCTCGACTTCATCGGGGGACACCATTTTGGGCTGCGCCAGCGCCATATATTCCATCGGAATCCTGACGCTCGAGCGCGCCTTGCGCACTTCCTCGAAATAGGCGCGGGCGGAGGTGCCGGTGCAGGTTCCGTGCTTGTCCCACTCGTTATAGATCAGTCCCGGCGCCGGCATCAGGTCGAGCATCGACGACATCAGGCGGCGGTCGAGGCGAGGTGCGGGGCGCTGGCAGTAGCTCGGATAACCGCGCTCATATTGCGGCCACAGGCCGTGAACGACGAAGGAATAAGGCCGCCCGCCGCACTGGATGTTTTGCGACCGCGACATCTGCCCGCGCTCGCTCGCCGCCTCACAATAGGACGGCGACCACGACAGGGCCAGCACATAGAAATCGAACTGGCCCGGCGCATTCTGACGAACGTCCAGCGCCGCAGCGGGCGCAGCCGCGGCAAACGCCAGCGAGCCAAGCGCCGCGGCCAGCTTCAGCGCGCGGACCGACGCCGCCAGCGGCTTGAAAACCCCGCTTGCCCAGTAAGATGCGATCCCGGTCATGATGCCCCCAGCGAGAAACTGACGAGGCTAACTATGACGGGAAACCGCGTTCAGGCAAGCGCCCGCTCAGGGCCCGGCGGCCCGGCACGACGGGTTGTAGGCCCAGTTCCGATCGAGACCGACCACGCACCATTCGATGCCGTTCGAGAAGCCGGCAAAACCGCCATCCTCGATGATCGAATAGCGCACGGTGCGGACATGGCCGTCGCTGATCGTCGCCTGCGCCGAGCAGTAGCGGCGCGGAATCGCATTGGAGACCCACGGCCGGAACGCATTTTCCCGCACATGAGAATAGCCGATGATCTGCAGATTCGAGTTCCAGAAGGTCGCTTCCTTGTCGGCGAATTGCGCCGAGATATGCCCGAGAACCTGTTCGCAGCTCTGCAACCGGCCCTCATAGAGCGGGCCGGACAGGTAAAAGTTCATTTCCAGAGGCCCGGCCGCCCTGGCCTCCGGCGCCATCGCCCCGCAGGCGATGAATGCGGCAGCAAGCGAAACCGCTCCGATGCGTCCGAGCGCTGACGTCAGTCCGGACCGGCTCACAAACAATTTCAACGACTGAAGCATGAAACGTCTCGCCGAATGTGAGGAGTGTGAACGGTGCCGCGAAGCCGGAACGAGGTCAAGTGCAGCGCCGCAACAGATGCCTGCCGATTGTGCGCCCCGAAGATACCTCTCGCCAATTGCTTCCGCTCCCTGCATTCTTGCCGGCAGGGGCGACGAAAGGAGAGACCGATGCGACTACTCCGCACCGCCACGCTTGCGGCATTCGCAGCGCTGGTCCTGAGCGCCGCAGCGCACGCGGACACCGTACCGCCGTTCCAGGGCAACGATACCGGCGGCATCATCGCAAGCTCGCTTGCGGCGCAGGTCGATGCTGAAGCCCTCGCGGTTCACCACTGCGCCAAATATGGCAAGGTCGCCAATTTCACATCACGCAGCCGCGGCTACGGCACCTACTCTGCCTTCGATTGCAACTACGTGCCCGCACGCTACCGGGCGCAGTTCTACGAGGAACTGTACGGGGAGCGCCCCCTCCGCGTCCGCTACTAAGAGCCTTGCACGGCGCTAGCTGGCGTTGAACCGCTTCTTGAAGGCATCGGCATTCACCAGCCCGCGCCGGTGCGTGCCCTCGCCGATCAGGCGGTCGCCGTCAAAAGCCTCGACCTCGAACAGCACCGTCTTGTCCGTCACTTCGACCACCTTGGCGGTCGCGTGCACCAGACGGCCGACGGCGGTCGCCGCCAGATGCCGGACGTTGACTTCCATTCCGACGCTGACATAGCCGGGCGGAAGTAGCGGGCCGATCGCGGCGCCCGCCGCCAGCTCCATCAACATGATCATCATCGGCGTGGCATAGACCTGCGGCATGCCGGGGACGAAGTGCCCGACGGTCAGTTCTGGCGAGACGACGACCGAGCGCCGCTCGCGGGTGCCGACTGCGATCAGTTCCGGAAGGTTGATGCTGCGCTCGCCGTCCATTGTCTCCCCCCCATGCCAGCTATGCCTAAATATGATGGTCGACATCTAACTGACCACCTATGGTGCCAAGCAGAACAGGCGGGGGCAAGCCGCACTCGCCGCCAAGAGCAGTCGAGCAAAATAGGCCATCGCGACAAGATGGCGGAGGAGACGGCGAATGATGGAGTTCACGAGGCTTATTGCGTCAATCTCGGAGAATGGGGGCCTTTACGGCGTCTCCGTCACCGACGATTGGCTTCAGGGCCGCACGGCCTATGGCGGCCTTGCCGCTGCGATCTGCCTCGAAAGCGCGCGCCGCGCGATTCCCGACCTTCCGCCGCTTCGCTCGGCGCAGTTCTCGTTCGTCGGCCCGGCGAGCGGCCCCCTCGTGATCCGCTCCGACCTGCTGCGCCGGGGAAAGTCGACGGCCTTCGTCGGCACTGACCTCTCCGGCGACGCCGGGCTCGCAACCCGCGCGACCTTCTGCTTCGGTACGGCGCGCCCGTCCGCCCTCGACTATGAAGAATGCCCCGCGCCCGAGGTGGCGCCGCCGGACGAGTGCCCCGGCTTTTTCCGCCACGTCGCCGGGCTGAACTTCACCCAGCATTTCGACGGCAAGCTTGCCGCCGGCCATCCGCCGATAAGTCAGGCAGGCGCGCCGACCATGACGCTCTGGCTCAAGCACCGCGATCCCGATCTGCAGCCGTCGATCGTTTCCCTGCTGGCGCTGGCCGATGCGCCGCCGCCGGCGGCCGCGGTGCTGTTCAGCAAGTTCGCGCCCATCAGCACGATGACCTGGGCGGTCGATCTGTTCACCGACGAACTGGAAACGGAAAACGGCTGGTGGCTGGTGCGCACCGCGGCCGAAAACGCGACAGCCGGCTATTCCAATCAGGCGATGATGATCTGGAATGCGGCGGGCAAGCCGGTACTCGCAGCGCGGCAGAGCATTGCGGTGTTTCAATAGCAAGGCCGCGGAGGCGGCGCTGTCGCGCCCGCCTCCTCAGCTCGGATCGAAAAAAAATTATTTCGGCGGGGCGGCCGCGCGTTCGACGAACGTCTTGCCGCCCTTCATCTTGTTGACGAGCGGCACTTCCATGATGGTGACGACGACATGCTCGGCATCGAGGCCGGTGTGCTTCACCACCACGTCGCTGATGTCCTTCATCAGGTTCTTCTTCAGTTCTTCAGACCGGCCAGCAGCCAGATTGATCAGGACCTCGGGCATTTTTGCTCCCTGTTTTGATGTCGAAAAATAAGGCGCCGCCGTTCGGCGACGCCAATCCTTGGGACCTTGAGCGGCTAGCTCCAGTCGACCTCGTGGCGCGCCAAGACCTCGCGCACCTTGTCGACCAGTTCGCCTTCCGCGCATGAGAACTGCGCCGGGCGCGTTTCCCGCCATTCCTGGTTGGAAGCGATTGCCGCCGCCGCCTTCGCGCCTTCGACCAGATCCTTGATCTGGACCTCGCCGCGCGCCTTCTCATCCGAGCCCTGAATGATGACACAGGGCGCGTTGCGGCGATCCGCATATTTGAGCTGGTTGCCCATATTCTTCGGATTGCCGAGATAGAGTTCGGCGCGGATGCCCGCGCTGCGGAGCGTCGCGACCATTTTCTGATAATCGGTCACGCGATCGCGGTCGAACACCGTCACCACGACGGGGCCGAACGCCGGTGCCTGCGGCTGGTCGCGGTAGATCAGTTCGAGCGCAGCCTGCAGGCGCGACACCCCGACCGAGAAACCGGTCGCCGGCACCGGCTCGCCGCGGAACCGCGACACCAGCCCATCGTAGCGCCCGCCGCCACCGACCGAGCCGAACCGCACCGGGCGGCCCTTTTCGTCCTTGGTCTCGAGCAACAGTTCGACCTCGTAGACCGGGCCGGTATAGTATTCGAGCCCGCGCACAACCGAGGGATCGATGCGGATGCGCGTCTCGTCATACCCGGCGGAGGTTACAAGCTTGTCGATCTCGGCGAGCTCGTCACGACCATCGCGATAGGTCTGGTTGTCCAGCAAGCGTCCGAGCGGGCCGCAGTCGCCCCCCGATTTGGCGCCTCCCTCCCCGGCGCTGTCGGACTCGAGGCTCAACAGCACCGCGGCGATCTGCTCGTCGTCGAGCTCCGCGCCCTTGGTGAAGTCGCCGCTCTCGTCCTTGCGCCCCTCGCCCAAAAGCAGGCGCACGCCTTCGGGGCCAAACTTGTCGAGCTTGTCGATCGCCCGCAGCACCGTCAGCCGGCGGCCGGCATTCTCGTCGCCGCCGAGGCCGATGGCTTCGAGCACGCCGTCCAGCACCTTGCGGTTGTTGACCTTCACGACATACTGGCCGCGCGGAATGCCGAGGGCTTCCATCGCATCCGCCGCCATCATGCAGATTTCAGCATCCGCCGCTGGCGAGGCCGAGCCGACGGTGTCGGCATCGAACTGCATGAACTGGCGGAAGCGGCCCGGCCCCGGCTTCTCATTGCGGAACACGTAGCCGGCGCGGTAGCTGCGATAAGGCTTTGGCAGCGCGTCAAAATTTTCGGCGACGTAGCGGGCGAGCGGCGCCGTCAGGTCGTAGCGCAGCGACAGCCACTGCTCGTCGTCGTCCTGGAACGAGAACACGCCCTCATTCGGACGATCCTGATCGGGCAGAAACTTGCCCAGCGCGTCGGTGAATTCGATCGCCGGCGTCTCGACAGGCTCGAAGCCGTAAAGCTCGTAGACCTGCTGGATGACCGCGATCATGCGCCTCGTCGCGGCAATCTCCGACGGCCCGCGATCAATCAGGCCGCGCGGAAGCCGCGCCTTCAGCTTCTGGGGTTTTTTCGGTTTTTTCTCGGACATTTTGGCGTGGTACCAGCCGCTGCGACGCCCGGCAAGCGGGGCCACGCCGCCGCCCCGAGAAAATCAGGGGGGCCGAGCGCACCATACGCCGGGGCGGCGCAGGCACGATTTGCGGGGAGCAAAATCGGACAAAACAATCATCCCGAGAGCGCTACACTAATACCTCTGACTATTGGCGCGAATCCGGCTATCGGTGGCTCTGCTGCCATTTCCCGATTTCGGGCGCACGGATCAGGCCCTGCTTGCAAATGCGCGCGCGACTGCGGACAATCGCCGCATAACAAAACGAATGCCGGGCCCCCGGATTCCCTTTACAGTCCGTACCGCGGGCCTGTCCTTCGCCCGGCCATCCCCAAAAAGGCGCGAGCTAGAAGCGAGGTCGTCATGAACATTACCAGCCCGATCAAACCAGCATCCGCGGTCCCGAATGATCTGGAAGCTTTCTGGATGCCGTTCACCGCGAACCGCGCCTTCAAAAGCGCCCCGCGCCTGCTCGCCGGCGCCAAGGACATGCATTACATCACGGTCGATGGCCGCAGAATTCTGGATGCTGCCGCCGGCATGTGGTGCTCCAACGCGGGCCATGGGCGGGAGACGATCGCCGCCGCCATCAGCCAGCAGGCCGAGGCGCTCGACTACGCCCCACCGTTCCAGTTCGGCCACCCGCAGTCCTTCGAGTTGGCCAGCCGGATCGCGGCGCTCGCGCCCGACGGCCTCGACCACGTTTTCTTCTGCAATTCCGGCTCGGAAGCCGCCGATACCGCGCTGAAAATGGCGCTCGCCTATCACAACATCCGCGGCGAAGGCGCCCGCTTCCGCCTGATCGGCCGCGAGCGCGGCTATCACGGCGTCGGCTTTGGCGGCACCTCGGTCGGCGGCATCGTTCCCAACCGCCGCCTGTTCGGCACACTATTGACCGGCGTCGACCACCTGCCCGCGACCTACAACCGCGAACAGCAGGCCTTCACCAAGGGCGAGCCGGAATGGGGCGCGCATCTTGCGGATGAGCTCGAGCGGCTGGTCAACCTACACGGCGCGAACACCGTCGCCGCCGTCATCGTGGAACCGATGGCCGGCTCGACCGGCGTGCTGCCGCCGCCGAAGGGCTACCTCCAGCGGCTGCGCGATATCTGCACCCAGCACGGCATCCTGCTGGTCTTCGACGAGGTCATCACCGGCTTCGGCCGCCTCGGCTTTGCCTTCGCCGCGGAGCGCTATGGCGTGACGCCGGACATGATCACCTTCGCCAAGGGCGTCACCAACGGCGCGGCCCCGATGGGCGGCGTGATCGTGCGCGACACGATCTACAAGACCTTCATGAATGGCCCGGACCACGTCATCGAGCTGTGCCACGGCTACACCTATTCCGCCCACCCGCTCGCGACCGCGGCCGGCCTCGCCACGCTCGACATCTACCGCGACGAAAAGCTGTTCGAGCGCGCCCGCAGCCTCGAGGGCAAGTTCGCCGACGCGGTGATGAGCCTGCGCGACGAGCCGAACGTGCTGGACATCCGCACCGTCGGTATCACCGCCGGCATCGACCTCAAGCCGCTCGCCGAAGGGCCCGGCAAGCGCGGCTACAATGCGCTCGCCTCGGCATTCCACAAGAACGACCTGATGCTGCGGGTTGCCGGCGATACCCTGGCCCTCACCCCGCCGCTGATCATCAGCGAGGACCAGATCGGCGAGATGATCGGCAAAGTCGCCAAGGTCATCCGCTCGGTCGCGTAAGCCGCGACCGGGGACAACCGCCGCACGAATATCCGCTCCGGCGCCGAATCAGCCATGATGGCGCCGGAACTCGGGTGGCAACAGGCTACCCGGGCGAGGGTTGTTTGTGATGTTCCGGCTGTCGACGATATTTATTCTGATCTGCATGGCGCTGATCGCAGGGGCATTTGCGGTCGTGCTCTACGCCGCCGCCGGACTGGCCCCGCTGGAAGCCGGGACCATCGCGCTCGCCGCGCTCACCCTGATGATCCTCTACAACGCCATTTCGATGCGGATGCACGCGCGCCACGATCCCGGCGCGCGCCTCGGCGACTTGTCCCGCGGCGTCGGCGATCTGGCCCGCCAGATGTCCGATTTCGGCCGCCGGCTCGCCGCGCTGGAAACCCGGATCGCCGCGGTCGAAGCCCAGCGCCGGGCGCCGGATGCCTCAGTCACCGAAGAGATCAACGAACTCGGTCTCCTCGTCCGCCAGCTCGCCGTATCGGTCGCGGCGCATGAAGATGCTTTGAACGACCAGATCCTCGCCCCGCCGCCGGCCCGCGAACGCGAAACGGCCGCCGCCGCGATCATCGAGACGGACGACATCGCCATCGGGTCCACCGACAACGACGCCGAGGAAGTGCCGTCGCAGGCCGCGCCCCCGCACGAACAGGCCCGCGACGAGGCCGGCATCCGCGCCGCGCTGCGCGAGGCGATCGATGCCAACCGCATCGAGGTCTACCTGCAGCCGCTCGTCACGCTGCCGCAGCGAAAGGTGCGCTTTTACGAGGCGTTGGCGCGCCTGCCCGGCGACGACGGCAAGATGATCGACGCCGGCGACTTCATCCATCTTGCCGAAGCCGACGGGCTGATGGGACGGCTCGACAACCTCGTACTGCTGCGCTGCGTGCAGGTGCTCCGCCGCCTCAAGGACCGCAAGCAGGATGTCAGCCTGTTCTGCAACCTGTCGATCTCGACCCTGCGCGATCCGGTGCTGTTCGCCGAGTGCCTCGAATTCCTCGATGCCAATCGCGCGCTGACCTCCTCCCTGATCCTCGAATTCCGGCAGGGCGATCTTCAGACGCTGAGCCCGCTCGAGCGCGAGCACCTCACGGCGCTGGTTGCTCGCGGCGTGCGCCTGTCGATGGATCATGTCACCGACCTGCGGCTCAACCCGCGCGACCTCACTCCGCTCGGCATCCGCTTCGTCAAGGTCGAGGCGGCCCTGCTGCTGAACGAAGAGCAGGCGCTGGACATCCACGCCGCCGACCTGTCGGACCTCTTGAACCGCTACGGGATCGATCTCGTCGCCACCCACGTCGAGACCGAGCGCGCGGTCGCGGACCTGCTCGACTACGACCTGCGTTTCGGCCAGGGACATCTGTTCTCGCCGCCGCGGCCGGTCCGCCCGGAAGGCGCCTCCTCCGCGTCGGCCTCCGCATTCGTGCCGCTGGTCCCGAAATTGTCCGAGGACGATGCCGAAAAGGCGCCCCCGCGCAAGAAAACGGGCATGTCGGCATTGGCGCGGCAGCTCGTCAGGCCGAACTGAAAAAATCTGCCGGGCTCGCCGCCTTACCTACGCGCGCCTCCTTAAGCGTTCGGTATCCATGTGCCGAGGTTCCCGAGTTGCAGGCGTCCGAGTTGCGCCCGCCGATTCGATGGTCTACGAACCTCTAGCCGACCGGATCCGCTCGGCATCATCCGATCCGACTTACGGCCGGCGCTGAGGGCTTTTCGCCCGCAGCGCGGCAATGGCTGCACGCAATGACTTCTCCGACTTCCCCGCAGTTTATCAATGGCTTGAGCGAGATCACCGCAGGCGTCGACATCGTGCTCAGCGATGTCTGGGGCGTCCTGCATGACGGGCTCGTCGCGTTTCAGGATGCCAGCGCCGCGCTGAAGACCTTTCGCGACCGGGGCGGCAAGGTGGTCCTGATCACCAACGCCCCGCGCCCGGCCGATTCCGTGCAGCGCCAGCTGCGCAAGTTCGGCGTCGCCGACGAGACCTATGATGCCATCGTAAGCTCCGGCGACCTGACCCGGAACTACATTGCAGAACGGCCCGGCCAAAAAGTCTTCGCCATCGGCCCCGGACGTGACACCCCGATCTATCGCGGGCTCGACATTCCGTTCTCGGACCTCGAAACCGCAGATTACATCGTCTGCACCGGCCCGTTCGACGACGACACCGAGACCGCCGAGGATTATCGCGACATGATGATGAAGGCCCGCGACCGCGGCCTCACCTTCATCTGCGCTAACCCCGACATTGTAGTGGAGCGTGGCGACCGGCTCATCACCTGCGCCGGCGCGATTGCGGAACTCTATGCCTCGATCGGCGGCGACGTGATCTTCTTTGGCAAGCCGCACCGCCCGATCTACGAGCGCGCCATCGCCCTCGCGAATGGCCCGGCGGACGGTTGGGGCGGCCGCGTCCTCGCCATCGGCGATTCGATTCGCACCGATGTCTCCGGAGCCAATGCCGCAGGCATCGACTGCATCTTCCTGACGCGCGGCATTCATGCCGAGGAGTTCGCCGGCCTCAACCCTGACGATCCTGCGGCAATCGCCGAGCTGTTCGCGAATGGCGCAAAGCCGCGCGCGGTCATGACCGATCTGCGCTGGTGATCTGATCCCCGATCCGCGCCCACGCAGATGCTGGCGGCGCGGATGCACCACCAGCGATTAGCTCGCGAATTCGGCCCGTTTCGGGAAGAAGAATCAGGCGGGAACCTGATCCGGGAAGACCGCCTCGATCTTCGACTTCAGCGTGGCCGCGTTGAACGGCTTCACGATATAGTTGTTCACGCCGGCCTTTTTGGCAGCAATGACGTTTTCCGTCTTGGATTCCGCCGTCACCATGATGAACGGCGTCTTCGCCAGATTCGGATCGGCCCGCACTTCCTTGAGAAGCTCGTAGCCGGTCATCGGCTCCATGTTCCAATCGGAAATCACCAGACCATACTTCTTGCTGCGCAGCTTGATGAGTGCCGCCGAGCCGTCGCTGGCGTCATCGATATTCTCAAAACCAAGCTGCTTCAGCAGATTGCGGATGATCCGGATCATGGTGTTGTAATCGTCCACCACAAGAACGGACATCGACAGATCAACCGCCATCACTCATGCTCCCTTAAACGCTTGCGCAACTGCGCGAACGTATTTACCTCAGCCTCGAACGGTGCGAACGCTATCACTGCGTCTTAAACAGCCCGTTAATCCGATAACGCAGGTTGTCCGCGATTTCCCCTACCTAGCGGCCGCAAAATTACCGCTGCCACTTGACTCCGATCCGACCAGCGCGCGACGTTCCGCCGCCTTCAACCACGGCCCGGATTTGACGCCGAGCCGGACTGGATGATGCACTGTCTTGATGGAACCCAGCGGTTCGTTACCCGATACGCCCGGTGTTTGAAAGTGTGATTTACGAAATGAAGCCGACTCATCTTCCCGACTTCACCATCATTCGCGACGACACCCCGCTTTCGGCCCTGCCAAAGGGAATCGTCGTCGCACTCGGGAATTTCGACGGGGTTCATCTCGGCCATCGCGCCGTCATCGCCGATGCCCAGCGGATGGCGGCCGATCTCAACCAGGCGGCGATGGCGGTGACTTTCGAACCGCATCCGCGCAGCTATTTCAGTCCCAACACGCCCCAGTTCCGGCTGACCGACGAGCGTTCGCGCCTCCGTCTCCTTGCCGGCACCGGGCTGAGTGGCGCCGTCGTCATGACTTTTGACGCCAAACGCGCCGGGACCTCGGCGGAGGACTTCATCGCTCACGATCTGGTCGAGCGGCTTGGCGTCAGCGCCATCGCCGTCGGCTACGATTTCCACTTCGGCAAGGGCCGGAAAGGCACGCCGGCCCTGCTGCAGAGCCGGTGCGCCCAGCTCGGTATCGAGGTCCACGTCCATCCGCACGTCGACATTCGCGGCCAGACCGTCTCCTCCACCACAATCCGCACCGCCCTGGAACAGGGCGAGGTGAAAAAGGCCAACGCACTCCTCGGCTACCCCTGGTTCATCAGCGGCGAGGTCATCCACGGCGAAAAGCGCGGCCGCGACCTCGGCTATCCGACCGCCAATATCCGCCTCGATCCCGCCTGCGGCCTGCGCCACGGCATCTATGCGGTGCGGGTCGGGCGCGGCGACAAGCGCCTCGATGGCGTCGCCAGCTTCGGCCGCCGCCCGACCTTCGACAACGGTGCGCCGCTTCTTGAAGTGTTCCTGTTCGATTTCAAGGACCAGCTTTACGGCGAGATCCTCGATGTCGCCTTCATCGAGTTCATCCGCGACGAGCTGAAATTCGACAGCCTCGATGCCCTGATCCGGCAAATGGACGACGACAGCAACAAGGCCAAGGCCGCGCTTGCGGCGGCGCCCACTGCGTTCCCGCGGCTCGGCCGGATCGACTGAGCCGGGCCGCCCGACCCGGAACCGCGACGGCGGGCGCAACGGCCTCCGGCCGTTTCCCGTTTCCCCTTTTCCCAAAAATGCTCTAAGGAAACGCCATGTTAGCGCGGCTCCTGATAGAGATTATTTGCCCGGCTTCCGCCTGAGCCCTGCTCGGCGCAAGACCGGGTTGCATTTTCGTTGGCGCGGTGCCCGCGCCTTCCGCGCATTGATTGTGCCAGCCAGCAAGCAAAAGCCCAGCAGTCACCATGTCCGACAAGCAAAAGACTACCGACGCCGAGAAAGCCGCCGGCCACGACTATTCGAAGACCCTGTTCCTGCCGCAGACCGACTTCGCCATGCGAGCGGGGCTGCCGCAGCGCGAGCCGGAGATCCTGGCGCGCTGGGAAGAGATGGACCTCTATCAGCAGCTTCGCGACGGCGCCAAGGGGCGGCCGAAGTTCGTGCTGCATGACGGCCCGCCCTACGCCAACGGCAACATCCATATCGGCCACGCGCTCAACAAGATCCTCAAGGACGTCGTCACCAAGAGCCAGCAGATGCTCGGTTTCGACAGCAACTACGTGCCGGGCTGGGACTGCCACGGCCTGCCGATCGAGTGGAAGATCGAAGAAGAAAACTACCGCTCCAAGGGCAAGGCGAAGCCGGACTTCAAGAACTCGGCGGCGATGATCGCCTTCCGCCGCGAATGCCGCGCCTATGCCAATCACTGGCTCGGCGTGCAGCGCGAGGAGTTCAAGCGGCTCGGCATCATCGGCGATTGGGATCATCCCTATGCCACCATGGACTACTTCGCCGAGGCGCAGATCGCCCGCGAGCTGATGAAGTTCGCTGCCAACGGCACGCTCTATCGCGGCTCGAAGCCCGTGATGTGGAGCGTCGTCGAAAAGACGGCGCTGGCCGAGGCCGAGGTCGAGTATGAGGACTTCACCTCTGACACGGTCTGGGTGAAATTTCCGGTAGCGACCACTTTCGGCCGCCTCGCAAATGCCTCGGTGGTGATCTGGACGACTACGCCGTGGACGCTGCCCGGCAACCGCGCGATCAGCTTTTCGTCCAAGATCGCCTATGGTCTGTTCAAGGTCACCGACGCGCCCGCCGACAACTGGGCCAAGCCCGGCGACCTCCTGATCCTCGCCGACAAGCTCGCCGCCGACGTGTTCAAGCAGGCCCGCGTCACGGCCTTCGAGAAGGTCGCCGACATCTCCGGCGACGTGCTCGATGCCGTCGAAGCCCACCATCCGCTGGCCGGCCTTGAGGGCGGCTACGGCTTCAAGGTGCCGCTGCTCGACGGCGACCATGTCACCGACGACGCCGGCACCGGTTTCGTCCACACCGCGCCGGGCCACGGTCGTGAGGACTTCGACATCTGGACCGAGCACGCCCGCGAGCTGGACGAGCGCGGCATCAGCAGCGCCATCCCCTACACTGTCGATGAGAACGGCGCACTCACCACGCAGGCGCCGGGCTTCACCTGCAAGCGCGTGATCACCGACAAGGGTGAGAAGGGCGACGCCAACGAGGCTGTGATCGCGGCCCTCGTCGCGCGCGGCATGCTGCTCGCGCGGGGCCGGCTGAAGCATCAGTATCCGCACTCGTGGCGCTCGAAGAAACCGGTGATCTTCCGCAACACGCCGCAGTGGTTCATCGCGATGGACAAGCCGATCGCCGACAACGGCGTGGCCAAGCCCGGCGACACGCTGCGCGCCCGCGCGCTCAGCGGCATCGCGGCGACGCGCTGGGTGCCGCCGCAGGGTCAGAACCGCATCACCGGCATGATCAGCGGCCGCCCCGACTGGGTGGTTTCGCGCCAGCGCGCCTGGGGCGTGCCGATCACCGTGTTCGTCCGCGAAAAGGGCGACGGCTCGGTCGACATCCTCCAGGACGAGGCCGTCAACCAGCGCATTGCGGACGCCTTCACCGCCGAGGGCGCCGATGCCTGGTATGAGGAAGGCGCGCGCGAACGCTTCCTCGGCTCGCACGCCAACGAGGACTGGAAGAAGGTCGACGACGTCCTCGACGTCTGGTTCGATTCCGGCTCGACGCACGCATTCGTGCTCGAGGACCGCGAGCACTTCCCGACGCTCGGCGACATCAAGCGCAAGATCAACGGCGGCCAGGATACAGTGATGTATCTCGAAGGCTCCGATCAGCACCGCGGCTGGTTTCACTCGTCGCTGCTGGAAAGCTGCGGCACCCGCGGCCATGCGCCCTATGACGTCGTGCTGACCCACGGCTTCACCCTCGACGAGCACGGCCGCAAGATGTCGAAATCGCTCGGCAACACGGTCGAGCCGCAGAAGGTCATCAAGGATTCCGGCGCGGATATTTTGCGCCTTTGGGTCTGCGCCTCCGACTATTCCGACGACCAGCGCATCGGCCCGGAAATCCTCAAGAACACCGTCGAGACCTATCGCAAGCTGCGCAACACCATCCGCTGGATGCTCGGCACACTGCACCACTTCAAGCCCGGCGATGCCGTCGCCCATGCCGACATGCCCGAGCTGGAGCGGCTGATGCTGCACCGGCTGTCGGAGGTCGATGCTGTCGTTCGCCGCGCCTATGCGGACTTCGACTACAAGACCGTGGTGGCACATCTCGCCGCGTTCATGAACTCCGAGCTGTCGGCCTTCTACTTCGACATCCGCAAGGACACGCTCTATTGCGACCCGCCGTCGTCGATCGCCCGCAAGGCGGCGCTGACGACGATCGACATGCTGTGCGAGGCGATTTTGAAGTGGCTCGCCCCGATCCTCAGCTTCACCTGCGACGAGGCGTGGCTGAACTATCGCCCGCAGGGCGAAGCATCGGTGCACCTCACCACCTTCGACGACAAGTTCGCGCAATTCCGCGATGACAAGCTGGCGACGAAGTGGGCCGTGATCCGCGACGTCCGCCGCGTCGTCACCGGCGCGCTGGAAGTCGAGCGCGCCGCCAAGCGGATCGGCTCCTCGCTCGAGGCCTCGCCGATGGTTTATGTCAGCGATCCGGCGATCTTCGCCATTCTCGCGGACATCGACCTTGCGGAAATCGTCATCACCTCGAATGCGATGGTCACCAATGCCGAAGCGCCGGCCGATGCCTTCCGCCTCGGCGACGTGAAGAACGTCGCGGTGGTGGTCGAGCGCGCGGTCGGCACCAAGTGCGCCCGGTCGTGGAAGATCCTGCCGACCGTCGGCAGCGACCCGGAATTCCCCGACGTGTCGCCGCGCGATGCAGCTGCCCTGCGCGAATGGAAGGCGCTCGAAGCGTGACCAGCCTGAAGCGAACCGCAACGAACCCGCATCTGCGCCTCGGCCTCCTCGCCATGGCCGGCGCGCTGCTGGCGGATCAGGCCAGCAAGCTGTGGCTGCTGTTCATTTACGATCTCGGCCGGCGCGGCATCGTTGCGGTCGCGCCGTTCATCGATCTGGTGCTCGCCTGGAATAGCGGGATCAGCTACGGCTGGCTCCAGACCGAGACCGCGACCGGCCGATGGCTGCTGCTCGGCTTCAAGGTGATCGCCGTCGCCGCCCTCGGAATCTGGATGGCGCGCTCCGAAACCCGCCTTGCGACCTTCAGCCTCGGCCTGATCATCGGCGGCGCCATCGGCAACGCGATCGACCGCACCGCCTACGGCGCGGTGGTCGATTTCGTCATGCTCCATGCCGAATTCGGCGGAAAAGTCCATTACTGGTACGTCTTCAACATCGCCGACACGGCCATTGTTGCCGGGGTGATTGGCCTGTTGTATGACACCCTGCGTGGGCAACCCGCCGCAAAAGCGCCCTGATCCCGGCCGATATCCGTCCCCTGCACCATATGCGGGGTCGATGATCGCGGCTCTGGCGACCGAATTTGTCTCGTGCGTGGCTTGCTTGCTGCGAACCGGCGAAAGTTAAGGCACAGTTGCCGCAATCCGGCACAACATGAACAGGTCGATTGTTGTGCCGAGAACCGGAGAGAACTGCTCGATGATGCTCCAAACCTCAAAATCCCGGACAGCGAAATCCTCGACGTCTCAGTCGCGCGGCGCAATTCGCGTCGCCGCCTTCGCGCTCGGTTTCGGCCTGCTTTCGCTGCACGCGATCGGCCCCGCCTTCGCCGCCGACGAGGAGGAGGATGAGCGGACCTTCGAGCAAGGCCTGATCCACAGCATCATGACCGGCCTTGGCGGCACCAACATGGAAAATCGCGGCATCAACTACCGTGAGCGCTCGCCACTGGTCGTGCCCCCGAGCCTCGACCTGCCGCCGCCGGAAACCAGCCAGGACGTCACCAATGTGCCGAACTGGCCGAAGGATCCCGACGAGGCTGAGCGCCGCCGCATCATCGCCGCCAGCAAGCAGAAAGAAGTTACGGGCAATGCGGGCGCCCGTGCGCTGACGCCGAGCGAGCTTGCCGTGGGCAAGACCCGCGCCACCCGCGCGACCGAGCCGGTCCAGCCCGGCGCGACCTCGAGCCCGATGCTGAGCCCGTCGCAGCTCGGCTACACCGGCAACATTTTCGGCACCCTGTTCGGCGGCAACAAGTCCGAGAGCAAGCCGTTCACCGGCGAGCCGACCCGCGAAAGCCTGACCCAGCCGCCCACCGGCTATCAAACACCGTCGTCGGGCCACGCCTACGGCACCGGTCCCAAGGAATCGAACCGGGTCTATTACGACATCATGCAGGGCAAGGAAGTAAAGAACTGATGCAAACCAGCGGCGAACCGCGCTCCCCGGCGGTCGGACACAGCCAGCCCCCCCGCCTGCGCCTGATCGGCGCAATCGCAGCGATCGCCGCCAGTTTCACCATCGGGCTTGCCACGCCCAGCACCAGCCGCGCCGACACGGTCAAACCGGCGGCACCGACGACGTTCACCCTCGACAACGGGCTGCAGGTTGTCGTCATTCCCGATCATCGCACGCCGGTCGCGACCCAGATGATCTGGTACAAGGTCGGCTCGGCGGATGAGACGCCGGGCAAGTCCGGCCTCGCCCACTTCCTCGAACATCTGATGTTCAAGGGCACCGAAAAGCACCCGGCCGGCGAATTCTCGAAAACGGTGGTCCAGCTCGGCGGCAACGAGAACGCCTTCACCTCCTACGATTACACCGGCTACTTCCAGCGGGTGCCGCGGGAGCATCTCGGCCGTGTGATGGAGTTCGAGGCCGACCGCATGACCGGCCTGATCCTCAAGGACGAGAACGTGCTGCCTGAGCGCGACGTCGTGCTGGAGGAATACAACATGCGCGTCGCCAACAGCCCCGAAGCACGGCTGTCCGAGCAGGTGATGGCGGCGCTCTATCTCAACCACCCCTATGGCCACCCCGTAATCGGCTGGCGCCAGGAGATCGAGAAGCTCGACCGCGAAGACGCCCTCGCCTTCTATCGCCGGTTCTATGCACCCAACAACGCCATTCTCGTGATCGCCGGCGATGTCACCGAGGCCGACGTCCGCGCCATGGCGGCCAAGGCGTACGGCGGTCTCAAGCCCCAGCCCGCCATTCCCGCACGCCGCATCCGCCCGCAGGAGCCGCAGCCCGCCGGACCGCGCACCGTCACGGTCGCCGATGTGCGCGTCGAACAGCCGATGCTGATCCGCAACTACCTTGTCCCGGCCGCGACCACCACGCCCAAGGCCGACAGCGATGCGCTCAATCTGCTGGCCCAGCTTCTCGGCGGGGGCAGCAACTCCCTGCTCTATCGCGGTCTCGTGGTCGATCAGGCCATCGCGGTCTCCGCCAATGCCTGGTATCAAGGAACGGCGGTGGATCCCTCGCAATTCGGCGTCTCAGCCTCGCCTAAGCCCGGCGTCGACTTCGCCAAGCTTGAGGCGGCGATCGACAAGATCATCGCCGATGTCGCGCAGAACGGCGTCGATGCCGACGCGCTCGACGTGGCCAAAACCCAGCTCATCGCCCAGACGGTCTATGCGCAGGACAGCCACGCCATGCTGGCGCGCTGGTATGGCGCTTCCCTCACCGTTGGCCTGAGCATGGACGATATCCGCGGCTGGCCAGATGCGATCCGCGCGGTGACCGCCGATCAGGTCCGCGACGCCGCCCGCCGATGGCTCGACAAGAAGCGTTCGGCCACCGGCTACTTGATCAAAGAGACGTCCGAGAAACCGGAGGGCAAACGCTCGTGATCCGCTCGCTCTCCCGCCGCGCCTTTCTGGTCGCAGCCTCTCTTGTCGCCTTGCCGCTGCTCGGCGCGTCAGGCGCCCATGCTGCCGCGAAGATCCAGCGCGTCGTCTCGCCGGGCGGCATCGAGGCCTGGTTCGTCCAGGACGCGACGGTGCCCGTCGTCGCGGTGAATTTTGCCTTCAACGGCGGCTCGACGCAGGACCCGGCCGACAAGCCCGGCGTCGCCAGCATGGTGAGCAGCCTGCTCGATGAGGGCGCCGGCGACCTCGATTCGCAGGCCTTTCACGACCGGCTCGAGCGACGGGCGATCGAACTGAATTTCAGTGCGACGCGCGACTATTTTCGCGGCTCGCTGCGGATGCTCAAGGACAATCGCGACGAGGCCTTCGGCCTGTTGCAGCTCGCGCTGACCAAGCCGCGCTTCGACGCCGAGCCCGTCGAGCGGATCCGCGCGCAGCTCCTCTCCAGCCTGCGCCGCGAAAGCACCAATCCGAATGCGCTGGCGGGCAACGCGTTCTGGGCCGCAGCTTATCCCGACCATCCTTATGGCCGCCCGGTCAACGGAACGCTGGCCAGCGTGCCGACCATCACCGCCGACGACCTTAAGGCCTATGCCGGCCGCGTGCTCGCGCGCGACCAGCTCAAGATCGCCGTGGTCGGCGATATCGACGCGGACAGCCTCGGCAAGCTGCTCGACCGCACCTTCGGCGCGCTGCCGGACAAGGCAAAGCTGACGCCGGTGCCGGACGTCGCCGCCACGACCCCGCCGAAGCAACTGAGCCTGCCGCTCGACGTGCCGCAGACCGTGATCATCTATGGCGGGCCGGGCGTGAAGCGCAACGATCCCGACTTCATGGCGGCCTATATCGTCAACCACATCCTTGGCGGCGGCTCGATGTCCTCGCAGCTCTACTACGAAGTCCGCGAGAAGCAGGGCCTCGCCTACTCGGTGTCACAGTCGCTGGTCTGGATGGAGCACTCCGCCCTGTTTGCCGGCAGCACCGCAACCCGCGCCGACCGCGCCAAGGCGGCGTTCGACACGCTCAGCCAGGTGATCGCACGCATGGCGGACAACGGGCCGACGCAGGAAGAACTGGACAAGGCCAAGGCCTATCTCAACGGCTCGCAAATGCTCGCGCTCGATACCTCCTCGAAGCTCGCCAGCGCGCTGGTGCAGTACCAGCTGGACGACCTCGGCATCGACTATCTCGATAAGCGCGCCAGCATCATCAACGCCGTCACCCTTGCCGACGCCAAGCGCATCGCCAAGCGGGTGTGGGGGCCGGGCCTGATCACGGTCACCGTCGGCCGCGCGACCCAGGCCGGCGGCGGCACCGCACCTGCAGCGCCGCGCGCGAACTGACGCCGTCGCGCCCGCCTGCTAAGGTCGGTTTCGGCATCGACGGTGCGGATAAATCTGGGGCGGCCATGCTGCGCATCACCTCTTCGATCGCCATCGACGAAGACGACATCGAAATCAGCTTCATCCGCGCCTCCGGCCCCGGCGGGCAGAACGTCAACAAGCTCGCCACCGCCGCCCATCTGCGCTTCGATTCCGCCCGCATCGCGCTGCCGGAACATCTGGCGGAGGCGTTCATGGCGCGGCTGCGGCTGCTGGCGGGCCAGCGCATGACCAAGGACGGCGTCATCGTGATCCGCGCCGACCGCTTCCGCACCCAGGAGCGCAACCGCGAGGACGCGATCGAACGGCTAGTCGAGCTGCTGCGCGACGCCGCCTTCCGCCCGGTCCCGCGCCGCGCCACGCGCCCCACGCTCGGCTCGAAGATGCGCCGCCTCGAGGGCAAGAAGCGGCGCAGCGACATCAAGGCCGGGCGCGGCCGCCGCTCCTTCGACGACTGATTCCGTCCCGACCCGTTCCCTCCGCAGCATCCGCCATTCAACCGGCTGCGCAAAGCCCCTATGATCTGATTATCCATCCGCGAGTCGCCATCGAGATGCCCGTCCGTCAGCTCCCCGAAACCATCGTCAACCGCATCGCCGCCGGCGAGGTTGTGGAGCGTCCCGCCTCGGCCGTGAAGGAACTGGTCGAGAACGCCATCGACGCCGGTGCGACCCATATCGACATTTTCACCGAGGGCGGCGGCCGGCGGCGCATTACCGTCACCGACAACGGCAGCGGCATGACGCATGACGACCTCATGCTCGCCGTCGATCGCCACGCCACTTCGAAGCTCGACGACGAGGACCTGCTGCGCATCCGCACCCTCGGGTTTCGCGGCGAGGCGCTGCCCTCGATCGGCGCGGTGTCCCGCCTCAGCATCACCACGCGCCACGCCAGCGAGCCGCACGCCTGGGCGCTGAACGTCGAGGGCGGCGACAAATATCCGGCCCAACCCGCAGCCCTCGCCAAGGGCACCCGCGTCGATATCCGCGACCTGTTCTACGCGACGCCGGCGCGGCTGAAATTCCTCAAGACTGACCGCACCGAGGCCGAAGCCGTGCGCGACGTCGTGCGGCGGCTGGCGATGGCGCGGCCCGACATCGCCTTCACCCTCGCCGGCGAGGAGCGCGCGCCGGTGACATGGGCCGCGGCCCTGCCGGACAGCGCCGGCCGCCTGACCCGCCTCGGCGACATTCTAGGAGCCGATTTTCGCGCCAGCGCGATCGCGGTGGGCGCGGAGCGCGAGGGCGTTGCGATCGAGGGCTTTGCCGCCGCGCCGTCGCTCACCAAGGCGAATGCGCTCAGCCAGTTTCTGTTCGTCAATGGCCGCCCGGTGCGTGACAAGCTGATTCTGGGCGCAGTGCGCGCGGCCTATTCGGACTACCTGCCGCGCGACCGCCACCCGATCGTGGCGCTGTTCGTTACGCTCGATCCGCAGCAGGTCGATGCCAACGTCCATCCCGCCAAGACCGAGGTGCGCTTCCGCAACGCCGGGCTGGTGCGGGCGCTGATCATCCTCGCCCTCAAGGACGGCCTGCTCCGCGAAGGCCGCCGCACCGCCGCCAACACCGATGGCACGGCCACGCTCGGGGCCTTCCGCCCCGGCCTGATGCCGCCGCGCCCGGCTTATGTCCCCGGCGGATGGGACTGGCGGCAATCGCCCGCCGCGCCGACCTTCGCGGCTCCCGCCCCCGCACCGGCGCCGCAGGGATTTTCGGAAGCCGCGCAGCCGAGCTATTTTCCGCCGCCTGCGCCGGCGCCCGTCTTGCAGCGCGCATTCGATGTCGGCGGCCCCGCCGCCGACATGCGCGCCGACAGCGTGCCCGCGCAGGATGCCCTCGACCGGCCGCTCGGCGCGGCGCGGGCGCAGCTCCACGACACCTACATCGTCTCCCAGACCCGCGACGGGCTGATCGTGATCGACCAGCACGCCGCCCATGAGCGCATCGTCTATGAGCGGCTGAAGGCCTCGATCGCGGCCAACGGCGTGCAGCGCCAGATCCTGCTGATCCCGGAGATCGTCGAGATCGACGAGGCCAGCGTCGAAAAGCTGCTCGCGCAGGCTGATGAGCTCGCAAGCTTCGGCGTCCTGATCGAATCCTTCGGCCCCGGCGCGGTCGCCGTGCGCGAAACGCCGTCGCTGCTCGGCAAGCTCGACGCCCGCGCGCTGCTGCGCGATCTCGCCGAGCACATGGAGGAATGGGACGAGGCGCTGCCGCTCGAGCGCCGGCTGATGCACGTCGCCGCGACCATGGCCTGCCATGGCTCGGTGCGGGCCGGCCGCCGCCTCAAGGGCGAGGAAATGAACGCCCTGCTGCGCGAGATGGAAGAGACGCCGAATTCCGGCCAGTGCAATCACGGCCGCCCAACCTATGTCGAGCTGAAACTCACCGACATCGAAAAGCTGTTCGGGCGGCGCTAGAATAAATCAAAAATACAAAAGAAAGGAGGGAGGCGATATGCCATACAAAGATGATCTTAAGGATTGGGTTTTGGTTGCCATTAAACGGCACGGAGGAGAAGCGACGATCTTACAAGTCGCGAAGTACATTTGGGATCATCATGAGAATGATCTCAGACGGCATGGCGAGGGATTTTATCTTTGGCAGTACGATATGAGATGGGCCGCACAATACCTGCGAGATAACGGAATCCTTGTGCCAACCGACCAAACACCAAGAGGAGTTTGGCGCGTCCGTTCTTAACCTAATAAGCGCGCTTCAGAAACACGAACTCGGTGTCGTCGTAGGCGCGGCGCTCCAGCTCCTCAAAACCTTCCGGCGCCTTGAACGCCGCCGAGGTCGCCTCCTCGACGACGACCAGCGCCTCCGGCGTCAGCCAGCCGCCGTCACGCAGCGAGGCGAGCGACTTTTCCGCGAGCCCCTGCCCATAAGGCGGATCCATGAAGGCGAAGGAGAACGGCGTGTTGGGATGAACGTCGCCGAGATTGGTCGCGTCGCGCCGAAAGATCTTTGTGACGCCGCCGAGCCCCAGCGCCTCGACATTGCTGCGCAATACGGCGCGAGCCTCAGCGCCGTTGTCGACGAACAGCACAAAGCCGGCATCGCGCGACACCGCCTCGATACCGAGCGCGCCGGTGCCGGCAAACAGATCGAGCACCCGCGCGCCGGAGATCGGATCGTCATAGGCGTGCATCAGAATATTGAACAACGCCTGGCGCAGGCGATCCGCCGTGGGGCGGATGACCTGCGACGACGGTGACGCCAGATTGCGGCCGCGCAGCCGCCCGCCGATCACGCGCATGACTCAGTCCCGCGGCGTGAAATCGCGCTTGCCGTGATAGCCGCGCTTGGGGCGCCGATACGGCGCCGAGCCGGGGCGCTCATTGTCTTCGCGGTCGGGATCGCCCGAACGCTCGACCACCACCTTGCGGCCCTTGCGGTCCGCCACGGTTTCGCGTTTGGGGCGCGGCGGCTTGGCCTTGACGCCGATCTGCGACGGATCGACCACCGGTGTGCCGAAATAGGCGCCGGCCTGGGCGGTGACGCGCTCGCCGAGCTGCTCGCGCAAGACGCGGGCGCGGATTTCCTCGACCTTGCCTTCCTCCAGCTCGGCGAGCTGGAACGGGCCGTAGGAAATGCGGATCAGGCGGTTCACCTCAAGGCCGAGATGCGCCAGCACGTTGCGCACTTCGCGGTTCTTGCCTTCGCGAATGGCGAAAGTGATCCAGACATTGGAGCCCTGCTCGCGCTCGAGTGTCGCTTCGATCGCGCCGTACTGAACGCCATCGACCTCGATGCCGTCGCGCAGCTTGTCGAGCTGGGCCTGCGTCACCTCGCCGTGTGCGCGCACGCGGTAGCGGCGCAGCCATGCGGTCTGCGGCAGTTCGAGCACGCGGGCAAGCCCGCCGTCATTGGTCAGCAGCAACAGACCCTCGGTGTTGAAATCGAGGCGACCGATACTGATCAGGCGCGGCAACCCTTCAGGCAGATTGTCAAACACCGTCGGCCGCCCCTCGGGGTCGGCATGGGTCGTCATCAGCCCGCGCGGCTTGTGATAGAGAAACAGCCGCGTGCGCTCGCGCTCCGGCAACGGCGCGCCATCGATGGTCACGACATCGCGCTCGGTCACGTCGAGCGCCGGCGAGTTGATCACGCGGCCGTTGACGGCCACGCGGCCCTGCGTGATCCACTCTTCGGCCTCGCGACGCGAACAGGCGCCGGCGCGCGCGATGATTTTGGCAATGCGCTCGCCAACCTTGTTTTCATTGCGCGGCGGCGGAGCGCGCCGCTCGCTCTCGGACTTGGCGCCATAGGGCTTTCGGTCCTGAAATTCCCTATCGCGGAATTTGTTGTCGCGCGGCGCAAAGCCGGCGCGCTTGCCGAAGTCGCCGCGATCGTTCCGATCGCGCCAGCGGGATTCGCTGCGCGGATGCTCGTCCCAGCCGCCACGCTCGCGATCGCCATGACGGTCAAAATTTTTGCGGAAGCCGCCGCGTTCACCATCGTCGCGCCGGGGGCGGTCGCCGTGGGGGCGATCACCATGGGGACGATCGAACTTGCGGAAGCCACCGCGCTCCGCGCCCTCGCGCTGCGGGCGGTCATCACGCGGACGATCGAACTTGCGGAAGCCGCCGCGCTCCGCGCCCTCGCGCTGCGGGCGATCATCACGCGGACGATCGAACTTGCGGAAGCCACCGCGCTCGCCATCCTCGCGACGCGGGCGATCATCACGCGGGCGGTCGAACTTGCGGAAACCGCCGCGCTCCGCGCCCTCACGCTGCGGGCGATCATCACGCGGGCGGTCGAACTTGCGGAAACCGCCGCGCTCCGCGCCCTCACGCTGCGGGCGGTCATCACGCGGACGATCGAACTTGCGGAAGCCGCCGCGCTCCGCGCCCTCGCGCTGCGGGCGGTCATCCCGCGGTCGATCGAACTTACGGAAGCCGCCGCGCTCCGCGCCCTCGCGCTGTGGGCGGTCATCCCGCGGTCGATCGAACTTGCGGAAACCGCCGCGCTCTCCATCCTCGCGACGCGGGCGATCATCGAACTTCCGATCGCCAAACTTGCGATGACCGAGCTTGCGATCCGCAAAATTGCGCTCGCCAAATTCCTTATCGCCGAATTTCTTCTTGCCGAACGGCTTGTCGCCGAAACGCGGCCGCTCGCCTTCGGCGCCGCGAGGACGGCTGCCGAAAGACTTTCCACCGGAAGACTTGCCGCCAAAAGACTTGCCGCCAAAAGACTTGCCACCAAAAGACTTGCCGCCGAATGACGGCTTGCCGGCGCCGCGGCTCTGACGCTCGTCGCCTCCCGAGCCCTCACCCTTGCCGAAAGAACGTGGCCCGCCCCGGCCAGCGCCGCCGGCCTTGGCTCCACCCTTGCCGCGCGCAGGCGGCCCGGCCGGGCGGCGCGGACGGTCGTTGTGTTTATCGGTATTGCGGGGCATGACATCTCTCGACTGAAAAACAGAAGCGCTCTCGTAACAGAGTTAATCGCGCGAGACGAGGCATGACCGCACGATCTTTCATGGAATTAGCTCTGGAACAGGCAAAAGCGGCCTTTCGGGCCGGTGAAGTACCAATCGGCTGCGTCGTCGTCCGCGATGGCGAGGTTGTCGCCGCCGCAAGCAACCGAACGCTGGCGGACCGGGACCCCATGGCACATGCCGAGGTTCTTGCGATCCGCGACGCCGCGCGCCGGCTGGGCAGTGAACGACTGACAGATTGCGACCTGTATGTCACGCTGGAACCTTGCACAATGTGTGCGGCGGCGATCTCTTTCGCAAGGATCCGGCGGTTGTACTACGCCGCGCCGGACCCGAAAGGCGGCGCGGTGGAGTCGGGCGTGCGGTTCTACTCCTCGCCGACCTGCCACCACGCCCCGGATGTATATTCCGCGATCGGCGAGAATGAGGCCGCAGAACTCCTGCGCGATTTCTTCAAACGGCTGCGCTGAGCCGTCAGGCGATCTCAGCCAGAAACTGCGTGAGCTCCGCCCCCGTGTCGCCGGGATTTTCCTCGGCGAGGAAATGTCCTGATCGCACCGGGGCACCGCTCACCGTGCTGGCCCAGGCCTTCCACGCCTCGAGCGGCGGCGCAGCCGCCGAGGCGATCGCGACCTCGCCCCAGAGCGCCAGCAGCGGCACGGTGATCTTCTTGCCTGCCTCGCGGTCGGCCTTGTCGTGCTCGAAATCGGCATAGGCCCCGGCGCGATAATCCTCGCAGGCCGCATGGATGCGGAGCGGATCGCGGAAGGCGGTGAGGTAATGGGCCATGGCCCGCGGATCGAAAGCGTCGAGCGTCCCGGTCGCGGTCCAGCTCGCCATCACCTGCTTGAGATAGAAATCCGGAGCATTGCCGATCAGCGTTTCCGGCAACGGCTCGGGCTGCGCCAGAAACGCCCAGTGGTAGATCTTGAGCGCATAGGCGCGGTCCATCCTCGCCCAGTAGTCATAGGTCGGCAGAATATCCAGCACCGCAAGCCGCGACAGCCGGCCCGGATGATCGAATGCGAGGCGGTAGGCGACCCTGCCGCCGCGATCATGGCCAACAGCCGCGAAATGGACGTAGCCGAGCCGGCTCATCACCTCGACCATGGTGCGGGCCATGGCGCGCTTGGTGAACGGCGTGTGGTTCTCGTCGCTGCGCGGCACGTCGGACCAGCCGTAGCCCGGCAGGTCGGGGATGACGAGCGTAAACCTTTCCGCCAGCGCCGGGGCGATCCGGTGCCACATCACGTGGGTCTGCGGAAAGCCGTGCAGCAGCAGCACGGGCGGGCCATTGCCGCCGACCCGGGCAAAGATGCGCCCGGAACTGGTCGACACCCACTCGGAAGCAAATCCGGGGAACAGATCGGCAAGGTCTGACATATCGGCTCCTTTCGCGCGGCCCTACTTGAGCAGAACCGCGCCTGAGCCTCAACCTCGCGCGGCCATCAGCTCTGTTCGCGCGCCACCGCCCGCCAGCCGATGTCGCGGCGGCAAAAGCCCTCCGGCCAGCGCACGAGATCAACCGCCTCATAGGCCCGGCGCTGCGCCTCGGCGATGGTTGGCGCGGAGGCGGTGATGTTCAGCACGCGGCCGCCGCTGGCGAGGATCGCATCGCCATCCTGCTTGGTGCCAGCGTGGAAAATCTCGACGCCCTCGACCTTCGCGGCGTCCGCAAGGCCCTCGATCCGCGAGCCCTTGGCGTAGTCGCCGGGATAGCCCTTGGTGGCCATCACGACGGTCAGCGCGGGCTCTGGGAACCAGCGCAGATCGAAGTTGCTCAGCATGCCGTCGCATGCCGCCATCAGCGCCGGCACGAGGTCCGACATCAGGCGCGGCATCAGGACCTGCGTCTCCGGGTCGCCGAAACGCACGTTGTACTCGATCAGTTTCGGGCCCTCTTCGGTGATCATCAGGCCAGCGAACAGCACGCCCTTGAACGGGGCGCCGCGCCCCTTCATCGCGCGCAGGGTCGGCATGATGATTTTGGCCATCACTTCGTCGGTGAGGGCTTCGGTCATCACCGGCGCGGGGGAATAGGCGCCCATGCCGCCGGTGTTCGGACCCTTGTCGCCGTCGAACACCCGCTTGTGATCCTGAGCGCTCGCAAGCGGCAAGGCGTGCTCGCCGTCGCAAAGCACGAAGAACGACGCCTCCTCGCCGACCAGCATCTCCTCAATGACCGCGGCAGCGCCGTCTTCGCTGAAAATCGCATCAATGGCGGCTTCGGCCTCCTCGACCGTCGCCGCAACCGTGACGCCCTTGCCGGCGGCGAGCCCGTCGGCCTTCACCACGATTGGTGCGCCCTGCGCGCGGAGGTAGGCCTTGGCCGCCGCGGCGTCGACAAAGCGCTCATAGGCCGCGGTCGGGATGTCGTGCTCGCGGCAAAGATCCTTGGTGAAACCCTTGGAGGCTTCCAGCTCGGCTGCCGCCTTGCTCGGGCCGAACGCGGCAATGCCGGCGTCTTCCAGCTCGTCGACGATGCCGGCGGCGAGCGGCACTTCCGGGCCGATCACCACGAGATCGACCTTTTCGCGCTGGCAGAACGCGATCACCGCGGCATGGTCCGCGGGATCAAGCGCAACGCACACCGCCTCCCGGGCGATGCCGGCGTTCCCCGGCGCGCACCAGAGCTTGTCGACCAGCGGTGACGCCGCGATTTTCCAGGCCAGCGCGTGCTCGCGGCCGCCGGAACCGAGGAGAAGGATATTCATAGGAAAGCCAAACCAGACAAGGCCGCGGCGACCTGTTCAAGGGGCGCGGACGGTGGGTTAAGTGCGATGCGAAAGCGTGTAACATGCCACCTCGTCCCCGACAAAAGATTCGCTTTGGTATGACTGCTTCCGCTTCGGATATCCGGCCCAATCTGGTGGAATTCACCGTCTCCGAACTGTCCTCCTCGCTGAAACGGACGGTCGAAGATGCTTATGGCCATGTCCGGGTGCGGGGCGAGATTTCCGGGTTCCGCGGCGCGCATTCCTCCGGCCACTGCTATTTCGCCCTGAAGGACGAGGGCGCGAAGATTGAGGCGGTGATCTGGCGCGGCGTCGCTGGCCGCCTGCGCTTCAAGCCGCAGGAGGGCCTCGAGGTCATCGCCACCGGCAAGCTCACGACCTTCCCCGGCTCGTCCAAATATCAGATCGTCATCGAGGCGCTGGAGCCCGCCGGCATCGGCGCGCTGATGGCGCTGATGGAGGAGCGCAAGAAAAAGCTCGCCGCCGAAGGCCTGTTCGACGAGGCGCGCAAGCAGCTCCTGCCGTGGCTTCCGACCGTGATCGGCGTCGTCACGTCGCCGACCGGCGCCGTCATCCGCGATATTCTGCACCGCCTCGAAGATCGCTTTCCGCGCCACGTTCTCGTGTGGCCGGTGCGGGTGCAGGGCGACGGCGCGGCCGAGCAGATCGCCGCCGCCATCGACGGCTTCAATGCGCTGCCCGACGGCGGCGACATTCCCAGGCCCGATCTCCTGATCGTTGCGCGCGGCGGCGGCTCGCTGGAAGACCTGTGGTGCTTCAACGAGGAGATCGTGGTCCGCGCCGCCGCGAACAGCATGATCCCGCTGATTTCGGCAGTCGGCCACGAGACCGACATCACCCTGATCGATTTCGTCGCCGACCGCCGCGCGCCGACCCCGACCGCCGCGGCGGAAATGGCCGTGCCGGTGCGCGCCGAGATCGCGGTCGAGGTCACTTCGCTGTTCCGCCGCAAGGTGCTGTGCTGGCAGCGCGCTCAGGAAGCGCGGCGCATCGAGCTGCGCGCCGCCGTCCGCGCCTTGCCGACCGCCGAAGGGCTATTGGCGATCCCGCGCCAGCGCTTCGACCAGTCGGCCGGCGGATTGGGACGGGCGCTGCGCGCCAACAACCACTTCCACAGCCTGCGCCTGTCGCGCCTCGCCGCCGGCCTCACCGTGCGCACGCTCGCCAGCCAGATCGACCGCTCGCGCGACCGCGTCGCCGGCCTTGGCGATCGCATCCGGCGCGGCCTGTCGGTGCAGGCCAGGTCCCGCCACCAGTTGCTCGACGGCTGGAGCGCCCGCCTCAAAGCCTCGCTGCGGGCCAGTGTGAGCGCCCAGCGCCACCGCATCGCCGCCGACCAGGAACGCGTCGCCCGGCTCGGCCGCGACAGCCGCCGCGCGATTGATCTCGCGACCGAGCAGCGCTGGCGGCGGCTCAGCCATGCCACCCAGGTGCTCGACGCCCTGTCCTACCGCAACGTGCTGGCCCGCGGCTTTGCCCTTGTCCGCGACGAGAACGGGGTTCCGGTCCACACCGCGGCCGAGGTCGCCCCCGGCAGCCGCCTCGACATCGAGTTCGCCGACGGCCAGATCGACGCCGTCGCCGGCACCGGCTCACCGTCCGATCCGAACGAGACGCCGCCGGCAACTGCCAAGCCCGCCGGCTCAAAACCCGCGTCAAAACCCTCCGGCACCCGCGGCCGGGCCAAGAGCACCAGCGACCAGGGCGACCTGTTTTGACGGCCCACCCTTAAGGTGCCGGCAATGGTTTACCCCGGCGCGCGGAGGGATTATCTAACGGGCAGCGGTCTGATCTGACCAAAATTCAAGGAGAACGGGCGTGCTCAACAGGTTTGGTCCATCAGGCCAGGGCGAAGCTAAAATTCAATATCTCGACGGCGACTATCGCATTCTGACACCGGGTTCCTACGTCCTCTGCGCCGTGACCGGGGTACAGATCCCGCTGGACGAGCTGAAATACTGGAGCGTCGACCGGCAGGAAGCCTATGCAACGCCCGAGGCCGTGCTGGCACGCCACTTTCCGAACGCGGCCAAGACTGCGAGCTGAGCACGCCAGCTGAGCCCGCCGGCGCGCGACTATGATCTGACAGCGCGCGCTTCTCGCAAACGGCGGGCCAAAAGTTCCTTCAGCCCATCCTCGTCGGCAATTCCGAGCATCACCGGAAAGCTGGACACCTGCTCGGCGTATTCCGCCAGTGCACGGTCGCTGCGTAGCCGCACCATGTCCTTCTCGGTCGTCACCACCACCAGCGATTGCCGGATCGCCGCCTCCATCACCTTCCTGATGTCGTCGCGCGAATAAGGGTGGTGATCGGGAAAGGCCCGCGTTTCCACCACCTCGACGCCGTTGTCGCGCAGGGTTGCGAAAAACCGCTGCGGATCACCGATCCCCGCGAAAGCCAGCACGCGCCGCCCACGCAGGCGGCCGGTCGAAGCCTCGACCGGAAAGAGATGCGCCCGCACCACCTTGCCGCCATGCGCCGCAATCTCGGTCATCACCCCGTCGGCGGCGACGCCGTTCCCGACCACGATCAGCGCGTCGGTGCGCTGCATCTGCGGGGCCAGCGGCGCGCGCAGCGGCCCCGCCGGAAAGATCTTTCCATTGCCGATACCGCGCCGGGCATCGATGACGATCAGCGACAGATCTTTGCGCAGGGCCGGGTTCTGAAAGCCATCGTCCAGCACGACGACCGTCGCGCCATGCCTGCGAGCGAATTCCGCGCCGCTGATCCGGTCGCGCGAGACGATCACTGGCAGGCGCTGCGCCATCATCAACGGCTCGTCGCCGACATCGGCGGCGCCGTGGCGCGACGGATCGACGATCACCGGTCCGCGGAGGCGGCCGCCATAGCCGCGGCTGACGATCACCGGTGTCTCGCCGAGGTCGCGCAGCAGCGGCATCAGCGCAATCGTAGTCGGTGTCTTGCCCGCCCCGCCGACATGGTAGTTGCCGACGCAGATCACCGGAATGCCGACGCCTTCGCCGGGCTTCTCCAGGCGGCGCGCAGCGACCGCGCCATAGAGCGCGGCAAGCGGCGCCAAAAGCTTCGCCGGCAGCGAGGCGCGTTGATACCAGAACGCCGGCTCACGCATCGTGCGCTCCAAGTTCGATCTGCATGAGGTAAGGCTGGATCGCGCTCAGCGTCTTGCGCAGCGCCCCGCCCATGTCGCGCACCACACCCTCGGCTGCCATGACCGAATCCTGCCGCGCGCCTTCATCGCCGAGCCAGACGCCGATGCGCTCGGCCAGCGCCTCGACATCGGCCACGTTCAGCGCGCCGCCGGAATGATCGAGCGCCCGATAGAGATCGGTGAAGTTGAACACGTGCGGGCCGTGAACGATCGCCGCGCCGAGCTTGATCGCCTCGATTGGGTTCTGCCCGCCGTGCTCGACCAGCGATCCGCCCATGAAGACGATCGGCGAGAGGCGATAGAACAGCCCGAGTTCGCCCATGGTATCGGCGACGTAGATCTCGGTATCTGCCGAGGGCAGTTCCCCGTGCGAGCGCAGGGCCACCTCGCAGCCTCCATCCGCGATCATCTGCGCGACCTCCGGGCCGCGTGCCGGATGGCGCGGCACGATGATCGTCAGCAGCGACGGATAGGTCTCGGCGAGGCGCACATGCGCCGCCGCGATCAGTTCCTCTTCGCCGGGATGGGTCGATGCGGCGACGACGACCGGACGGCCATGCGTGACGCTGCGCAACTGCTCGAGCCGTTCGCGATTGGCCGGCGGCGCGTTGACGTCCAGCTTGAGATTGCCGGCGATCACCACATCGCGCCCGCCGAGGGCCGAGAAACGACTGGCGTCGGTCTCCGACTGCACGACGCAAAGGTCAAACCGGCCGAGCAATTCGCGGATCGTCACCGACAGGCGCTGCCAGCGCGGGAAGGAACGCTGCGACATCCGGCCGTTGATCAGCACCATCGGCACGCGCCGGCGGCCGCAACCGAGGATCAGGTTCGGCCACAGGTCGGACTCGACGAAGAGCGCGAGATCCGGCTGCCAGTGATCGAGAAAGCGCGCGACGAAGCGCGGCACGTCGTAGGGAATGTATTGATGAATGACCTTGCCGGAAAAACGGCTCGCGACCACCGCCGCGGAAGTGGCCGTCCCCGAGGTCAGAAGGATCTGAAAGCCGCGCATGTAAAGGTCGTCGATCAGCCCGCCGACCGCGAGCACCTCGCCGACGCTTGCGCCATGGATCCAGACCAGCGGTCCGGCGGGGCGCTCGAGGCTGCTGAAGCCGCGCCGCTCGCCGGTCCGCGCCGGGTCTTCCTTGTTCTTCTTCAGCCGCCGCTTGATGATGGCGCCGGCAAACGGTGTCGCCGCTGCCGACAGCCTGCGATAGGCCTGCAGCGTCAGCGGCAATCGGCGGCGGCTAGGCATGAAGGCCATCCGGTTTGCCGAGGGCGGCATAGGCGCGGCGCTGCGCGTCGTTAAGCGAGGCTTCGAGCTGCGCCCGCGCGTCTTCCATCATCGCGGCATCGGCGTCCGAAGGCACCGTGATGATATCGCCGCCCATGATGAGGCCGCGCCCGAAAGGCAGCTGGATCACCGTACGATCCCAATTCTTGAGCCGGATGAAACGGCTCGTGACGATCACCACCGGAACGATCGGCCGCCCGGATTCGCGCGCCAGCATGATGATGCCGAGCCCGGCCTTCCGCGCGACTTTCGGCACGTCCGCGGTCAGCGCCATATTGTGCCCGTCCTCGAGCGTGCGCACCATCTGTTTGAAGGCGCCGACGCCGCCCTTGCGGTGGAAAGCGCTGCCGTGATCGCCCGAGCCGCGCACCGCGCCGATCCCGAGCCGGGCGGCGGCGATCGCGTTGATCTCGCCGTCGGCATGTCGGGACACCAGCACCTTGGCGCGATCCTGCCGGCGCTTGAGGAACGGCATCATCAGATGCTGCCCGTGCCAGAACGCGATGATCATCGGCATCTGCGGCCCGACGATGTCATAGACATTGGCCGGCTGATACGTGAAGCGGTTGGTGAACCAGACGAGGCGCAGGTAATAAGCGGCCAGTGATCCGGCCAGCTGCTGAAACCAGGCGGAGCGCGTCAGCTTGCGAAGCGACATCGGTCAGACGGCCGGCTTTGCGATCTGATCGGGGTCCAGCAGCCGATGCAAGTGAACGATGAAGTAGCGCATGTGCGCGTTATCGACGGTCTGCTGCGCCTTCGCCTTCCAGGCCACATAGGCGGCAGCATAATTCGGATAGACGCCGACGATGTCGACCTTGCTCAGGTCCTTGAACGTCGTCTGCGAAAGATCAGTCAGTTCACCACCAATGACCAGGTGAAGAAGCTGTTGCGGTGTTTCGTGTTCGGCCATTCGCGTCCCTACGGCCACTGCCGTACCTCACATATTCATTCGGCCCTGTTGCGGCCTCGATCGTCTTTTGTTTTTGATCGCATACACCAAAGCCGGGAAGGTTCGTACAGAACTTCTTTCCTGCGGGCTCCGGCAACTCAGAAACTGGGATTGTTCCGAAAATATTCGATGATCGCCGTGTGCCGGTCACGCCCTGCGGCAACCAATAGCCCATGCGTCACGCTGGGGCGATTGAAAATCAGTGCCTCACCGCCGATCGCGGTCAACCTACCACCCGCCTCCTGCACGATCAAATCGGCCGCCGCCAGATCCCAATCCTTGCTGTTGCCGGTCGCAAATGCTGCGTCGATCCGCCCTTCGGCGACCCGGCACATCCGCAGGGCGAGCGAGCCGATGCGCGGATGGGTCGCACCGCCGTCCGGCTGCAGACCGAGCTTTTCGATCAGCGGGCGCGGCCCGGCCATGCGGCTGAAGTCGAGGTCGCTGCCGGACTTGGCCATTACCTGGTGGCCATTAAGGGTGGCGCCCTCGCCGCGCACGGCGGCAAAGAATTCATCGGTCGCGGGCGCGAAAAACGCCCCGGCAATCGACTCGCCGCGCTCGACCAGCGCAACACTCACGCCCCAGTCATTGCGGTGCTCGAGGAACGAGCGGGTGCCGTCGATCGGATCGACGATCCAGACGAGATCGCGCATAAGGCGAGTTTCGTCGTCGACACTCTCTTCCGACAGCCAGCCATATTCCGGCGTCGCGCCCTGCAGCCTGCTGCGGATCAGCTCGTCCACCGCGATATCGGCCTCCGACACCGGCGACGACACGCCCTTGGTCCAGCGGCGCAGATCGGTGCGGAACATCGACAGCGCGAGTTCGCCGGCCTCGCGGACGGTCGCATTCAGCAGCGCGACATCGCGGGAACGCTGCACCCGCACTCTGTCGATGTCAGCGTCCGGCAACCGTAAGCCCCTCGATCCGCACCGTCGGCGCATTCACGCCGTAGCGGAATGTCAGGTCGCTCGCCGGGGTTAGCGACCTGAACATGTCGAACAGGTGTCCGGCGATGGTCATCTCGCTCACCGCAAAAGTGATCTCGCCGTTCTCGATCCAGAAGCCGCTCGCGCCGCGGCTGTAGTCGCCGGTGACGCCATTGACGCCGGAGCCGATCAGGTCGGTGATGTAGAAGCCTTCCTTGATGTCGGCGATCAGTTCGGCGGGCGACTGCGACCCGGCTTCCATATGCAGGTTGTACGGCCCCGGCGACGGCGAGGACGACACACCGCGATGGGCGTTACCGGTGGTGGTGAGGCCAAGCTCGCGGGCGCTGGCGCAATCGAGCAGCCAGGTGGTCAGCACGCCATCGTCGATCAGCGCCTGCCGCCTCACCGCGACGCCTTCGGCGTCGAATGCCTGCGATCGCAGGCCGCGCACCCGGAGCGGATCATCGATGATGCGGATGCCCTTGGCGAAAATCTGCTTGCCGAGGGAGTCCTTCAGAAAACTGGTCTTGCGCGCGATCGAGGCGCCGTTGATCGCACCGACGAGATGGCCGACGAGCGAGCCCGCGACACGCGGCTCGTAGACCACCGGCACCTTGCATGTCGCCATCTTGCGCGGACTAAGCCGGGCTACCGTGCGCTCGCCGGCGCGGCGGCCGATGATCTCCGGCGCTTCGAGATCGCTGGCGTGAATGGCGCTGGTGAAGTCGTAGTCACGCTCCATCCCGGTGCCTTCGCCGGCGATCGCGGTCATCGAGATGCCCTGGCTCGATCGCAGGTAAGAGCCGTGGAAACCGGTGGAAGTGACCAGCACCATGCCGCCGATGCCGGCTGATGCCGATGCGCCGCCCGACTTGGCGACGCCCTTCACCGCGAGCGCGGCATCTTCCGCCGCGCGGGCCCGGCGCTCCAGCTCATCGACGCCCGGCACCACCGGATCGACGAGATCGAGCTCAGCGAACTGCGTGGCGAGAAGCGCAGGGTCGGCAAGGCCGACATATTCGTCGTCAGGCGCGACGCGCGCCATCGCCACCGCGCGCTCGGCGAGGCGATCCACATCGCCCTTGATATCGTTGGTCGAGACGACCGCCTGCCGCTTGCCGACGAACACCCGCAGGCCGACATCGTCGCCCTCGGACCGCTCGGACTCTTCGACCTTGCCGTCGCGCACCTCGACGCCTTGCGACATGCCGCGCACCGCCACCGCATCGGCGGCATCCGCGCCGGCACGCCGCGCCGCCTCGACAAGGCTTTGCGCGAGATCGGACAGCGCCGTTTGATCGAGCAGGCTTGATGCTGCGGATGAGGATTGTGCTGCGGCCGCGCCGTTGGAAGATGTCACGCCAGAAAATCCTTGGTGATCGGGTGGAACCGACATGCTCGGAGGAACGAGGCAAGGCCAAATATCATGCCCCGATCCGACACGATCGGAACAATACTCAGATGTGCCTGTTTGGCGCGGACTTCAACCGTTCGCAACCGTTCGTGCAAACAAAATGTTCATTTTCCGGCAAGCACTTGTCAATCATGAGCAACGGTCAAGGTTGATTAACCAGCCTTGTTAAGCGGTTTCCGGCAACCGCCTGCGTAGGATTTCCCCATTCGACCGGGAGCATAATTCCGGCGGGGAGATAAAATGAGGCGTCAAACAACATGCGGAGTGAACTCCGCCGGGTCGAGCTGCGCTTTGCGGCTCGACCCTCAATCTATCCCTGTCCGCTTCAGCGCGCATGACGCACGGGCGGACGGGAATGTGCGGCAGATTGAGCTGCACCGCGAGCGCGTCATCCTGAGGCGATCGCTGCACGGCATGCGCATTGCGATCAATGTGCGCGTGAGCGATTTTCTCGGCATCGCGCAGCGCGTTGCCAATGACGACAGCATGCTCGTTCTCGTGCATCGCGATCCGTCATTGTCGATCCCGCTGCTGGTGACATCAGATGCGGAAGAACTCGAACAGGCCGCGCAGGTCTGGCGCGATGTCCTCTCGCTTCCCGAGGTCGCCGAGCGGTTCGACCGGAGCCGTGGCCCGGCGCCGCGGCGCCGCCGGCACAATGCCGTCAAATGGCGGCATCCGCGGGTGCTCCTGCGGCGTTGCCCCGGTGGTCCGCTCAGCGAGATGGATGTTTACCGCGGCGAGCGGGAAATCATCGCGCGCAGCTAGGCGCGCGACGCAGGCGAGCGTCTTCCGTTCACGAGCCGGAAGACGCTCGTTTCGCTCACGCCATCACGCGCAGCAAGCCGTCGATCACGAGCGCCGCGAACAGCACCAGCCCGGCATCCCGGTTCGACTTGAAGAGCCGCAGACACAGCGCCGAGTCGTTGATGTCGATGCGCGCGACCTGCCACAAGAGGTGGCCGCCGAAGAGGCCGAGACCGCCAAAGGCGACCCAGCCCGCCTCGCACAGAAACAGCGCGATGCCGATCAGCAGCACTGCAAGACCGTAGAAGATCAGCAGCGCCTGCCGCGTGCGATCGCCGAACAGACGCGCCGTCGACTTGATGCCGACCAGCGCGTCGTCCTCGCGATCCTGATGCGCATAGATCGTGTCGTAGGCGATCACCCAGGCGATCGAGCCCGCATAGAGGAACAGCGCCCCGGCGTTGATCTCCTCAAGCTCGGCGGCAAAACCCATCAGCGCCCCCCAGGAGAACGCCAGGCCCAGCACGACCTGCGGCCAATAGGTGATGCGCTTCATGAACGGGTAGATCGCAACGATCCCCAGCGAGGCGATGCCGACGCCGATGGCGAAGCGGTTGAACTGGAGCAGCACCGCAAGACCGACCAGCGCCTGCACCACCAGAAAAACCGCGGCCTGCGTCACCGTCACCTGCCCGGACGGGATCGGGCGCGAGCGCGTGCGCTCGACCATGGTGTCGAGATTGCGGTCGGTGATGTCGTTCCAGGTGCAGCCTGCGCCGCGCATCGCGAACGCGCCGATGAAGAACAGGAAGACGTGCCATGGCAGCTGGCGCAGATCGCCGGCGACGCCGGCCGCAAGCGCGGCCGACCACCAGCACGGCATCAGCAGCAGCCACGAGCCGATCGGCCGGTCGAGCCGGCACAGCCGCAGGTAAGGCCGGGTCCAGACGGGCGCGAGCGTGTCCACCCAGTTGTGGGTGGAATCGGCGACAGTGAGATTGGAAGGGGTCATCGCAGGACCACCGCCTCAATCGTTGATGTCATCGCTGCAGAGCGTTGCCGCTCAGCGTGTCAAACGTGCTGCCGTATTTGGAGTTGGAGCGCGCGCTGGAAGTCGGCGCTGGAGCTGAGCCGAGCACGTCGCTGAGGCTCGGCCCTGCCGGGCCGCGCTGCTGCTGCTGCATCTGGGCGGCCGCGGAGCAGACCTTCGAGCGCAGCTGCAGGGTGTTCTTGTGGCTGTCCTTGAGCTGCTTGGCGATGTCGGCCGGGATGCCGCATTCGGCGGCGTTCTTATCAACGTATTTGATCATCGCGACTTCGGCCTGCGCATAGTTGCCGATCAGCTTGCACGCCTCCGAAGGCGGCGCGCCGCGGTCGCTCGCCTTCTTGATCATGTTGCCGCGCCGCTCCGCTTCCTGCCGGAGCGGAACGAAATTCTCCATGCACTTGTCGCCGCCGGCCTGCTGCTGCGGCCGGGGCCGCGCCGGTGTGAAGCCGCCGGACATCGGCGCCGCGCCGTTCGAGAACACCGACGGGTTCCCTGCCCCGTTCACCGGCGGGAAGGGCGAGGCGGCGGGCGCGTTGGCCTGCTGGTTATTCACCGGGGGAAATGGCGAGGACTGCTGCGGCCGCGCGGGCTCGCCGTTGACCGGCGGGAACGGCGAGGCGCTCGGTGCCGGCTGCAAGGAACCGCTCGGCAGCGGCGCGGGAAACGCCCCCTGTGCATAAACCTCGGCCCCGAACGAGAAAACGGCGATAGCCGCCAGCGGGACGATCAAACCTCGGATGGTCACAAATGCTCCTCCGGCCAAACTCTGAACCGTTCTCATTGAGCCGCATATTGGAAGCCGCCGAACGAAACGCCAGCGGTTACCGGCTCGCGAACAGTCGCGACGCTCCGGTATATAGGCAAACGCAAACCAAAGCGCGCTGCCAATTGTTGCTCCCAACCTTTTACAATTCCCGGTAAACCTTAACAACCCGCCGATTTGGGCATTTGCACGGCGCATTGAACGCGCGAAATGCACCCTTCCGAACCCCGTGCCCAAACCGGCCCTTTCAGGTTAGAACCATGCCTATTCCGAACGATCCGCCGTCAGACAACAGGTCCAGCCCCGACAAGCCAGCGGCCAAAAAGCCTCTGGCCGATTTCGCCAGCCCCCGGTTGTTCCTCGCCGCCCCGTTGGCGGCCGGCGCGGGCGTGCTGCTCGACCGCAACCAGGCCAATTATCTCGGCAACGTGCTGCGACTCGGCCCCGGCGATGCCGTCCGCGTGTTCAACGGCCGCGACGGCGAGTGGCTGGCAAGGATTTCCGGCCGCAAGCGCGCCGAGGGCGTCCAGATCGAGACCCAGACGAGACCGCAGGACACTCTGCCGGACATTCACTGCGTCTTCGCCCCGCTCAAGCACGCCCGCCTCGACTACATGGTGCAAAAAGCCGTCGAAATGGGCGCGAGCGTGCTCCAGCCGGTGCTGACCCGCCACACCCAGGTGTCCCGGCTGAACACCGAGCGGATGCACGCCAACGCCATCGAGGCGGCGGAACAATGCGGCATTCTCAGCATTGCGGCCACCGAGGAGCCGATCAAGCTCGACGCCTTCCTCGCCCGCCGCGACGCCGGCCGCCTGCTGGTGTTCTGCGACGAGGGCGCGGACATTGCCGATCCGGTCAGGGCCTTGGGCGAAGCGGCGCAAACCGCGGCCGGGATCGATGTCCTGATCGGCCCGGAGGGCGGTTTTGCCGAGGAGGAGCGCACTGCACTGCTGCGCCAGCCGAAAATCGTGCGGCTGTCGCTCGGGCCGCGCATCCTGCGGGCCGACACCGCCGCCGTCGCGGCGCTGGCGCTGGTTCAGGCCGTGCTTGGCGACTGGCGCGCCGGCGAATAATAAACCTGTCACAAGTTCCCGTTAAGCGGATTGGCCGAACGGGGTCGAAAGCTGCCCGCGACCATGTTAAAGGGCGGCGCCGCCATCACCTTCGGGTGGCGTTTCGGATTTTGAATCATGAGTTCCACCGCTGCCGCTCCCATGATCGGCTCTGCCGCCTGGGCGAATGCCTTTCTCTCCGCTTTCCTTGACGCGGGGTATACGCATGCCCACCCGCCGATCCTGCAGCCGGCCGAGCCCTTCCTCGACCTTTCAGGCGAAGGCATCCGGCGCAGCCTGTATCTGACGAGCGATCCGGGCGGCGACGAACTGTGTTTGCGGCCAGACCTCACGATCCCGGTCGCGCGCGAATATCTCGCCTCTAAGAAGGCCGGCGAGGTCGCAGGCTATTGCTACCTCGGCCCGGTGTTCCGCTATCGCAGCGACATGCCGCGCGAATTCTTGCAGGCCGGCGTGGAATCCTTCGGCCGCGAGGACCGCGCCGCCGCCGATGCCGAGATGCTGGCGCTCGCCTGCGAGGCGACCGCCGCCGTCGGCGTCTCCGATGTCGAGATCCGCACCGGCGACGTCGCGCTGTTCGTCGCACTGATCGACGCGCTCGATCTTCTGCCGGTCTGGAAGCGGCGCCTCCTCAAGGATTTCAACCGCAAGCGGGCGCTGGCGCAGGACCTCGAAAATCTCAATCCCGGCCGCGGCCACGGCCCCGGCGAATATGAGGGCGTGCTGGCCGCGCTCGCCGGCTCCGACCGCAAGGCGGCGCTGGCGCTCGTCACCGACCTGATGTCGATCGCCGGCGCGACCGCCGTCGGCGGCCGATCGGTCGCCGAAATCGCCGACCGCTTTCTCGAGCAGTCCACGCTCAAGAGCGGCGCGCTGCCGCCGAGCGCACTGCAAAGCATCCAGCGTTTTCTTGCGATCTCCGGAACACCCGCCGAGGCCCTCAAGGCGCTGCGCGCGCTTGCCGCCGATACCGGCCTCAAGCTGGGCGCAGCGATCGACCAGTTCGAGGAGCGCACCCGCATCATGGAAGCCCGCGGGATCGACATTTCCAAGATCCAGTTCTCGACCTCGTTCGGGCGCGGGCTGGACTACTACACTGGCTTTGAATTTGAACTGGTCGGCAAGGGCAACGGCGCCGAGCCGCTGATGGCGGGCGGGCGCTACGACGAGCTGATGAACCGCCTCGGCGCGCCGCGGGCGATTCCTGCCGTCGGCTTCTCGGTTTGGATCGAGGCCTTTGCCGAAGCCACCCCGGCCTCCGGCTCTGGGAGCGTATGATGACCGCGCCGCTTGTTCTCGCCGTCCCCTCCAAAGGCCGCCTGCAGGAGAATGCCGAAGCGTTCTTCACCCGCGCCGGGCTTTCGCTGACCAAGTCGCGCGGCGCCCGTGATTATCGCGGCGCGATCGAAGGCCTCCCCAATGTCGAGGTCGCGTATCTCTCGGCGAGCGAAATCGCCGCCCAGCTCGCGCGCGGCAGCGTGCACCTCGGCATCACCGGCGAAGACCTGGTGCGCGAGAGCATCGTCGATGCCGACAAGCACGTGTCGCAGATCGAGGGCCTCGGCTTCGGCTATGCCAACGTCGTCGTCGCCGTGCCGGAGGCGTGGATCGACGTCCGCACCATGGCCGATATCGACGACATCGCGACCGCGTTCCGCGCCCGCCACAATCAGCGCATGCGAGTCGCCACCAAGTACATCAACCTGACGCGCAACTTCTTCGCCGCCCATGGCATCGTCGACTACCGCATCGTCGAGAGCGCCGGCGCCACCGAGGGCGCGCCCGCGGCCGGCGCAGCCGAGATGATCGTGGACATCACGACGACCGGCGCAACGCTTGCCGCCAACGGCCTGAAGATACTCGACGACGGCGTGATGCTGCGCAGCCAGGCCAACCTCGTCGCGTCGCGCGCCGCTTCCTGGACGGAAGACACGCTCGAGTCCGCGCGGATCATTTTCGATCACATCGCGGCCCGCGCGCGCGCCGTCGCCTACAAGGAAGTCCGCACCCGTTTTCCGGGCTGCGACGCGAGCCTACTCAAGGAGGCCGACACCCGCTTCGGCGTGGTCTCGCCGTTCGGCGGCCCGACCTCCTCCGGTATGCTGACGCTGCATTGCCCGCCATCGCAGCTCTACGCGCTGGCGAGCTTCTTGCGCACGCATGGCGCGGAGACGGTCTCGGTCGCACCGCTCGACTACGTCTTCGCCCGCGACAATCCGCTCTACGCCAAGCTCGAAGCGTTTCTTGCGTCATGACTGATGCCGTAAAATAATACGGTGGAGCAGAACGCACGAAGCCGTCATATCATCAACAACAAGCTGCGTTCTGTCCCTCATCGGGCCGTGGCCCAGAGGCCGTGTGATGACATTGCGATCCGAAGTTGCTGCCGACATTCGTGCAGATGTTTTCGCTCCCGCAGCCAAGGCCAAAACGCCTAGGCTGGCGGTCGTTATTCCGCTCTACAACGAGGCCCCCGGCCTCGTCCGCCTGCATGAGCGGGTGGAGAATTTGGCGCGCGAGCTGCGCCGCGACTTTTCCATCACCACCGAGGTCGTCTATGTCGACGACGGCTCCAAGGACGACACGCTGAACATCGCCCTTGGCCTTCCGGCCACGGAATTGAGCGTGCAGGTTGTGTCGCTGTCGCGAAATTTCGGCAAGGAAGCCGCGCTGCTCGCGGGCCTCGATCACGCCGGCAACGGCGCGGTGCTGTTCATGGACGGCGATGGCCAGCACTCGCCCGCACTCGCCGCGACGCTGGTGCGCCACTGGATCGAGGACGGCTACGATGTCGTCTACACCGCCAAGGCGCATCGCGAGAACGAGCCGTGGCCGCGCCGCGTCGCGGTGCATTACTTCTATTCGCTGATCAACTGGGGCGCCCGGCAGAAAATCCCGGAGGATGCCGGCGACTTCCGCCTGCTCTCGCCGCGTGCTGCTGCCGCACTGCGCAAGCTGCCCGAGCGCAACCGCTTCTTCAAGGGGCTGGCAAGCTGGATCGGCTTCCGCCAGTTCCGCGTCGACTACGAACCGGAGCCGCGGGCGCACGGCATCACCAGCTTCCGCATCTCACATCTGCTTGGCTTGTCGATCGAGGGACTGACCTCGTTCTCGGTCGCACCGCTCCGGCTCGCGAGCCTGCTCGGCGTCTTGGTCGCCGTCGTCGCCCTTCTGTTCGGCCTGTCGATCCTGTGGGAAACGCTCGTCGACGGCAAATCGGTGCCGGGCTATCCCTCGCTCGCGGTCGGCCTGATGACGCTCGGCGGCGTGCAGCTCATCATGATCGGCATCGTCGGCGAATATATCGGCAAGATCCTGTCCGAACTGAAGGCACGGCCGAACTACTTCGTCGCCGAGCATCGCGTGAAGCGGCCTCCGGCGCCGCCCGCCGGCACCGATGCCCCGACCGGATCGTCCTCGCATGCCGGCTAGCGCCACCCGCGCGATCACGCTCTGCGCCGACGACTACGGCCTCAGCGAGGGCGTCAACCGCGCCATCCGCGACCTGATCACGCGGCGTCGCATCAATGCGACCTCAATCATGGTGCTTGGCCCGGCCGCGACGCCCGCTGAGATCGCCGCGCTCAAGGACGTGGCGGACGGCCCGCATTGCCGGCTCGGCCTGCACACGACGCTGACCGCGCCGTTCCGCCCGCTGACGACAGCCTTTGCACCGCTCGACAACGGCCGCTTCCTGCCGCTTGGCCGTCTCCTTGCAAAAGGGGTGTTGCGGCAACTCGATCCCAAAGCCTTTCACGCCGAGATCAGCGCCCAGCTCACCGCTTTTGCCGCGCTGGTCGGCCGCGCGCCGGATTATGTCGACGGGCACCAGCACGTGCAGTTGTTTCCCCGCATCCGCGATGCGTTCATCGCCGCGGTGAAGACGCACGCGCCGAATGCATGGGTACGCCAGTGCGGCCGCGCTGCGCCCGCGCCGCTCATCAGCGGCAACCTTGCAGGATCGGCCAAGACGCTGCTGCTTGACCATCTCAGCTGGGCCTTTCAGGCGCGCTGCGCGAAAGCGGAGGTGGCAACCAATCCGGCATTTGCCGGCGCATACGACTTTCTGACGCAAACCGATTTTGCTGCCGCAATGGCAGGATTTCTTGACGGGCTGCCGGATCGCGCGCTGGTGATGTGCCACCCCGGCTTCGTCGACGAGACGCTGATCGCTCTCGACCCGCTGACCGATCAGCGCGAGCGCGAATACCATTTCCTCGCAGGCGACGGCTTTGCAAACCTGCTCGCAGCCAAGGGCGTGGCGCTGGCCTGACCGGCCTGCGACGCAATGTCGCCCGATCCCGGATTAAATTTTGTTCACTCGGAACCCAGGCACTTCTGCCGCCACAAAGCGTTCCTATGTTCGCTTCGCTGACACGCAGGCGCGAGCCAGGAGGACGCCATGACACCGCAGGAACGCCAACTCATTGAAGAACTGTTCGACCGCCTTGCTTCGGTCGAATCCATGCCGCGCGATCCTGAAGCGACGGCCGTCATCGCGGAAGCAATGCGCCGTGCGCCTAATGCAGTCTATACGTTGGTGCAAACCGTGCTGCTGCAGGACGAAGCCCTTCGCCGCGCCGGCGAGCGCATCGAGGAACTGGAGCAGCAGTCCCGCGCCGCAGCCGCGCCCGCACCGCAAGGCAGCTTTCTTGATTCCATGCGCGACCGGCTATTCGGCCAGGAGCAGGCACCCGCGCCACGCCCCGCGACCAGCGTGCCGCGCGCCGGCGGCGGCCAGTCCCCCGCGTGGAATACAGGCGCGGTGCTCGGCGGCGCAGGCGCGGATCCGCGCATGCAGGATCCGAGGATGCAAGACCCAAGAATGCAAGATCCCCGCATGCAGGACCCGCGCGCGGGTGCGCCGGGCGGCGGCACGGGCTCGTTCCTCGGCACGGCCGCCTCGGCGGCAGCTGGCGTCGTCGCCGGCTCGCTGTTGATGAACTCCGTGCGCGGCATGATGGGCGGAGGCGGTGCGGAGAAGAGCCAGAGCCTTGCCGACGCCTCGGGCAGCAAGAGCCCATGGTCCACGGATACATCGTCCAGCGCGGATGCCTCGAAGGGCGATCTCGCCAAAGATGCCGGCCTCAACGACGTCGGCTCGGGCAATGCGACCCGCGCCGGGCAGTTCGACAACACCGACGATGGCCGCGTCGATCAGGCGAACTATAACGACAGCGATCACGATAACGACGAGGGCGGCGGCGACTACGGCCCGGATGACGATGGCTACGACGACGATGATGACGGCTATGACGACGATGGCGATTACGGCGATGACAGCGACATGATCTGATCGCCGCCGCGCAAAACATCCCGACCAAACAACTCATGCCCGATCACTCGGGCGTGAGTTTTTGTTTTGAGCGGAGAAAAGCGCACTCCTACAGCACCACGACGCGGGTGCCGACCCTGACGCGCCCGTAAAGATCGATGACATCCTCGTTGCGCATCCTGATGCAGCCCGACGAGACATTGGTGCCGATCGTCCAGGGCTCGTTCGAGCCGTGAATGCGATAGAGCGAGGAGCCGAGATAAAGCGCCCGCGCGCCGAGTGGATTTTCCGGCCCGCCCTCCATGAAGCGCGGCAGGTCGGGCCGGCGCTTCAGCATCTCTGCCGGCGGCGTCCAGCTCGGCCACTCGCGCTTGGCGGTGACCGTCTTGGTGCCGGACCAAGTGAAGCCGGGGCGGCCGACCCCGATGCCATAGCGCATGGCCTGGCCGCTGCCTGTCACAAGGTAGAGAAACTTTCCTGGCGTATCGATGACGATCGTACCGGCCGCCTCGCGGCCCTGATAAGCGACCATCTGCTTTTCGTAGCGCGGATCGAAACCGCGCTGCGCCGGCCCGTCGTCATAGCCGTATCGCGGCGACATGACGCGGCGCTGGCCCTGCATCGGATCGTAGGCGCGTGGCTGCGCATAAGGCGGCGGCGAGCCCGACATGCCGTCGCTGAAAAGGAATTCGATGAAGCCGCCGCCGAGCGGCGGTTGCCGCCGATTGTAGGCCAGCTGCATCGACGGCTCGATCGCGGGCCGCTGCACGGCATAGACCGGGCGCTGCCTGCCATCATTGGGACCGGCCAGCGCAGACGCGCTGCCGACGACGCCGAGCGCTCCGGCCAGGAGCGCAAACACAATCTTCTGGTTCATCGCCATACTCTGAGCTGGTTTGTCGCGGCAATCCGATCGCGCCGCATCGGCGCGCATCACGGTTGGTAGCGAGTACAATTCAAAAGCGCGTCGGATTGGTAAACGCGTAAGTCGCAGCGGGGCAACGCGTTCGCCTGGGCGGCGCGTTTCTTTCGGCACAGTTTATTTTTGGTGAAGGCTACGGTGAGCCTTCGCTCAAACTCCGTTCACCATCGTCCGCATCATTCAACAAACGGAACCCGCGTGAACCCTGCGTTAAATGACACCGCGTAGAACGTCGCTGTAATTCTTTGCCAGGGGGGATCGATGGCGATACGCCGCAAACGATTTCGGATTGAGGATCTGCAGGCAGGCGGAGCGCCGGTCGTGGAGAGCGATGTGAACGATATCATTCCGTTCCATCGGGAGATTTTGGCCGAACTGACCACCATCCGCCAGCACATGGGCATCTCGCTGCCGTCCATCGCGCCGGAGGAGGATCTCGATGCACAGGAGCTCAGCTCCGTTCAGGCCGTTCTGCAGAGCTATCGCGCGCAGATCGAGCAGTGCGAGAAGCTGAAGATCGAGCTCGATCTCATCCATGACGCGATCAACCGCACCAAGCAGGAAATCGCGATGCTGCATGGCAAGAGCTTCAGCGGCGAGGAGATGACCAAGGTGACGGGCGAGCTCGGCGCCGTTGTCGGCGGCACCGAGGAAGCGACCCAGCACATCCTTGAAGCGGCCGAGGCGATCGATCACGCCGCGGGCGCCTTCACCAAAGTGGATACGCCCGAGCAGCGCAAGCGGCTCGCCGAAGACGTTCAGGAGAACGTCGTCGCGATCTTCGAGGCGTGCAATTTCCAGGACCTCACCGGCCAGCGCATCAGCAAGGTGATGAACACGATGAAATTCATCGAGCATCACATCAATGTCATGATGGACATCTGGGGTGGCGTCGACGCCATCAAGGCCCATGTGCCGGCGCAGACCGATGATCGCGTCGGCGATGCCCGCCTGCTCAACGGCCCCAAGGGGATGGACGACGAAGGCCACGCCTCGCAGGACGATATCGACGCGATGTTCGGCTGATCGCGAAACGGCCGAAAGCGAAAATCCGGCCCGGCCATGCGCCGGGCCGGATTTTTTTGGACCGACCTATCGCGGCTGCGGGCGGCGCACCGCCATGAAGCAGGTGAACGACGCCAGCGCGCAGACCATCCCGAGCGCCAGCACGGTGCGCGCCGAGAGATGCTGCAGCGCCAGCGCCACGACGAAAGGCGCGCTGGCCTGAACGAACGAAGCCGGCCGCGCGATGCGGCCAAGCACCCGGCCATAGCCGACCGCGCCGAAAATCTGCAGCGGGAGCGCGCCTCGCGCGATGGTGATGACGCCGTTGGCCGCGCCGAAGGCGATCGAGAACGCCGCCGCGGCCGGCACAGAGATTCCGGCGAGCGACAGCACCGCGAAGGCCAGCGCCATCAGGGCCACTGCGCCGCGTGCGATCCAGAGCGGATGCGTGCGGTTCGCGAGCAAAAAATCGAACATCCGCGCGATCACCTGCGCCGGGCCGAACAATGCGCCGATGAACACCACCGTCGCCGCGTCGATGCCGCCGCGCTCCAGCATTCCCAACAGGTTGGAGGTCACGCCCGAGAGCATGAAGGCATGCAGCGCGAAGCCGGCCGCGATCAGAACAAACAGCCGCCCGCTTGCCGGCGTGGCCGGAGGCTCCGGCGCGGATGCGCCGCCATGGGCATGCGGCAGGCTCGAAGGAGCGACGATCCGCGGCAGGGCAAAGCCGTTCAGCGGCGCGATCACGCATGCGCAAATCGCGGCGAACATCAGATAAGTGCCGCGCCAGCCGATGTTGTCGAGGAGGATGTGCGTCGCCGGCCAGGCGACGGTGGAGGCAAAGCCACCGGCGAAGGTGACGAAAATGATCTGCCGCCGGGCGTTCGCGCCAAAAATCCGGCCGAGCGTCGTGAAGGCGGCGTCATAGAGAGTCGTCGACATCGCGACGCCGATCAGCAGCCAGCACGCGAAATAGAGAACCGGATGAAAAGCCAGCGTGAGGCCGGCGAAGCCGAGCGCCGCGGACAATGCCCCCGGCCCCATCACGAGGTGGCCGCCGCGGGTGTCGATCAGGCCGCCGAGCCGCGGCGCGACCAGTCCCGACGTGATCATGCCAAGGGAAAACCCGGCCATGCAGAACGCCAGGGACCAGCCCCGATCCGCCGCCAGATGCGGCAGGATCAGGACCGGCGAATAGATCAGCATGCCCCAGCTGAGGATCTGGTTCAGCGACAGAACCAGTACCGCGCGCCCCGGACCGCGAACGTAGCTGCGGACCGGCCCCACCGCCAAGGCGGCAGAGTCGGCGATGGCCGCCTCGCCCGCAGTTTTGCCAGCGCGCGGCCGTCTTAACGAAGGCTCCGCATCACGGCCTCGGGGCGCAGCGGACATAAATCATCGTCCCATAGCGCGATGCTGCGTCCTTATCGATGAAGCGGGTGGTTAGGGTCCGTCCGTCGAACGACAGGATCTCCCGATCCTTGTCACCCCCGGCCGGTCCTTCCGGGCCGATGTAGTTTTTACCGCTGACGCTGCCCTTGAGCCGCAGCTCCTGCGGCGTCGCCTCGTCGGCGAGATGCATCACCACGCCGCCATTGGCGCCCTCACCGATCAGATACGGATTGCGGCACTGATTTTTCGCCGCGGCCTCGGTCCGGGCGCGGTCGTTCGGGTTGGTGTAGGAGGCAAGGCCCCAGCGCCCGACGAGCTCGGCTGCGCGGATGGTGGACGGCACCTCCGGCGGCGGCGGCGGCTCGCGCTCCGCCATCGGGGCGGGCTGCGTTCCGAACGTGGTGCACGCGCCGAGTACCGCTGCCAAAACTCCGACCCCTGCCAGAACGCGTGTTTTCCGCGCGAAATCGGCGTGATCGATCCAGCGAGCACGCAGTTGAATACCCGGCTTTTGCATGACTTCCCCTTGGTAGAACTCTCCGATCACGCCGCGCTGCATCGAGCGGGCATGGTCGTTAAGCATGTCGGCGGTTCCCGATCGCACGAAGCATTCGAGATGGATAAGCATAATCGTACATTGATCTTACTGCCGTTTTAAGGCCTTGCTTGACAGAATTCACGCCAAGCCATATTTCCCGAGCACCCATTAGCACTCTCGTGGCATGATTGCTAAATGCAGGTAACGCCATATTGGCGGACTGGATCGGCACCCAATCTCCCGCTGTGGGAGCCACGCGGAACAGTTAGACCTCTCGGAAATAAGGAAACCCCATGTCCAAGTCCAAGTTTCGTCCGCTTCATGACCGCGTCGTGGTGAAGCGCCTCGATGCTGAAGAAAAGACCAAGGGCGGCATCATCATTCCGGACACCGCCAAGGAAAAGCCGTCCGAAGGCCAGGTGGTTGCAGTTGGTCCCGGCGGTCGCGATGAGACCGGCAAGCTGACCCCGATCGATGTCAAGGTCGGCGACCGGGTCCTCTTCGGCAAGTGGTCGGGCACGGAAATCAAGCTCGATGGCCAGGACCTCCTGATCATGAAGGAATCCGACATCATGGGTGTGTTGAGCTAAGCTTCTGCCTCAACACGTGAAACGTTCCGCGTCGCTCGCGTGAAGCCCCGCCGCACCGCCTGCTCCGGCAGGCCGGCGGGAGACCAGACGGCAGCGGGCCGCGGACAACAGTAACCACCAGGAGTTAGTCATATGGCTGCCAAAGAAGTTAAGTTCAGCGGAGAAGCACGCGAGCGCATGCTGCGCGGCGTCGACATTCTCGCCAACGCTGTCAAGGTCACGCTCGGCCCCAAGGGCCGCAACGTCGTCATCGACAAGAGCTTCGGCGCACCGCGCATCACCAAGGACGGCGTGACCGTCGCCAAGGAAATCGAGCTTGAGGACAAGTTCGAGAACATGGGCGCGCAGCTGCTCCGCGAAGTCGCCTCCAAGACCAACGACCTCGCCGGCGACGGCACCACCACCGCGACCGTTCTCGCCCAGTCCATCGTCAAGGAAGGCGCCAAGGCAGTTGCCGCCGGCATGAACCCGATGGACCTCAAGCGCGGCATCGACCTCGCCGTCACCGCCGTCATCAAGGACATCGAGAAGCGCGCCAAGGCCGTGTCCTCGTCCGCTGAAGTCGCGCAGGTCGGCACCATCTCCGCCAACGGCGACGTCAACATCGGCAAGATGATCGCCCAGGCGATGCAGAAGGTCGGCAATGAAGGCGTCATCACCGTCGAGGAAGCCAAGTCGCTCGACACCGAAGTCGACATCGTCGAGGGCATGAAGTTCGATCGCGGCTATCTGTCGCCGTACTTCATCACCAACGCCGAGAAGATGACCGCTGAACTCGAGGACGCCTACGTCCTGCTGCACGAGAAGAAGCTGTCGGGCCTTCAGGCGATGCTGCCGGTTCTCGAAGCCGTCGTTCAGTCGGGCCGTCCGCTCCTGATCGTCGCCGAGGACGTCGAAGGCGAAGCCCTCGCCACCCTCGTCGTCAACCGTTTGCGCGGCGGCCTCAAGGTCGCAGCCGTCAAGGCTCCGGGCTTCGGCGATCGCCGCAAGGCCATGCTGGAAGACATCGCGATCCTGACCGGCGGTCAGCTGATCTCCGAAGACCTCGGCATGAAGCTCGAAAACGTGACCGTGCAGATGCTCGGCCGCGCCAAGAAGGTCGTGATCGACAAGGAAAACACCACGATCGTCAACGGCGCCGGCAAGAAGAAGGACATCGAGGCCCGCGTCGCGCAGATCAAGGCGCAGATCGAGGAAACCACCTCGGACTACGACCGTGAGAAGCTGCAGGAGCGCCTTGCCAAGCTCGCTGGCGGCGTCGCGGTGATCCGCGTCGGCGGCGCGACCGAGATCGAGGTCAAGGAAAAGAAGGATCGCGTCGAGGACGCGCTCAACGCCACCCGCGCAGCCGTGCAGGAAGGCATCGTCCCGGGCGGCGGCACCGCGCTGCTCCGCGCCAAGAAGGCCGTCGGCCGTCTGAAGAGCGACAACGATGACGTCCAGGCGGGCATCAACATCGTTCTCAAGGCCCTCGAAGCTCCGATCCGCCAGATCGCCGACAATGCCGGCGTCGAAGGCTCGATCGTCGTGGGCAAGGTCCTCGAGAGCAAGAGCGAGACCTTCGGCTTCGACGCTCAGAACGAAGAGTATGTCGACATGCTGGCCAAGGGCATCGTCGATCCGGCCAAGGTGGTCCGCACCGCCCTGCAGGATGCGGCGTCGGTCTCCGGCCTTCTGGTCACCACCGAAGCCATGGTCGCCGAAGTGCCGCGCGACGCAGCCCCGGCAATGCCGGCCGGCGGCGGCATGGGCGGTATGGGTGGCATGGGCGGTATGGGCTTTTAAGCCTGTCGCACTCATCCAGAGACGAGTTGAAGGCCGCCGCGAGGCGGCCTTCTTTTTTTGCCGATGCGCTATCCTGACAGAGCACCGGCACAGCCGGCGGCGCCACAGGTTTTTGCCCCAAGGCGCAGCCAGGCACTCATTTTGCCGGTATCGAGTCTCAATATGATACGCATTGCGCATCAAGTTTTTGATTCGGTCAGAGTTTTGGATGGGGCCAGGCCTCTGTCCTGCAAAAGCAAACAGGGCGGAACTGGCCTTCTGGAGACACACCATGCGTGCATCCCTCGTTGTCGCCCTCGGCGTTGTCGCTGCCGGCACGGCCGTTGCCGCTTCTCAGAGCGGCTTCGCCCAGACCGGACCGGCCCAGACCCGTTCGCCGGCATCCGAAACGCGGTATTTCACCTCGATCGACGGCCTGATGGACGGCAACGCCGACATCATCCTGAAAGAGGTCCGCCAGGGACTCGCGGTGACGTCCGCAGTGCTCGACGTCTGCTATCCGGAGGCGGCGGGATCGCAGCGCAAGGACCGCTTCGTCGTCGAACTGACCCCGAACGGCCAAACCCTCACCGGCACGACCCAGAGCATCGGGACCAAACTGCCGGTCACGGTCCGCCTCACCCGCCGCGCGGTTGCCGACCGCTATGACTTCACCGGCAAGATCACCGTCGGAGGCACCACCACCGAGGTCTCCTCGACCGACAATTCCGACATGAGCGCCAGCGAGTTCAAGGACAGCAGGCTGCAGGACGACAACATCGTCGCCGCGCCCGAGGACTTCACCGACGTCTCGCCCGAAACCCTCGCCGCCCGCGTCAAGCTGGAAGCGGTGCCGGAATTTTTGAACAGCCTGCGCGGCAAGAGCATCGAGGTCGCCTTCGACAGCCTCGCTGTCACCTGCGATGCGCTGCGCGCCGGCGAGCAGACGATCAACCTCACCACGGATCCCGCACACAGCGCCGAGGTCGTCGCCCAGCTCAAGACCGCGCCGGGCGTCGTCAATGTCGGCTGGACCGGCGGCTCGTTCGAGCTCGAACGCGCGATCCGCTTCCCGGCGGCCGAATGGCGCGACGGCGGCAAGCTCGACAAGACCAGGATCGCGGCGGTGGTGGCCGAGACCCTGAGCAAGAGCTATTCCGCCAAATCCGCCTCGCCGCAATGGGACGAGCACACCGGCAAGCTCACCCTCACCCTGAAGCGGCCGAGCCCGATCCTGCCGGATCTCAACCTCACCGAAACGATCGAGATCGTGGCGATGGTTTCGCCAGACCGGCCGGGCGCCACCGATCGCCTGATGCTATGGCTCGGGCCGGTGTCGTCCGTCACCAGCGATGAAGGCAGCGGCCCGAAGCTGCGGATTTCCGACACGTCGCATTCCGAAGGCGAAGGCGAGGTCACGGACGACGATGGCAGCATCGCCGCGCTTGCCAAGGCGCTCAAGGGCCAGCGCTGGGATTCCGACCGGTCCGCCTGGAAGTAAGACGCGGGCAGATCTTTCCGCCCGCGATGCTCCTGAGCAGGCCCGGCGCTAGTTGGTCGTGATACGGAATTTCAGCGCCTTGGGGCCGCGCAGAGTCACGGCCACGCCCTGCCGGGTCCAGTTCGTGACCGCCGACAGGTTGGCCAGCAATTCGTCGTCCGCCTGCGCGCGCGGCGGCGTGCAGCCATCGGCCTTCATCGGCCCCGGCACAAAAATGATGGTGTCGCCGGCGACCGAGAACTGGCCGCGCCCGCTCTTGCACCACAGGTCGAGCCGCAGTTCGCCGTTGTCGCCGATCTCGATGGTCGGGATCCGCTCCGAGCCCTGCATCGGCGGCACATCGAGCATTATCTCGAGGCCGAACGGAAAGCCGGTTTCGGCGGCTTGGACTGGCGCGGTGAATGCGAAACCCGCGACAAGGCCCGCCACCGCTGCAATAGGCGCCGCGGCGCGCAAACCCATTCTCAAACATTCCATCGGCATCTGTCCTGACTGATTGAAGCAGTGCCGCCCGGCTGGCCGGCAGCCGTTCGCGGCGAGGCCGAAGTCTAAAGGGGGACGGAACGCGGCACAAACATGATGCCACAGAAAAAGCCCCGCGCACGAAGCAACAGGGCTTTGCACGTTGAGAACGGATGCACATTGGCCCGCAGCATCACCAGCACGCCGACGAGGCGGGCGAGCATGATCGAGTGCCAGAATGCGAAGCGCAGGATCGAGCCTTCACGATCAGCCCTTACCTGGCCTATCGGAAAGAGCCCGACCATGACGTCAAGGATCGAGCCCCGGACCGACATCTTCGCCGGCATTGCGAAAATGAAGATCGCCACCAGATTGGCCAGAACCAATGCAACGATAGCTGCAATATGAGCCTTCACCCGAGTGCTGGCGATCAAAACCAGAAGCGTCACGACAGTGACCGCCGCAGCGACCGTCGACAATGCCCTATTGTCGAACGGATTATAGACTTGATCCCACAGGTGCGTTCCTCCCGGACGCTCTCGCCCTTCGCGGCAGCAGGGCGATTGCGTTCAGCCGGGAGGCCAGATAACGGTCGCAGCCCGCCTGCCACCGGAGATGGCGCATGGTGGCCAACTAGCGCGATGGAACGAGTGAGCCTGCGCACGCGACAAGGCAGCGCCTGCAAAATCTGGCGCGAACCGCCGGAAAGGCTCGCACGAGAGATTTTTTGCAGCTAAATCAATTCGTTATATGGAGTGAACAATACTGTGAAAGGCATCGGCAAAACGTTAGGGACAGTCTGGCGGATCGCTGTGCCCTACTTTCGCTCCGAGGATCGCTGGGCCGGCCGGATCCTGCTCGCTGCGGTGATCGGCATCGAACTCGCGATCGTCGCGATAAACGTGCTGATCAACCGCTGGAACGCGCGGTTCTATGACGCGCTGCAGAACCATGCCTGGGACAGCTTCGTCTCGGAGCTGATCTATTTCTCGGTGCTGGCCGCCCTGTTCATCATCCTCGCCGTCTACCAGCTTTATCTCAACCAGTGGCTTCAGATCCGCTGGCGCGCCTGGATGACCCGCCACTATCTCGGCGAATGGTTGCACGATGCCAATCACTATCGGATGCAGCTCACCGGCAATGAAACCGACAACCCCGACCAGCGCGTCACCGAAGACGTCCGCATGTTCGTTGATCAGACCCTCTCGCTGGGCGTCGGCCTTCTCAGCTCGGTCGTTACCCTCGCCTCATTCGTCGTCATCTTGTGGGGGCTCTCGGCCACCGCGCCGCTGCACCTGTTCGGCGCCGACATCAACATTCCCGGCTATCTCGTGTGGGGCGCGCTGATCTATGCGATCTTCGGCACTCTCCTCACTCACCTGATCGGCCGCCCGCTGATTGGCCTCAACTTCGAGCAGCAGAAGCGCGAGGCGACGTTCCGTTTCAGCCTCGTGCGCGTACGCGAAAATTCCGAGCAGATCGCCATCCTGCGTGGCGAGCGGGCGGAGCGTTCCCAGCTCCTGCAAAAATTCGGCTCGGTGGTCGATAATTGGATCAGCATCATGGTGCGTACCAAGAAGCTCACCGCCTTCACCGCGAGCTACTCGCAGGCCTCGGTGGTGTTTCCCTTCATTCTGGTCGCGCCGGCCTATTTCGCGGGCAAGGTCCAGCTCGGCGGAATGATGCAGACGGCCTCCGCCTTCTCGAGCGTGCAGGGCGCGCTGTCCTTCTTCGTCACGATCTATCGCTCGCTCGCCGAATGGCGCTCGGTGGTGATCCGTCTTGACGGTTTCGAGACCGCGCTCCAGCGGGCGCAGACGCTGCACGACAGCACCCACGGCGCCACGGCGGCCAACAAGGCAATCGCGCTCCGGCCCGGCAAGAAGGGCGGCCCCATCGATCTCGATGAACTGCTCGTGCACCTGCCGAACGGCAAACCGCTCGCGGCCGCCGACAGCATCCGGCTGCGCATGGGCGAGCGGACGCTGATCAAGGGACCGTCCGGCGCCGGCAAGTCGACCCTGTTCCGGGCGATTGCCGGGATCTGGCCGTTTGGGCACGGCACCGTCACCATCCCCGCCGGGGCCGAGCTAATGCTGCTGCCGCAGCGTCCGTATTTCCCAATCGGCTCGTTGCGCGAGGCGGTCGCCTATCCGTCCGATCCCTCGGCTTTCACCACCGAGGAGATGAAGCAGGTGATCGCCGCGGTAGGCCTGCCCGCTCTCGCTGCCGATCTCGACGGCCACCGGCACTGGAACGCAACGCTGTCGCTCGGCGAGCAGCAGCGCCTCGCGATCGCCCGCGCCATTTTGCACGAGCCGCAATATCTCTTCCTCGACGAGGCGACGGCGTCCCTCGACGAGCCGTCGGAAGCGGCGCTCTATCGCCTCCTTGATGAGCGGCTACCACACGCCGCGATCATCTCGATCGGCCACCGCAGCACGCTGGCGGCCTTCCACGAGATCGAATTCGAGCTTGCGAAGGACGGCGATCGCTTTGCCTTGACCGAACAAAGCGCCAAGGGGTGATCACCGAGCGGCCCCGCCGCCTGAAATTGACAAGCGTTGCGCAGCGACCGATGCTGCGCAACGCTTGGCTCCGGCAGGGGCCGCCAAGCAAACGACAACAAGCCAAACAAGAACAATTTTACGCGAGGAAACTATGCGCTCTTTCAAAGCCGCAGTCGTGCAGACGGCTTCCGTGGCGTTCGATCCTGATCGCACCATCGACAAGGTCGATGCCTTTACGAAATCCGCGGCCGAGCAAGGCGCGCAGCTCGTCGTGTTTCCGGAAGCCTTTGTCGGCGGCTACCCCAAGGGTCTCGACTTCGGTGCGCGCGTCGGCATGCGCCGCCCCGAGGGCCGCGAGAGCTTCCGCGTCTATTTCGACGGCGCGATCGAGGTGCCGAGCGTGCACACCAAGCGCATGGGCGATATCGCAGCGAGCCATGGCGTTCACCTCGTCATCGGCGTGATCGAGCGCGACGGCGGCACGCTCTACTGCACCGTGCTGTTCTTCTCGCCGCAGGGCGAGCTGCTCGGCAAGCACCGCAAGCTGATGCCGACGGCGTCCGAGCGGCTGGTCTGGGGCTATGGCGACGGCTCGACGATGCCGGCCTTCGATACCCCGCTCGGCAAGCTCGGCGCGGTGATCTGCTGGGAAAACTACATGCCGATGCTGCGCATGACGATGTATTCCAAGGGCGTCTCGCTCTACTGCGCGCCGACCGCCGACGACCGCGACACCTGGCTTTCCACCATGCGCCACATCGCGCTGGAGGGGCGCTGCTTCGTCTTCTCGGCGTGCCAGTTCACCCGGCGCAGCGACTATCCCGACGACTATGCGATCGATGGCGATTACACCGCCGACTCCATCCTGATGCGCGGCGGCAGCTGCATCATCAACCCGCTCGGCCAGCTATTGACGGAACGGGTGTTCGATCAGGACGCCGTGCTGACGGCCGAGATCGACATGAACGACATCGCGCGCGGCAAGTATGACTTCGACGTCGTCGGCCACTATGCGAGGCCGGACGTGTTCCGCCTGATGGTCAACGAGGCGGCGACCCCGGCGATGCAGAATTCGACCGCGATGTTCGGCTTCCACGGCGAGCTGCCGGAGTAGCCGCGCGCCGCACCCGATCGGCCAAGACTCCGGGGCAGCGGCTTTCGCCGCTGCCCCGTTTGATTATGGGGCGTTCCGACAGCCGCTTACTTGAGGTTCGTCATCGCGGTCAGGTCGGCCGAGAGCTTGACGATGCCGGTCGCGCCGCACCAGCGAGATCCGACACCCGACAGATTGACCGGCGAAAAGCTGCCGTCGAAGCGCGCGGTGTGATCGCCGGTAAAGGCGTTGCAGTCCGCGCGCGACAGATTGGTGTCGGAATAGCGGACATCCAGCGTGAACACCTTGTAGGTGACGCCGACCCCGATATTCCAGGTATTGTAGTCGGCAAGTTTGATGTGGCCGTAGAAGGCATCCGAGGTGCCGAGCCACTGCCGGCCGAACTCGCCGGAGAGGTAGGCGCCGATGCCGCTGGTGCCGAAGAGCGACGACGGCGCGGCGATTTTTGCCGTGACGGAAGCGTAGGTTCCTTCCGCGCCGGTGTTGAGGAAGCTCGGAGAGTAGTAGGCGTTTCCGCCGAGGATGACGGTATCGTTCACCGTCCAGGCAACCTTGGCGTACCCCTCGTAGAAGCTCACGTCCTTCTTGATGAAGTTGCCATTGGGCAGCGCACTGCTCGCGCATTCGGCGCCAAACCCGGCCACGCCCGCAAAGCAGGTGCCGCCTGGATAGCCGTAGTACCAAACTCCGAAATCGAACGTGACGGGGCCGAAGGCCGGGCGGATGCCGAAGTAGCCGTCGAGTTCGACGCCCGTGCGGTTCGGAAAGGCAATGCTCGATGCTCCCATGCCGGCATAGATCTGGAAATCCTTGGTGAGGTTGAAGCGCGGCTCGAAGTAGGCAGAGACCGACGGCGCGTGATTCGACTGCGTGACGCCGCGAAACAGATAGTTGCTGGCGATGCCCGCGCCCACAGCAACGTCCCACGGATCGAAGGCTGCGAGCGGCTGCACCGGCAGTGGCGCTTTCACCGGCAGATCGGCCGCCTCGGCCGCGCCGCCGAGTGTCACCATCGCAAATACCAAAACTGTCTTCCGCATCATCAAGGCCCCCTTTGCAAATCGACTTAGGGACAGCGCGGATCAGGCTTTGGCGTGGTCATGGCTGCCCGGCTGTCCTACGCCAAAAAACTGACGCGGCCGGACACGATCGGAAAGCACAAGTCTGATGCAACTGCTGCCTCTCTGGGCAATTCACGGGGCACCGCTGACGTCTTCATTCAGCGTTGCAAGGCGGCAACGCCGATGCGGGCGCGGCGGTGCCAACCGCTTTTGGCAGCAGTGGCGAAAAGGCCGTTTCAGCCGAAAGACGAAAGTTGCTGACGCGGCGCGAAGCCATGGGCCGCGGCCCGGCAGCTATCGAGGCTGCTCAGAAAGCGCCCTCCGGAAACACAGAAGCCGCACCCTTCGGGCGCGGCTTCTGCTGTCAGCGAATGGAGACCGATCAGGTCTCCGTAATTCCATTAAATTCCTTCAGATGGGCCGCGAACTCGGCGTCCGCTGCGGCGGGTGCCGCTTCAGCGGCCGTCATCGGGACCGGGGCGACCGGCGCCGATTTTCGAGCGACCTTCTTTCGTGCCGTTCGAGCGCCCGCTTTCTTGGCCGCGCCCTTCTTGGCAGCTTTCTTTTTGGAAGCCGTTTTCTTGGCCGTCTTGGCGGCCTTCTTCACGGTCTTTTTCGCGGATTTCTTGGCAGCCTTAGGTGCCTTGCGCGCCGCGCCAGCGGTGGCCTTCTTGGCCGTCTTCTTCGCGGCAGCCTTCTTGGCTGTCTTCTTCACGGTCTTCTTGGCGGTCTTCTTGGCGGTCTTTTTGGCAGCCTTCTTGGAGGTCTTGCCGACGCCCTTCTTCGCAGCCTTCTTGGCGACCTTCTTCACCGTCTTCTTGGTCGCTGCCTTTGTGGTTTTCTTGGCTGCCTTCTTGGCGGCTTTCTTCGGCGAGCGCTTCACAGCCTTCTTGGTCGATTTCTTGGCAGCCGCGGATCTGGGTCGTTTCGCAGCCTTGTCCTCACTCTTCGTAGCTTTAGCCATCGTGGGTCCTCCAATAACCGCTGATGATTTTCACAACGCTGGGGGCACAAAAACGATCAACTCACACTCAACAAACTTGCGGACGCGGGCCGCCGGTCGCCCAGTCGAGAAGCTCAATTGTATGGACAACAGGCACCTGAGTGCCACCGGCGATCTGCACCATGCATCCGATGTTGCCAGCAGCGATCACGTCCGGTTTGACGGAGGTGATGTTGGCGACCTTGCGATCGCGAAGCTGACCGGCCAGTGCGGGCTGCATAATGTTGTATGTCCCTGCCGAACCACAGCACAAATGACTCTCAGGCACATCTTTCACTACGAAACCGCACTTGGAAAGCAATTCTTTCGGACGCTGCGTAATTTTTTGCCCGTGCTGCAACGAACATGCAGCGTGATATGCAACGACGAGACCAGGCGGATCATTCGAAACGCGTAGTTCAAGATGCGCGAGGTACTCGGTAATATCCTTAGCCAATGTCGAGACGCGCTTGGCCTTGTCGGCGTAAAGCGCATCCTCGCGCAGCATGTATCCGTAGTCCTTGATCACCGTGCCGCATCCCGACGTGGTGATGAGGATGGCATCGAGACCGCCGCGGTCCGCCTCCGCAAGCCAGACGTCGATATTCGCTTTCGCCCGCGCATGCGCGTCGCCGTCGCGGCCCATGTGATGGGTCAAGGCTCCGCAGCACTGCTCGTCCTTGACCAGCACAACCTCGACGCCGTGGCGCGTCAGCATGCGGATGGCTGCAGCGTTGATGCCCGGATCGAGCACGCTCTGTGCACAGCCCTGCAGCAGCGCGACGCGGCCCTTGCGCGTGCCTTCGGCCGGAAAAACCGAGCCGCCCGAAGCTCCAGCCGGCGGCAGGCTGCGCGGCGCGAGCTCCAGCATCGCCTTGAGTCTATTGCTTAAAGTCGCTGCGGCAGGCTCGTTCGAGACCGGCAGCAGGGGAATCAGCGGCTTGCCGAATTTCGCCAGCCGCATCGCCGTGCGAAACAGGCCGGGGCGCGGCAGCACAGCGGCGAGCACCGAACGCAAGGCGCGTTCGGTCCACGGCCGCTCATAGTCGCGCTCGATCCGGGTGCGCACCTGATCGACCAGATGCATGTAGTTCACACCCGACGGACAGGTCGTCATGCAAGCCAGGCACGACAGGCAGCGGTCGATGTGCTTGACCACTTCGGCGGTCGGCTTCTGGTCCTTCTCCAGCATCTCCTTCATCAGGTAGATGCGGCCGCGCGGGCTATCGAGTTCGTCGCCGAGCAGCACATAGGTCGGGCAGGTCGCCGTGCAGAACCCGCAATGGACGCAGGCGCGCAAAATCTTGTCGGCTTCGGCGATGTCGGGGTTGGCGAGTTGCTGGGGAGTGAATTCGGTTTTCATGGCAGGGCCTCGCGCGCCATGCGGCCGCGATTGAGAATGTGTTGCGGATCGAAACTATTTTTGACCCGCCGGCTTAGCGCGGCGACGCCTTCGGGCTGTGGATGAAACACGTCGACGGCGCTGCGGAGCGCGTCACTGCCGCGAATCAGTGTGGCGTGGCCGTCCGCCGCCGAGACGATCGCGCGCAGACGAAGCGCCGCCGCGGCATCGAGGGCCGGCGGCAGCGCGGCCCAGATCAGGCCGCCGCCCCAGTCATAGATCACCTCCGCGCCGCTCTCGCGCGCCAGCGCCGCGCCGAGCTTGCCGCCTGAGGCAGGCGGGCAGACGATGCGCCACACCGGCCAGTCGCCGCGCGGACCATCGGCAGCGAAGGGGATGACGTCGCGAACCAGCACCCACGCCGCCGCCGATGCATCGGCGGCAAGCCGCGTCGCCCGGCCGAACGGCGCAAGCAGCGTCTCGAGCGTGCCGGCGCGATGCGCGACCGACTGAGCAATACCTTCGAGCCGCACGAGCGTGACGGAATCGCCGTGGCCGATTTCCGCGAGCGCGCCGGTGAGCGCCGATTTCGGAACGTGGGCCGCGGCCGAGACATCGTAAGGCGAGCCGAGCGCGGCGGTCATCGCGTGGCCGGCGACTTCGCTGTCGAGGCCGCCGAGCGCCAGTGTGATCTCGTCCTCCGGCTTCGGTAGCACCTTCAGCGTCACCTCGGTCATCACCGCGAGCGTGCCCCAGGAGCCGGCGAGCAGCTTGCAAAGATCGTAGCCGGTGACGTTCTTCACCACCTTGCCGCCGGTCTTGAACAGATCGCCGAAGCCAGACACCGCGACCGCGCCGAGCAGGTGATCGCGCGCGGCGCCCGCCTTGATGCGGCGCGGCCCGGCGAACCCCGCTGCGATCATGCCCGCGATCGTCCCCTGCCCGGCCGGCGTGCCGAGCAGCGCCGACGTATCCATCGGCTCGAAGGCAAAGCTCTGGTTCTTTGAATCGATCAGCGACAGCACGTCGCAAAGCGGCGCCCCCGCCTGCGCCGTGAGGATCAGTTCCCCCGGCTCGTAGGAAACGATCGCGTTGAGCTGCGAAAGATCGAGCACGGCGTTGGTCGCCATCGCATGACCGACCTGCCGCTTGGTGCCATGGCCGACAATTTCGAGCGACTGCCGGGCGGCGAGCGCATCGCGCACCGCCTGCTCAACATCCGCAGCATCTCTCACTTGCATCATGTCCACGGTCGTTCCGATCAAAAACGGGGAATATCTGGGAATGCGAGCTGGCCGCGGTGGACGTGGACCCGGCCCAGTTCCGCGCAGCGATGCAGCGTCGGGAAGACCTTGCCGGGATTGAGCAGGCCATCGGTATCGAAGGCGCACTTCAGCCGCTGCTGCTGCGCAAGGTCGATGTCGGTGAACATCTCCGGCATCAGGTCGCGCTTCTCGACACCGACGCCGTGCTCGCCGGTCAGCACCCCACCGAGTTCGACGCAGGTCCGCAGGATGTCCGCGCCGAAAGCTTCGGCGCGCTCCATCTCGCCGGGCTTGTTGGCGTCGAACAGGATCAGGGGGTGCAGGTTGCCGTCGCCGGCGTGGAAGACGTTGGCAACGCCGAGGCCGTACTTTTCCGAAAGCTCGCGGATGCGCAGCAAGGCCTGCGGCAGCTTTCCGCGCGGGATGGTGCCGTCCATGCAGATATAGTCGGGCGAGATGCGGCCCACCGCCGGGAAGGCCGCCTTGCGGCCGGCCCAGAACAGCAGGCGCTCCTCTTCCGAATTCGAGATCTGGCAGGTCGCCTGCCCGCATGTGCGCGCGATCGCCTCGACCCGCAGGATCAGTTCGTCGACCTCGACCTTGGGGCCGTCCAGCTCGACGATCAGCAGCGCTTCGACATCAAGCGGATAGCCGGCATGGACGAAGGCTTCCGCCGCGTGAATCGCCGGCTTGTCCATCATCTCCATGCCGCCGGGAATGATGCCCGCGCCGATGATCCGCGCGACGCATTCGCCCGCCGCCTCGACATCGTTGAAGCCGACCATCACCGCGCGTGCCGTCTCCGGCTTCTGCAGGATGCGCACGGTGACCTCGGTGACGACGCCGAGCAATCCCTCCGAGCCGGTGATGATGCCCATCAGGTCGTAGCCGGAATGCTCCGGCGCCTTGCCGCCGATCCGCAAGATCTCGCCGGTGATCAGGACGATCTCGCAGCCGAGCACGTTGTTCGTGGTCATGCCGTATTTGAGGCAGTGCACGCCGCCGGAATTCTCCGCGATGTTGCCGCCGATCGAACAGGCGATCTGCGACGACGGATCGGGGGCATAGTAAAAGCCCGCATGCTCCACCGCCTGCGTGATGGCGAGATTGGTGACGCCGGGCTCGGTGACGACGACGCGGTTCTCGAAATCGATCTCGCGGATGCGCTTGAACTTGCCAAGGCCGAGCAGCACCGCGTCGGCCAGCGGCAGCGCACCGCCGGAGAGCGATGTGCCAGAGCCGCGCGGCACCACCTTGATGCCGTTGGCATGGCAATAGCGCAGCACCTGCGAGACCTGTTCGGTCGTCTCGGGCAGCACCACCACCATCGGCGGCTGGCGGTAGGCGTTAAGGCCGTCGGATTCGTAGGGCTTCATCTCCTTCTCGGAGGAGATGACGCCTTCACCGGGGACAATCTTTTGCAATGCCGCGATGATCTCGTCGCGGCGGTTTAGGATCGCCTGATCGGGAATGGGCATTTTGATCGACATTAGACGTGCCTCACCGGATCTCGTTCTTCTTGCAGTCAACGCGGCGCTTAACTGCATTTCAAAGCATTCACGTTGATGCGACTTATGCCGTATTGCCGGAACACTTGGAACGATTTTAATGTTAAGCACCATACTGTTTCTTCCACGGAAGGAAACAAATGGTTTGCGCCGTTTCCGACATCGACGTTCCAGGCAAACGGCGCCACATCTGCTGCTGCGCACCGCCTGGCTTGTGTGCGGAATCACCGCAAGTTTTCTGCCTCACCTCGTTTCAGGATGGATCTGATGAAGACATTCTTTGCCAAAACATTCGCCGCGACATTTGCCGCAAGCCTCGCATCGCTCGCCGCGATCTCTGCCGCTCAGGCTCAGGATGTCGCCGCTGGCGAAACGTCGTTCAAGAAATGCATGGCCTGCCACGCAATCGGACCAGGCGCCAAGAACAAGGTCGGCCCCGAACTGAACGGCCTCGACGGCCGCAAGGCGGGCAGCGTCGAAGGCTACAGCTATTCCGAAGCCAACAAGCACTCCGGCCTCACCTGGGACGAGGCGACCTTCAAGGAGTATATCCGCGACCCGAAGGCTAAAATTCCGAAAACCAAAATGGCCTTTGCCGGCATCAAGAATGATACCGAGGTCAACAATCTCTGGGCCTATCTCGCTCAGTTCAAGGCTGACGGCAGCAAGAAGTAACGCCGCAGCGAGACGCCGACATCCGCCGCCCGATGGACAATCATCCGCCGGGCGGTTTTCATTTTTCGCTGGCCGCGCCTTACGCAGGACGCCAGCCGCTAGGCCAACAGCGCCGCCGCCTGCCCGAGCTTCTTAGCTCCCGGTCATCGCCTCGCTGGCGGTCGGCGCAGCAGCGGCGGCAGCCGGCATCGTCACCTGAACGACGAGACCACGCGCGCGCGCATCGAGCACCCCGACCGCACGGAGCGCAAGCAGCGTCACCGTCTGCACCGCATCGCGCAGCTTGATCGGGTCATCGAGGTCCGGCGGCGCCAGCGGGCCGACCAGCGCCTCATGCAGGGCGCCGAGCACCGCGGTCGCCGCAATCGCGGTATCCTGGCTCGGCAGATGGCCGGCCTGCATCGCCGCTTCGATCCGCGCCTGAATCTCGTCGGCGATGTCACGGCGCGCCATCAGACGCGGCTCGGTGACATCGACATCGACCGGCTCGGCGAGGACGCCCCAGGCGAGCTTGCGGTGCGACACAACATGGACGGCGATCTGCGTGACCGCGGCCGCCAGCGCCGACGACGGACCCGGCGCGGCATCCGCCGCCTCGCGCATCGCCGCCACTTCGGCGCGCGAAACGTCAGCGATAAGTTCCGCAATCAGATCAGCCTTCGAGGGGAAGTAGCGGTAGACAGTGCCAGCCGCGACACTCGCCCGATTGGCGACGGGCGCAATCTGGACGGCAGCCATTCCGCCTTCGGCGGCTGCTTCGCGGGCGGCCTGAAGAATAGATGCTCGGCGTGCCTCCAGACGGCGCACAACCTGATGAGTTCGACGGTAAACCATTTACAACCTCTTCTGCAAAGAACTGAACAACAGTTCACGGAAAGAGGCAAGCGATTCGATCATCCACAGCGGCAAAACCTTAACAAATCTGGGTATTCGCCGGAGCTGACGCCACGTTCATCTATTAAAATATCGTCATTCACATCCCAAAATCAAAGAATCGCGCGATGGCGGCGACCACCATGCCGGCCACGACGGCGATAAAGTCGTTGCGCAGCAGCAAGGCCATCGCAACCGCGGCGCCAATGGCGAGAATCACCACGGTTCCACCATTGACGATCACCGGCGCAATGGCGGCCAGAATGATCGAGCCCGGCAGCGCGTTGAGCATCCGCTGCACCCGCGGCGTCACGGTTACGTAGCGCATCAGCCAGAAGCCGCCGAGCCGCGAGGCCACTGTCACCGCCACCATCACGCTGATGGCGAGCACCACGTCGGGCCGCGCCCATTCACTCATCGCCATCGCCCATCAATCCTGCAGTGATCGCCCCGGACAGCGCGCCGATAATGATGAACCACCAGCCGCCGACCACCCGCTCGACGATGATCGCCATGATGCCAGCGACCAGCCACGGAATGGCGAAGCCGATGCCGCGCCATGCCGGCACCAGCATTGCGGCGAAGAAGGCGGGGAAGACCATGTCCAGCCCATACATCTTCGGGTCGGACAGACTGCCCGCGAGGAAATAGCCCGGCAGCGCGGCAACGAACCACACGAGATAAAGCGCGATGCCGCCGCCGAGATAGAACGAGGCATCGGCGCCGCCGCCGTTACGGTAGCGTGTGGCCGACAGCCAGCCGGTGTCGGTGATCAAGAGCAGCGCCGGATAGGTCTGCCATGGCGGCAGCGACCCGAGCCAGGGGCGCAGCGATGCCGTCATCAGGCTGAAGCGGATGTTGACGGTCGCGGTGAGGAGCGCGAGCTGCGCGATCGAGGATGCGGTCAGCACATCAGGCCACGCCTGCACGGCGACGAATTGCGACATCCCACCATAGACCACGGCCATGAACAGCTGCACTTCGGTGAGGGTAAAATGCTTCTGCGCACACAGCGCACCGAAGGCGATGCCGAAGGCGAGCGTGCCCGGAAGCACCGGCGCAACAGCCCGGACGCCGGGCATCAACGCTTTTCGCGACCAATAGGCCGGCGGCCCGGCAGTGTCGGGGATTGCCATTTCAAGCCTTGGTATCAGGGGGATGTTCTGACCGGAAAGGCTCCCGGTCGTAGCCCAACCGGCTTAGAATTGGCGCGCGGGTCAGGCAATCACTGCCGCTGCATGGCGCCTATGCGTGCCCTCCCCCGCAAGGCGGGGAAGGGCGGGGTTGTGTGCGCACCGCGCTCAGTTGCCGGTGAGAAGCTCGCCGAAGCGCTCCCACTGCTTGCCGGTGAAACGCATGAACTGCATCTGCTCGACCGGCACGTGATCGGTCGGCGTGGTGTTGATCTTGATGCCCGGCAAGAGCATCGGCAGCTCAAGATCCTTGATGGAATAGGCCTGCTTGAGAATGTTTGCGGTGGAGAGATCGTCACCGCAATTCTTCAGCACATGCTCGAGCACCATCGCGCTGTTGTAGGCGTTGATGTAGTTGGCATCGCGCTGGTCGCCGTCCGGCACGTATTTGTTCATGAACTCGCGCCAGCCCTTCACGCCGGGATCGTCCTTCCACGCCGGATCGTCCGGGTCCTTGACATAGGCGGTGGACATCACGCCGGTGCTGGCCTCGAGGCCGGCGGGCTGCATCACCGACGACACCCACACCGAGACGTTGGACACGAAAGTCGCTGGCTTCCAGCCGATCTCGTAGACCTTGCGGATCGCCTGCGCCGCGAATTTCGGCGTCGCGGCAAGGATCAACGCCTCGGCGCCGGAGGCCTTCAGCTTGACGATCTGCGAGTCGATGGTCGGCTCGGCGATCTCGTAGGTCGCGGCGATGACGCGCTTGTCGTAGTCCTCGCCGAGCACGTCCTTCACCCCGGCGAGATAGTCGCGGCCGAAGTCGTCGTTCTGCGACAGGATCGCGATCTTGGCGTTCGGCAGCTCCTTGAGGATGTGCCGCGCATAGAGACGCGCCTCGTAGCGGAACGGCGCCTGCACGCCGACGGTCGCCTGCGGATATTGCGTGATGTCGGCGAATTTCGACGCGCCCGAAGCGAGGAAGAGCTGCGGCACGTTCTTGCTCTGGAGATATTTTGCGATCGCGGTGTTATGCGCGGTGCCGATCGACGAGAAGATCAGGGCAACCTCGTCGCTCTCGACCAGACGGCGGGTCTGCTCCACGGTCTTCGGCGGCGAGTAGCTGTCGTCCAGCGAGATCAGGTTGACCTTGCGGCCGTTGATGCCGCCGCGCTCGTTGACCATTTTGAAATAGCCGACCTCGCCGCGCCCCAGCGTGCCGAATGCGGAGACCGGGCCGCTGTAAGGCATGGTCTGGCCGATGCGGATTTCGGTTGGCGTGATGCCCCGCTGCGCTAGCGCCGGCACCGTCATCACGGCCAGACTGACCAAAGGCAGCGCCAGCCATCGACTGACAAGTCGCATTCTCATCCTCCCACTCTTTTTGTCGTGCGCCGGCCGGCGTTGCGCCGGCTTGCCCGCACTCTTGAAGTCGGAAAATGATTGCACGAGGCAGGCGAAACCGCGAAGCGTTTTTTGTTCCACGTGCCTGCCGCAGCGCGACGACGCCAGAGGCACGCACAAAAAAACGCGGCGTTGCCGCCGCGTCTTTTCGTTCGATAGGTGTTTTGCCGATCAGGCCTGCGGCTGCGGCTCAAGGCCGGAGTCGGGGCGCGGACGTCCCTTGCCGGCGGTCGGCACCGCCGAGGTGCGCGGCCCGGTGGGCTCCAGCACTGATTCGCGGTTCGGCCGCTTGCCGTCGAGCAGATCCGTGATCTCGTCGCCCGACAGCGTTTCGAATTCCAGCAGGCCCTTGGCCAGCGTCTCCAGATCCTCGCGCTTCTCGGTGAGGATGCGGGTCGCTTCCTGATAGCCTTCCTCGACCAGACGGCGGATTTCGCTGTCGATCTTCTGCGCGGTCGATTCGGAGACGTTCTGCGTCCGCGACACCGACATGCCGAGGAACACCTCGTCCTGGTTCTCGCCATAGGCGACGGTGCCGAGCTCCTCGGAAAGGCCCCAGCGCGTCACCATCATCCGGGCAAGGCGGGTGGCCTGCTCGATGTCGGACGATGCGCCCGAGGTCACCTTGTTGCGGCCGAACACCAGCTCTTCCGCGACGCGGCCACCCATCATGATGGCAAGGCGCGAGGTCATCTGCTCGAGCGACATCGACATCTTGTCGCGCTCGGGCAGCTGCATGACCATGCCGAGGGCGCGGCCGCGCGGAATGATCGTCGCCTTGTGGATCGGATCGGTCGCGGGCACGTTGAGGCCGACGATCGCGTGACCACCCTCGTGATAGGCGGTCAGCATCTTTTCCTCTTCGGTCATGACCAGCGACTTGCGCTCGGCGCCCATCATCACCTTGTCCTTGGCCTCTTCGAACTCGGCCTGCGTCACCATCCGCTTGTTGCGGCGGGCCGCAGTCAGCGCCGCCTCGTTGACGAGGTTCATCAGGTCGGCGCCGGAGAAGCCCGGGGTGCCGCGCGCGATGGTCTTGAGGTTGATATCCGGCGCCAGCGGCACCTTGCGAACGTGAACTTTAAGGATCTGCTCGCGGCCGACGACATCCGGGTTCGGCACCACGACCTGACGGTCGAAGCGGCCCGGACGCAGCAGCGCGGGATCGAGCACGTCGGGACGGTTGGTCGCGGCGATCAGGATGACGCCCTCATTGGCCTCGAAGCCGTCCATCTCGACCAGCAGCTGGTTCAGCGTCTGCTCGCGCTCGTCGTTACCACCGCCGAGACCGGCGCCACGATGACGGCCGACCGCGTCGATTTCGTCGATGAAGATGATGCACGGCGCGTTCTTCTTGGCCTGCTCGAACATGTCGCGGACACGGCTCGCGCCGACGCCGACGAACATCTCGACGAAGTCCGAACCCGAGATGGTGAAGAACGGCACATTGGCCTCACCCGCGACCGCACGCGCGATCAGCGTCTTACCGGTGCCGGGAGGGCCGACCAAGAGCACTCCGCGCGGAATGCGCCCGCCGAGGCGCTGGTACTTGCCGGGGTCGCGCAGGAACTCGACGATCTCCTGCAGGTCCTGCTTGGCCTCGTCGACGCCGGCGACATCTTCAAACGTCACCCGGCCGTGAGCCTCGGTCAGCATCTTCGCCCGCGACTTGCCAAAGCCCATCGCCTTGCCGGCGCCGCCCTGCATCTGGCGGGACAAGAAGATCCACACGCCGATCAGCGCGATGAACGGCAGCCACGACACGAGCAGCGATACGAACCACGGCACGTTGTCGCCCGGCGGCTTGGCCGTGATCGAGACCTTGCCGTCATAGAGACGCTTCACAAGGGTCGGATCGTTCGGCGCGTAGGTCTGGAAATTGCCGCCGTTGGTGAAGGTACCGCGGATCTCGTTGCCCTGAATCGTCACATCGCGGACGTGGTTCTGATCGACCTCCGCGAGCAACTGCGAGAATGAGATCTCTTGAGAACCGGTGCGTTGGCCCGGGTTCTGGAACAACGTGAACAACGCCAGCAGCAGCAGAACAATAATGATCCACAGGGCGAAGTTGCGCAGGTTGGCGTTCATATAATTTCCTCTGCGGCCGCGTGGGTCGCGACCTGGATCACCATTGGGCGCCGGCTTTGTCAGTTTCGGCCAGATCGGGAGCGCCAGTCTGATCCCAATCTAGGTATGCCCAATCGCCCTGCCAAGGGAACCTTGGTGGACTATTTACCGCATAATGTCCGGCTATCGGTTGAAAAAATGGCAACACGACCGACGGTTTTCAATGCTCTCGCCATTTCATTTCACGCCTGCGCCACTTTGCCCCGGCGCGGCGGGGCGGATTTGACAAAGATCCGGTCCCGATCGACCGAAATCAAGGCGCCGGCGAGCGTTTGTTTCAGCGGCTCGCCGCGCATTAACGCCTCGTCAATGGACTGAACCAGCCTTTCGACCTTGCCGAGTTCCACGTCGCCCTCAACCGCTACGCGTTCCACGGCGCGGTGCAGGAGCCGGACGCGAATTTCCTCGGCGAGCGCGGCGAACGCGGCGGCATCCACCCCCTGGCGGCTGCCGCCCCGGCTGCGGCCGGCGAGGTAGCGTTCTGCGCCGTCGGTCATGAGGTCGAGCGCCGCATTGGCGCGGGCGAGCCGCCCCGCCAAGCGCGCCAGATTGCGGGCGTCGCACCCCTCCGCCGCCAGCGCGGGCATTAAGGCGCGCAGGCGTGGGCGCGTATAACGTGCGTCGCGATTGGTGGGGTCTTCGGCATAGGCAATGCCGGCGCGCTTCAGCGTCGCGATCAGCCGGGACTTGTCGATGCCGAGCAGCGGGCGGGCGACGATTACATCGTCGCGCGGTGACCACTCGCGCATGCCGCCGAGGCCATGAATGCCGCTGCCGCGCGCAAGGCGCATCAAAACCGTCTCGGCCTGGTCGTCGCGGGTGTGGGCGGTGACGACGCAGGTCGCGCGGGCGGCGCGCGCCGCCGCCGTCAAAAGCTGGTAGCGCGCATCGCGGGCCGCGGCGGAAAGCCCCGTCTCGGGCTTCTCCCCGCGCCACCTTCTAGTGAAATGCGTGATGCCGAGTTCGCCGGCGAGGCGCTTCACATCGCGCGCCTCCCTCGCCGATTCCGCGCGCAGGCCGTGATCGACGGTCACCGCAATCAGCTCGGGACCGGATTTGAGGCTGCGCCGCCAGCGCGCCGCGAGCCACATCAGCGCAAGCGAGTCGGGACCGCCGGACACCGCGAGCACCACGGCCTTGTCCTTTGCAAATCCTGCGAGCAGTTGCTTGGCTTCCGGCGCCGAAATCGGCGCGTCGGCTGAAGCCTCCGTACGCTGCCTGTTCGGCAATGCCCGAGCTCGCGACTTAGGCATCGTTTTCCTCATCCCGACCGCGATTGCAATTTCAGGCCAATGATCCGCTTTGGAATACGCCCCAGAAAATACGCCTCAAGAAATACGCTTAAAGACAGAACTGGTTTCAATCCTTCGACGGATCATTCGCCATCAAGGGCGGGGCTGCCCCACCGATCAATCGAAACACCGATCAGGCCGAGCGACAACGGTTAGTTCAACGGTTGGTCCATGACATGCATGGCATCTGCCATTGACACCGCATCGCGCGATCAGCAGCCGATCCGCTTCTGCTCGCGGGTGACGCTGGTTTTGACGCCGCTCGATGCCTTCGGATATTTGCGCGTGACTTCGCCGAGCGCGGCGCAGGCCGCCTCTTTTTCCTTCAGGCCGGCAAGTGACTGGCCGAGGCGCAGCAGCGCATCGGGGGCCTTGGCCGAGCGATCATACTTGGTCGACACCGCCAGAAACACTTCGGCCGCCTCGCGATAACGCTGGCGCTGGAACATGCTTTCGCCGAGCCAGTATTGCGCATCCGGCGCCAAGGCATCCGACGGATACTTGGTCGCGAAGTTGCGCATCGTCTCTTCGGCGAGCGCATAGTCCTTGCGCTGGATGTAGCCGATGCCGAGGTCGAATTCGTCGCGCGGCGTCTGCGACGGCGGCGCGGTCGTCAGGCCAGCGCCGACGCGGCCCTGCCCGCCGCCATCCGGCACCCCCGCCCCGCTGAGGCTGAGCGGCTCGCCCGCGCCCCGCCCGCCCGGCGCGCCGACATCGGCGGGCGGCGCCGCCGGCCCGGCTCCGAGCACGCGCGGCACGCCCGGCGCATTGGGGTTGGCGTTCGGATCGAAGGCATCGCCGCGGCGGGTGACGCCGCGCTGCGGGCTGTCCTGATAGTCCTGCACGCCGCCCTGCTGGCGATAGTCCGGCTGGGCGGCAGCCGGGGGCGGCATCGCTCCGCCTTGCTGCGGCAGCGGCGCGGGTCCCGGCTGGGGAACCGCGCCCGGCGCCGGAGCCGGTTGACCCTGGCCCGCTTGCAACGCCTGCAACTGCTGCTCGAGAACACGGTTGCGGTACTGAAGCTCCTCGTTCTGCCCGGTAAGCTGGCGCAACTGCTGCTCGAGGCGCTCGATCCGGATCGACGGGTCAACCTCGCCGACCTGATTGCGCTGCGGGTAACCCTGCTGCGGATAGCCTTGCTGTTGCGGGTATCCCTGCTGATAACCCTGCTGCGGATAGTCCTGTTGGGGATAGCCCTGGCCGAAAAGCTGTGCGGAGGCCGGCGATGCCAGCCCGAGAGCCAGCGCGCCAAACGCGGCGGCGCCGGACAGCCGGATCAGGCGAAGGCGGACAAGGCTGGGTGAGGTCAGACCAACGATCATTTTTGAGCCAACAGGATTCGAGGGGACGCGGAAGTTGCGCACATTGAAGCAGGGAACACGCCAATAATGTGGCTTGCGTGAGGCTTCGTTCCCGCCCTGCCGCAATTACACTACCACGAAGCGCCCGCCATCACGAACGGATCACCAGGGCGATGAGAACAGCGATGAAAAAAGCCGGCGCCTTGTGGGCGCCGGCTCGCAAACTTTGCTGCCGCCTGATCAGGAGCCGGCGTTGAGCACAGTGACCGCGCGGCGATTCTGCGACCAGCACGAAATGTCGTTGCAGACTGCAACCGGACGTTCCTTGCCGTAGGAGATCGTCCGAATGCGCTGTGCAGGGATGCCGCGCGAGGCGAGATAGTTGCGAACCGACTGGGCGCGGCGGGCGCCGAGCGCGATGTTGTATTCGCGGGTGCCGCGCTCGTCGGCGTGACCTTCGATCGTGAAGGAATAGTGCGGATACATCTGGAGCCACTGCGCCTGCTTGTCGAGGGTGGCAACGGCCTGCGGCGTGAGGTCGGTCTGGTCGCTCTCAAAGAACACGCGGTCGCCGACGTTGACAACGAAATCCTGCTGGCTGCCAGGCGTCGCCGCACCGGCCATCGCGCCGTCGGCACCGGCCCCGCCCATCCCGGACTTGTTGGCGCAAGCGCCCATTGTGAGCGCAACCGCGAGCACCGCGGCCAATTTCATTCCCTGGAGCATACGCATCTGAATACCCATTCCGGAGCCTCCAAGCTCACGAGTCCAATTCAAGTTTGATCTACAGGGCCTTGGTTAACTGAACGTTCCGTCAACCTTGATGAGAGGTTGCCGCGATCGCTCAAATGCTCACAATCCGTTGAAAGCGCCCGCGATGGTTAATGGAAAGCAAATATGGCGCGATGGTGAACTCAGTGGCGATTGACGCCGCGCGTGACGTTTGCGCCACAGGCGGCATACGCCGCCCGTGGACAACACGCTCTATTCATCAGCGTTGTCGGCAGTTCACACGCACATCGGGGCGAGGATCAGGACCGCAATGCAACCGAATCCGAATAGGGCATCGTCACCGGCTTGCCCACCGCATCCGGCTCCGCAACGCGACGCTCGAACAACATCCGCCGCTCAAAATAGCTCGAGCGGAACACCGGGTAGCGCGCAAACACCTTTTCGCGCAGCTTCTGGAAGTCGACGGCCATCAGGCAGATCGGCTTGACGAGGCCGGGATAGTGGCGCGCCGGCGTCAGCGATTCATGCATGAAGACGCGGCGATAGAACGCCTGATGCTCGGCGCGCACGGTGGCAAGGCCGAGATCGGCGTTGAAATAGCTGCACGCAACATAGGCGAGACGCAGCGTGAGATAAGGCAGTTCCGCAAAGCGGTGCACGCCTTCCGGCTCGGCGACGAAGCGCGTCGGATCGACGATGACTTTGCCCTTCTCGATCTCGGGCAGCAAAATATCGGCAAAGACGTCAGAGGACGGCGTCAGCGGATATTCCGGCGAGGCCACGCTGATGCGCACCGAACTGGTCAGCACGCCGTCGAAATAGACGCCGAATGTCCACGAATTCGGCATCTCGTCGTAACGATCGGTGACTTTTCTCAGCGGATTGGGCGTGATCGCCCCTTCCTGCAGATAGGCGCGATATCGCAACCGATGGATCGCGTCTTTTTCTTCTTCCGTTTCAGCAAGACGATAATCGACACGATCGAGAAGGTCGAGAATCCGTTCCTGAACGCTGCCAGCCGGCGCGTTGACCCTGCTCATCTTATGCTCCCCAACGCAGATACATCAGTGTCAACGCCCAAAATCTTAACGATCCATCAACGCGGCTGCAAAAACTTAAGGGGGTTAGGGTTAATGCCCTTGCGGACAGAGGCTGCGCGCGCTCCGCCCCTCCCCGGTCTGTCATCATCATGCGATAGAACGCGATGTATGCCGGCCCGGCCCGGTGTCAGGCAGGCGGCGCCCATGCGAGGCGGCAAGCAATTTCCGGATCTGCGTCGCGGGCACAGGCGGGCTGAACAAGAAGCCCTGCGCCTCGGTGACGGTGCCGTCGGCGGTGACGAGATCGAGCTGCTTGCTGTTCTCGATGCCCTCGACAACCACCAGCATGCCGAGTTCGGCACTGAGCCGCGCGACGCCGCGCAGCAACGTCAGCGGCCGGTCGCTGTTGATGTCCTCGAGGAACGAGCGGTCGATCTTGACCTTGTGCAGCGGGAAATTGTGCAGATAGCTCAGGCTCGAATAGCCGGTGCCGAAATCGTCGAGCGAGATCCGCACTCCGGCCTCGGCGAGGCGCACCAGCACGTCGTGCACCCACTCGGTCTTGCGCAGCAGCGCCGATTCCGTGATCTCGATCTCAAGACGGTTCGCCGGCAGGCCCGACACTTCGAGCGCATACTGCACCTCGGTCAGCACGTCGCGCTGATGGAATTGCAGCGGCGAGAAATTGACGGCGACGCGGACATTGTCCGGCCACTTCATGCATTCCATGCACGCCTTGCGCAAAATCCAGCGGCCGAGATCGACGATCAGGCCCATATCCTCGGCAACCGGAATGATTTCGCCCGGCGACACCACGCCGCGCTCGGCATGGGTCCAGCGTAGCAGCGCCTCGCAGGTGGTGATGCGCCCGGTCTTGAGGTTGACCAGCGGCTGGAAGAACAGCTCGAACTCGTCATTGGCGAGCGCGTGGCGCAGGTCCAGTTCGAGCGTGCGGCGGGCTTCGACGGTCTGCGCCATGTCCTCGCGGAAGAAGCAGAACGTGCCGCGGCCATCAGCCTTGGCACGATAGAGCGCCATATCGGCATTCTTGAGCAGCGTATCGGCGCTGCGATCGGTCGGCAGCGTGATGACGATGCCGATGCTGGCGCCGATCTCCACGCGGTGGTGGTCGATCTCGTAGCGCTCGCTGAGGCGCTCGACGATTTTGCGCGCAAGTTCCGCGGCATCGTCCTTCGACGCGATGTGCTGCTGAAATACGACGAACTCGTCGCCGCCAAAGCGGGCGACGATCGTATGCGGCGGCAGGAGTTCGCGCAGGCGATCGGCGACCATGCAGAGCAGCCGGTCGCCGGTGGGATGGCCGAGCGTGTCGTTGACCTGCTTGAACTGGTCGAGGTCGATGAACAGCAGTGCGGCGAGCGGCGCGCGCTTGGCCGCGATCAGAATTTCTTCGATCTCGTCGCGGAAGCTGACGCGGTTGGGCAGTCCGGTCAGCTCGTCGTAGCGCGCCATGTGGTTGATCTTGGCTGCGGCGTTGCGGCGCTCGGTGATGTCCTCGACCAGCACCACGACGCCGCCGTCGGTCATCGGCTGGAACGTCCACGACAGCGCCCGCTCGACGCCCGCGGCATCCTTCACCACCGTGGTGACGACGGTCTTTTTCAGCTCCTGGATCTTCTCGATGATCGCCTTGCCGTCGCCGGCCTGGATCGCCTGCGCCTTGACGCCGGCCTGCACCACATCCTCGATGCCGGTGCCGCTGCGCGCAAGGTCGATGCTGAGGCCGAGCATCTCGCGGAAGCGATAATTCATGACCGCCAGATTGCCTGTCGCGTCGAACATGCAAAGGCCATGCGGCATGTTGTTGAGGGCGATGTCGAACTGGCTGGCCAGCGCCGCCTCGCGCTCGCTCGCGGTCAGCGCATTCACGAAGATGCGGTTGAGCGTGAGGTTGATGTCCTTCAGGCCGAGGAAGAACATCACAAGCAGCACGGCGAGCGCAATGTAATACGGGCTGCCATGCAGGACGAGCGCTGCCGACATCGGGCCGCAGGAAAGCAGGATGTGCCATTGGACGACCTTTGGCCGGCCGTAATTGCGCCCGGCGCCGGCGGCGACATAACCGATCGTCACGGCAAGGCAGAGCATGTGAGCGACCGGATCGTCATTGCCGAGAATGACAATGACGCACCAGATGCCGAGCGAGATCGCATGCAGGATCGAGCCGAAGGCGTAGATCCGCTCCCAGCGCTGGGCATGGAGCACCGAAATCGGCGTGTGGATCTGGCTGTGCGCGTGCATCTGCAGTGCACGAAGACCGCCGGCGATCACGATGAACACCGCGCACGGCCAGATAAGGGGATTTCCGGTCTTGATCGCCGTCATCAGCGCCGCAGCGGCGGCGCAGGCGACCCCGAAGAACATCGACCCCGCATTATGGAACAGCGAGTCGACCAGGGCCGCATAAACCTGCGGCGAAACCTGATCTTTCGACTGCGGCGGCTCCGGGGCGACGACTTGCATGAAGGATAAACTGACCGGTTGGCTTTAAAATTCTAGAGGCTGAGCAAATTACCAACCCATTCTGGGATAATATCGTTATCAAGTCGTTCGCAGCGCCAGGCTAAATTGTGGCGAAAACGTGCCGATAATGGCGGGCCAAACGTTTGCCTTTTCGCTGCCTCTCTTCCCAACTTTCCGAAAATCGACCGAAAAGTGGACCGATTTGTTAACCCGCGGGGGTAAATACTGGCCGAAATATCAAAAACGCCGAGCGGCGCGGGGGCTCCATGGCAATTTCGGTGGGAAGCAAAACTTTTCTTAATCGCTTATTTCCGCGTTTGCGGATGGGGATAAGTGGCAGTCTCTTTCTGGCCTTTGCGGTCATTGCGGGCATGGCCATTGCTATCAGCGCGGGCGCCAGCCTGCTGCTCGACCAGTTGCGGACCCAGATGTCCGACCTCAGCAGCCGGGATATCCCGCGGCTGAGCGCGAGCCTTCAGCTCCAGACCCAGAGCGCGATGCTCTCGACCGAGGCGCCATTGCTGCTGACGGCCGAGAACGCCGATCGGCTGCGCGAACGCGCCCAAAAGCTTCAGCAGACGCAGAACACCGTTACGGAGAAGCTGAAGGAGATCATCGAGCTCGGCGCCCACAAGGACACGGTGGCGGCGCTGAGCGAGACGGTCAAAAGCATCAACGAAATGATCAGCAAGCTTGAGGAAGCGGGCCTCGACCGGATCAAGACGGCGACGCAGCGCAGCGAACTGGTCTACGCCCTGCAGACCGCCCATGCCGATGTGACAAAGGTGGCAGCGCCGGCGCTGCATACAGCGCAGAGCCAGGTGAATGCGGCGCTGGCATCGGGCCACTTCTCCAGCGAAACCGCTTCGCAGGACATGCTGGTGGCGGAGAGCCTCACCGAAATCGTCTCGAGCTCGAACCTGCTGGTCTCCCAGCTGCTTTCGGCTGCGGCGACTTCCGAGGTTGAGAGCATCAACGTCATGAAGCGCAAGGCCGAGGAGACGATCACCAAGCTGACGTCGAACACCACCATCCTCGACCAGATCAAGCCCGATTCCGGCATTCCGGCTGCGGTCGAGAAGCTGATCAAATTCGCGGATGCCAAGACCGGCATCTTCGAGGCTCGCCGCAAGGAGCTGGATGCCGTCGACTACGGCCAGCTGATCGTCAACGCCGCGCGCAGCCTCAATATCGGCCTCGGCGTTTCGGTCAACAAGCTGGTCGACAACGTCCGCGTCGATACCGACACCTCCGGCGCACAGGTCAACCAGCAGGTCTCAACCGCGACTGTCGTGATGCTGGCGCTCGGTGCGCTGACACTGGTCGGCTCGGCCCTGTTCGTCTGGCTCTATGTCGGGCGCAACATCCTGCGCCGGATCGGCGGCCTGCAGCACGCCATGAAGCGGCTCTCGGAAGGCGATCTCAACGTCAAGATCGAACACGGGCGCCAGCGCGACGAGATCGCCGTCATGGCTTCCTCGCTCGATGTCTTCCGCGACAGCATGAGCCGCTCGCGGGCCCTCAGCGAAGAGCAGGAGCGCGACCGCATCGCCAAGGTCGAGCGCACCAACCGGATCGAACATCGGATCGAGGAATTCGAGCGCACCGTGCAAAATGCCCTGGGCGGCCTGCTGGCCTCGGCCAATTCGATGCAGGACACCGCGCAGAGCATGTCCAAGACGGCCCAGCAGTCGAGCGCGCTGGTGAATACGGTGGCGGCGGCGGCGGAAGAAACCTCCGTCAACGTTCAGACCGTGTCGGCCGGCACCGAAGAACTATCGTCCTCGATCGCGGAAATCAGCCGCCAGGTGACGAGCTCGGCCGAGATCGCCACCAAGGCGGTGAACGAGGCCAGCCAGACCGATGCCACCGTGCAGAGCCTCGCCGAAAGCGCGAGCCGCATCAGCATCGTGGTCGATCTGATCCAGAACATCGCCTCGCAGACCAACCTGTTGGCGCTGAACGCGACGATCGAAGCGGCCCGTGCCGGTGAGGCCGGCCGCGGCTTCGCCGTGGTCGCCTCCGAGGTGAAGAGCCTCGCCAACCAGACCGCCAAGGCGACCGAGGAGATCCGCGCGCAGATCGCTGACATGCAGGACGTGACGAGCACCGCCGTCACCGCCATCCGCAGCGTCGGCGACACCATCGGCACCATCAACGAAGTCGCCACCGCAATCGCGGCGGCCGTCGAGGAGCAAGGGGTCGCGACCCGCGAGATCGCCCGCAACATCCATCACGCGGCGGGCGGCACCAGCGAAGTGTCGAGCAACATCGTCGGCGTCAGCCAGATGTCCCACGACGCCGGCACAACCGCCGAGAGCGTTCTCAACGCATCCGAGGCGCTGCGCCGCGAGGCGGAATTGCTCCGGCAGGAAATCGACTCCTTCCTGAGCGGCATTCGCGCCGCCTGATCCGGCGGCTGCAACCCCGAACGGTTACAAAAAAGCCCCGCAAATGCGGGGTTTTTTCGTCTAGGCGGCCCGCGCCCCGATTTCGCCGCATTGCCGCCGCGAAGACTGTAAGTGGACCGCCACTAGAATTTTTCGACGGCGTGCCGCATAGATTTCTGCCAGGTGGCCGTGATTGGGCCGTCGCAGCTACTTGAAAGGACGGCAATGACCGCTCATCCCGCGTCGCATAGCGACCTCACCGCTTCGCCCGCCGGCATTCGTCATGACTGGACGCGCGAGGAGGCCGAGGCGCTCTATCAGTTGCCGTTCGCCGACCTGATGTTTCAGGCGCAGAGCATCCACCGCCAGAATTTTGATCCCAACCACGTCGAGACTGCGAGCCTCCTCAGCATCAAGACCGGCGGCTGCCCCGAAGATTGCGGTTACTGCTCGCAGAGCGCGAAATACGACACCGGCCTCAAGGCGACCAAGCTGATGGAGCAGTGCGACGTCGTCGAGACGGCGCGGCGCGCCCGCGATGCCGGCGCCGAGCGCTTCTGCATGGCGGCCGCATGGCGCAGCCCCAAGCCGCGCGACATCGAACGGGTCTGCGAGATGGTCAGCGAGGTCAAGGCACTCGGCATGGAAACCTGCGCCACGCTCGGCATGCTGACGCCCGAGCAGGCCGCGCAGCTCCGCGAAGCCGGTCTCGATTTCTACAACCATAACGTCGACACCTCGCCCGAATACTACGGCAAGATCATCACCACCCGCACCCTGCAGGAGCGCATCGACACCCTCGCCCACGCCCGCGAGGCCGGGCTCAAGGTATGCTGCGGCGGCATCATCGGGATGGGCGAGCAGGTCGAGGACCGGCTCGGCATGCTGGTGCTTCTGGCGAATATGCCGACGCACCCGGAAAGCGTCCCGATCAACCTGTGGAACGAGGTCAAGGGCGTGCCGGTCAACGACACCGCCGAGCGGCCGGACCCGATCGCGCTGGTGCGCATGATCGCGGTCGCGCGCATCATGATGCCGAAAAGCGTCGTCCGCCTCTCCGCCGGACGCCAGTACATGACCGACGAATTGCAGGCGATGTGCTTCCTTGCCGGCGCCTGCTCGATCTTCATCGGCGACGTGCTGCTCACGACCAAAAATCCCCAGAAAGACCGGGATACCGATCTGCTCGCGCGGCTCGGCATCAAGTCCGGCCTGCAGCGGGCGGCGAGCGGCTGCGGCTGCGCAGACGCTGCGGAACCGGCATCGTCCTGCGCCGGATCGCAGCCGCTCGGCCAGGCGGTCTGAGCGCGGTTTCGCCTCGCCCCGGCCGCGGCCGCCCGCGCATTCGCATGACGTCCGCACATTGACGTCATGCGCCCAAAGCCGGGGCCGAATGCGCCTGATTCCACTAGCGCGCGGCCGATAGTCCGGCTAAGCCGGAGGGCATGGACACGAAATCCGATATTTTGCCGATCCCGCCGCAGGCCCTTCGCTATCCCTTCGAGACGCCGCCGGGTCCCGAAGAGGTCATCGAGGTCGCGCCCGGCGTCCTGTGGGTCCGGCTCGCGCTGCCGTTCCGGCTCAACCACGTAAACGTCTATCTGCTGGCCGACGGCGACGGATGGACCATGGTCGATGCGGGCTTCGGCAACGAGGAAACCATCGCCGCTTGGACGAAGCTGTTCGACGGCGCGCTGAAGGGCATGAAGATCACCCGGCTGATCGTCACGCACTCCCATCCCGACCATGTCGGACTCGCGGGCTGGGTCGTCGACCGCTTCAATTGCAAGCTGATGATGTCGCAGGTCGAGTACCTGCAGAGCGTCTATCACCAGAACCGCGGCACCGAGGATCGCAAGCTGGCGCAGCGGCTGTTCTTCCGCCGGCACGGCATGGACGAGGAGATCACTGAGCAGCTCCTTGGCCGCGGTCAGGACTATCTCAAGCGGGTCTCGAGCCTGCCGCCGTCCTACCACCGCATTTCCAACGGCGACGAGCTGGCAATCGGCCAGCGTCGCTTCAAGGTCATCACCGGCGGCGGCCATGCTCTCGATCAGGTGATGCTGTATTGCGCCGCCGACAAACTGTTCCTGTCGGCCGATCAGGTGCTCAGCAAGATCTCGCCGAATGTCAGCGTCTGGGCCGTCGAGCCGGATCAGAACTCGCTCGGCGAGTATCTGGCTTCGCTCGCCAGCCTCACCACCACCCTGCCCTATGATGCGCTGGTGCTGCCGGGTCACGGCGTGCCGTTCTACGGGCTGAAGACCCGGATCAAGCAGCTTGCCGATCACCACGAGGATCGCTGCGAGCGTATTGCCGAGGCCTGCCGCGAGACGCCGCAAACCTCCGCCGAGCTCGTCCCGGTTGTGTTCTTCAAGCACACGCTGGACGCGCACCAGACCGGCTTCGCTGCCGGGGAGTTGATTGCCCACGTCAACTACATGCTGGTCGAGGGCCGCCTGATCGCGATCGAGAGCGACGACGGCATCGTCCGCTTTAAGTCGACCTGAACGCCAATATCCGCCCTTGTCCTGTGCGCATCGCCTCGAACTTGCGCTGGCGCAAGGTTCCTCTTGCCGGGAGCGGGCTAGGTTGCCCGCCATGAACGGGAGCCGAGCGATGTGGAACTTTCGTCCGCGATGGGGACCATCGGGGCACCTGAACGCCTGCCGAGAAAACTACCCCAACCCTTTGACAATCATGACCTTTTGAGAGCGCTCCCAGACCCTCCCGGCCTGCCGGACCCGCCGGCATGGCCGCGCTGCGGTTTTCAGCCTCGACAGCAAAGCTGGAAAAGCTCTAAAAGGTTGATGGACTGGCTTTTTCGATAGTCCGCGCTTCTGAGTGTTTGCCATGACATATGATCAGTTCTTCAGCGACGCGCTCGACCGCTTGCATGAGGAGCGACGTTACCGGGTTTTCGCCGATCTTGAGCGGATGGCCGGCCGGTTCCCCCACGCCCTCTGGCACTCGCCGAACGGCACGCGCGAGGTCGTGATCTGGTGCTCGAACGACTATCTGGGCATGGGCCAGCACCCGCAGGTGGTCGGTGCAATGGTCCAGTCGGCAACGCGCGTCGGCACCGGCGCGGGCGGCACCCGCAACATTGCCGGCACACACAACGCCATCACGACGCTGGAAGCCGAGCTTGCCGACCTCCACGGCAAGGAAGCCGCGCTGGTATTCACCTCCGGCTACGTCTCGAACCAGACCGGCATTTCGACGCTCGCCAAGCTGATCCCGAACTGCCTGATCCTGTCGGATGCGCTCAACCACAATTCGATGATCGAGGGTGTTCGCCAGTCCGGCTGCGAGCGCCTCATCTTCCGTCACAACGATGCCGACCATCTCGAAGAACTGCTGCGCGCCGCCGGCAATGACCGGCCGAAGCTGATCGTCTGCGAAAGCCTGTACTCGATGGATGGCGACGTCGCGCCGCTCGAGCGGTTCTGCGATCTCGCCGAAAAGTACAATGCGATGATGTATGTCGACGAAGTCCACGCGGTGGGCATGTACGGCCCGCGCGGCGGCGGCATTTCCGAGCGCGACGGCGTGATGGACCGCATCGATGTCATCGAGGGCACGCTGGCCAAGGCGTTCGGCTGCCTCGGCGGCTACATCACCGGCAACAAGAACCTGATCGACGCCGTGCGCTCCTACGCGCCGGGCTTCATCTTCACCACCTCGCTGCCGCCGCCGGTCTGCGCGGCCGCGACCGCGGCGATCCGCTACCTGAAATCGTCGCAGCACGAGCGCGACCGCCATCAGGACCGCGCCGCCCGCGTCAAGGCGATTTTGTCCGCCGCCGGCTTGCCGGTGATGCCGAATGAGACCCACATCGTGCCGATCTTCGTCGGCGATCCGGAGCGCTGCAAGCGCGCCTGCGACCTTTTGCTGAACGAGCACGGAATCTATATCCAGCCGATCAACTATCCCACCGTCGCCAAGGGCACCGAGCGGCTGCGCATTACGCCCTCGCCGTATCACGACGATGCGCTGATCGACCGCCTGGCGGAGGCGATGGTGCAGGTCTGGGGCCAGCTCGGCCTGCCGTTTCGCAACAAGGCGATGGCCGCCGAGTGAGGCCTAGCCTCGCAAAACAGAATCCGATCAGAAAGAAAGCGCGGTCCCACGGGATCGCGCTTTCTTCGTTGTGAAGGCCGCAACCCTACTTGCGGAACAGCCGGCGCGTGACCGGAAAGGCCTGCCAGCCGAAGCGCGCGGCGGCGCTGCCCCAGATGCCCTTCGGCGCAAACAGCATCATGCCGATCGCCAGCACGCCGAGCGTCAAGAGGTAAAGGCTGCCGAACTGCGCGAGGTAGTAAAGCAGCGCCCAGAACACCAGCACGCCGACGATCGGCCCCTCCATCGTGCGCACGCCGCCGATGATGACGATGAACAGCACATAGGCGGTCCAATCGACGACGCTGAAGGCGGCATCCGGCGAGATGCGAGCCTTTTGCAGGTAGGCGATCGCGCCGACGACGCCGGTGGCGAAGCCGACGATGATCCACAGCGCATAGCGAATGCGCTCGGTGCGCACGCCGACGCTGCGCGCCGCGCCGTTGGCATCGCGCGAGGCGACCAACGCCAGGCCGTAGCGCGAGCGCACGAACAGATAGATGCAGGCCGTCACCAGCACGGCGACAAACAGCGCGAGCCAGTAGACGACGACATCCCGCGCCGCCGCCGGGCGCAGCGACAACAGGCTTTGCACCCATTGCAGCCCGGCCATATCCATCAGCGCCGATTTCGGCAGCGACACGCCGGTGCCGCCGCCGAGCGGCTTGAACTGCGCGCACAGGAGCCGAAAGACCTCGGCGATCACCCAGCTGCCGATGGCGAAATACGGCCCCTCGAGGCGAAACAGCAGCGGCCCGACCAGCGCCGCCGCGATCGCGGCGAACACGCCGGCCAGGGGAACGGCGAGCAGCGGATCAACGCCCGCCAGCACCGTCGCGCCAAACAGGGCATAGCCGCCGAGGCCGACAAAGGCCTGTTGGCCGACGGAGATCAGGCCACCCCATCCGGCAATCACGTTCCAGAGCTGCGCCAGCGTCAGCATCGTCAGGACGAAAATCAGATCCTGGATCAGGCTGCGCGAGGCATAGGCGGGCAGCACGACCAGCGCAGCGATCAGGACCGCCGCCGCAACGGCGAACCAGCGCGAGGCCGCGGTGCCGGTTTCCTGCCGCCACGCCGGCGCGGACGATGCCTTGCCGCTCATCATCGTGTGCTTCATCACGGCTGCCTCGCCGGAAACAGGCCACGCGGCCGGATGAACAGCATCACGAGGAAAGCCAGATGCCCGGCCAGGATCTGCCATTCGGGATCGATCCGCGCGCCGACGGTCTGCGCGACGCCCAGCACCATGCCGCCGATCAGCGTGCCCCACAGGCTGCCGAGACCGCCGATGATCACCGCCTCGAAGGCATAGAGCAGGCGCGCCGGGCCGATCGACGGATCGAAGTTGGCGCGCATGCCGAAGGCGACCGCCGCGATCACCGACACCGCGAGCGAGATGCCCACCGCGATCGCATAGACGTTGCGCTGGTCGATGCCCATCAGCTGCGCGATCTGCGGATCATCCGAGGTGGCGCGGAAGGCGCGGCCGAGGGATGTGCGATAGAACACGATCTGCAGCAGCACGATGACGCCGACAGCGATCATCAATGCAGAGAGCGGCGCCACGCCGATGCTGAGCCCCGGCAAAATGTCGACCGACAGCGTCTCGAATGCGCCGGCCTGCAGGCGGCGGCTGTCAGCGCCGAAGCCGAGAAGCAGGCCGTTCTGGATCACCACCGACAGGCCGAACGTCACCAGCAGCGGCGGCATGATGTCGTCGCCGAGCACGCGCTCGAGCACCAGCCGCTGCAGGAGAAAACCGATCGCGAACATCAGCGCAATCGTCAGAACGGCGGCCGCCGCAAGCGAAACGCCGAAGCTCGTCATGACGACGAAAACGATGAAGGCCGCGAGCACGATGAGATCGCCGTGCGCGAGGTTCACGAGCCGCATCACACCAAAGATCAGCGACAGGCCAAGCGCGAACAGCGCATAGACGCCGCCCAGCAAAATGCCCTGCACCAGCGTATCGAGCCAGACCATAGCCTTCACGTCCCAAAATAAGCTCGGCGGATATCGCCCTGATCGACCGTCCCCGGCTCGCCCGCGAGCGTGACGCGCCCTTCCTGCAGGCAATAGAAGCGATCGACGCTGCGCATCGCCCGCGCGATGTCCTGCTCGACGATCACGACGCTGGTGCCGCTCGCCTTGACGCGCGGCAGCGCGCGATAAATGTCCTCGATGACGATCGGCGCAAGGCCGAGGCTAAGCTCGTCGCAAAGCAGCACCTTCGGATTCGACATCAGCGCCCGGCCAATGGCGACCATCTGCTGCTGGCCGCCGGAAAGAACCGTGGAGGGGCTGCTGCGCCGCTCGCGCAGCACGGGGAACAGCTCATAGATCTTCTGCAGATTCCACGGCTGCGGCCGCAGCCCGCTATAGGCGCCGACCAGAAGGTTTTCCTCGACCGACAGCGAAGGAAACAGCCGCCGCCCTTCCGGGACCAGCGCCAGCCCCATGCGCAGCATCTCCGGCGCGCCGCGGTCGCCGACATCCTGATCGAGAAAGCGGATGGCATCGCGCCGGTTCTTCACGAGGCCCGCGAGCGATTTCAGGAAGGTCGATTTGCCGGCGCCGTTCGCCCCGATCACCGCGACGCTCTCGCCGGTATGAAGCGAAAAATCGATGCCGAACAATGCCTGAAAGGAGCCGTAGAACGCATCCAGCCGCTCCACCGATAGAAGCGCACTCATGCCGGCACACCCATATAGATCGTCTGCACTTCGTCGGACTGCATCACCGCATTGGGCTCGCCATCCATCACCACGCGGCCGAAGTCGAGCGCGACCAGCCGCCCGACGACAGCGAGCAGCGCATGCACGATATGCTCGATCCAGACGATGGCGACCCCCTCCGCGCCGATATCGCGGATGGTGGCGATCAGGCTCTGGCATTCGGCATCGGTCAGGCCGCCGGCGATTTCGTCGAGAAGCAGCAGGCGTGGCCGCGTCGCCAGCGCCCGCGCCATTTCCAACCGCTTGCGATCGAGCAGCGGCAGCGCGCCCGCCGGGGTATTCGCCCGTGCTTCGAGCCCGGTCAGCGCCAGCATGTTGCCGCAGTGCTGCACGGCCTCATGCTCGGAGAGCTGCCCGCCGAACATGGCGGCGACCAGCAGGTTCTCGAACGCGGTGAGACTGTCGAAAGGCTGCGGAATCTGAAACGAGCGGCCGATGCCGGCGCGGCTGCGCTCTTCCGGCGCGGCGCGGGTGATGTCCCTGCCATCAAAGATCACCTGCCCGCGATCCGGCTTGACCATGCCAGTGATCAGGTTGAGCAGGGTCGATTTGCCTGCGCCGTTCGGGCCGATGATGCCAAGGGCTTCGCCCGGCGCAAGCTTGAGATCGATCTGATCGGCGACGACAATGCCGCCAAAAGCCTTGGAAACGGCTCTCAACTCCAGCATATGACGTCTCCGATCATCGCGTCATGCACGTCAGGCCAGTGCCTGCATCTGGCCACCGAGCGGGATCTGCGGCGCGGCTTTGTTCTCGGTGATGACCATGTTGTACTTGTCGCCATCGAGCCGCCACTGGCCGCCGACGAGCGGCGTCTTGGCGATGTTCTTCGCCGCGAACGGCGGCACCTTGTCGGAGCCGAAGGCAATCGGGCCGACAATGGTCTCGAGCTTGGTCTCGCCGATCGCCTTGGCGAGCGCCGCGGAATTGGACGGGTCTTTGGCGCGCTTGAGCGAGTCGATCGCAACCTCAAACAGCGAATGCACGAAGCCGATCGGCTGCGTCCACTGCTTGCCCGATGCCTGCTCGTAACCCTTGGCGAGATCGGCGGCGCTGACGCCGGTGAGGCTCGACTTGTAGGGATGGCTCGGCGTCCACCACACCTCGGTCGAGATGTTGTGTCCGTTCTTGCCGAGCGCCGCCACCGTGGTCGGGAACAGCAGCGCCTTGGCCACCGACACGACCTTCGGCTTGTAGCCCTTCTGCTGCGACTGGTTCCAGAAGGTGGTGAAGTCCGGTGGGATCACGACGCCGGTGACGATCTCGGCGTCCGCGCTGCGGAAGGCGGAAATCTGCGCGCTGAAATCGTCGGTGAGATTCTGGAAGCGGCCGGGATCGGTGAGCTTGAAACCCTGCTGCGCCAAGACCGGCGGGAAGCCGACGACCTTGTCGCCCCAGGCATTGCCGTCGCCGTCGTTGGGGAACAGCGCGCCGACGGACTTGTTGGTCGAAACCTGATTCCACATTCCGGTGAAGACGCCGATAACGTCCTCAAGGCCCCAGAAGTAGTGGAAGGTGTATTCAAACGGCTTCCAGCTTTTCGGATCGCCCGGATTGGCCTGGCGGGCGATGAAGTTGGTCTGCCACGGCGCCACCGACGAAATGCACGGCACCTGCTCGATCTCGCATTGCGTCGCGACCGGATTGTTGGTCTCCGGCGTCGCGCCGACCAGGACGAGATCGACCTCGTCGCGCGTGATCAGTTCCTTGGTGACTTCCGCCGCGCGGTTGGGGTTGGACTGGCTGTCCTTCTTCAACACTTCGACCTGATAGGTCTGCGAGCCGATCTTGACGCCGCCCTTCACCGCCTTCTGAAACTCGCCGAGCACAAAATCGTCGGCCTCGGCGAAGGCCGCGAGCGGACCGCTCGCCGGCGAGACATAGCCGATGCGGATCGCCTTCGCGGCATGCACTGCGGGGCTGAACAGGGTTGCCGTGCCGAGCGCAGCCGCGCCGCCGGACATCACCTGCAACACCTGGCGCCGGCTGAAATCAGAAAACTTGCGCGTCATTCCCACCTCCCATTGTTGTGTCGTTTTGCTGTTGTGTCTGTTGGCTTCATCGTCCGGTCCGGGAGGCGCGCGGCCTCCCGGCATTGCACAATCGCTTACTCGGCAGCGGCCGCGAGGCGGCGCTCGGCGCGGTTCTCGATAAAGCCGAGCAGCTTGCCGAACACTTCCACGAGCTCGGCCGAGGCGTTTGCGCTTGCTTGCCGCGCGCGCCAGCCGACCATCATGTCGGGTCGCACCAGGACGCAGCCGTCCTCGTCCACTTCGCTGGCGTGGTACCAGTCGGCATAGATATCGTGCGCATCACAGCCCGCCGGGCCGATGGTGACGACATCGACATCGACACCGTAGCGCGCTTTCACCGCATCCGCCGCGCCCTTCCAGCAATCGCCGCCGATGCCGGTGAGAAGCACAAAGCGGCCCTTGCCGGCGAGGTCCAGCGTCGACTTGCGCTCGCCGCGATGCTCCACCCAGACGTGGGGAAGATGCGCGCCGGGCCACGTCGTCGCCTGGTAGTAAAGCTCGCGGTCGCGCTTGTAGGCTGGCTCCGGCGTGCCGTCACACACCACCGCGCTCGACGAATAGCGCTGGTTCATCTCGACGCCGTGGCAATTGAACTCGTAGCTCTTGCGCGCGATCGCCTCATAGAGCTTGCGGCGGCGCTCCTTGCCTTCCGGCGTCGCGTCCTTTCGCGCGGCGATGTTCTTCTTCGCCTCTGCCGGGTCGGTCGAGGACAGAAGGCCGACCGCCTCGAAGATCGGCGGGAATTCGCCGATGCTCTTGTTGGCGCGGGTGACGATCTGCTTGCCGACCGGCTGGCGCTCCGCCGAATAGCTTTCCAGCAGCGCCGGGGCCGCCTTGCCTTCGAGCATGTATTTCAGCTTCCAGCACAGGTTATAGGCATCCTGAACCGAGGTGTTGGAGCCGAGACCGTTGGACGGCGGATGGCGATGCACCGCGTCGCCCATGCAGAACACACGCCCCACCGAATAGTGGCCGGCATACATCTCGTTCACCGTCCAGCTCGAGGTCGAGCGCACGGTGACATCGAGGTTTTCATCGCCGACGAGATTGCGGACGATCGACACCGCCTCGTCATCGGTGAGCCGGCGCTCGCCCTGCTCGATGTCGTAGCCCCAGATGATCAGCCACTCGTTCCACGGCCGCACCATACGGACGAGGCCCGCACCGATGCCGCCGATCTGCGCGCCCGGCTGCAGCACCCAGTAGAGCACGCTCGGGCGGTGCGCGACGTATTTGCTGAGGTCGGCATGGACGATGATGTTCATGCTGCCGGCACGCCCCATCTGCCCTTCCATCGGCAGGCCAATGACTTCGGCGACGCGGCTGCGGCCGCCATCGGCGCCGATCAGATACTTTGCGCGAATCTCGTAGGTCTCCTGCGTGATGCGGTCGCGCACCGTCGCCGTGACGCCGTCGGCATCCTGCACCAGATCGAGAAACTCGGTGTTGAAGCGGATGGTGGTGCCGCGCTGGCCGGCAGCCTCGAGCAAAATCGGCTCGAGGTAATTCTGCGGCAGGTCGCAGATCCGCGTCGGGCTGGCGAGATCGTAATCAGCCTTGCGCGCGGGATGATTGCCCCAGGAATAAAGCCGGCCCAGTTCCTCGCCCGCGATGCTCTCGCAGAATACGTTGTTGGCCATCAGCTCCTGTCGCGAGGCCTGCGCGATCGCCTGCTTCTCGACGCCGAGGTCGCGCAAGATTTCCATCGCGCGCTGATTGGTGATGTGGGCGCGCGGCGTGTCCGCCAGCCACCCGTATTTCGTGACCAGGATGTGCTTGACGCCATACATGCCCAGCAGCGCCGCCGAGGTCGCTCCCGCCGGGCCGCTGCCGACCACGAGGACGTCCGTTTCAACTCTCTTCGTCATCACGCTCTCCAACTCGTCGTTTTGTTCGGTTATTCCGCAGCGGGCATCATCGGGCGCGGCACCATGCCCGAGCCGGGCCTCATCTGAAATTCGTAGTGCATGAGGTGCCAGGGCTGATCGATTGACGTGCCGTCCGGCAGCTTGGGATCGGTGCGGCGCTCGATCTTGCAGATCAGATCCGACTTCACGCCGAACACCGCATCGGAGGCCAGATACTTGTCGCCTTCGATGAAGACATGCGTGATCAGCGGTTCATAGCCGGGCGCGTCGACCAAGAAGTGCACGTGTGCCGGGCGCATCGGGTGGCGCTTGGTTGCGTTCAGCAGTCTGCCGACCGGCCCGTCCGTCGGGATCGGATAGCTGCACGGCAGGATCGTGCGGAAGTAGAAACGGCCGTTCTCGTCAGGCGCAAAGCGCGCCCGCAGCGAGGGCCCGGTTTCGGCATAGCTTTCCTTCTGCGAGTCGTAGAAGCCATCATCGTCGGCGTGCCAGATGTCGATCTTGGCATTGGTGATCGGCTTGCCGTTGATGTCGACGACGCGGCTCTCGACGAACATCGTCTCGCCCTCGACGCCGGCGGAGATATCGGTGCCGTGCGGCAGCAGGCGGTGCTCGCCGACATAGAACGGCCCGAGCACGGTCGTCTGCGTCGCGCCCTCGCGCTCGCGATGATTGACGGCATCGACCAGCATCGACACGCCGAGCACGTCGGACAGCAGGATGAACTCTTGCCGCGTCGGCGTGCATTTCTGGCCGGTCGCGGTCAGAAACTCGATCGCCTCGTTCCACTCCTCGAAGGTGAGGTCGGTCCTGCGCACAAAGTCGTGCAGCGAGGTGACGAGTTCGCCCAGAAGATATTTGAGGCGCTGGTTCGGCGTGTTCTCGAATGTCTGGATGACCTGCTTGGTCAGTTCGACATCAATGAAGTCTGTCATCGCATCGCTCCGCAATTTGTGTTCATCAGGCGGCCGGCCGCTCACCGCGATAGGCGCGGGCAATCAGCGCACGAATGGCTTCGCGCTCGATCGGCCGGGGATTGGCGTAAGGATTTTGAACCGCAATATCGGCCGCACGGTCGATTCCGTCTTCCGGCATGCCGAGGCTCGCAAGGTCCATCTGAATGCCCAGCGATTTCGCCAGGTCATAGAGCCCGAGCGGCGCATCGCTGACGCCGAGCGCGCGCGCGACTTGCGCCATCGCCTCCGGCGCCGCCACGGCATTGTAGGCGGCTGCGTGCGGCAGCACCGCCGAATGCGTTTCCGAGTGCGGAAGATCGAACGAGCCGCCGAGCACATGGCACAGCTTGTGGTGCAGCGACATTGCCACCGCGCCAAGGCACGCGCCGCACAGCCACGCGCCATAGAGCGCATCGGTGCGCGCTTCGAGATTGCGCGGATCGCTCTTGATCTTTGGCAGTGCCCGCGCCAGCGCCGCGGTGCCGCTCTCAGCCATCATCGAAATCACCGGATTGGCGTCGGGCGCGTAGAGCGCCTCCACCGCATGCGCAATGGCGTTCATGCCGCTGGTCATCGACATCGGCACCGGCAGGCCGAGCGTCAGGTCGACGTCGTAGATCACCGTATCAGGCAGAATCTCGCGCGAGCGCTTGGTGGTCTTGATGCCTTCGCTGGTCTCGCCGAGGATCGGCGTCATCTCCGAGCCGGCATAAGTCGTCGGCACGGCGATCTGCGGCAGGTCGCTGCGCAGCGACAATGCCTTGCCGAGGCCGATGGTCGAGCCGCCGCCGATCGCGATCAGGCCGTCGATATCATTGGCCTCGATGGTGGCGAGCGCCTGCTCGGTGACGGCAACCGGCGTATGCATGCGCGCTTCGGAAAACTGCCCGGCCATCAGCGGCCCGAGCCGGCGACCGGCCTCAACGCCCTGCTCCGCCTGCTGCGGCGTGGTAAGAACGAGCGCGCGCTTGATGCCGAGACGCTCGGTTTCCGTCCGCAGCTTGTCGAGCGTGCCGCTGCCGAAAATCACCCGATAGGGGAGCGCATCGTAGACGAACGGATGAATCGGTCCGCTCATCGGCAGCCCTCCCGTGGTGTTGTTGATCGCGTGATCAAGCGCATATCCTCCAAGATTCTTATCACGACGGTTCTTGAAGCAGACCGCCTGAGGCTTTTGAGATTAGTTTCTTCGGCCCGGCATGGCCTGCATGAAAGGCGCAGCGTTCTGCACAAAAGAGGGGGTAATTTTTCGCGGCTGATCTGCAGCGCGGAACCCGACCGCAAAACCGCTTCGCCGCCGCCATCGCGCAGTCGCGGCGCGAAGGCTGAGCACCCGCACCATTGGAAACGCGCGCCCCCGAGAAAGAAAAACGCACCGCGAAGGTTGTTCGCGATGCGCTTCGCTGGCTCAGCCGATCAGATCGAGAGGCTCAAGAACTTCTCGACCGCTTCCACCGCTTCCGGCTTCTCGTCGAGCACGAGATGGCCGGCGCCGCCGAAGAGTTGGATATCCGCATTCGGGATAAACTTCTTCCAGAGGCGGACCTGCTGCGACGGGATCAGCTTGTCGTTCTCGCCCCACAGCAGCAGCGTCGGCATCTTCACCCGATGCAGCTGGCGCGGCAGCTTCGGATCCCACGGCCGATCCCAGATCAGGCGGGCGACGGTCGTGGTTTCGCGATAGCGGTCGGCGATGAAGTCGAGGTTCGGCTCCGTCGGCAGATATGGCTTGAGCACGTCGAAGTTTTCGACGAGCAGACCCGGCAGCTGCTCCGGCGGCACGGCAAGCACGTCCACCATCGGATGCTCCTTGTCCCGCAGGCCCGCCGGGCCGACGAGCGCCAGCTTGATCACGCGGTGGCCGTGCTCGCTGGCGAAACGCGCCGCGAGGAAGCCGCCGAGCGAGAAGCCGACGAGGTTGACCTTCTCGATCGCAAGCGCGTCGAGCAGATCGACATAGTGCATCACGTAGTCGTGGATGTCGCTCATCTCCGGGCAGTCATCGGACTCGCCGAAGCCGGGATGGAACGGCAGCATGACACGGAAATTCTTCGTCCACTTGCGGGCGAATTCAAAGCCGTGGAACGTGCCGGCGCCATGCAGGAACAGCAGCGGCTGGCCCTCCCCGGCGACATACATGACGATCTTGACACCGTTGACGGTGTGAACTTCGCGCTGAAAACCTTCCATAACGCCCCCCAACCTTACTCTGCCGCCATGCGTGCATTGGACTGCGAACGCACACGAGGAATCACCTCTTCGGCGATCAGCGAAATGTTCTTCACGGTCTTCCAGTGCGGCATGTTGCCAAGCGCACCCTGGATGTTGATGTGGGTGGTACCCATCGTGTGACCCCATTCGCCGATCTGATTGGCGACCTGCTCCGGCGTGCCGACGGCAAGGAACAGCGTGTCCTTGAGCGCCTTGAGGTTGAACGAGCCATGCAGCTTGTCACCGACCGCGGCGCGCGCCTTGAGCTGTTCGATCGAGATGTAGCCGGGAGGGGCGAGGAACTGCGGCGTGGTGCGCAGGCCGTCCTCGAAGAAGAACTGCAGGTGCTCGGCGAACTCGCGCTCCGCCTGTTCCTGCGTTTCCGCGACATAGGTCAGCACGCCGAGCGGCATCTGATCCGGGCGGATCTGCTTGCCGAGCTCGGCCGAGCGTTGGCGCAGCTTGTTGTTCAGTTCGAGCGCGCGCTCGCGGGTGACGAACACGGCCGAATAGCCGAAGCCGAATTGGGCCGCGAGCTCAATCGTCTCCGGGCTGCCGGTGCCGACGATGTAGCACGGCGGATGCGGCTGCTGATAAGGGCGCGGCCAGCTGTTGAGGAAGCGATAGGTATAGAAGTCGCCATAGTGCGAGGTCGGACCTTCCTCGGTCCAGGCCTTGAGAATGATCTCGATCGATTCCTTATGGCGCTCGCGTGCCGTGGTCGGATTGATCGGATTGCACCAATATTCCATGCCGGTGCCGAGCGGGAACGCCACTTCGAGGCGGCCCTTCGAGAGCACATCGAGCATGGCATATTCTTCGGCGAGGCGGTTCGGATATTCGAGGTTCGGCGGCGTGCCCCAGACGCAGATCTTCGCACGCTGGATGCGCGACAGCAGCGCGGCGGCGATCAGGTTCGGCGCGGGCATCATGCTGTAGCTGGTGTTGTGATGCTCGTTCACGACGATGGCATCGAAGCCGACCTTGTCGGCCAGCTCCAGCTCCGAAAAGTACTGTTCATAGAGAACAGCAGCTTTCTTCGGGTCATAATACTTGTTCGGAAAATCCACCCAGAGCGATTTGTACTCTTTGTGATTGGGTGGCAGATGCACATAGGGCATGAAGTGCATGAAATTGAAACGTACGTCAGACATGCAGTCCTCCTTACAATTTTGACAATTCGTGATTGTTTTATTGCCCGCGCCCACTGCCTGCAGCGATAGCGAGATAGTGCAGCCCCGGCGCGTTTGGACGCCGCGGCAATTGCCTCGATGTCAGTTCATCAATTCCAACGTCAGCTCGATCAGCCGTGCGCCGCGCGGATCCGGCGGCTTCGCGTCGGCCTTCCTTGCCTCGTCCTCGCTGAGCATCCGGCGCATCCGGGCGAACTCGACGACCTGCTCGGCGACGAATGCGAGCTGATAGGCGGTCTGCGGATCGGCGCAGCTGCCATCGGGACTGAATGGTTTTTTCGCAGTATGGATCGCGGCGGAAAACGGCGTCGGCCAGCCGCGCAAGGCGTGGATCACACCGCGCAATGTCGCCAGCGTCGAGCCGAGCGCCTGCACCCCCTCGGCGCAAACGATGCAGCCAACCGCACGGTCGGCGAAGTAAATCCGCGAATCCGAACGCAGATCCTCGACATAGTCGATGGCGTTCTTGAGCATCCCCGACACCGTGCCGTGATAGCTCGGCGTCGCAAGAATGATTCCGTCCGCCTGCCGCAGCGTTTCCACCAGCGCGATCGCCTCGGGCGTCCGCGTCTTGGTTGCCGGGTCATAGGTCGGCAGGTCGAGCACCGGCCCGGCGAACAGTTTTGTTCGCGCGCCTCGCCGCGCCGCCTCGTCCAGCGCGATCCGCAGCGCGCGCTCCGAGGTCGAGCCTTCCCGCAGCGTGCCGCCGATGCCGACGATGAAGGGTGCCGCGCCGCTCACGGAAGTTCCCCCGCGATGGTTCGGACCGGATGCCGGATGAATGGATTGGATTGGCCGATCGTACGGCACCGCCGCAGCAAATCGGGCATGTCGAGCCGCTGGCCCATATCAAGTTCCTCCCCTTCTGACGCTCCCTTCTCAGCTGGGGACACGCTTTAGGTCTGGGCAGGATAGGTGACAGGCTGCCAGCGGGCCTGCACGAAACTGGAGGCCCATTGCAGGAAACTGACGCAATTTTGCACAAAGCCGGCTGCCGCCGGCCGTTCAACGATTGCGGCGATAGACCCCAGGCGTGACGCCAGTGAAGCGGCGAAACGTGCTCGTCAGATGCTGCTGGTGGGAAAAACCGCACTGCAGCGCGACTTCCCCGAGCGTGATCTTCGGATCGCGCAGCAGCATTTTCGCGCGGCCGATCCGGCAGTTGAGCACATATTGATAAGGGGAGGTGCCGACGCTTGCCTTGAACATCCGCAGGAAATGGCCGTTGCTGAGTTCGCACAGCGCCGCCAGTTCGTCGAGGCGGATGTCACGCGCCAGATTGCTTTCGACGTAATTGCGAATGTCGCGCAGCCGCCGCGCGCTGAGCTGACCCGCGCGGCTGTCAGGAGCGACGGCACGCGGCAATTCCTTGTAATTGAGCGAAATCAGGCGATTGGCCACCGCCTGCGCGATGCTGTCGGCCAAAAGGGTCGCCGACGCCCCCCGATCGAGCACGATTTCGCCCATTGCATTGACGAGATGCTCAATCACATTGTCCGGCTCGCCAAGGATCGGCGCAAGCCCGGCGGAAATCTCGCGGCCGAGCCGCTCGTCTTCATGAAACAGGCTGGGCCGCAGATAGACGTGGATCGTGTCGAGCAGCAGATGGAGCTTGAGGTGGCACTCATGCATCGGGGGCAGAACGAACACCGCGCCCTGCTGCACCTGACGCGACAATTCGCGCCGCTCGATCCGGTAGGTCATGTCGGCCGGGCCACGATAGGGCAGCACAAGCAGGCAGTTCGGATTGGCTTTCAACGGCCCGTCGAAGGGCTGCTCGCGCTGAACCGAGGCAAAGCTCGCGGTCCATCCGAGATGCGCGCTCGATGTTGCGATATCGGCGCCGTACAGCTCCAGAATGCCGTGCGTTTCTTCCATGGTGAAAGGCTTGGCGTCCATCGGCATCCCGAATGAGAGGCGTCATCCCGCTATGCGGCATCCGGCACTCGAAGCGCCGGCGGCTTGCCGGCGCGGGAGGGCGGACTGACAAAATGTTTTCCGTGCTTGCAAATAATTTACAGCTTCCGGCAGGAATTTCCACTGTGTCACAGAACCGCGCTTGCGCGGCCCGCGCTCAGCGGCTCGCCCGGCGATAGCGCCCCGGCGTCACGCCGGTAAACCGCCGGAACATCCGCGTCATGTGTTCCTGATGCGAGAAGCCGCATTGCAGTGCGATCTCGGACAGACTCTGGTCGCCCTGCTCCAGCAGTTGCTTCACCCGCTCCACCCGCAGATTCAGAACATACTGATACGGCGACACGCCAACCGTCGCCTTGAACTGGCGCATGAAATATTCGGTGCTGAGGCCGCAGACCTGCGCCATTGCATTGAGGCGGATATCCGTCTCAAGCTGGGCTTCGACGAAATCCCGAACCCGCTGGAGCTGCCGGCTCGACAGTTGCGTCGGCCGTGGCGGCTCGCGCACCGCGCCGCGATTGGGGCCGATCGCCATGAAGCGGCTTGCCATCGCCTGCGCGATCGGATCGACGAACAGCGACGACTGCGGGCTGCTGTCGGCCACCGCTTCGCCGATGGCCCCGGCAAGATGCTCGAGCACGGGATCGCTCTCGCCAAGCAGCGGCGTGAGATCCGAGATCACATCCTTACCATGGTGCCGTTCCGCAAAAAGTTCGGCGCGCAGATAGATATGGATCGTGTCGAGATCGGCATGGAGCGACACGTCGCATTCACGGCCGGCCGGAAGAAAGAAGAACCCGCCGCGCGGCACATTGCGCGTCACCGAGCGGTCATTGGTCCGGAAGGTGACATCGACTGGACCGCCCCGATGCATCACCATCAGACAATCGGAGATGGCGTGGAAGCGCCCCTCGAACGGACGCTCCCTCTGCATGGATGCATAGGCCGAAGACCAGCCGAGCCCGTCACTCGATGCGCCGATGCTTGCATGAAACTGCTGCAGCACACCGTGTGTTTCGCTGGTGGTAAATGTCCGCCTGGCGTCCATACTCGATCCATGATGACGACGGAGGTCATCAAGCGCCTCGTCGCACATCAGTAAAACGCACTTCGCTCGCTTTTTCAACGCGGCCCGCCTGCCGCCTTTACCGCTACGATATGCGCCCGGCATTTGCGTCAACGGCATTGACCCGATGGGAATCCGCGCCGCGGTACTAAGTTACTTTGCAGCGGTATCCTGTGACGATCGTCACCAGAGGTAAAAAGGATGAGCGCTTACCAGCGCTCATTTGCAGTTGGAGGTTTTTGGGGGGCTGTGAGAAGGCTAAAGGCTGGCGGCTCAGCTGATGCTGCCAAGTGAACTGACCATTTCGGCAGGGGAAGACAGGACGATCCGCATCAGGTCAGCGGTGTTGCGTGCGCCGAGCTTGCCCATGATCCGCGCCCGGTGGACCTCGACGGTGCGCGGGCTGATGTGCAGGCGCCGGCCCGCCTCCTTGTTCGAGGCGCCGCGCGCCACTTCCGCCAGCACATCGCATTCCCGCCGCGTGAGCCGGGCGCGGCCGGCGAAATTGGCAAGGCCGCTCACCGGGTTATGCATTTGCCGCCAATGCGCGATTGCTTCACGCACCCGGCTGAGAATGGTGCCCGAGGCGAACGGCTTCTCGAAGAAGTCGAAAGCGCCCTCCTTCATCGCCGCGACCGCGACCGCAATATCCGACTGGCCGGAAATCACCAGCACCGGCGACTTGAATCGCCAGGCGGCCAGTTGCTGCAGCACGGCAAGCGGCGTGCAGCCCGGCAGATTGAGGTCGAGGATCACACAGACCGGCGGCGTCTCACGAACCGCCTGAAGGAACGACTCGGCATCGCCGAAGCACCGCGGTTGATACCCCTCGATCCGCAGCAGCAGCAGCAGGGCGTCCCGGACGGTCTCGTCATCGTCGACGATGTAGATCAGGGTTTCCTGGTCGATCCGGGCCGACCAGTCCCCTTTCGGCTCCTCCCGGTGCAGTTGCGCGGCGTTGTGCATTGCCATCTCCAAGGGCAGAGGTGCAACATTTAATTAATACAACTTACACGTGCATATCCTGATTCGTGTATGTTTTCAATTCATGCAACCCCAGATAGTTCATCACCGCCCGTTACCCGCTGACCGCGTCGCTGTTTCGCCCCGACTGCCGGCTTTCAACCAAAGACGTCATTTCCTCCGCCTGTGAAACCACAGTAAAAGTGGACCTGGGGCATAGGGAAACGCAGACGCCGAGGAGCGTCACAGCCATGTGGTATGACTGGGCTGTCATCGCGGCCGCGTTTGGCTATATCGGACTGCTTTTCGCTGTCGCGACCTACGGCGACCGGCGATCGCGGCGCAGCACCGGCGCGGGCCTGATCTATCCGCTGTCGCTCGCGATCTACTGCACGTCGTGGACATTTTTTGGTTCCGTCGGCTTCGCCGCCCGCACCGGCATCGATTTTCTTGCGATCTATGTCGGCCCGGTGCTGATGTTCGCCGTCGGAACCCGGCTCCTGCGCCGCGTCATCCACCTCGCCAAATCGCAAAACATCTCGTCCATCGCCGACTTCATCGCCGCCCGCTACGGCAAGAGCCAGGCGGTCGCCGCCACCGTCGCCATCATCGCGATGATCGGCTCGATCCCCTACATCGCGCTTCAGCTCAAGGCGGTGTCGTCGTCGCTCAACACGATCCTCAGCCATGACAATCTGGTGTTGAGCATCCCGGTGATCGGCGACATGACGCTGACGGTAACCATCGCGATGGCGGTGTTCGCCGTCCTGTTTGGCACCCGCCATATTTCCGCGACCGAGCACCAGCACGGCCTGATGCTCGCCGTCGCCACCGAGTCGATCGTCAAGCTGGTGGCGTTTCTCGCGGTCGGCATCGCGGTGACCTTCTGGATCTTCTCGCCCGGGGAGCTCGTGCACCGCGCAATGAATTCGCCGGAGGCGCTGCGGACGATCAACTATTCGCCTTCCATCGCCAACTTCCTGACGATGACGCTGCTGTCGTTCTTCGCGATCATGCTGCTGCCGCGGCAGTTTCACGTCAGCGTCGTCGAAAACTCGAATGATGCCGAGGTCAGCCGGGCGCGCTGGCTGTTCCCCGTCTATCTCGTCGCCATCAACCTGTTCGTGATCCCGATCGCCCTCGCCGGCCTCGTCACCTTTCCGTTCGGCGCGGTCGACAGCGACATGTATGTGCTGGCGCTGCCGGTCGATGCCAACATTCCCCTGCTGAGCATCGCGGTCTTCATCGGCGGCCTATCGGCCGCCACCGCGATGGTGATCGTGGAATGCGTCGCGCTCGCGATCATGGTGTCGAACGACATCGTCCTGCCGCTGCTGCTCAGCCGTCGCCCGCATCTCGTTTCCGGCCGCGCCCATTTCGGAGGGCTGCTGATGCGCGTTCGCCGGATCGCGATCTTCGTCATCATGCTGATGGCCTATCTGTACTACCGCGCGCTCGGCAACACGCAGCTCGTCGCCATCGGCCTTCTTTCATTTGCCGCCGTCGCGCAATTCGCGCCGGCCTTTTTCGGCGGCCTGCTCTGGCGGCGCGCGACCGCCGGCGGCGCGATCGCCGGCATGCTGATCGGCTTCGCCGCCTGGGCCTACACGCTGTTCATCCCGAGCTTTCTCGAGGCAACGCCGCTCGGCACCGCGATCCTCAAGGACGGCCCGTTCGGCGTTGCGATGCTGCGCCCGCAGGCCCTTTTCGGCCTCGATCTGCCGCCGCTGGTCCATGGCGTGATGTGGAGCCTCGCGCTCAACATTCTGGCCTATGCCGCGGTGTCGCTGCTGCGCCCGACCAAGTCGATCGAGCGGCTGCAGGCGGACATTTTTGTGCCGCCCGCGCTCGTGACCATCGCCCCGACCTTTCGGCGCTGGCGCACCGCGATCACGGTCGGCGACATTCTCGGCACGGTGTCGCAGTATCTCGGTCCAGACCGGGCGCAAGCCTCGTTCGACAAGTTTGCGGCAACCCGCGGCCTCACGCTGAACCTATCGGCGCCCGCCGATGCCGAGATGCTGCAACACGCCGAATATCTCATCGCATCGACGATCGGCGCGGCATCCTCGCGGCTGGTAATGTCGCTGCTTTTGCGCAAGCGCACGGTGTCGGCAAAGTCCGCGCTGAAGCTGCTCGACGACTCCCACGCGGCGCTGCATTTCAATCGCGAGATTTTGCAGACGGCGCTCAACCACGTCCGCCAGGGCATCGCCGTGTTCAACGACCGGCTGGAGCTGATCTGCTTTAACCGGCAGTTCGGCGAACTGCTCGACGTGCCGCCGCATCTTGCACAGATCGGCCTGCCGCTGATGGTGCTGCTTGAACACCTCAGCGAGGCCGCGCGGCCGCCCTACGAGGACGACCGCAGCCTGCTCAAGCGCCGGCTTGCGACCTACACCACCGAGGGCGCGCCATTCCTCGAACGTTTTCCTGACCGCAAGCTCGTCATCGAAGTGCGCGTCAACCGCATGCCGGCCGGCGCGCTGGTGCTGACCTTTTCCGATGTCACGCCGAGCTTCGAGGCAGCCGCTGCGCTCGAACGCGCGAATGCCTCGCTGGAGCGCCGCGTGCGCGCGCGCACCGAGGAACTGACGCAGCTCAACTCCGAGCTCGCCGTCGCCAAGAGCGCGGCGGAAGAGGCGAACCGCTCGAAGACGCGCTTCATCGCCGCCGTCAGCCACGACATCTTGCAGCCGCTGAACGCGGCGCGGCTCTACGTCACGAGCCTGGTGGAGCGCCACGCCGCCGGCGAGGACAGCCGCCTCGTCAACAATATCGACGACTCGCTCGAAGCCATCGAGGAAATCGTCGGCGCGCTCCTCGACATCGCGCGGCTCGATGCGGGCGCGATGCCGCCCTCGATCGCCAACTTCAACATCGGCGATCTGCTGCGCTCGCTCGAAATCGAATTCGCGCCGATCGCGCGCGCCAAATCGCTGAAGCTCACTGTCGTCACCTGCTCGCTCGCGGTGCGCTCCGATCGGGTGATGCTGCGGCGCGCGCTGCAAAACCTGATCTCGAACGCCATCAAGTATACGCCGCACGGGCGCGTCCTCGTCGGCTGCCGCCGGCGCGGCTCGCATCTGCAGCTCTTCGTTTATGACACCGGCCTCGGCGTGCCTGCCACCAAGCGCGCCGAGATCTTCAAGGAATTTCATCGCCTCGATCAGGGCGCACGGATGGCCTGGGGACTCGGACTCGGCCTGTCTATCGTGGACCGCATCGCCCGCGTGCTCGACCTCGGCATCGCGCTGCAACCCAACCGGACCCGCGGCTCGAACTTTTCCGTCAAGATCCAGATTGCGGACTCCGTCACCCTCGTCAGCGGCGTGACCACGGCAACGCCGGTGACCTCCGCACCGATGAGCGGCACGCTGGTCGTCTGCATCGAAAACGATCTCGCCATTCTCGACGGCATGCGCACCATGCTCACCGCCTGGGGCGTGCAGGTGATTGCCGCGACCGATCAGGCCAGCGCGCTCGCCGCGATCGCGTCGAGCCGGCAGCGCGTCACCGGCCTTCTCGTCGATTACCACCTCGACGAAGGCAATGGCGTCGATGCCATCCGCGTCATCCGCGACCGTTTCGGCGCAGCGATCCCGGCAATTCTGATCACGGCGGACCGCAGCCCCGACGTCCGCCGCGAGGCGGAAAGCAACAAGATCGTGGTGTTGAACAAACCGCTGCGGCCGGCTTCGTTGCGGGCGCTGCTCGGGCAATGGCGGACGCAGCAACTCATCGCCGCCGCTGCGGAATGAATGAGAGATGGAACGAACGAAAGGGGGCTTCAGCCGCCCGTGCCCTGCCGCCACTGCTCGCCGGAAATCCGGCCGGCGGCGATCACCGCCTGCGTGCGGCTTTCGACGCCGAGCTTTTGCAGGATGGCTGAGACATGCGCCTTGATGGTGGCTTCCGAGACGCCGAGCTCATAGGCGATCTGCTTGTTCAAAAGCCCCTGCGACAGCATCATCAGCACGCGCACCTGCTGCGGCGTCAGCGTCACTAGCCGGTCGCGCATCTGGTTGGCGACCGGATCGCCCGTGGCGGAGAGGTCGAGGTCCGGCGGCGTCCAGATCTCACCCGCAAGAATCGCCGCGATGGCCTCGCGCAGCGTCTCGATGCCGTATCGCTTGGGAATGAAGCCGGATGCGCCAAAATCCAGCGAACGACGGATGGTTTCGGCATCGTCGGTGGCGGAAACGACCACGACTGGGATCGCCGGATATTGCGCGCGCAAGTAAATAAGGCCGGAGAAGCCGTTCACGCCGGGCATCATCAGATCGAGCATCACCAGGCCGACATCGCCGCCGCGCTCCAGAAGCGCGGTCAGTTCCTCGAACGTCCCGGCCTCCTCCACCATCGCGTCGTCCACGATGTGGGCGACGGCCTGCCGCATGGCGCCGCGAAACAACGGATGATCGTCCGCAATGATGACGTTCATGGCACTTTTAAGCCTGGACCCGGGCCAGTTTCCCTCGCTCTGAGTTTCTTCCGTTCAAGCTATGTTTCAACTTCCGGCACCTGGCAAGAGCGGCGGCCCATGTTTTTGGATTCGCCCAGTCGGAATTTTCCGCCAAGAGAAGTCAGCCGTGCCCTGCGGAACCGCCTAGCGGCACGTCCCCAGAAACTGCAACACCACCTCGCGGCGATGGGGCCGCGCCCGGTGCTCGATCAGATAGATCGCCTGCCACATGCCGAGCGCCGGCTCGCCGGCCAAAACCGGCACTTGCAGGCTGGTCGCGGTCAGCATGCTGCGGACATGCGCCGGCATGTCGTCAGGCCCCTCGATCTTGTGCAGCCACGGCGCATCCTGCGGGGCAAAGCTGTCCAGCGCCGTCATGAGGTCGGCCAGCACATCGGGATCGGCATTTTCCTGGATCGTCAGCGAGGCCGAGGTGTGGCGAATGAAAAGGGAGAGCGCGCCATCGCGCGCGCCGGCATCGGCAAGGAAGTCGCGAACATCACGGGTCAGATCGACGAAACCCGGCTTTGCCGTCGCGACGGTGATCGTTGCGGAAACCAGCGCATCAGGCGTCACGCGGGACAGTTTTGTTCGGTCGACGCCGCCCATGGTTCGCCACCTCTATATATAAAGACACAAGGAAGGCCGCCCTTCACGCGAAGGGCGACAGCGCCCCTTCTTTATATATTGCCGGCGGCATTCTTCTGCACGCGCTCCGCCACGCCGATCAGCCGCCGCCATACCTTTTCGAGAAATGTCATGGCGCGGTCGATATCAGCATCGCTCGGCAGCGGAATTTCGATCTTGTTCGGTTCGGCCCTGCCCTCACCCGGCTTCGCCCCCGGCTTTTGCGCTCCATCCTTCGAACTGTCGGTGAGACGCTGCGAGAGCTTTTGGTTTTCCGCCGAGAGCCGGCCGATCTCGGCGTCCATCGCGGCGCGCTCGTCGGGCATCAGGCGGCAGGCCCAGCCGCCATTCTCCTTCCGGCAATGGCTGACGGCGCCGGTTCGGGTGTCGAGCCGGATCACACCATCATTGAACGGCGACAACTGATAGCGGCCGTTTTCCGAATCAAGGTTTTGCGCAACCGCCGAACCGGACAGCCCGGCGGTCAACGCCAATGCCAAAATCGGGAGCATCGGCGCAACGCCGCCAAACGCCCTTCGCCGCAGACGGCGGACGACAATGGGCGGCGTGCTCTCACCTGCCAACCTTGTCATTTGCGGCTCCCTTCATACGGTAGCCGCAAGAATGCCGCGCGATCGGGCCTTTTTTATGGATGCCCGCCCCTGAAGACGCGGGCCGCGGTCAGGGGTTAGGCCGGAACGGCGCGCGGCCGCTGCCGAGCGCATCGTCCAAAAGTTCGAGGCGGTCCTGCCCCCAAAACACCTCGCCATCGAGCACATAGGCCGGGGCGCCGAACACGTCCGCCGCCAGCGCCTCGTCGCGATTCCTGCTGTAAACCGCACCAATCTCGGACGATCCGGCCCGCGTGACGAGATCCTTGCCCGCGAGGCCGACGCTGTCGGCGATCGCGATCAGCGTCGCCGGGTCGCCGAGATCCCGCTGATCCTCCCAGACGCCCTTAAAGCCCTGCGCGACAAAATCCTGCGGGTCGTGCCCAGCCTCGGCGATCGCAATGATCATGCCATCACCCAGACGGGCGTCGAACGGCCAATGGGCGGGGGTAAGGTGAAAACTCTTGTTCCGCCGCTCCCGCCAGCGCTGCAGCTCGACCATCCGGTAGCGCTGGCGCACAGGATGACGCTGTTTCAGCGGCAAGCCGCCGGATTCGGCGAAAACCTCGGTCAGCACCATGGGCTTGTAGTTGATCTTGACGCCGTGACGGGCCGCCACCTCGTGAAACAGCCGATTCCCGATATAGGCCCAGGGGGATTGCAACGAAAAGTAGTAGTCGATGTGGCGCGTCATAGCGGCTCCGGGTGGTTTGGTTCGCGTTTTTGGCCATCGGACCAGCCCTTGCCCTGCGACGCAAGAGCACAAATGCGACAGATTGTTATTGCAGTGCGGTGACTTTTCTCGAAATAATTTATTTTCCTCAATAAAATCAATCCATTCCGCCAGCGACGTTGTCCTCAGCCAATCTTGACTTGACCAGATGCCATCAGTATGGTCCGCGCGGCTTTAGAGGGCAGTGGGGCGTCATTTTCGTGGGTTTCAGCCTCGTTTTGAAGTGTCGACAGCATGGCAGACGGCACAGATAACGGCGGACGGAGCGACAACGGGAAACGCGGCAAACCGCTGTCCGACGACGCCGCGCTTTCCGCAAGACTTGGACGTCTGGATCAACGGCTGTCGACTATCGAGCACAGCCGGAAGGTCGGGGCGGATAACCGTCAGCGTCAAGGCGAAGATGCTGCCGCGAGGGCTTCGGCCATGGCTCGCGGCATTCGTCTCTCGTCCGAGCTGGTGGCCGGTGTTGCAGTCGGAGCGGCTCTGGGCTGGGCATTCGACTATCTTCTGTCGACCTCGCCCTGGGGCTTCATCGTGTTCTTTCTTCTCGGCTTCGCCGCCGGGGTGATCAACCTGATGAGGGTCGCAGGCGTGGTTCCGGATGTAAATGAACGTTTGAAGACCCCACCCGGGGACCAGGACTGAATTTTCGAGCGCCGGCGCGGCTGGCGGGGACGACAAGAGAGCTGCCGGATAATGGATCCGATCCATCAATTCGAAATCAAGAACCTCTTCACGCTCGGCCACATCGGCGGGCATGAAATCGCTTTCACCAACTCGGCAGCGTTCATGCTGCTCGCAGTTGTGCTGACTGCCCTGCTGATGATCGGTGGAGCGGCGGGCGGCCGGCTGGTGCCGGGCCGCTTCCAGTCCATCGCCGAACTCACTTACGAATTCGTCGCGGACATGCTGCGCAGCACCGCGGGCGAACACGGCATGAAGTTCTTCCCGCTGGTGTTCACCATCTTCATGTTCGTCGCGGTTTCCAACCTCGTCGGCGTCATTCCCTACACCTTCACGGTCGCAACCCACATCATCGTCACCATCGCGCTGGCGCTGCTGGTGTTCTTCACCGTGATCATCTACGGCTTCTACAATAACGGCATCGGCTTCCTGAAGCTGTTCGTGCCGAAGGGCATTCCGCTGGTGGTTCTGCCGCTGGTCGTTGCCATTGAAGTCATCTCCTTCCTGTCCCGCCCGATTTCGCACAGCGTCCGTCTGTTCGCGAACATGCTGGCCGGCCACGTCACCCTGAAAGTGTTTGCGAGCTTCGTGACCATGCTTGGCGCGTTGGGTGTCGCAGGCTGGGCGGGTGCCGTTCTGCCGCTGGGACTGACGGTGGCAATCACTGCGCTGGAATTGCTCGTTGCGTTCCTGCAGGCCTATGTCTTCGCCATTCTCACCTGCATCTATCTCAACGATGCAATTCATCCGGGCCATTAAAAAAGCCCGATACCACTAGTCAAACCTCAAGCAAGCAACACTGAGAAGGAGCTTCTTCATGGATCCGATTGCCGCAAAGTACATTGGCGCTGGTATCGCCTGCATCGGAATGGGCGGTGCAGGCCTGGGCGTCGGCATGATCTTCAGCAACTATCTTGCCGCCGCGCTGCGCAACCCGTCGGCCGCGCAGGGTCAGTTCGGTAACCTGATTTTCGGTTTCGCCGTGACTGAAGCGCTCGGCATTTTCTCGCTGCTGATCGCGCTGCTTCTGCTGTTCGCCGTCTAAGCAACGACCGAGACGACCGGCGCGATCCGCAAGGCATCGCGAGCGGTCGGCAAGGAGGGCAATGTGGCGACACAAGGCAACCAAACCGGCACGAAGGCCCACACGGAAACGAATGGGCATAGCACGTCGTTTCCGCCGTTCGAGTCGAGCTCCTTCGCCTCTCAGTTGGTCTGGCTGGCGATCTCGTTTGTTGCGCTCTATCTGATCGTGTCCCGGATCGCCCTTCCCAAGGTGGGCGGTCTGATCGATGCGCGTCAGCGGAGAATTGCAGACGATCTCGCAGCCGCTCAGCGGCTCCGCGACGAATCCGACAGCGAGCTGAAGGCTTATGAGACCGAGCTGGCAACGGCTCGTAACAAGGCCCAGGCAATCGGTGCCGAAACCCGCGAAAAGCTCAGCGCGCAGTCGGAGCAGGAGCGCAAGGCTCTTGAAGACTGCCTCGCCGTGAAGCTGGCCGAAGCCGAGAAGGCCGTGGCTGCAACGCGGGAAGCTGCAATGAGCAACGTCCGTGGCATCGCCGCGGATACTGCTGCGGCGCTCGTTACGCAATTGACGGGTGTTCAGCCTGACGGTGGCGCAGTCGATCGCGCCGTCGACGCATCGATGAGAGGATAAAGCGATGATCCAAACTCCGGAATTCTGGGTCGCCGTCGCTTTCGTCATTCTCATGGCTGTGTTCGCCTATTTTGGCGTGCACACGACGGTCGCCAAGGCGCTTGATCGCCGCAGCGAGCGTATTCAGGCCGAACTGAACGAAGCGCGTCAGCTGAAGGACGAAGCTGCCAAGCTGGTGGCGGACTATCGGGCTCGCCGTGCGAGCGCCGAACGCGAAGCCGAGGAGATCATCACGAACGCGCAGGCGGAAGCCCAGCGGATCGCGGCGGAAGCCAAGGCCAAGATGGAAGAGTTCGTCGAACGCCGGACCAAGAGCGCCGAGAACAAGATCGCTCAGGCAGAAGCTCAGGCGCTGGCCGATGTCCGTTCAGCTGCAGCCGATGCGGCCGTCACGGCGGCAGCCTCGATCATGTCCCAGTCAGTCAAGGGCCAGTTGGCCGATGACTTGCTGGACAAGGGCATCGCCGAGGTTCGCAGCAAGCTGAACTAAGCTCGGACAGCACGATAAGAAAGACAAAGCCGGCGCGGATTTCGCAGCCGGCTTTGTCGTTTCTGGGAGCCGGACTTGTCTCCCCGTCTCTGAACAGACCAGCAAAAAGGCCGGCGTCGCGGACACCGGCCTTTTGCTTGTTCGGATCGTCGCGGAGCGTCAGTGGCGCTTCGGCGCCCGGCGGCGTGGCTCGGGGCGCAGCGCCTGCGGATCGAAGCCGACATAGAACACGTACGAATCGGCGTCCCCGCCCGGTGGGACCGTATAGGCGATGTCTTCGGCAACGAGGCTGAAGACGACGCTGGAGCTGGAGCCGCTCATCTGCACCGTGGTCCGGTAAGCACTGGTGAACACCGTCTGCGGATTGACGCCCTCCTTGACCACGGCAACGCGCAGCGGCAGGTCGACGCTCGCCGGGGCACCGGCGGGGCCGACGATGACGCGGCCCTGAATGCCAAGGCGTGCGGTGATCTGGTTGCCGCTCAGCGTGCAGTCCCGCGCCGTGCGGGTGATCGTGCCCTGGTAGCGCAGATTGCTGCCGCTGGCTTCCTGCCCCGGCAGGCCGACGGCATAGGTCGAGGCGCCGGAGCGGATCTGCACCGCGGGACAGGTCGGCTCATTGGCGGTCGGCGGCGGCGGCGCCTCGCCGACCGACTGCGAGTTGCGGCCGAACAGCTGCGAGAAACGGTCGCCCAGCGAAGGGCTGGGATCGCTGCTCGCGGATGAACCGCCAAGACCTCCGCTCGTGCTGCCGCAGCCCGCGAGCAGGCACGACGCCGCAACTCCAAACATGATTCCGCGCGCGCGGCGCAAACGGCGGCTCACCACCGGCTCAGACCGATACTCAAACATGGAAGCGCTGCCCCACCATTGTGATCTTCGAAAACGTGCCGGGTTATAACAATCCAATGGCGACAAGCCAAAGGCCGATCCGTATCGCGCTGTGGTTATTGGAGGTTTCGCGCCACATCGGCGGCGCCGCAGGGGCTCAGGGCCGGAATTCGTCGTGCAGAAGGCCGAACAGAAGGTGATCCTGCCAGATGCCGTTGATGCAGAGATAGCGCCGGGCCAGCCCTTCACGCACGAACCCGCATTTCTCCAGCACGCGGATCGACGCGGTATTGGTGGGAATGCACGCCGCCTCGACGCGATGCAGGCTGAGTTCGCCGAACAGCGTCGGCAGCAGGGCCCGTAGCGCGCTGCTCATATAGCCGTGCCCGGCATAGCGCGCGCCGACCCAGTAGCCCAGCGTGCCCGCCTGGACGATGCCGCGCCGGACATTGGCAAGCGTGACGCCGCCGACCAGCGCGCCATCGAGATCGCGGAAAATCAGGAACGGATAGACCCGGTCGGCAACGATGTCATCGGCATAGTGACGCAGCCTGCGGCGGAAACCGGAGCGGGTGAGATCATCTGAAGGCCAGATCGGCTCCCACGGGGTGAGGAAGGCGCGGCTTTCCGCGCGCAACGCCGACCACTGCGGAAAATCGTCCATCTGCGGCGCACGGAGCCGCACGCCATAGCCCTGCGGCTCCAAGGGTGGCGGACCACTGGAAGTCAATCGAAACAGGGCCATGGCTCAAGCTCCCTGCAGTTCAGGCTCCCTGCCGCGGCCGCCGCCCAGCCTCTCAATGATAGAGCGTGCGCGCCTTTGCCGGCGACAATCCTTCCGCAAAAGCCACCGCAGAGTCCAGCCCCCGGCCATGCCCGAGCGCGACCACGGCGGGCCGGCTGCGCGAAATCAGACCGCGCGCCGCCTGACGGGTCGACTCGACCGTCACCCCGTCGATCCGCGCCACCATTTCCTCAACCGTCAGCGGCCGGCCATAGGCCAGCATATGCCGGGCAAGTTGTTCCGCGCGCGAGCTGCAGCTTTCCAGCGCCATCAGCAGCCCAGCCTTCATCTGCGCCTTGGAGCGGGCGATCTCGGCTTCGGTCAGCGTCTCCACCGACTCGTTGATGATGTCGATGATGACTTCCATCATCTCCGGCGCATCGTTGGGGTCGGTGCCCGTATAAAGACCGAAGAAGCCAGTGTCGGTATAGGGCGCGTGGAAGGTGTAGATCGAGTAGCACAGGCCGCGCTTCTCCCGGACTTCCTGGAACAGGCGCGAGGACATGCCGCCGCCGAGGACGTTGGAGAAAGCCTGTAGGCTGAACAGCGCCGGATCGGACTGCGGCACCCCTTCAAGCGCCAGCGTCAGGTGCGCCTGCTCGAGGTCGCGGCTCACCACCTTGGCGCCGCCCTGCCCGAAGGTCGCGCGCTGCGGCTTCGGCCCCGGCGCGGCGCTGAAGTTCGCGAACCGCTCCACCGCCTCATCGACCATCTGCTTGTGATTGACCGCACCCGCTGCCGCCACAACCATTTCCGGGCCGCGATAATGCGTCGTCAGATATTCGTGCAGCATGCGGTCGTTGAAGGTGTCCAGCGTGTCGGCGGTGCCGAGCAGCGAACGGCCGATCGGCTGATCGGGATAGGACAGTTCGCTGAGGTGCTCGAACACGACGTCGTCCGGCGTGTCCTGCGCCGCGCCGATTTCCTGCACGATCACACTTTTCTCGCGCGCCAGCTCGTCGGGGTCGAAGATCGGATTGGCCAGAATGTCCGACAACACGTCAAGCGCCAGCGACACGTCGGCCTTCATCACGCGGGCATAGTAAGCCGTGCTCTCGGAGCTGGTGGCGGCATTGAGGTCTCCGCCGACCGCCTCGATCGCCTCGACGATCTCGCGGGCATTGCGGTTCGCCGTGCCCTTGAACGCCATGTGCTCGAGCAGGTGCGAGATGCCGTGCTCGTTCTCCTTCTCGTCACGGCCGCCGACGCCGGTCCAGACGCCGAGCGCGGCCGTTTCCAGATGCGGCATCGTATCGGTGACGACCGTGAGGCCCGAAGGCAGCTTTGTGATTTCGACGGGCATCAGGCGGCTCCCTGCTTCGCCGTTCGGCTGACCGACAGCACGAACCGCTCGACTTCCCTCTGGTCGTTCTTCATCACGGTGATCGCCTCCGGGCGGGTCATCAGCCCGTCCAGCCACGGCGGCAGATCCGGCCGCTTGCCGCAGGCGGCCTCGACCGCATCGGGGAATTTCGCCGGATGCGCGGTCGACAGCACGATGTTCGGCACGGCGTCGGCCGGCGCGTCACGATTGGCAACCGCCAGCGCAACGGCGGTGTGCGGGTCGATCAGGTCGCCTGTCTCGTTCCAGACCGCGTGGATGGTCGCGTTGGTCTCGTCCTCGTCGGCGCGGCCGGCGTCGAAATCGCGCTCGATCTCGGCCAGCATTTCCGGCGGCAGATCGAACCGTCCCGATTGCGTCAGCGACGCCATCAGCGAGCGGATGCGGCTCGTATCGCGACCGGCGGCCTCAAACAGGAGACGCTCGAAATTCGACGAGACCTGAATGTCCATCGACGGCGAAACCGTCGCGTGGACCTCGCGGACCTCGTAGCTGCCGGTGGCGAGCGTGCGGGCCAGAATGTCGTTGATGTTGGCGGCGATCCGCAGGCGGCGGATCGGCAGGCCCATCTTCTTGGCGACGTAGCCGGCGAAGATGTCGCCGAAATTTCCGGTCGGCACGGTGAATTCGACCTCGCGCGCCGGCGCGCCGAGGGCAACTGCCGAGGTGAAGTAATAAACGACCTGCGCGACAATGCGCGCCCAGTTGATCGAGTTGACGCCTGACAGCGCCACCTGATCGCGGAAGGCGTGGTGGTTGAACATCGCCTTCACCAGCGCCTGGCAATCGTCGAAGGTGCCCTCGACGGCGAGCGCATGGACGTTGGCCGCGCCGGCCGTGGTCATCATCCGCCGCTGCACGTCGGAAATGCGCCCGTTGGGGAAGAGCACGACCAGATCGACCTGACCGAGACCGGCGAAGGCTTCGACCGCGGCGCCGCCGGTGTCGCCGGAGGTGGCGACGACGATGGTGGTGCGCTGGCCGCGTTCGGCCAGAACGTGGTTCATCAGCCGCGACAAGAGCTGCATCGCCACGTCCTTGAACGCGAGCGTCGGGCCGTGGAAAAGCTCGAGGACGAACTGGTTGGCGCCGCTCTGATCGAGCGGCACGACCGCCGGATGGCGGAAGCCGGCATAGGCTTGCTGCGCCATGCGGACGAGATCGGCCTGCGGGATGTCATCGCCGATGAACGGCGTCATCACCTCGACGGCAACCTGCCAATACGGCTTGCCGGCAAAGCCGGCAATCGTCGCAGGCGTCAGGCGCGGCCAGACTTCAGGCACATAGAGGCCGCCATCGCGCGCGAGACCCGTGAGCATCGTGTCGGAAAAGCCAAGCCGGGGCGCCTCGCCCCGCGTCGAGATATAGTGCGTCAAGCAATCCTCCAAACGCTCGACCGAACATCAAGCATTTGATATAAATGACATTTTTCCGTATCTGCGGAAACTGCGGAACACCTTATCGGCTGCCGGTGCCGTCCACAAGAAGGCATGCTTGGAGCGGCGGAAGGCAAATCATCCGCGCTCAATATCGTCTTTTCCCGCAAGTTTCGAGCGTCCGCGGGAGGAAATCGCGCCGGCAAACCAGAACGCCGAGGCAATGGATACGACCGCGGCGAGGCCAAACCATGTCATCGCGTATTGTAGATGGTCGTCCTTGAGCTTGACGCTCAGCGCTCCGGGTTTCGGCAGGCCGCCTTCGGGAATCGGGGCCTCCAGATCGATATAGAACGGCGCGACTTCGCCCGGCATTTTGCCCCATCCCAGCGCGCTCGCCATGGCCTGGTGATCGCGTGCGAACCACAAGCGCTTGCCCACCTCGGCATCCGGGGTCAGGGAACCGGGCTTTTCCGCAAAGCGCAGATAGCCGACGAGCTCGACCGCGCCAGCAGGCACTGGAATTGCCGCCGGAACCGGCTCGGGCATGAATCCCCGATTGATCACGACGGTGCCCCCGGCATTCAGATCAAGCGGCGCAAAGACCCAGACGCCGGTACCGACCGCATCCGGCCGCAGCCCCGAGCCCGAGGTAAAGACCCGCGCGTCCGGCCGCGCCTCGAAGGTTCCCATCAGCCGGACCCGCCGGAATTCATCCTTCTGCTGGGTCAACGCCGGCCAATCACCCGGTGCAGGCACGGCTACAGGCGCCGCGCCGAGCCGCGCATCAAGCGCGGCAATCAGTTCGTGCTTCTCGGCGCGCCGCTGGAGCTGCCAGACGCCGAGGCTGATCAGGGTACCGAGCATCGCGAGGGTGATGACGGCCATGCCGAACATGCCGCCGCTGCGGCGAAGGCCCGCGCTCATGCTGCCGCTCCGCGGATCAGCTGGCGCTTGGCCTCGCCCCGGATGGGAGCAGACCGCAGAACGGGATGGGGGGCAGAGGCAAAGCCGGACATGATCTCACTCTACAAAAACAAAAGGGCGGCCGCACGGCCGCCCTTCTGATGCAATCGGGTTGCTTAGTGGCCGGCAGCCGCGCCGGCGACCGGGCCGCCATAGCCCCAGACGTAAATGGCGATGAACAGGAACAGCCAGACCACGTCGACGAAGTGCCAGTACCAGGCCGCGAATTCGAAGCCGAGGTGCTGCTTCGGCGTGAAGTGGCCGGCATAGGCACGGATCAGGCAGACGATCAGGAAGATCGTGCCGACGATGACGTGGAAGCCGTGGAAGCCGGTCGCCATCACGAAGGTCGCGCCGTAGATATTGCCGGTGAAGGCAAACGCCGCGTGGCTGTATTCGTAGGCCTGCACGCAGGTGAAGATCAGGCCGAGCGCGATGGTGAGGATCAGGCCGTACTTGAGGCCTTTGCGATCGTTGTGCAGCAGCGCGTGGTGCGCCCAGGTCAGCGTGGTGCCCGAGGTCAGCAGGATCAGCGTGTTGAGCAGCGGCAGGTGCCACGGATCAAAGGTCTGAATGTCCTTGGGCGGCCAGACGCCGCCGAACAGCGCGTCGCGGGTGAAGTGCACCGGGTCCGCCGGGAACAGCGCCGAGTTGAAATAGGCCCAGAACCAGGCAACGAAGAACATCACTTCCGAGGCGATGAACAGGATCATGCCATAGCGATGGCTGATCTGGACCACGCGGGTGTGGTCACCCTTGTGCTGGGCCTCGCGAATGACATCGCTCCACCAGCCGGCCATGGTGTAGAGCACGCCGATGAGACCGACGCCGAACACGATCGGCGCGGCGGCATAGAGGTGATGCATCCAGCTAACGGCGCCGATCGCCATCGTGAATGCGGCAAACGATCCCACGAACGGCCAGGGGCTCGGATCGACAAGGTGAAAATCGTGTTGCTTGACGTGGGCCGTAGCCATTGCAGTCTCTCCGTTAACGGCGCCGATCATAGTCGGCGCCTTGCCGTCTCTCAATCATCAAGTAGTGATGGTCAAAGGTTTCCCTCGCGCTTGTCGGATTTGACCTCCGCAAGCGGCTTCGGCGATGGATCCTTTACCGGATAAAATGTGTAGGACAAGGTCATGGTGTTGAGATTGTCCTGCTCGCTGTCCTCCAGCATCTTTTCATCGACGTAGAAGACCACGGCCATTTCCCGCTTTTCACCGGGTGCCATTGTCTGCTCGGTGAAGCAGAAGCAGTTGATTTTCTGAAAATACGCGCCGGCGGTCAGCGGCGCCACGTTGTAGGAAGCCACGCCGGTCGTCTGTCGCGCCGATTGATTCGTCACGGTGTAGTAGGCCGTCACGACTTCGCCGATATGGACTTCGATCTCGGTCTTTTCCGGCTGGAAGCGCCAGGGCAGCCCGCCGGAAATATTCGAATCGAACCGCACCGCGATCTTGCGCGCGTGCTGATTCGCCGGGGCCGCAGTTGCACGCTGCGTCGTACCGTTGAAGCCGGTGACGCGGCAGAACCAGTCATAGAGCGGCACCGCCGCATAGGCGGCGCCCACCATCAACGCGACGACAACGCCGCAAATGGCGCCGATGGCGGCATCCCGGCGCACCGCCGCGCGCGAGCGCTCGACACGCTGCGGAGCTGGGGGCGTTGCGGCCGGAATGTCACGATCAGTCATTGCTCAATCCTCACATCGGGCGGACCAGGATGGCCGGTCCTTTGACGATGGTGACCGCAAAAAACAGGATCACCAGCACTCCAAGCGCCCATGCAATCGCAACCGAGCGCTGGCGACGGCGTCGCTTCTGCTCCTCGGTGAGGACGATTCCGGTTTCTGGCTGTTTGTCGTTCGTCGGGGCAGCCATGATTTACCAGACCAGTCGTGCGATTGCCGACACCAGGACTTCGACGAGCAAGGTGGCGAACAAAGCAAAGAGATAAAGGATCGAGAATGCGAACAGCTTGCGCGCAGCGCGGAGCGCAGGCTCCCCTTCCCGCTGGCGATAGACCTGAACCGCGAAGTACAGCATCCCGGCGCCGAGGATCAGCGAGGCGACGCCGTAGACTGCATCGAAATAGCCCAGCGCCCACGGGCTGACGGCAATCGCCACCAGCACGAGGGTGTAGAGCAGGATCTGCAGGCGCGTAGCATCCGGACCGGCGACGTTCGGCAGCATCGGGATGCCCGCGCGCTGATAGTCATCGGTGCGGAACAACGCGAGCGCCCAGAAGTGCGGCGGCGTCCAGAAGAAGATGATCAGGAAGAGAAGGATCGGCTCCATCGTCACGGTGCCGGTTGCCGCGGCCCAGGCCACGACCGGCGGCAGCGCGCCCGCGGCGCCGCCGATGACGATGTTCTGCGCCGTGCGGCGCTTGAGGCCCATCGTGTAGATCACGACATAGAAGAAGATCGTGAAGGCGAGAAGCCCGCCGGCCACCCAGTTCACCAGGGCGCCGAGGATCATCACCGAGAAGAACGAAAGAATGACGCCGAAGGCGAGCGCCTCGGGCCGGGTGACGTGGCCGGCCGGGATCGGCCGGTTCTTGGTACGGGACATCAAGGCGTCGATGTCGCTCTCGTACCACATGTTCAGCGCGCCGGCGGCGCCCGCGCCGACCGAGATGCAGAGAAGGGCCGTCACGGCCAGCACCGGATGCATATGGCCGGGCGCCATCACCAAGCCGACCAGAGCCGTAAAGATCACCAGCGACATTACGCGCGGCTTCAGCAGCGCGATGAAGTCGGCAACCTCCGCTTCCGACACCGGAGGATCGAGATCGACAGAGCGGTCTTGGACGATGGACAACTTTACGCTCACTTCCCTTCGCGCGAGCCTGCCGCAATCCGACCAGATCGGCCGGCAAGATCGCTCCGCCTGAAACGACTAGACGGGACATCCGCAGGCGGCGGTCACCCGGACGGATCCCCCGAAATTGACGCGGGCGGATTTCCCGCCCGCGCCATGTGCGCTTACTTGACGCGCGGCAGCACTTCGAACTGGTGGAACGGCGGCGGCGACGGCAGCGTCCATTCCAGGGTCGTCGCACCCTCGCCCCACGGATTGTCCGCGGCGCGCTCCTTGCGCATGAACGCCAGCACCACGCCCCACAGGAAGATCAGAACGCTGAAGGCCGAGATGTAGGAGCCGATCGACGAGACGTAGTTCCAGCCGGCGAACGCATCCGGATAGTCGATGTAACGGCGCGGCATGCCCGACAGACCGAGGAAGTGCTGCGGGAAGAACAGAATGTTGACGCCGATGAACATCACCCAGAAGTGCAGTTTCGCAATGCCGTCCGAGTACATGTAGCCCGTGATCTTCGGGAACCAGTAGTACCAGCCGGCGAAGATCGCGAACACCGCGGCCACGCCCATCACGTAATGGAAGTGGGCGATGACGTAGTAGGTGTCCTGCACGACGCGGTCGATACCGGCGTTCGCCAGCACCACGCCGGTGACGCCACCGAGGGTGAACACGAACACGAAGCCGACGGCCCACATCATCGGGGCGCGGAACTGGATCGAGCCGCCCCACATCGTGGCGATCCACGAGAAGATCTTCACGCCGGTTGGCACCGCGATGACCATGGTCGCCGCGACGAAGTAGGCCTGCGCCGTGCTCGACATGCCGACGGTATACATGTGGTGGGCCCACACGACGAAGCCGATGCCGCCGATCGCGACCATGGCGTAGGCCATGCCGAGGTAGCCGAAGATCGGCTTGCGCGAAAAGGTCGAGATGACGTGGCTGATGATGCCGAAGCCCGGCAGGATGACGATGTACACTTCCGGGTGACCGAAGAACCAGAACAGGTGCTGGTACAGAACCGGATCGCCGCCGCCCGACGCCGTGAAGAAGGTGGTGCCGAAGTTACGATCGGTCAGCAGCATCGTGATGGCGCCCGCCAGAACAGGAAGCGCGATCAGGAGCAGGAAGACGGTCACGAGGATCGACCACGCAAACAGCGGCATCTTGTGCAGGGTCATGCCCGGCGCGCGCATGTTGAAGATCGTGGTGATGAAATTGATCGCGCCAAGGATCGACGACGCACCGGCGAGGTGAAGCGCCAGAATGCCGAAGTCCACCGCCGGGCCAGGATGGCCGGACGTGGATAGTGGCGCGTACATCGTCCAGCCTGGACCCGCTCCCAAGCTGCCCGGCTCACCCTCCACGAAGCTGGAGATGATCAGGAGCATGAAAGCAACCACGAGCAGCCAGAACGAGATGTTGTTCATGCGCGGGAACGCCATGTCTGGCGCACCGATCATAAGCGGTACCATCCAGTTGCCGAAGCCGCCGATCATCGCCGGCATGACCATGAAGAAGATCATGATCAGGCCATGGTTGGTGACAAACACGTTGTAGGTCGCGTTCGCGAAGAGCTGAACGCCGGGATGCATCAGTTCGTAGCGGATCGCCACGGACATCGCACCACCGATCAATCCCGCAAGAATGGCGAACACAAGATACATCGTGCCGATGTCCTTGTGGTTCGTCGAATAGATCCAGCGCCGCCAACCAGTGGGCGTGCCATGGCCGTGGGAATCCAGTGTTGCGGTATTCGTTGCCATTATCCTAGTCCTTTGAACCTTGCAGTCCCTAAACTCGCCTAAGCTCGCACTCGCTCCGGCACCGGCCGGGACGCATTACTTCTGGAGCGCTTCCGCTGACGCGTATGAATTCGACGGGAAAGCCGCAAACTTCTTCTTCGCTTCCTCGATCCACTTCGCATACTCCGCATCGCTCACGACGCGCACGGCGATCGGCATGAAGGCATGGTCCTTGCCGCACAGCTCGGAGCACTGACCGTAGAACATGCCCTCCTTCGTCGCCTTGAACCAGGTCTCGTTCAGGCGGCCCGGAATGGCGTCGATCTTGATGCCGAACGAAGGCACCGCGAAGGAGTGGATGACGTCGGCGGCGGTCACCTGGACGCGGATCACCTTGTTCACCGGAACCACGATCTCATTGTCAACCGCCAGAAGGCGCGGCTGCTTGTCGTGAGCCAACAGCGAGTCGAACTCGAAGTTGCCGTTGTCCGGGTAGGCGTAGCTCCAGTACCACTGCTTGCCCGTCGCCTTAATGGTGACATCAGACTTCGGGATATCGAGCTGGTCGAACAGAAGGCGGAAGGACGGGATCGCGACGCCGATGAGGATCAGCACCGGGACGAGCGTCCAGACGATCTCGATGAATGTGTTGTGCGTGGTGCGCGACGGAACCGGATTGGTCCGCGCATTGAACTTCACCGCCACGACGATCAGCAGGACCAGCACCAGGACGGTGATCGCCGCGATGATCCAGAACAGGAACGAGTGGAAGTGGTGGATGCTCTCCATAATCGGAGACGCAGCCGTCTGAAGGTTCATTTCCCAGGGTTTCGGCTGCCCGACCTCGGCCAGAGCTGCGCCCCCCATCCCGACCAGAACGGCTCCCAGCACCGCCAAGCCCAGCAAACGTTGTCCGATCGGACCCATCGACATCTTCATGCCGTTCACGCTCCTCGTCATCAAACCCTGCGGTTTTGTTCCGCGGGCCGCACATACGGTCCCACTCCGCGCCAACATAGGCCATCAGCCACCGCCAACGGTCAGATCCCCAGCCGACGGCTGGCGTTTTGGAACGCGTCGAAATCCAGCCTCTCAAACCATAATTCCATGACTCTCGCAATGCACTAATCGGCCAAGATATCAAACGATGCAGGACTCTTCTTGAAAGCCTAGTTTGTGGGCTCAAACTTTCGGCATTTTGGGGCCGGAATCCGGGCGATCCCGACGCGAGCCTGAACTTCGCTTGACACCGGATTCGTCCGATGTACCCAAGGACAGAGCGCGGACGGTCAAGCTGATTCGCACCGGATACCTTTTCGGCCGCTTGTCCGCCTTCAAGGCGCCGTCATTGCCGGCCAAGCCGGCGGCATCGAAGCTGCCTCGCGGCGCTGGCCGCGGACCAAAGAGATCAAGGGGTCGCCCCGCATGGGCCTGTCGAACCGCAATCATTCGCACCGCACGCCTGCCGGCGGTCCGTCGTTCCGGCCGCGTCACGGCTGGTTCGCCGGCTGCCTTCTGGGCGCCTCATTGCTGCTGGGGGCGGCCGCGCCGGCCCATGCGCAGGGCGCCGTCCGGTCCGTTCACGGCGACTGGCAGATCCGCTGCGACACGCCGCCGGGCGCGAAAAGCGAGCAATGCGCCCTGATCCAGAGCGTCGTTGCCGAGGATCGCTCCAACGCCGGCCTCACCGTCATCGTCCTCAAGACCGCCGACCAGAAGAGCAAGCTGATGCGGGTGGTCGCCCCGCTCGGCGTGCTCCTGCCCTCCGGTCTCGGCCTCAAGCTCGACAATCAGGATGTCGGCCGCGCCGGTTTCGTCCGCTGCCTGCCGAACGGCTGCGTCGCCGAGGTGGTTTTGGACGACAACCTCATGGGCAAGCTGCGCAGCGCCAAAACGGCGACTTTCATCATCTTCGAGACCCCCGAGGAAGGTATCGGCTTCCCGCTGAGCCTGAACGGCCTCGGCGACGGCTTCGACAAGCTGCCGTAAGCCGCCCGCCACCCCTCGCCATTGGCCGGGATCGTCCCTATTTTATGGCGACAGCTTGATCATCGCCCGCAAGTTGCGGGAAAGGATTTGTATGACCATGTCGCATCCCGCTATCACCTCCCTCATCGAGCGCGCCGGCCTCGACCGCAGCGACGTGCAAAAAGAGATCAGCCGCGGCCTCAACGGCTCCGATGACGGCGAGTTGTTCCTCGAATACCGCCAGTCCGAGGCGCTCGCCTTCGACAATGGCCGCCTCAAGCAGGCGACCTACGACACCGCACAGGGTTTTGGCCTGCGCGCCGTCAAGAACGAGGCAGTGGGCTACGCCCACTCGTCGGACCTCTCCCTGCCGGCGCTGCGGCGCGCCGCGGATGCCGTCGCGGCCGTTGGCGGCGACTACTCCGGCACCTTCGCCGCCGCTCCGCCGCGCACCAATATCCGCCTCTACGGCGATGAGAACCCGCTCGACGGCCCGGCCTTCGAGCAGAAGGTCAAGCTGCTCGCCGAGATCGACGCCTACGTCCGCGACAAGGACCCCCGCGTGCGGCAGGTTTCCGTCAGCCTCGGTGCAACCTGGCAGGTGATCGAGATCGTCCGCCCCGATGGCGAGAGCTACCGCGACATCCGCCCGCTGGTGCGCGTCCACATTTCCGTCGTCGCCGGCTCCGGCGACCGGCAGGAAACCGGCAGCCACGGCTATGGCGGCCGCGAGGGCTATGCCAACTTCATCGATGCCAAGGCCTGGCGCAACGCCGCCGACAACGCGCTCCGGCAGGCTATCATCAATCTGGATTCGGTCGCGGCCCCGGCCGGCGAAATGGACATCGTGCTCGGCCCCGGCTGGCCCGGCGTGATGCTGCACGAGGCCGTCGGCCATGGCCTCGAGGGCGATTTCAACCGCAAGAAGACGTCGGCCTTCGCCGGGCTGATGGGCCAGCAGGTCGCCGCCAAGGGCGTCACCGTGGTCGATGACGGCACCATCGCGGCGCGGCGCGGCTCGCTCTCGATCGACGACGAGGGCACGCCGACCAACCGCACGGTGCTGATCGAGGACGGCATTCTGGTCGGCTACATGCAGGACCGGCAGAACGCCCGCCTGATGGGCATGAAGCCGACCGGCAACGGCCGCCGCGAGAGCTATGCCCATGTCCCGATGCCGCGCATGACCAACACCTACATGCTCGCCGGCAGCCATTCCCCGGAGGAGGTTCTGGCGTCGGTCAAGAACGGCATCTTCGCCGCCAATTTTGGCGGCGGCCAGGTCGACATCACCTCCGGCAAATATGTCTTCCAGTGCACCGAGGCCTACCGGATCGAGAACGGCAAGGTCGGCGCGCCGCTCAAGGGCGTGATGCTGATCGGCAACGGTCCGACCGACCTGCACCGCATCACCATGGTCGGCAACGACCTTCAGCTCGATGCCGGGATCGGCACCTGCGGCAAGAACGGACAGGGCGTGCCGGTCGGCGTCGGCCAGCCGACGCTGCGGATGGACAAGATCACCGTCGGGGGCACGGGCGCGGCGGCCTGAGTTGCCGCGACTATCTCACGACACCCGAGGTACAGCACGGGCTGCGGCGCGGCGGCTTAATCTGGCTTTTCAGATAGCACCGCGCCTCCGGCCCGAGATAACCGGCCCGCGCAAAGGTCCAGGCGCGGCACTTGTTGTCGTCGTCGCACGCCTTGCGGCAGGTGTCTTCGCCCTGCCCAGCCTTCAGCTCGAAACTGCGCAGATCGCCGCCGATCCGGTCGATGGATGATTCCACCGACCGCGTCCGCCGCTCCACCACCCCGGCGCCGCGCACCCCGGTGACGCAGCAGTTGTTAGCCGTGCGCGCCGGCACGGTGCTTTTCAGCCAGCATACCGCGCCGCCCTTGTCCTTCGGATAGCTAAAGCTCCACGCCCGGCATAAGCGATCGCGCTCGCAGGACAGCGCGCAATCGGCAGGATCGCCGGACTGCACCTTGAAATGCTTGTAGTCGCCGCCGGGGCGATCGAAATTCGCCTGCGCCGCCGCCTGCCGCGGCACCGCACCCCCAAACAGCAACATCAGTGAAAAGATGACCAGGCTGGCCCTGAGCATACCGGTGCGACCTTCGGCGATTGGCCGGGCCGGCATGAACGCGCCACCGTCGACGCGCCTTCCACGACGATGATCGGAAAGCACATTGCTGCGCCCAAAGGATCGGAGCCTGAGCGGCCGGAATTGCCAGCGCCAAATTCTCCGCCCCCTCCCGCTCGCTGCGTGAAGCGACGTCGGTTCATGCCGGAACCCGTCCGGAGGCCGTCATCTAATCGCCCCGTTGCTGTATGGGCGATGAACAACCCGTCCCGGCGCCGGCAAACCAGCTCCGCCGCGGGGAGCGGCGGACCGACCTCTGAGGACGGGAACTAGAGCGCGTATTCCTTGTAGACCGGCTCGACCGACCGGCCCCACGGACCGTGATACTTCTCCAACAATACTTCAGCCGGGCTCTTGCCCGTCTCAATCGTCTCGTCGAGCGGCGCAAGGTGACGGGATTCGTCGCGGCCGGAGCCGTCGAGCCGGTTCCGTCGCCGCAGGCCGCCATGGGCCAGAACGAGACATTCCTTGGCGATCTCGAAGGCATAGCGGCCACCGATCTTCGCCTTGAGCCCAAGACGCGGCACCTCGTCGCGAAGCGCCTGCCGCTCCTCGGCGGTCCAGTTCTTCGCGATCTCCCACGCGGCATCGAGGCTGACGTCGTCATAAAGCAGGCCGACCCAGAACGCCGGCAGCGCCGTGATGCGCGCCCACGGCACGTTGTCGGCGCCGCGCATTTCGAGATAACGCTTCAGGCGCACTTCAGGGAAAATCGTCGAGAGATGATTGGCCCAGTCCGACAGCGTCGGCTGCTCGCCCTTCAGGAGCGGGTTCTTGCCCGCGAAGAAGTCGCGGAACGAGGTACCGGCGACGTCGATATAGCGATCGCCACGCTTGACGAAATACATCGGCACGTCGAGCGCGTAGTCGACCCAGCGCTCAAAACCCATGCCATCCTCGAACGCCCACGGCAGCATGCCGGCGCGCGCATTGTCGGTGTCCCGCCAGATCTCGGAGCGGAATGACAAAAAGCCGTTGGGCTTGCCCTCGGTGAAAGGCGAATTGGCGAACAGCGCGGTTGCGATCGGCTGCAGCGCCAGCGAGACGCGCAGCTTCTTCACCATGTCCGCTTCCGAGGAGAAGTCGAGATTGGTCTGCACCGTGCAGGTCCGATACATCATGTCGAGGCCGAGCGTACCGACCTTCGGCATGTAGCGCGTCATGATCTGGTAGCGGCCCTTCGGCATTACCGGAATTTCCGCGCGCGACCACGACGGCGTCATGCCGAGGCCGAGGAAGCCGATGCCGAGCGGCTCGGCGACTTCCTTCACCTGCGCCAGATGCGCGGTCAGCTCGGCCAGCGACTGGTGCAGCGTCTCGACCGGCGCGCCCGACAGCTCGAACTGGCCGCCCGGCTCCAGCGAGATCGCGCCGCCGCCGGTCACGTCATAGAGGCCGATGATGTTGGTGCCCTCCATGATCGGCTCCCAGCCGAGCAGGAGTTGCATGCCCTCGAGCAGCGCGCGAATGCCGTGCGGCCCGCCATAGGCGACCGGGCGATGGCCCTCGATGGTGAACGGGGTCTTTTCGTGCTCGGTGCCGATGCGAAAATCGGCGGCAGGCTTCACGCCTTCTTCAAGCCACGCGACAAGCTCGTCGCGCGACTGCAGGGGCGTCATATCGATCTGATCACGCGCCATGGAACATCCGGGTCGGGTGCGCGGCCGCCAGGGACGCGTGAGGGCGGGGACGCCGGGCGCACGAGCGCACGACCGGCGGGACAGGGGTACGGGACATCATCTGGAAGACACGGCTTCCCGACGGTTTGCGGTCGCCCCATCGCAGGAGCAACCGAGTTGGTCAAGCAGTTCGCACAGCTTCATTGCGTCAGCATCCGACAATTTGCAGCCGACATGGCGCTCGATCGCAGCGGCATAGGCGTTCCACATGTTCTTTTGCAAGGTTCGCCCTGCTTCAGTGATCTCGACATATTGGCCGCGCTTGTCCTTCTGGCATTCGCGGCGCACCGCCAGCCCCTCGTCCACCAGGCGGTCGATCAGCCGCGAGGTCGAGTACTGGGGAATCAGCATCTGGCGCTCAAGTTCGACCGGCCGCAATTCGCCGCTCGGAGCCAGGGACAGCTCAAGCAGCGCTTCATACCACGCCAGAGGCGGAAAGCCTTCCTTCTTCAGGTCCTGTTCGACAGCACCCAAAACCCGGCTCTGCACCCGCATCAGGCGCGTCCAGGCGTCGGTCGCCTCGATCGAAGGTTTGCGTTTCATGGCCTCACCAAACTGTGATCCGCGACATTAACAACTAAATGCAATTGCATCAATCTTGACTATTTCCCGCTACAGCATTTAGTCGCATCGTTGAGAAACTAATCCAATTCATCGCAGGAAGGCACCCAAATGAAGCTGTACTACTCCCCCGGAGCTTGCTCGCTGTCACCGCATATCGCCCTGCTGGAAGCCGGAATTCCCCATGAGACCGTCAGGGTCGACCTGCGGGCGAAAAAGCTCGAAGGGGGCGACGACTTTCTCAAGGTCAACCCCAAGGGGCAGGTGCCGACCCTCGTGCTCGAAGACGGCGAGATGCTGACCGAGGGCCCGGTCATCGTCCAGGTGATCGCCGACAAGGCCGGCGACAGCAAACTCGCCCCGGCCAACGGCACCACTGCGCGCTACCGCCTGCAGGAGTGGCTGAACTTCCTCACCAGCGAGTTGCACAAGAATTTCAGCCCGCTGTTCAGCCCGGTGCTCGGCGACGAGACCAAGGCATTCTTCCGTGATCGCCTGATGGGCAAGCTCGCCTATGTCGACGAAAAACTCGCCGGCCGCGACTACCTGATGGGCAACTTCTCGGTCGCCGACGGTTATCTCTACACCATGCTGCGCTGGGCCGACGCCCACAAGTTCGACATCTCGGCGCTGAAAAACCTCGTTGCCTACAAGGCGCGGGTCGCGGCGCGGCCGATGGTTCAGGAAGCGCTGAAGGCCGAAGGCCTCGCCTGAGCCTGCTGACGGCTTCAACAGACCGTCAAAGAAAAACGCTGCCTCCCGATCCGGGAGGCAGCGTCGTTTCGGGGGCCGCGAAGGCTTACGCCGCAGCCTTTTTCGGCGCAAAGCGGGTGTAGAAGGTCTCGCCCTTTTCCGCCATCTCGATGAGCAGCTTCGGCGGGGTAAAGCGCGAGCCGTACTTGGCTTCCAGCTTGTGGCAGAGCGCGACGAAGTTCTTCACGCCCATGAAGTCGATGTAGGACAGCGTGCCGCCGGTGAACGGCGCAAAGCCGAAGCCGAGGATCGAGCCGACATCAGCCTCGCGCGGATCGACGATGACGTTGTCCTCGACCGTGCGCGCGGCCTCGACCGCCTGCACCACGAGGAAACGCTGCTTGAGCTCCTCGACATCGAGGGTGTCGGGATCGAGCTTCTTTGGCAGCAGATCGGCAATACCGGTCCACAGGCTCTTCTGGCCCTTGCCCTTCTCGGGATAGTCGTAAAACCCCTTGCCGTTCTTGCGGCCGAAGCGGCCCAGCTTCTCGACCATCTCGACGATGAGCTTCTTCTGCGCCTGGTCGACAGCGTTCGCGCCGAGATCCGCTTCCGTCGCCTTCATGATGCGGAGCACGAGATCGAGCGCGATCTCGTCCGACAGCGACAGCGGGCCGACCGGCATGCCGGCCATCCGCGCGGTGTTCTCGATCATCGCCGGCGGCACGCCTTCCATCAGCATTTCCAGCCCCTCGGCGGTGAAACGCAGCACGCAGCGGTTGGCAAAGAAGCCGCGCGAATCGTTGACGACGATCGGCGTCTTCTTGATCTGGCGGACGTAGTCGAGCGCCGTGGCGAGGGCCACATTGCCGGTGTTGCGGCCGACGATGACCTCGACCAGCATCATCTTCTCGACCGGCGAGAAGAAGTGGATGCCGATGAACTTGGCCTGGTCCTTGAACTCTTCGGCCAGAGAGTTGATCGGCAGCGTCGAGGTGTTGGAGGCGAAAATCGCCCCTTCCTTCATCAAGGGCTGCACCTTGGCGAAAATGTCAGCCTTGACCTGACGATCCTCGAACACCGCCTCGATGATCAGGTCGCAATCGCTCACCGCATTGAGATCGGCGGTCGGAGTGATGCGGCCGAGCACGGCGTCACGGTCGGCATCCTTGGCGCGGCCCTTGGCGACGAGGCCGTCGATCACCGACTTGGCGTGAGCCTTGCCCTTGTCCGCGCTTTCCTGATCGCGGTCGATCAGCACCACCTCGATCCCGGCCTGCGCCGAGACATAGCCGATGCTCGCGCCCATGAAGCCAGCACCGATGACCGCGAGCTTCTGCACCGGGCGCGGCGGCACATCGGTCGGGCGGCGCGCGCCCTTGTTGAGGTCCTGCATCGACACGAAGAGGCTGCGGATCATCGCCGCGGCTTCCTTGCTGCGGACGATTTTGGCGAAGTAGCGCGACTCGATGCGCAGCGCCACATCGATCGGCACCAGCAGGCCCTCATACACGCAGCTCATGATCGCGCGCGCGGCCGGATAGTTGTCGTAGGTCTCGCGGCGATAGATCGCGTTGGCCGGCGGGAAGGTGTTCATGCCGGCGGCGGAATAGACCGGGCCGCCCGGCAGCTTGAAGCCCTTCACGTCCCACGGCTGCACCGGCTTGCCGCCATCCTTGATCCACGCCTTCGCGGTCACGATCAGATCGGCCTGCGGCACTGCCGCGCCGATGATCTTGGCCGCGTGCGCGCGGGCCACGGTGAGTTGGTCGCCCTTGAGCAGCATCTGCAGCGCGTCCTGCGTCGGCATCATGCGCGGCAGGCGCTGGGTGCCGCCGGCACCGGGGAACAGGCCGACCTTCACCTCGGGCAGGCCGAGCCGGATCTTGGGATTGTCGGCGGCGGCGACGCGATGGTGGCAGGCGAGCGTCAGTTCGAACGCGCCGCCCAGCGCGAGGCCGTTGATCGCGGCGACCCACGGCTTGCCGCTGGTTTCGATCGCGCGCAGCGTCAGCGACAGCTTGCGGCTTTCGTCGAACACCAGCTTGTTGGCGGCTTCCTCGCCCTTCTCCTTCAGCACTGCCGCATAGTTGCGGCCCATGCCTTCGAGCATCGACAGGTCCGCACCGGCGGAGAACGCTTCCTTGCCGGAGGTGATGACGACGCCCTTCACCGCCGCGTCCGCAGCGGTCTCCTCAACGATCTTGCCAAGCTCCTCGATGGTCTCGGCATCGAGCACGTTCATCGAGCGGCCCGGAATGTCCCATGTCACGAGCGCGATGCCATCGGCATCCGTCTCAATCTTGAAGTTCTTGAACGACATGCTTTCGCTCCCAATAGCGATAGCCGCAGGCCCAATGGCGCGGCCGTTTATCGGTGCTCCGCCCCTTGGGCGGAGGAATGAATCAGACGCGCTCGATGATCGTCGCCGTCCCCATGCCGCCGCCGATGCACAAGGTCACCAGCGCGGTGGAAAGGTCGCGCCGCTCAAGCTCGTCGAGCACCGTGCCGAGGATCATCGCGCCGGTCGCGCCGAGCGGATGGCCGAGGGCGATCGCGCCGCCGTTGACGTTGATCTTCTCGTTGTCGATGTCGAAGGCCTGAATGAAGCGCAGCACCACCGAGGCGAAGGCCTCGTTCAGCTCGAACAGGTCGATGTCGGACAGCGACATGCCGGAACGCGCCAGAACCTTCTTGGTCACGTCCACCGGGCCGGTGAGCATGATCGACGGCTCCGAGCCGATATTGGCGAAGGCGCGGATCTTTGCGCGCGGCTTGAGGCCGTGCTTCTCGCCGGCTTCCTTGCTGCCGATCAGCACCGCCGCCGCACCGTCCACGATGCCGGAGGAGTTGCCCGCGTGGTGAACGTGGATGACACGCTCGACTTCCGGGTGCGACTGCGTCGCCACCGCGTCGAAGCCGCCCATCGCGCCCATCATCTCGAACGACGGCTGCAACTGGCCGAGCGACTGCATGGTGGTCGACGGCCGCATATGCTCGTCACGATCCAGAATGGTGATGCCGTTGATGTCCTTCACCGGCACGATCGAGTTCTTGAAGTAGCCCTTCTCCCAGGAATTCGCGGCGCGCTGCTGACTCTGCACCGCATAGGCATCGACGTCGTCACGCGAGAAGCCGTATTTCGTCGCAATCAGGTCGGCCGAGACGCCCTGCGGCAGGAAGTAGGACGGAACGGCGATCGACGGGTCCATCGGCCAGGCCGCACCCGACGACATGATGCCGACGCGGCTCATCGATTCCGCGCCGCCGCCGATCGTCAGCTCGTGCTGGCCGGACATCACCTGCGCGGCGGCAAAGTTCACCGCGTCGAGCCCCGAGGCGCAGAAGCGGCTGATCTGGATGCCGGGGACATCCTGGCCGAGCCCGGCCTGCAGCGCGGCGAAGCGCGAGAGGTCGCCGCCCGCCTCGCCGACCGGATCGACCACGCCGAGCACGACGTCGTCGACCACGTTCTCCGGCAGGTTGTTGCGCTCCTTGATCGCCTTGAGCGGCACGGTCGCCAGCGCCAGCGCCGTGACCTCGTGCAGCGAACCGTCAGACTTTCCCTTGCCGCGCGGCGTGCGGACGTGATCGTAAATAAGGGCCTCTGCCATAACTCTCTCCCTGTGGGATCCTTTGAATTGATTGTCGTCCTGCCGCCCGATCGAGCGGGTGGCGGATCAAAACGCTTCGGCGGGCAGTTCCATGATGGTGTCGCTTCCCGCCTGGATGCAGGCGAGGTGCGTCGCCGTCGCCGGCAGGAGCCGTTCCACGAAAAAGCGCCCGGTCACCAGTTTGGTACGAAGATAGTCCGAGCTTTCGCCCGCCGCCAGCTTGGCCGCGGCGGTCTTGGCGGTCAGCGCCCACATGTAGCCGAGCGCCACCAGCCCGAACAAATGCATGTAGTCGACCGAAGCCGCGCCGGCATTGTCCGGCTTGCCCATCGCGTTCTGCATCAGCCACATCGTCGCCTGCTGCAGGTGGCCGAGCGAATTGCTGAGCGGGGTGACGAACGGCTTCAGGGTCTCGTCGGCGGCGTGCTCCTTGCAGAAGGCGCCGACCTCGCCGAAGAAATTCATCACTGCGCGGCCGCCGTCCTTGGGCAGCTTGCGGCCGACAAGGTCCAGCGCCTGGATGCCGTTGGCGCCCTCGTAGATCATGGCGATGCGGGCATCGCGCACGAACTGCTCCATGCCGTGCTCGGCAATGTAGCCGTGGCCGCCGAACACCTGCTGCGCGTTCACGGCATTGGCAAAGCCGGTATCGGTCAGCACGCCTTTGATCACCGGCGTCATCAAGCCCATGTGGTCGTCGGCGGCCTGGCGCTCTTTCTCATCGTCCGAGAGCCGCGCGATGTCGCCCTTCAGCGAGGTCCACAGCACGAGAGCCCGCGCGCCCTCGTTGAACGCGCGCATGGTCAGCAGCATCCGCCGCACGTCGGGGTGCACGATGATCGGATCGGCCGGCTTGTCCTTTGCCTTTGCGCCGGTCAGCGAGCGGCCCTGCAGGCGCTCGCGCGCGTAGTTCGCGGCGTTCTGGTAGGCGACTTCCGAGACCGCAAGGCCCTGCAAGCCGACACCGAGCCGCGCCTCGTTCATCATCACGAACATCGCGGCAAGGCCCTTGTTCTCCTCGCCGACGAGCCAGCCGGTAGCGTTGTCGTAGTTCATCACACAGGTCGAATTGCCGTGGATGCCCATCTTGTGCTCGATCGAGCCGCAGGTGACGCCGTTGCGCGCGCCGAGCGAGCCGTCGGCGTTGAGCAGCACCTTCGGCACCACGAAGAGCGAGATGCCCTTGGTGCCGGCCGGGGCGCCCTCGATCCGGGCGATCACGAGGTGAATGATGTTTTCGGTGAGATCCTGCTCACCGCCCGAGATGAAGATCTTCGTGCCGGTGATCTTGTAGCTGCCGTCCGCCTGCGGCACCGCCTTGGTGCGGAGCAGGCCGAGGTCCGTGCCGCAATGCGGCTCGGTCAGGTTCATGGTGCCGGCCCATTCGCCCGCCAGCATCTTGGGAATGTAGGTCTGCTTCAGCTCCGGGCTGGCGTGGGCGAGGAGCGCGGCGACCGCGCCCTGCGTCAGCCCGTGATACATCGAGAACGCCATGTTGGCGGAGATCATGAACTCGGTGACGGCGTGCGCCAGCGTCACCGGCAGCTCCTGGCCGCCGAACTCCGCCGGACCGGCGAGGCCGAGCCAGCCGCCCTCGCCCAGCTGGCGAAACGCCTCCTTGAAGCCCTTCGGCGTCGTCACGCGCCCGTCGTCGTGCCGGGTGCAGCCCTCCTGATCGCCGCTCAGGTTGAGCGGCTGCAGCACTTCCTCGCTGAACTTGGCGGCTTCCGACAGGATCGCATCGCGGACATCGCTGGTGGCATCGCTGAAGCCGGCGAGATTGTCATACCGGTCGATCTGGAACACATCGTTGAGCAAGAACGACACGTCTTGCACCGGCGCGCTGTAAATCGGCATCTCATTTCCTTTGGCTTCGGCATGACCCGTTCGGCATGCCGATCAGAGAAGGGACTGAACCTGCGGTTTGGGCCAATCCTATCTGATTTTCCCCTCCCCCGCGGTGCAATTTTGGGAAGATTTTGCAACGCAAAAACCGTTTCGCGCAAGCCCCCTCGATGGCGCAGGCTCACGCGATGGCCGGCAGCGAGCGGCCAGCCATCGGCATACCGTTTCGCGCCCGAAACGGGCCTCCGGCTGCGGTGCAGCGCATCATTTTAGCGATTTATTGACCATTCCGCGCAGGCCTTAACCGGTTGTTTACCGTAACCGGAAAAAGTCGGCACGACGGTAAGTCGCGAGCGCTGGATTCGTTTGTCCTGTTGGACGGTCGGCGGGCGTCGCGAAGCTGCCGACCGACACCATATTTGGATACCGGATCCCCAGCATGTTTTCCCGTGTCTTCAGACATGTCGACAATTCTGCGGCCGGGATCCGCAAGTCTAACCGCGTCGCCGCGGCGGCAGCCGAGCAGGCCGCCGACCTGGGGCAAAACTCCGCAGGGGATATCTCGATGGCGAGCCAGGACAAGCACGAGGTCGCCGATATCCATACCCGGCTGGATGAAATCGCGCGTCAGATCAAAGAGATGCAGCGCACCACCGGAACCGGCCCGGATGCCGGCAAGGGCAAGCAGGACACTGCGCGCGGCCACGAGGCCGGTCAGGATCTCGCCGGCGCGATGTCGCGGCTGGACGCCCGCCTGAACCGCGTTACCGAACCAAGCAAGTCCGCCCCGTTCGAAGATAGCGCCGCAGGCGCGGCCCGTGCGCCGTCCGAGACAGCCGGCGCCGCTCAGCGCGAAGCGGCCGGTACACCGCCGCTCTCGCTCGAGGCCGCGATTGCCGAGATCGCGGCGCGCCAGAAAGAACTCTACAACACGCTGACGCCGCCGCAGCGCGCGCCCAAAGGGGAACCGAAGGGTGCGCCCGCGTCCGCCGAGCCGGATTTTTCCTCGCTCCACGCCCAGCTCGTCCACATCACCAGCCAGATCGACGCCCTGCGGCTGCCGGACAATCTGGAAGAGTCGATCGCCCAATTCCGCAAGGAGCTCGCCGAAATCCGCGCGGCGATGACCGAAGCCCTGCCCGCCCGCGCCATCGAGGCGCTGGAGGGCGAGATCCGCGAGCTGTCGCGCCGCATCGACGAAGGCCGCCAGAACGGCGCGGATTCCGCGGCGCTCGCCGGCATCGAGCGGGCGCTCGTCGAGATCCGCGACTCGCTGCGCGTGCTCACGCCGGCCGAACAGCTTGCCGGTTTCGACGAGGCGGTCCGCAGCCTCGGCAACCGCATCGACACGATCATGCGGGCGAGCGACGATCCCTCGACCGTCAACCAGCTCGAAGACGCCATCTCGGCGCTGCGCTCGGTCGTCACCAACATCGCCTCGACGGAAACGCTGGAGCGCCTGAGCAGCGACGTCCACAAGCTCGCCTCGCGCATCGACCAGCTCACCGAGACCGGCAACGGCACCGCCTTCGCCGCGCTGGAGCAGCGCATCGCGGAAGCGACCTCGGCGCTGGAATCGCGGGTGCAGCCGGCCCATGCCAGCTTCGACGCCGGCCTTCAGGCGCTCGCCGAGCGCATCGACAACCTGCGCATCGGGCAAACCGACGCCGACATGTTCGCGCATCTCGAACAGCGCATCGGCTCGCTGCTCGAGCGGCTGGAAGCCTCGAACGGCCTTTCGGCCGACCTGTCGCGCGTCGAAAACGGCCTGAACGAAATTTTGACCCATCTCGAGGAGCAGCGCTCGAGCATCGAGGCGCTTCAACGCAGTGCCGCGCCGCCGTCGGGCGAGCCGTCGGCGATGGAGACGATCAAACGCGATCTCTCCGACATGCGCCACAGCTACGGCGAACGCGACCGCGCGATGCAGGATTCTCTGGAGGTCGTGCACACCACGCTCGGCCACGTCGTCGATCGCCTCGCCATGATCGAGGGCGAGCTGCGCGTCGTGCAGGCCACCAGCTCCGCCGCGTCCTCCGGTCTTGCGCAAAACACCCATCTGCAGGCGTGGCCACCGCGCCCCGATTTGCCGAACCCCGTGACGGCAACCATGGTGGCGACCCCGCCGCCGTCGCCGCCGGAGCCGCCGCGCGGCTCGCGCGCCGAGCCGAACCGGCCGACATTGCACGACACCCCCGATCCGAAGGCGTCGCAGGCCTCCGAGCCCAACACAGGCGAAACGAAGCCGGCCGAGATGAAGGCGGGCGACGACAATGCGCTGCTGCACCGGCCCCATCCGATGCGGCCGCCGATCGACCCCAGCCTGCCGCCGGATCATCCGCTCGAGCCGGGCAGCCGGGCGGCGACGCCGTCGGAACGGATCGCGGCCTCGCAGCGTGCGCTCGGCGACCTCGCGCCGGGCGAAGCCGAGCCAGTGAACACCAGGAATTTCATCGCCGCAGCCCGCCGCGCCGCCCAGGCCGCCGCCAGCGAAGCCCCCGTCAAATCGCGGCGCGCCGCACTGATGTCGGAAGCCTCGCGCCATGTCGGCGTGATCGCCCTGCAGGAGCCGGTCAAGGCCTCGCACAAACTCCGCACCGCCCTGATCGGCGCGGGAGCAGTCGTGCTCACCATAGCCGCCATCAAGGTCGCATCGATGGTCGTCGCGCCGGGGCCGCTGCTCGGTCCGTCGATGACCTCGATGCTCGATACGGTCGAGGATGACGAGGACACTGGCGGCACCACCGCCAGCATCGCCGCGCCGACGCTGCCGACGCCGGCCGCCCCGTCGGTGACATCACCGACGCCGCTCGAGCGCCAGACGATGGCCGGGCCGAGCCTTGCCGCAACCGCGTCAGGCATCGACAGCGTCGAGATCACCGGCAGCGTCAAGGCTCCGGAAGCGCCGGCGGCCAGCCCCCTCGCCCGGCCCGCCGCCTCGCTCAAAATACCGGCGTCGGAAATCCTGCCGGAAGCGATCGGCAGTCAGAAGCTGCGGAACGCCGCGCTGCATGGCGATCCGGCCGCGGCCTATGAAATCGCCGTGCGCTATGCCGAAGGCACCGGCGTCGCCGGCAGCTATGAGGAAGCCGCCAAGTGGTACGAGCGCGCCGCGCAAGGCGGCATCGTGCCGGCGATCTTCCGCCTCGGCACGCTCTACGAAAAGGGCCTCGGCGTTAAGAAGAACCTCGAGACCGCGCGCGACTACTACACCCGCGCTGCCGAGCGCGGCAACGCCAAGGCGATGCACAATCTCGCGGTGCTCGATGCCGACGGCGGCGGCAACGGCGCGAACTACAAGAGCGCGGCCAAGTGGTTCCACAAGGCGGCCGAGCGCGGCATCGCCGACAGCCAGTACAACCTCGGCATCCTCTATGCCCGCGGCATTGGCGTCGACCAGAACCTGCCAGAATCGTACAAGTGGTTCAGCCTCGCCGCCGCGCAGGGCGATTTCGACGCCGGGCAGAAGCGCGACGAGATCGCCAAGCGCCTTGATCCGCAGTCGCTCGCCGCCGCCAAGCTCGCGGTCCAGACCTTTCAGGTGATCCGCCAGCCCGACGACGCCGTCAACGTATTCGTGCCGGAGGGCGGCTGGAACGCGGCGCAGGATGCCCGGCGCGGATCGCGGACGGCGGCGTTGCAGCGGCCCGCGCGCTGATCGCGGCGGAACGCGGCTGCGATCCGGCTGCTGAGCCGCACACTTCTTAACCCTCCCCTCGCAATTTTCGGCTATGCACGAGAGGCTCGATCCTCATCCGGGAACGGGCCTGATCGCGTGACCGGGGAACCGTGCGCGCGGCTGTCCTTCAAATGACACAGTCACCGTGACAAAGCGGAAGCGTTGTCACGATGACCAATCGTCCGGCGCAGATCCGGGCTCGCCTTCTGGAGACGCGCCTCGAGGAACTGGCGACGGGCCAACCGAAGTGTGACCGCGTGCAAATTTATCTGCCGATCGCCGAAATACCGGTCAACATGTTCCTCCTTCTCGCGATGGGCATCGCGGTCGGTTTCGTCTCGGGCATGTTCGGCATTGGCGGCGGCTTTCTGCTCACGCCGCTGCTGATCTTCATCGGCATCAGCCCCGCGGTCGCGGTTGCGTCGGTGACGACGCATATTGCCGCTTCATCCTTTTCCGGCGCGCTCTCCTACTGGCGTAAGCGTGCCGTCGACCCTGCGCTGGCGGGGATGCTCCTGATCGGAGCGATCGCCGGAACAGGCCTCGGCGTGTGGCTGTTCACGCTCCTGCGCCAGCTCGGCCAGCTCGACCTGATCATCGCGCTGTCCTACGTCGTGATGCTCGGTGCAGTCGGCGGCCTGATGCTTTGGGAAGGCATCACCACCGTGCTGCGCGCACGGAGCGGCAAGCAAGTCTTGGCGCGCCGCTCCGGCAGCCATAGCTGGGTCCACGGTCTGCCGATCAAGATGCGCTTCAAGCGCTCGAAGATCTATCTCTCGGTCATTCCGGTGATCGGCGTCGGCGCGCTGATCGGCTTCGTGGGCGCGATCATGGGCGTCGGCGGCGGCTTCCTGCTGGTCCCGATCCTGATCTACTGGCTGCGCGTGCCGACCGGCACCGTGATCGGCACCTCGATGATGCTGACTCTGATCACCATGATCATCGCAACCCTGCTGCACTCCGCAACCAACCATCTCGTCGACGCGGTGCTCGCGCTCGTGCTGATGGTCGGCGGCGTAATCGGCGCGCAATTCGGCGCGCGTGCCGGGCAAAACCTCAAGAGCGAAAACCTGCGCCTCCTGCTCGGCCTGCTGATCCTTTCGGTCGGCATCCGCTTTGCCGTCGAGCTGGTGATCAAACCCGCCGATCTCTATACGGTTCGCTATGAGGAGACGGTGGGATGAGGCTGCGCCCGCTCTTTCTGATCATGGCAACGGCGCTGCTCATGGCCGTTAGCAGCCCGCCGGCGCAGGCCGAGCGCATCATCGTATCGGTCTCCAACCATCGCGTGACCGTCACGTCGAACTACACCGGCGAGGAGCTGGTGCTGTTCGGCTCGATCGAGCGCGACGCCGAAACGCCGCCCGACCGCACTAGCTACGACATCGTGGTGACTGTCAGCGGGCCGCGGGCCGACATGGTCGCGCACCGCAAGGAGCGCCGCTTCGGCATCTGGCTGAACACCGACTCGCGCGAATTCCTCAACGTGCCGTCCTATCTCGCGGTGCTCGCCAACCGGCCACTCGCGGCCGTCGCCACGCCGGACATCCAGCGCCGCTTCCAGCTCGGCATCGACAACGTGCTGCTGATGCAGCGCGTCGGCGGCGATTACGCCGACGTCGTCGCGAGCGATCCGTTCCGGCAGGCTTTCGTGCGCCGCCAGACCGAGCGCGGCCTCTATCGCCAGGCCGACACCGCCGTAACGTTCCTGACGCCGACGCTTTTCCGCGCCACGATTCCGCTTCCCGCCGTGGTGCCGATCGGGACCTACGAGATCGACATCAAGCTGTTCTCCAAGGGCATCTTGGTGACCCGCGCGCAAACCGCATTCGAGATCGTCAAGGTCGGCTTCGAGCAATTCGTCGCAAGCTCGGCGCGCCAGCACGGCATCCTCTATGGCCTTGCGACCGTGATGATGGCGCTGACGACCGGCTGGCTCGCCTCGATCATCTTCCGCCGCGACTGACCGCGCCGCAATCCGCCGCCACATGCTTGCCGCATCGGCGCCGCAAGGTTGACTCGCTGGACACGGCCTGATTCCCATTGTGCTGTCGCTCCGATCTTCTCCGACTTGTGCCGACGCTGGCACCAGCCTGACGCGGGCGTGTCGCCGCCCTGACCAATCCCGAACCACGAAGGACCGCACCGTGCAGGAGATGGACTACTTCATTCAGACCGGCTTCATTTTCGGCAATCACATCGCCGCATGGGCGCTGGCGCTGGTCGCCTTCCTTGCCGCCTTCATTCTTGCCAACAAGATCCGCAAGATCATCGCCGAGCGGCTGGTGCAGACGGGCGATGCGCGTTCGCAGCAGGTGATCGGCATTTTGAGCGCGCTCCTGCGCAGCACGCACCGCTTCTTCATCCTCGCCGTCGCGCTCGGCCTCGCCAAGCAGCTGTTGATCCTGCCACACCAGTTCGACCGGATCGTCTCCGGTGTCGTGCTGGTCGCTGTTCTCGTGCAGGTCGGCGTCTGGGCGAGCAATCTCGCCAGCATGTGGATCGACAGCTACCTGCAGGACACGCGCAAGCGCGACCCCGCCTCCACCAGCGCCGCCCAGATCATCCGCATTTCCTGCCTGACGATCGTGTGGTCCGCGATCCTACTGATGGGGCTGAGCAACTTCGGCATCGACATCACCGGTCTCGTCGCCGGTCTCGGCGTCGGCGGCATCGCGGTCGCCTTTGCGCTGCAAAGCGTGCTGAAAGACCTGTTCGCCTCGCTCGCCATCATTCTGGACAAGCCCTTCGTTATCGGCGACTTCATCGTGTTCGACAATCAGCCCGGCACCGTCGAGCGCATCGGCCTGAAGACGACGCGCGTGCGCTCGCTCTCCGGCGAGCAGATCTCGGTCTCCAACGATGCCCTGTTGGCCACGCGGCTGCGCAACTTCAAGCGCATGGAGGAACGCCGCATCGCCTTCAGCATCGTCTGCGAATACGGCGCGCCGATCGACAAACTGGAAGAACTGCCGTCCTACCTCAAGTCGGTGATCACCGGGCTTGAGCGCACGCGCTTCGACCGCGCCCATCTTGCCGAACTCACCGACCTCGGGCCGCGCTTCGAGATCGTCTATTTCGTGCTCAGCCCCGAATACAACGTCTACATGGATGTGCATCAGCGCATCCTGCTCAGCATCGCGCGCTGGTTCGAGGACAACGGCCTGCAGTTCGCCCAGCCCTCGCGCCGCATCCTGATCGACAGCCAGCAGCTCCGGAAGGTCACGAACGAAACGATCACCGACCGCGCCGGCATGCGCGCGGTGCTGCGCAGCGCGGGCAAGTAAGAGCCTGCGCTCCAGCACGGAGCCTGCAGCTTCGGGGCCGAACTGCGGCCGCGCGTATCTGCAGGCGCAAAACGCCCGGCGCAACGAAAAACCAAGACTTCTCAGATGATTGAGATTGAGAATGGTGCCCCTGGCCGGAATCGAACCAGCACTCCTTGCGGAACTCGATTTTGAGTCGAGCGCGTCTACCAATTCCGCCACAGGGGCATCCCGACCACCGCATCTGCGGGTCGTGAAGCGCGGCGGATCATAGCGATGCACTTTCGCCGGTCAACCCGCGACATGGCCGTTCTGCAATTCTTTGTGAAAGAAAGTTCACTCGACAGCGGCCGGCGGCCCGGTTACGAGGCCGGTCGAGGCTCAATTTCCGCATGAAAGGCGCCAAGTGACATCCGCAGCCCAGAATCAAGCCATTCCCGGCGCCCTTGCGGCAATGACCATCGCCACCATCGGCGCCGCCACCATCGCCGGCGCGTGGTTCTTCGAGCTGGTCCTGGACATCAAGCCGTGCCCGTTATGCCTTGAGCAGCGCTACGCCTACTATCTGGCGATCCCGCTCGCCCTGCTGCTCGCCTTCGCCGCAGCGCGAAAGGCCCCGCGCGGCGTCCTGATCGGCGGCCTCCTCGTCATCGCCCTGGCGATGGCCATCAACGCCGGCCTCGGCGCCTATCACGCCGGCATCGAATGGGGCTGGTGGCCGGGGCCGGCAAGCTGTTCAGGCACGGCGGTCGATTTCGGCTCGGCGGCCAGCCTGCTCGACCGGCTCGATGCTGAAAAGGGGGTGCGGTGTGATGCGGTGCAGTGGCGGTTTCTCGGCCTGTCGCTCGCCGGCTACAACGTGCTGATTTCGCTGGCGATGACGCTGATCGGCCTGTGGGGCGCGCGCCGCCTCGCCGCGCCGCGCTGACGTCGCGCTAGTCGTCGGAATCCTGCTGGGGCCGCCCGAAGAACTGCACGATCCCCGGCGTCGCCACCGAAACATAGATGAAGCGCGCAAGATGATGCGCGCCGACGAAGACCGGATCGATATTCAAGGTCAGCGCCAGCGCCAGCATGGCGTCCATCGCCCCGGGCGCGAAGGCGACCATCGCATCGCTGAACCGGACCGGCGTCAGCAGGATCACCACCCCGACAAACGCGATCGACACCGCCAGCGCGACGACGAACGAGCCGAGCGCGGCGGCGAGATAGCCAAGAATGGTGCGGCCGGAAATTCTGGCGAATCGGGTGCCGATCAAGGCGCCGATGCCGATCAGCGCCGCCGCCCGCCCCCATTCCGGCAGCCCGCCCTCGATCCAGCCGGTGCCGTGCAGCACGCTCGAGGCCAGCATCGCGCCGAACATCCAGCTCGCGGGAAAATTGACCAGCTTCAGCAGCCATGCGGTTGCGATCGCGGCGGCCGTCAGCGCCAGCAGCGCGGAAGGTCCTGCAGGCGCGATCGCGATCGGCACCGCGCTCTTGGGCGACAGGCCGCCGAGCGCGAGCACGATCGGCAGCCCTGCGGCGAGAATGATGATCCGCATCGTCTGCACGACGGCAATGGCCGGAACGTTGGCGTTTCTGTCATGCGCGATCATCAAGATCTGCGACAGCGCGCCGGGACTGCCGGCGAGGAAGGCCGAAGTCCGGTCCCAACCGTGCGCGCGCTGCAGATAGATGCTGCTGCCGAACGTCGCGCAGAACGTCGCGAGCGTCAGCAGCGCAATGGTCATCGGATAGGCGCTGACATTGGCCAGCAGCTCCTTCGACACCATCGAGCCGATGGAAATGCCGAGCGCCACCAAAATCGTCTGCGCGACGAGCGGCGGCAGACGCAGCGGCCGGCCGGCGATCGCAGAGATCGCTACCGCGATCATCGCGCCGGAGATCAGCCCGCCGGGCAGATGAACGGCCGCGAACAACAGGCCGCCGGCCGCGCCGATCAGCAGCGTCTCGAGGGTGGAAAGGATTTCGGATCGTTTGGGAAGAGCGAAGGACATCGGACCGACATGAAGGGTCCGCCCTTATGGCAAATCCGCAGCCGCGCGACAAATGCTCGCAACGGGCGGCTGCCTTGCATCCCGGCGGGAGGAGCCGGAATGCAAGGCGGGGAGAAGCGAGCGTTCGTCAACCTCCGACTTAAGCTCGTAGCCGGGCCTGTCTTAGCCGGTCTTGATCATTGGGCCTTTACTATCTGGCCCTGATCACTTGGCCTTGGCGGATTTCATGCAGTCGGCGCGGAATTTCTTGCGCTCCTTGCCATGAAGGTTTTTCGCGTCGGCCTGCTTCGAGCATTCCATCGATTCCGCCGAGCGAGAGGCCTTGGTCGATTTGGCCGGGGCCATGGTCGAAGACTTCGGCGCCATCGGGCTGGTGGCCGCCGGGGGCGATGACGGTGCAGGCGCGGTGGTGGTCGATTGCGCCATTGCGGACCCTGCCATCAGGACCGCGGCGACGGCGCCGGCAACGAGGGTGGATGACAGTTTGATCATAGGCACGTCCTCCAAAAATGATCCCCCAGGATCGCGCCAACACTTGCGCTTGCCGCATGAACCCCGCCTGAACGGCATGCGTGTGGCCGGGCGTGCGCGATCACATTTTTGAGGTGGGAACGGCACGATTGTCAGTTCCTGCGGTTGAGCTAGGATCGCCCGGCAATTACCGATCCGATGCGGGCGCCTTTCCTCGGCGAGCCATGAACCCAAACCATGAACCCGACAAACCTCGCTGTGACCCATCGCTATCGTCGAACCTTCAGGAGACACCGATCATGTTGCGATCAAGCTTGCTGTGCCTGACTACCGCGGCCGCCTGCGCGATAGGCTTCGCGGCGACTCCCGCGAGCGCGCTCACCACGCAGGAATGCAGTGCAAAGTATCAGGCGGCCAAGGCCGCCGGCACGCTCGGCGGGCAAAACTGGAACGCGTTTCGCAAGGCCCAGTGCGGCGCGAATGCGGCGCCTGCGCCGGCCGCGAACACGACCGAAACGACAAGACCCGCCGCTGCGCCGAAGGCCGCAACGGCAGCGCCTGCACCTGCCCCGGCTGCAGTCGGCAACGCGGTTTTCCCCACCGCCATTGCGCCGAAATACGCTTCGGAAAAACCCGCAAAGGCCCGCTGGAATACCTGCCTCGATCAGTACCGCGCCAACAAGGCGAACAACGCCAACGGCAGTCTGAACTGGATCCAGAAGGGCGGCGGCTATTACAGCGAATGCAACAAGCGCCTCAAGAGCTGAGCGAGCGCCCCAGGTAAATTGCGCGGCACCGTGCTTCGCGCCTCATGGCTCGAGTTCGGTGTCCCAATAGAGATAGTCGAGCCAGCTCTTGTGCAGATAGTTGGGCGGAAAAAGCCGGCCGTTGCGATGGAGTTCGTGAACGGTCGGCGCGAACGGAAGCTGGCGCGGATTCATCCCAGCTTGTTCGAGGGACTTGTTTCCCTTCCGCAAATTGCATGGCGAACATGCCGCGACGACATTGTCCCACGTCGTCTGCCCGCCGCGGGAGCGCGGGATCAGGTGGTCGAAGGTCAGGTCATCCTGCGTGCCGCAATACTGGCAGGTAAATTTATCTCGCAGGAAAACATTGAAGCGCGTGAAGGCCGGATAGCGCGTTGGCTGCACAAAGGATTTGAGCGAGACCACGCTCGGCAGTTGCATCTCGATCGATGGACTGTGAACCGCCTGGTCGTAATGTTCGACGATGTTCACGCGGTCAAGAAACACGGCCTTGATCGCGTCCTGCCACGACCAAAGTGAAAGCGGGTAGTAGCTTAGCGGCCGGAAATCGGCATTCAGCACGAGCACCGGCCAGCCACTTTGTGAGACATGTGCGTTCAAGTAACGCTCCTGGCCCCCGTGCCGGCTGCGAGGCAGCTTTTCGCCGATATACTACAAGTCCCGTGACAGGCTTGTGAAGGGCGCAGGTAAAGTTTCCAACCGCCTCGCCACGGTCCGCCACATTAGCGGCAACTGCGGCTTTTCTTAGCTCACCGGACGGCGCACGCGCCTACGTTGAGCCGGTAACGCCGCCCCGGCCTTCGCCTCGGCGAGATCCCCGGCAATCACCCGAGCTGGCGGCGCGGCCTCGAACGCCGCCGACCGCGCCACGCGATAATACGCCCAGAAGAGATGTGCCGCGGCGCCGCGCCACGGTCGCCACAATTCGCCGTGAACCAGGGTATCCTTGGCCGACGGCCGAGAGGGCAGCGCCAGCGCCAGCCGGATGGCTTCCTGAATGGCAAGGTCGCCGGTCGGCCAGGCATCGCCGTGGCCGAGGCAGAACAGAAGGTAGATATCCGCGGTCCACGGGCCGATCCCATGCAGCGCGGTCAGCGCGGCATGCGCATCCTCGGCGGGGCTGTCGCCGAGCTGATCGAGATCGAGCCGCCCGCTGCAGATTTCGCCCGCGATGAATTTGAGCGACTTGATCTTCGCCGATGACAGCCCGAGCCGCCCCAGTTTGTCCGCCCGCGCCCGGCGGATGGCGTCAGCGTCGAGCGGCACATAGGCCGCCGAGAGCCGCGCCCAGATCGCCGCTGCTGCCGATGTCGACAACTGCTGGCCGCAGACGGTCGAGGCGAGTCCCGCGAAACCCGGCTCGCGCCGCCGCAGCTTTGGCAATCCCGTCGCCGCCAGAACAGGCTCCAGCCGCCGGTCGCGCGCAACCAGCGCATGTATCGCGGCGTCAAGATCTTCCTGAGTGTGAAGATGCAGCACCATGGCCGCCAGCATGGCCATATTTTTGCGCCTTCGCAATTTTTCGCGTCGCCGCCGCTCAACAATTTGTGTAGCACCGAGTTAACTTCTCATGGCTATCGGTGTCACGTTTCCGGCTTGCCGGAGCGAAGAACGTGACTCTGGCCTGTCCCGCATGCGAGACTGACCGCGGGGGAAGTTTTATGGCATCGAAACCAGGCGCAACGCGCATACCAGCCGCGCCGATCAAGCGGACAGCCCCCGTTCGCGCCGAAAAGCCTGCCAAGCCCCTCGCTGCCAAGCCCCTTGCTGCTAAGAATGTTGCGACCAAGAAGGCCGCCAAAGCCACCGTCACCAAGCCTGCCCGCACCGCCTCGGCGGCCGCCGACCGCTCCCGCGAGGTCGAGCTCGCTTTGGCAACATTTGCCCACGAAGTCCGCACACCGCTCACCGGCATTCTGGCGATCAGCGACCTTCTGGCGACGTCCGGGCTCCCGGAGCGCGAGCGCAAATGGGCCGAGACCATCAAGGCGAGTGCCGACCATCTGGCCAGCCTCGCGACCCTGTTCGTCGATGCGGCGCGGCGCGGCGAGGACGGCCGGCGGCCGCGAGAGGACTTTTTCGATCTGACAGCCCTCGCCCGGCAGGCCGGCGCGTCGCTGACCGGACGCGGCACTGCAAAGGGGCTCGAGACCACCGTCACGATCGCCGAGGATGTACCGAGCTTCGTGATCGGCGATCCGGTGCGGCTGCGCGCGGCGCTCGAGAACCTCATAGACAATGCGGTCAAATTCACCGAGCGGGGCGGCGTCGGCCTCGCGGTCACCGCGAGCCGGCCGCGCGGCGGCAAAACCATGGTGACCTTCACGATCTCCGACAGCGGGATCGGGGTCTCCGCCGCCGAGATCCGCCGGCTGTTCAAGCCGTTCTCGCAGGCCAATGCCTCGATCACCTCGCGCTTCGGCGGCGCCGGGCTCGGCCTCGCATCGGTCAAGCGCATCGCGCAGCTCCTCGGCGGCGACGTCACCGTCGGCCGCCTGCCGCAAGGCACCGTGTTCACGCTCAAGGTCGCGGTGCGGCTTGCCGACACCGGCGATGCGACGCAGGCGAGCGACGCGCCGCAGCCACAGCGGCCGCTCCGCCTCCTCGGCGTCGAGGACAACCCGTTCGGCCGGGTGGTCCTCAACACCATCCTGACCGAGCTTGGCCACAAGGCCGAGTTCGTCGGCCGGGGCGAGGACGCCGCCGAGCGGATCACGACCGGCACCTTCGACGCCGTGCTGATGGATCTCGTCCTGCCGGGAATCAGCGGCCTTGAGACCGTGCGCCAGATCAGGACCCTGCCGGCACCGTTCGGCCGGATCCCGATCGTCTGCCTGTCCGGCCTTGACGGCGATCAGCGCGAGGTGCGGCAGGCGGGCGCCAACGCCTTCCTGCTCAAACCCGTGTCTCCCCGGGCGCTAGCGACTGCGCTGATTGAAGCGACATCCCCCGCTTCAGCCGCGACTTGATGATCGCAGCATTCAGCTCCCCGCCGTAAACGAAGATCGCCGCGATGAAATACAGAAAGACCAGCGCGATGATCACCGACGACAACCCCGCATACATCGACACATAATTGTTGGCGAACCGCTGGAGATACATGCCAAAGCCGATGCCCGACACCAGCGAGGCGACCAGCGTAAAGACGATCCCCGGCAGGATCTGGCCCAGCGAGCGCCGGCCAGCCGGCAGCCACGCGTGGAGAATGAACAGCGCCGCCACCAGCACCGTGACCGCGATGGTGTAGCGGGCGACGTTCAAAAAGCCCCCGACCGACTCGATCATCACCGGAACGAAATGGCGCGCGGTCGCCAGCAGCAGCGGCGCCAGCACGATCAGGAACGCCATCGCCAGCGCAGTCAGCGCAGCGACAAGGGTGTAACCAATCGATTCCAGCCGCAGCCAGTACCAGGCTCGCGGCTCCGTGACGCTGTAGGAACGGTTGAGCGCCACGCGCAGGCTTTCGACGCCGTTGGAGGCGAAATAGACCGCCAGCACCGCGCCGATCGTCAGCGCGCCGCCGCGCGGCGTGGTCAGGACATCGTGAATTTCGCCGGATAGCGTGCTCGCGACCTGCGCCGGCATCACTTCGAGCAGCAGCGCCGCGGCTTGATCGGCGAGCTCCTTCGAGCCGAAGAAGCCCGCCAGCGACGTCAAGACGATCAGAAACGGAAACAGCGCCATCAGCACTGAGAGCGCGATATGACTGGCGATCGCCCAACCGTCGTCGGCAAGGAACTCGTAGAAAGCATCGAGACCCACGTCGAAGACATAGCGGAGCTGTTTCACGGGGAACCCTAATACGGTGAGTTGAACGCGGCAGCGCAAGCATCTGGACCGCAAATGCTAACATTGGCCGGTGAGCGACGAAAGTCACGTCGGCCGCCCCGCAAATCAGGATCGACGCGATAGCGCCGCCGATCAAGCGGTGTTATGTAGCGCGCATGTCCACTGTCATGAATTATGCGGTACTCCCCATCGCGCTCGGCGCAGTCGCATTTGTGCTGCTGCTCGGGTTGATCAACATGATGCGCGGCGGCTCCGCCAATACGTCACAACGCCTGATGCGCTGGCGGGTTCTCCTACAGTTCGTGGCGGTGGTGATCGCGATGTTCGCCGTCTGGATCGCCGGGCGCTGACTGCGGCCCAGCCGATGCCGCGCCGCCTGTCCACTCTCAACTCTGGTAGGGTCCGAACATGGTCCTGATCAACAAGATCTATACCCGCACCGGAGACGATGGGACGACCGCCCTCGGCAGCGGCGAGCGCCGTCCGAAATACGATCTGCGCGTCGCCGCCTACGGCACCGTGGACGAGACCAATGCCGCGATCGGGGTGGCGCGGGCCCACCTTGCCAGGGCATCCGAAATAGACCCCATGCTCGGGCGCATCCAGAACGACCTGTTCGATCTCGGCGCCGACCTCGCCGTGCCCCAGCGCGAGGGCAAGGCCGAGCGGCTGCGCGTGATCGCCGCCCAGGTCGAGCGGCTGGAGCGGGACATCGACACCCTCAACGGTCCGCTTGCGCCGCTCACCTCCTTCATTCTGCCCGGCGGCACGCCCGCCGCCGCCCATCTGCATCTGGCGCGGACGATCTGCCGCCGCGCCGAACGGATGATGGTCGAATTGGCCTCCCTGCCCGATGAGCCGGTCGGCGACGCCGCGATCCAGTATATCAACCGCCTGTCCGATTTCCTGTTTGTCGCCAGCCGCGCGGCGAACGGAAACGGCGCGGCCGACGTGCTATGGGTACCGGGCCAAAATCGGTAAACTGCATTTGTGCGATGCAATTGACCATATTGCGCGGGGCCTTTAGGTTCCGCGACCGGATGGAAAAGAATGAGAGAAGGGGAACCGATGAAGGTTCTGGTGCCAGTTAAGCGCGTCGTGGATTACAACGTCAAAATCCGCGTCAAGAGCGACGGGTCGGGCGTCGAGCTCAACAACGTCAAGATGTCGATGAATCCCTTCGACGAAATCGCCGTCGAAGAAGCCCTGCGCCTCAAGGAAGCCGGCAAGGCGACCGAGGTCGTCGTGGTCTCGATCGGCCCGGCACAGGCGTCCGAAACAATCCGGACCGCCCTTGCGATGGGCGCCGACCGCGGCATCCTGGTCAAGGCTGAAGGCACGGTCGAGCCGCTCGCCGTCGCCAAGATCCTCAAGGGCGTGGCCCAGGAAGAACAGCCCGGCCTCATCATCCTCGGCAAGCAGGCGATCGACGACGATTCCAACCAGACCGGCCAGATGCTGGCGGCCCTGCTGAATTGGTCGCAGGCGACCTTCGCCTCGAAGCTGGAAGTGGACGGGACCGACTTCGTCGTGACCCGTGAAGTCGACGGCGGCCTGCAGACCATTAAGGTCAAGGGCCCGGCGATCGTCACCACCGACCTGCGCCTCAACGAGCCGCGCTACGCCAGCCTGCCCAACATCATGAAGGCGAAAAAGAAGCCGATTGATGAAAAGACCGCCGATCAATACGGCGTCGACCTCGCCCCGCGCCTCGAAATCCTCAAGACCACCGAGCCGCCGGCCCGCCAGGCCGGCGTGAAGGTCGCCTCGGCGGCCGAACTGGTCGAAAAGCTGAAGAACGAAGCGGGGGTGCTGTAATGACGACGCTGCTGATTGCTGAACACGACAATGCGTCGCTCAAGGACGCCACCGCAAAGGCGCTGACCGCCGCTGCCGCCCTCGGCGGCGAGGTCCACGTGCTCGTCGCCGGTGAAAACGCAAAGGCTGCCGCCGATGCCGCCGGCAAGCTGAACGGCGTCGCCAAGGTTCTCCTCGCCGACAACGCCGCCTATGGCCAGGATCTCGCCGAGCCGCTGGCCGCGCTGATCGTCTCCCTCGCGGGCAACTACGACGCCATCGTCGCCCCGGCGACCTCGCGCTACAAGAACGTGATGCCGCGCGTTGCCGCCCTGCTCGACGTGATGCAGGTGTCCGAGATCATCAAGGTGATCGCGCCGGATACCTTCGAGCGCCCGATCTATGCCGGCAACGCGATTCAGACTGTGAAGTCGAAGGACGCCAAGAAGGTCATCACCGTGCGGACCTCGACCTTCCAGGCGGCCGGCGAAGGCGGCTCGGCCCCGGTCGAAAACGTCGCCGCAGCGGCCGATCCGGCGCTGTCGAGCTTCATCGGCCAGGAAGTCGCCAAGAGCGACCGCCCCGAACTGACCTCGGCGAAAACCATCGTTTCCGGCGGCCGGGCGATGCAGAGCCGCGAGAACTTCGCAAAATACATCGAGCCGCTGGCCGACAAGCTCGGCGCGGGCGTCGGCGCCTCGCGCGCCGCGGTCGATGCCGGCTATGCCCCGAACGACTGGCAGGTCGGCCAGACCGGCAAGGTCGTGGCCCCGGAGCTTTATGTCGCAGTCGGCATTTCCGGCGCGATCCAGCATCTTGCCGGCATGAAGGACTCCAAGGTCATCGTCGCCATCAACAAGGACGAAGACGCGCCGATCTTCCAGGTGGCCGATTATGGTCTGGTCGCCGACCTCTATCAGGCCGTTCCCGAGCTGATCGAAGAGCTCACCAAGATCGGACGCTGACGACATCCTCCGGCCGGACCCTGGTTCGGCCGGAGCCTTTTTAGGTCCGGCGGCGAAGTTGCGGTAAGCTTGCGCTGACGGTCCAAGCGGCTTTCGCCGGCGTGACAATCCTCCGCCTGCACCAAGCCACAGAAAATGCGCTATGATCGCCGGCTAGTTGGACAACTGCGTTTCGATTCGATCAGATGGCGAAGGCAGTTGCCAAATGTGCGGTGGACCATATGCGAGCCCGGCAGCGCGAAGGCGCTCTCGGACAAGCGTGAACCTGGAGCGCGAGATCGCGTGCGGCGGTCTGCGGTGAGATGACAAGATGGCGGTAAAGATCGATCGGGTCGGCGTTATCGGTGCAGGCCAGATGGGCAACGGAGTGGCGCACGTCGCGGCGCTGGCCGGGTTCGATGTCATGCTCTACGACATCTCCGCCGACCGTCTCAAAGACGGCATGGCGACCATCAACGGCAACCTCGCCCGTCAGGTCGCGCGCAAACTCATCAGCGAGGACGACCGCAAGCAGGCGCTTGCGCGCATCGTTCCGATCGAGAACATGGCCGGCCTTGCCGACTGCGATTTCGTAATCGAAAGCGCGGCGGAGAAGGAAGAGGTCAAGCGCGAGATTTTCCACGATCTCTGCAGCATTCTGCAGCCCGAAGCGATCATCGGCTCCAACACGTCGTCGATCTCGATCACCCGCCTTGCCGCATCGACCGACCGGCCGGAGCGCTTCATCGGCATCCACTTCATGAATCCGGTGCCTGTGATGGAGTTGGTCGAGATCATCCGCGGCATCGCCACGGATGATCAGACCTTCGACGCCGCGAAGGCATTTGCCGCACGGCTTGGCAAGAAGATCGCCGTCGCCGAGGATTTTCCGGCCTTCATCGTCAACCGCATCCTGCTGCCGATGATCAACGAGGCGATCTATACGCTCTATGAGGGCGTCGGAAACGTCGAAGCGATCGATGCCGCGATGCGACTCGGTGCCCATCATCCGATGGGACCGCTGGAATTGGCCGACTTCATCGGCCTCGATACCTGCCTGTCGATCATGCAGGTGCTGCATGAGGGGTTGGCGGATTCGAAGTATCGCCCCTGCCCGCTCCTGGTGAAATATGTCGAGGCCGGCTGGCTCGGCCGCAAAACGCAGCGCGGCTTCTACGACTATCGCGGCGACAAGCCGGTGCCGACGCGCTGAGGCGCAGCCGGCGATCCCAAAACGAGACACCTCGACACGCCTGCCGCCGCACCGTAAGCTTTTCGTAACGGTCAGACGGGAGGCGTCGATGTTATCGTTTCGCTTGTTCGCCGGCACGGCCCTTGCGGCCTGTGCGCTGCTGTCCCCGCTTCCGGCTCTTGCGCAATTCTCCGGCGACACGCTCAAGATCGGTGTTCTCACCGACGAGACAGGGCCTTATGCCGATTCCGCCGGTCCCGGCTCGATCCTCGCCGCAGAAATGGCCGCCGCCGACTTCGGCGGCAGCGTCAAGGGCCGCAAGATCGAGATCGTTCACGCAGACACCCAGAACAAGCCCGATGTCGCCGCCGCCATCGCCCGCCGCTGGTACGAGAACGAAAACGTCTCGGCGATCATCGACCTGCCCGTGACGCCGATCGCCTTCGCGGTGCAGGTGCTCGCCAAGCAGAAGAACAAGACCGTGATGATCACGGCTTCGGCGACATCGGACTTCACCTCGAAAACCTGCTCGCCGACCTCGACCCACTGGGCCGACGACAGCCACGCCCTCGCCGCCGGCACCGCCAAGGCAATCATGGCGAGCGGCGGCAAGAACTGGTATTTCATCACCGTCGACATCTCGTTCGGCGCGGCCTTGCAGCGCGACGCCACCGAAGTGATCGAGGCCGCAGGCGGCAAGGTGCTCGGCTTTGCCAAGCACCCGGTCGGCAACACCGACTTCTCGTCCTACGTGCTGCAGGCCCAGGCATCGGGAGCGGACAAGATCGGCCTCGCCAGCGTCGGCAATGATCTCGTCAGCGCCATCAAGCAGGCCCACGAATTCCGCGTCGGCCTCGACGGCAAGCAGTCGCTGATCGCCTTCCTCGTCTATATCAACGACATCTATGCGCTCGGCCTCGACGCCGCGCAGAACATCACCGTCACCAGCGGCTTCTACTGGGACCAGAACGACAAGGCCCGCGCCTTCGCCAAGCGCTTCTTCGAGAAGCGCAAGGCCATGCCGTCCAAGAACCAGGCGGAGATCTATACCGCCCTCACCCATTATCTGCGCGCGATCGACGCCATCGGCACCGACGAGGGCGTCGCGGTGAACAAGCAAATGCGCAAGATGCCGGTCGACTATTTCGGCAAACCGGCCACCATCCGCGGCGACGGGCGCGTGATCTACGACCTCATGCTGTACCGGGTGAAAAAGCCCGCCGAGAGCAAGGCGCCGTGGGACCTTTACGAACCGGTAAGCACGATTCCCGGTTCCGAGGCGTTTCTCCCTCAGAACAAGGAGGCCTGCCCCGACTGAGCGGAGACGGCTAACCCCTGTTAACCGCTTTCCCGCTATGCCGGGGCAAGGAGAATTGCGATGGACATGAGCGCCGTGATGGCCGCCATCGGCATGCAGGCCGGGCAGACCCAGCAGGCAGTGGCGATGCGGATGATCAAGATGAACGCCGACGCGGAAGCCGCAGCGGTGCAGACCCTGCTCGGCGTCGCGCCGCCAGGACCGGCCGCGCTGCCCGAAGGCGTCGGCGCCGTCATCGATCGCCTGGCCTGAGCGAGCCGCGCGGGCGGCTCAGCCAACCAGCGACTTGAACCCGCCGTAGATCATCCGCTTGCCGTCGAACGGCATCTTTTCGGCGTCCATCATGCTCGCCATGCGCGGATCCTTCATGACCGCAGCGTTGATGCGGTCACGGTCCTCGCGCGAGTCGTACATGATCCACGAAAAGACCACCGTTTCCCCATCCTTCAGATCGACGCTCTGGGGAAACGACGTCCACTGACCGGGCTTGACGTCGTCCGCAACGCATTCCCGAAAATCGCGCGCGCCGTGCTCGAGCCAGATCTTCCTCGCGCTCTCGGCCATCTGGCGATACTCATCGAGCTTGCCGGTCGGCACCGGCACAACAAAACCGTCAACATACGCCATGGGCATTCCCTTCGTTTGGCAGCGCTTGCTTCTGGACGTCGAAGCCGGCGCGCCCTTGCGGCGGGCTTTCTGAAAGACGCCGGAGCACCCGGGAAACCGACAACGTATGCAGAATAAATCCGGCTATTTCCCGAGCGCCGCCGAGATCAGCTTGATCGCGTCGCCGCTCGCCCATTCCGCCGGGCCGGCGATGCTGGCGATCTCGCAGCCCTCGCCGTCGATCAGCACCGTGGTCGGCATGCCAAGCGCGCGGCCGACGGATTTGAGCTCCTGGAACACCTTGGCCTTGGCGTCGGCGAAAAAGGCAAGGTTCTTCAGCCCCTCGTCCTTCATGAAGGCCCGCGGCTTTTCGGGGTCGCGGGTGTCGATATTCACCGCCACGACCTCAAAATCTTTGGAACCGAGCTTGGCCTGAAGCTGATCCAGCGCCGGCATCTCGGTGCGGCACGGCACGCACCAGGTTGCCCACAAGTTCAGGAGCACCGTCCTGCCCCGCCAGTCGGAGAGCTTTTTCGGCTGCCCGTCGGCGTCGGTGAAGGCGAGATCGGGGATTCGCTCGGCCTTGCTCGCCATGGTGACGGCGGCCATCTCGCCCTTCGCCAGCGGCGCGATGGTCTTGGCGAGGTTAACCGCAGGGCGGCAAGCCGGCTCGCCCGCATTGCGCACCGCCCCGCCGATCCCGTATACCCCCGCATAGCCGCCCGCCAATCCGACGACGAGGGCAGCGGCGGCGAGCATCAACGAACGGCGCCGGCGCGCGGAACGAGGATGCGGAGAAGCGGAATTTGGGTCATTTGTCATGGCGGTGATTTGCATTCAGGCAGTCGCGTCAGCCGGCGGATGGCGAAACACGAATTAAGGGTCAGGCGAGCGAATGAGCAACACGATGTGGGGCGGACGGTTTTCAAGCAGCCCCGACGCAATCATGGAGGAAATCAACGTCTCGATTGACGTGGATCGCCACCTTTATGCTCAGGATATTGCCGCATCCAAGGCGCACGCCGCCATGCTGGCCGCTCAAGGCATTATTGCACCTGAGGACGCCAAAAGCATAGCCCAGGGCCTCGATGCCATCCTCGCCGAGATCGAGAGCGGCAAGTTCACCTTCAAGCGCTCGCTCGAAGACATTCACATGAACGTTGAAAGCCGCCTGTCGGAACTGATCGGCGCCGCCGCCGGGCGCCTGCACACCGCCCGCTCGCGCAACGATCAGGTTGCAACCGACTTCCGGCTTTTCGTCCGCGACGTCATCGACGAGGTCGACGCTTCCCTCGCCGCCTTCCAGCGCGCGCTGGTTGAGCGGGCGCAGGAACACAGCGACACTGTGATGCCGGGCTTCACCCACCTGCAGACCGCCCAGCCGGTGACTTTCGGCCACCATCTGATGGCCTATGTCGAAATGGCGGCGCGCGATCGCGGCCGCTTCCAGGATGCCCGCAAGCGGCTCAACGAAAGCCCGCTCGGCTGCGCGGCGCTCGCCGGCACCTCGTTCCCGATCGACCGCGAGGCGACGGCGGCGGCGCTCGGCTTCGACCGTCCGATGGCGAACTCGCTCGATGCGGTGTCCGACCGCGATTTCGTGCTCGAAACTCTGTCAGCCGCCGCCATCACCGCGGTCCATCTTTCGCGCTTCGCCGAAGAAATCGTGATCTGGACCTCGCCCTTGGTCGGCCTCGTGTCGCTGTCCGACAAGTTCACCACCGGCTCCTCGATCATGCCGCAGAAGCGCAATCCGGACGCAGCGGAACTGGTGCGGGCCAAGACCGGCCGCATCATCGGCGCGCTCAATGGCCTCCTGATCGTGATGAAGGGCCTGCCGCTGGCCTACCAGAAGGACATGCAGGAGGACAAACACGGCGCGATGGAAGCGTTCGACGCGCTGTCGCTGGCGATCCGCGCCATGACCGGCATGGTGCACGATCTCACCCCGGACAAGAAGCGGATGAAGACCGCCGCCGGCGAGGGCTACGCCACCGCCACCGACCTCGCCGACTGGCTGGTGCGGACGCTGAAAATGCCGTTCCGCGAAGCCCACCACGTCACCGGGCGGATCGTCGCCGATGCCGCCGCCAAGGGCGTCGCGCTGCATCGCCTCGCCCTCGCCGACATGCAGGCGGTCGAGCCGCGCATCACGCAGGACATCTTCGACGTCCTGTCGGTCGAGGCCTCGGTCAAGAGCCGCACCAGCTATGGCGGCACCGCCGGCAAGAATGTCCGCGCTCAGGCCAAATCGTGGCTGAAGCGGCTCGACAAAGAGCAGAAATCGGATTGACGCGCCGCATGCGCATCGCAGTCTCGCCAAAGGCTGGCGAGTTCGGTAGGCTGTAGCGGAACATCAGGAAGCCAACGTGACATCGAATTCCCGCTCCCCGTTGAAGACACTGACCGTCGCCGCGCTGCTCGTCGCAGGCGTTGCGCTCGCAGGTTGCGGCCGCAAGGGCGGCCTCGACCTGCCGCCGAACGCCGGCGTGCAGCCGGAGCCCCCGGCAGCCGGCGCCGCCCCCGCCTCGGCCGCCGACAAGGGCGAAGCGCTGTTCAACCCGGCGGTGACGCGTTCCGATTTTCCGATAGCGCCGAAAGGCGAGAAGAAAAAATTCGTGCTCGATCCGCTACTCGACTGACAGCGGACGTCACGGCGATCCTATCACCCGCGATTCAACCCTGATTTCGAAGACGCGCCATGCATCACTTTGCCTATCGCAACGGCGTGCTCCACGCCGAAGACGTCGATCTGTCGGCCCTCGCCGGGAGCGTCGGCACGCCCTTCTACTGCTATTCGACCGCCACGCTTGAGCGGCACTTCCGCGTGTTCTCGGAAGCCTTCGCCGACGTCGACGCGCTGGTCTGCTATGCGATGAAGGCCAACTCCAACCAGTCGGTGCTGCGCACACTCGCCCGGCTCGGCGCCGGTGCCGACGTGGTGTCGGCCGGCGAATTGCGCCGCGCCCGCGCCGCCGGCATTCCGGCCGACAAGATCGTCTTCTCCGGCGTCGGCAAGACCGCCGACGAGCTGCGCCTCGCCCTCACGGAAAACATCTTCTGTCTCAATGTCGAGTCGGAGCCGGAGCTGGAGCTGTTGTCGGCGATCGCCAGCGAGATGGGGCGCACCGCCCATGTCTCGATCCGCGTCAATCCCGATGTTGACGCCCGCACCCACGCCAAAATCTCGACCGGCAAGTCCGAGAACAAGTTCGGCATTCCGCTGACCCGCGCCCGCGCCGTCTATGCCCGCGCGGCAAAGCTGCCCGGCATCAAGGTCAGCGGCGTCGACATGCATATCGGCAGCCAGATCACCGACCTCGCGCCGATGGCCGATGCCTTCGCGCTGCTGGCCAATTTCGTCCGCGAGCTGCGCGCCGACGGCCACACGATCTCGCATATCGATTTCGGCGGCGGGCTCGGCATCCCCTACCACCACGACCAGAGCGCTCCGCCGTCGCCTGCCGAATACGCCAAGATCGTGAAGGAAGCCGCCGCCGGCCTCGGCTGCAAGCTGCTGTTCGAGCCGGGCCGCCTGATCGTCGGCAACGCCGGCATTCTCGTCGCGCAGGTGATTTACGTGAAACGCGGCGAGGGCAAGACCTTCGTCATCATCGACGCGGCGATGAACGATCTGATCCGCCCGACGCTGTATGAGGCGCACCACGACGTGCTGCCGGTCAAGGCGCCGGCCGCCGGTCATCCGACCTTCGTCGCCGATGTCGTCGGCCCGGTCTGCGAGACCGGCGACTATCTCGCGCTCGATCGCGAAATGCCCGAACTCAAGGCCGGCGATCTGATCGCGATCATGAGCGCGGGAGCCTATGGCGCGGTGCAGGCCGGCACCTACAACACCCGCCCCCTGGTGCCCGAGGTGCTGGTCAACGGCGAGCAGTCGGCCGTGATCCGGCCGCGCGTCGAGGTCGAGGACCTCATTGCCATGGACAAGATCGCGCCCTGGCTCTGACGGCCATCAGGCACGACACGCAGCGAAAACTTCAGAAAAAGAAGTCCGGCGCTCAGCGCCGGACGATCAGACCCTTCTGGGTGACGACGACCCAGCGGCCGTCCTCATATCGCACCGCCTCGACCACGCCGAGGCCGGGAAGCGGATCGCCGGGATAGACGTGATAGAGCCCGCCCGAGCCGGCCACCAGCGCACCGCCGCCGCTGACGCGATCCAGCCGCCAGTCGGGAATGACATGCGGCTTGCGCGGATCGGGCTTGGCGACCGGGGTGATTGAGCCGGTGACGTCGTTCGCGGCAGCCGCCGCGACGCGGCGGTCTTTCTCCTGCGCCTCGGCGAGTTTGCCGAGCTTTGAGGCGGTGTCGTCCTGCGCCTTTTCGAGCTTGCCGACCTGCTCGCCGAGCTTGCCGATCTGGGCGCTGCGCGTCTTGCCGGCCTTGTCGAACTCGCCCTTGAGCGAGGCGACTTCCGCGTTGAGACGGGTGATCGTCTCGCGCATCGCCTTCATTTCGCTCGACGTGGCCGCGCTCGAAGCCGCCGCCACCGCCGCGGCCTTGTCGTTGGTGAGCACGAGATTGAGCCCGGACATCGCCAGCGAGCCACCAACCGCGCCGATCAGAGCCGCTGCCGCGACGATCACCGCGATCTTCGGCGTCCAGCCGCCGCCAGATTGCTGTTCGTGGTCGATCGTGGCGTGAGAAGCCGCCCAGTTGGCCTGCCCGCTCCAGCCGTGCGACGCCCCGCCGTGCGCGTCGCCCTCCCGGCCGTGGGAGCGCAGCACAACGATCTCCGCCTCATCAACGGCCGCACCGCCGCTGCGGGCTTCCGCGCCGTTTCGGTTCGACGTCCCAGGAACGATCGCATTCGAGGCATCGCGGCCATCGTCGATGGACGGGTCCGGCTTTTGCTCGCTCACGGTGAGATCTCCCAATGCAGGTAGGACGGGCAGTTGAGAATTTGGTCACCATGTTGTGTGGGGAAATGGTTAACCATTCGTCACTGCTTGGGAGTCCGGCGCAGATTTAACCTCGCTCCACCACAAGGCTCTGCACCGCGCGGCCGAAATAGCCGTGCCGGTCGGCGAGCCTTCCTGCCGCAATGCCCGCGCCGCCGGGGCCGATCCAGGTCTCCGCATTCAGCAGAATCCACTCCCCGATCGGCTCGCGCGCGAGATTGACCGACAGGTCCGCATTGAGAAACAGCCACTCGCGGAAATCGAGCGGCGTCGTGGTGTTGCAGAAATCCGCCGCGACCACCGCGCGCATCGCCTGCGAGAGCGGCTCGCCCGCAATCATCTCGCGCTCGATCCGAAACCAGACCGGGCCGCCGCGCGGCTCGATCAGATGGGCGCGATTGGTGCGGACCGAAAGGCCGGAGGTGAACGGGTTCTTGTGAAACTCGGTGAACGCGCGGCATTCGTCCGGCGGCGCCACGTCGAGTGGCGGATCGCTGATGTGATCAGGCAGCGGCGGCTCGGAGGCGCGAACCTTCAAAATATTGGCGCGGGCGACCTCGACGTCCCTGTCCAGCAGCCGCACTTCGCAGAGCTGGATCTTGCGGCCTTGCCGCAGAACCTGCGTGGCGATGGTGAGCGGCGCGACCGGCACCGGCCGCATCAGATCGAGGGTCAGCCGGGCGATCCGCATCGGCACCGGCGTCTCGATCCTCTCCGCCGCCCAGATCATCAGAGCCGCAGGCGCGGAGCCATGCTGCATTGTCTCGTCCCATGGCCCGGCGGCATAGGGGCTCGTGGCGACATCGGCGCCGGTAACGCGAAAGACGCTATCCATCGGCTGGACCCATCATCAGGAAAAGAGGTGATCAGGAAGCGAACTGCGGCAAGGCCTGTTGCACCGGGCGCCATGGCGGTCGGCGTGGAAACAACCGCAGGCCGGCGACGCGCGCCATAGCCTGCGGCCTGCCTCAATGCCTCACAGCGCCGGATCGTTGGCGGCGGCGTATTCCCGCTTCAGCCGTTCGATCAGCACAGCAGCGGGCACCACCTTCTCAACGCTGCCGACGCCCTGGCCGCTGCCCCAGATCTCTTTCCATGCCTTCGGGCGCTGCCGCTCGCCGCTCGCATCGGTGCCAAAATTCATCGCGCTGGGGTCGGACTCCGGCAGGTTGTCCGGGTCGAGGCCGGCGGCAGCGATCGACGGCTTGAGGTAGTTGCCGTGAATGCCGGTGAAGAGGTTGGAATAGACGATGTCCTCGGCCGAGGAGTTTGCCACCATCTCTTTGTAGCCCGGCACCGCATTGGCTTCCTCGGTCGCGATGAAGGCCGAGCCGATATAGGCGAAGTCCGCGCCGAGCACCCGCGCCGCGCGGATCGCCCGGCCGTTGCCGATCGCTCCCGAGAGCGCGATCGGCCCGTCGAACCATGCCCGTGTTTCGGCCACGAAGGGGAACGGCGACAGCGTGCCGGCATGGCCGCCTGCGCCGGCCGCGACCAAGATCAGGCCATCGGCGCCCTTCTCGACAGCCTTGTGGGCGAACTTCTGGTTGATGACGTCGTGGAAGACGATGCCGCCCCAGGCGTGGGCCGCCTGATTGACCTCTTCACGCGCCCCGAGCGAGGTGATCATCATCGGGACCTTGTGCTTTTCGCAAAGCGCCAGATCCTGCTCCAGACGGTTGTTGGAGCGGTGCACGATCTGGTTGACCGCGAACGGCGCCGAGAGGCGGTCGGGATTGGCGCGATCGTGCGCGGCAAGCTCTTCCTTGATCCGCGCCAGCCACTCGTCCAGCAGGCCCGCCGGACGGGCGTTCAGAGCCGGAAAGGCCCCGACGATGCCGGCTTTGCACTGTGCGATCACGAGATCGGGCACGGACACGATAAAAAGCGGCGCACCGATCACGGGAAGCGACAGGCGGTTCTTGAACAAAGCCGGCATGGACATTCAGGCAATCCCTTTCGCTGCTCTGCGAAGCGTTTCCACTGGGTTCTCTTTGACAGGGCAAAAGATGCCAGAAGAAATCGGCTCATGGCAATCGCTGACCGCGATTGCTGCTACTGGCAGAGCGCGCCGGTAACGAACGTCTCCGTGCGGCAGGCCCCCGGCTCGCTGCCGCGCCCGGCGAGAATGGCCTTCGGCGAGCAGACGTTGTTGGCTTCGTGATCGACGCTCTTACCCTCGCGGAAGCCGTTTTCGCGGCACATCTCATCAGCTGCGATCTGGCAGTTCGGCGCGCCGTTGGCCGACACCGGGCATTTCCGCCGGCCCTTCACGACGTTGGATTTGCCGAGGCGGGACAGGCCGTCGCCGGCTTCCTTGGCCCTGATGTTCAGATCTTCGAGGACCTCGCCGGGCGGCTTGAGCGCCGGCAGCGCCGGCCAGCGCGCCCGCGAGTCCTCGAACAGCTTGCCGATCTCCTCGATCAGGCCCGGATTGCCCCGCGCTGGCGGCGGCGGAGCCTGAGGCACGTCGGACGGCGGCACGGCCGCCGACGACTGCGCAGGACGGCCCTGGCCCAGAGCCGGCAACGGCGCCAGAACCGTCGCAGCAACGGCGACGACAGCAGCCGCCGCCATGCGTGGCGCAACGCCTCTCGCTCGCCCGAATTGCACCAACCCCACCCTCCTTGCCGGAACCGCAGATGCTGACGACAGGCTATCGCTTGCCCATGACAGGGGAAAGATCGATCGGCGTGCTCGGGTGATCGAAAATCAGAACACGCCAGCGACGAGAATGAATCCCGCGATCAGGGTGATGGTGCCCACCGCGACCCAGAAGCCGAGCCGCTTCTCGATCGCTTCGCGGATGGTGTCGCCGTAAAAATTGAGGATCACGGCGACGACGAAGAAGCGGCCGCCGCGCGCGATCAGCGAGAACAGGATGAACAGCCAGATGTCGTAAGCGGCAAAACCCGACGTGATCGTCACGATCTTGTACGGGATCGGCGTCAGCCCCTTGAGCAGAATGATCCACGCGCCGTACTGGGCATAGGCCTCTCGGAACGCCTCGACCTTGTCGCCATAGCCGTAGAGCGTGATCAGCCACTGCCCGACCGAGTCATAGAGCAGCGCGCCGATCAGATAGCCGACGAGACCGCCGGCAACCGAGGTGACGGTGCACACCACCGCATAGAGCCAGGCCTTTCGCGGCCTCGCCAGCGACATCGGGATCAGCATGACATCCGGCGGGATCGGGAACACCGAGCTTTCCGCGAAGGAGATGAAAGCAATGAGCCAGATGGCGTACGGCTTATCCGCAGCGGCAATGCACCAGTCGTAAATGCGTCTCAGCATGGGCGATCAAAAACATCCTGCGGGCTGCGGGAACAATTACGCCGCAGGGGCCCTGGAACGGGTATGGTCGGATTTCGCGATTACGTATGCTGCTGGAGACGCCGGCTGTCCAGAGCGACAATCGGCCGCCGCTCCTCGGCGGCGGGCGTCTCCTCGGGAACCTTGATGATCGGCTTCGGCAACTTGCCGGCGATACCGTAGAGGCTCTCGCGGCGATCCATCTCACTCCAGACGTCTTCAGGGCGCACGCCGGCCGCGACCCATAGAACCGAAAGGTTGTAGAGCAGGTCGGCGCTCTCGCGGATCACGCCCTCGGTATTGCCTTGAACCGCGTCGATCACAACCTCGACAGCTTCTTCAGCCATCTTCTTAGCGACCTGCGACGAGCCACGCTGCAGCAGCCGCGCGGTGCGCGACACCGCCGGGTCCAGATCCTTGGCAGACAGAACTGCCCGGTACAATCGATCGAGCGAATCACCCATGGCTTCAAGGTATAGGAATTTTGTGACAGGCGCGTTAACTCTAATAACTAAAAGTTGCTGTAACCTGAACTTCGCGCAGGCAACCGCCCGATTTTCCATTACGGCAGGAAAATCCTGACTATGGCATCGCAGCCTCTTGCCAATCCCGGTCCCGCACGGTTTGAAAGTCGGGACACGAGCCGCAATACGGTCGACCCGTGCCAGCATTCGGAGTTTGCCGTGCCTGGATTTCGCTCGTGGACGACGCTGAGGCATTTGCTGCGGGTCTTCACTCTGGCCGTGATGGCGGTCGCTTCACTCGGAATAGTGTTACTCAGCGAGGCGCGCGCCGAAACGGTGCGGCTGCTGCTCGACCGGCCGATCGACGGCACTGCGGCCCCACTGGCGCAGGCGATCGACAGCGGCCTGTTCCGCGCGGAAAACCTGGCCGTCAATCTCGAGACGCCGAACGGCGCGGCGGATGTTCTTGCCCGGCTGGCGAATGGCGACGGCGAATTCGCGCTGGTCGATATCAATGCCCTGATGCGCTATCGCGACCAACAGAGCGCCGCCGAGATCAAGGCGATCTATATCCTGATGAACGATTCCGGCTACGCGATCATCGCCCGCCGCAACCGGGGCATCCAGCACCTGGCCGACCTTGCCGGCAAGACCCTCGGCTTTGCCGAGACCGACATGTCGATCAAGTTCTGGCCCGCCCTCACCCGCATCAAGAAGATCGCGCCCGAGACGGTAAAGCTGGAAGCGATCGGCGCGGCGGTGCGCGAGCCGATGCTCTCGGCCGGGCAGGTCGATGCAGTCACCGGCCTTGCCTATCTGTCCCCGATCAACCTGCGCGACCGCGGCATCCCGGCGGATGACCTTGCGCTGTTTCCGTTCAGCAACTATGGCATCCGCGCCTACGGCCATGCCTTTGTCGTCAACCCGAAATATGCGGCGGAGCACCCGGACAGCGTGCGGGGATTTCTGCGCGCCATTAACGCCGCGCTCCGCGCCACCATCAGGTCGCCAGACAAGGCGATCGACGACGTCATGCAGCGCATCACCACTAGCCGGCGCGACATCGAGCTGCAACGACTTCATAGCGTCCTTCGGCACAATATCGTCACCGATGAGGTCAAAGCCCACGGCCTCGGCGGCATCGACATCGCGCGTTTTTCGGTCGCCATCGACCAAATGGCGGAAGGCTTCAAATTTCGCAAGAAACCGACGCCCGAAATGATCTTCGACGGCACCTTCCTGCCGCCGGCTGCCAGCCGCCACCTTCACTAGCCTGCCGGTCGCCTATCAAGATGATACTGCCCACGCAGTCCTCGTCCCGTTTCGATAGCCGCTAGCCAGACGCCAAAAATCCGCCGCGGGATCTAGCCATGACGCTCCTCCACCTCTACGCCCGGGTTCTCGGCCTCCTCGGCACCGAGGCAAGGCTCGGTTGGATTTTGGCCGGGGCGAACCTTCTGCTGGCGGTGGCGCAGTTCGCCGAGCCGGTGCTGTTCGGCCGCATCATCGACGTAATGACGAGGCCCCTGGCGGCGGTATCGGAGAGCACGTTCTGGAGCTCGCAGTCGCCGTGGCCGCTGCTCGTCGCCTGGGTCGGCTTCGGCCTGTTCACCATCCTCTGCGGCGCGGTGGTCGCCCTCCATGCCGACCGCCTCGCCCACCGCCAGCGGCAGGCCGTGCTCACCGACTATTTCGAGCACCTTCTGCAGTTGCCGCTCACCTTCCATACCGGCACGCATTCGGGGCGGCTCATCAAGGTGATGCTGTCCGGAACCGACGCGCTGTGGCGGCTGTGGCTCGGCTTCTTCCGCGAGCATTTCGCCTCCATCGTTTCGCTGCTGGTGCTGCTGCCGCTGGCGTTCTTCATCAACTGGCGGCTGGCGTCGCTGCTGTTCGTACTGTGCATCGTTTTCACCGCGCTGACGACGATGGTGGTGCGCAAGACCTACGGCATGCAGAGCGAGGTCGAGGAGCACTACAGCGACCTCTCGGCTCGCGCCTCCGACGCGCTCGGCAACGTCGCATTGGTGCAGAGCTTCGTCCGCATCGATGCCGAGGTGACGGGACTGCGCGGCGTCGCCGACAAGCTTTTGTCGGTGCAGATGCCGGTGCTGTCGTGGTGGGCGCTGGTGACGGTGATGACCCGCGCCTCGACCACGATCACGGTGCTGGCGATCTTCACGCTCGGCATCTACCTGCACGCGCAGGGACAGACCACGGTCGGCGAAATCGTGATGTTCGTGTCCTTCGCCACGCTGCTCATCCAGAAGCTCGAACAGATCGTCAGCTTCATCAACAACGTGTTCATGGAAGCGCCGCGCCTGCAGGAGTTCTTCAACGCGCTCGATGCCGTGCCTGCGGTCCGCGACCGTATCGACGCAATCGATCCGGGCCGGCTGACCGGGCTCGTCGAGTTCGAGGATGTGTCGTTCTCCTATGATCGCAAGCACGCGGCGATCACGGGCCTCTCCTTCACCGCGCTGCCCGGCGAGACCATCGCCCTCGTCGGGCCGACGGGGGCGGGCAAATCCACCGCCATCGCGCTCCTGCACCGCGCCTTCGATCCGCAATCCGGCATCGTCAAGATCGACGGCATGGACATCCGCTCGCTGACGCTGACCGCGCTGCGGCGGAACATCGGCGTCGTGTTCCAGGAGGCGCTTCTGTTCAACCGCTCGATCGCCGACAATCTGCGGGTCGGCAAGCCGGATGCGACCGAAGACGACATGCGCGTCGCCGCGGCCCGCGCCCAGGCGCTCGACTTCATCGACCGCGCCGAGCAGAAATTCGACACCAATGCGGGCGAGCGCGGCCGGATGCTCTCCGGCGGCGAGCGTCAGCGCCTGTCGATCGCGCGGGCGATCCTGAAGGATCCGCCAATCCTCATCCTCGACGAGGCAACCAGCGCGCTGGATGCGGTCACCGAAGCCAAGGTCAACGCCGCGCTCGACGAAGTGATGAAAGGCCGCACGACCTTCGTCATCGCCCATCGCCTGTCCACCATCCGCAATGCCACCCGCATCCTCGTGTTCGAACATGGCCGGGTCATCGAAAGCGGAACCTTTGACGAGTTGGTCGCCCGCGGCGGGCATTTTGCCGCGTTGGCCGAGGCGCAGTTCATGGTCCAGGCAGCGGACCCGGCAGCGGCAGGCGCCGCCCCCGCCGGAAAGCCGACACCGTCGCCCTAACCATCGCCGAAATTTGGCCCCCTTTGTTTCTGAATGAACGTCTGGGCATCTATCAGTTGTGTTCCGCGCCTGCGACGCGACGGCTCGGATGACTTCCGCGCCGAACATCGTATAGGTTGTGGCTTCGCAATGGCTGGTCACCCTGGATCGATCAGCCTCCTGACAGGATGCGACGGCACCGTCTGCCTCGAACGATCCGGCCCGCGTGGCGACTGCGGGTCTCACGCGACATGAAATGACCGGAAACTGACAGTGGCGTTTTCTTTCTCTTTTTCCCGCCTTCCCCTGGCTTGCGCAGCGCTGGTGCTCGCCAGCCTTTCGGCCGTGATGCCGACACGCTCGGCCAGTGCCGAAGCGCTGCTGCTGATTGAGGCCGACACGGGCAAGGTGTTGCAGGCGGAAAACGCCACCTTTCCGTGGTATCCGGCTTCGATCACCAAGGTGATGACCGCCTATGTGACGCTGCATGCGGTGAAGGAGAAGCGGCTGTCGCTCGACACGCTGCTCACCGTCTCGCCGAATGCCGCGGCGCAGCAGCCCTCGAAGATGGGCTTTGCCGCCGGCACACGCGTCACGGTCGATAACGCCCTCAAGATGCTGATGGTCAGATCGGCCAACGACATGGCGGTGGTGCTCGCCGAAGGCGTCGCCGGATCGATCGACGCCTTTTCCGACGAGATGAACCGCACCGCCAAGCGCCTCGGCATGACGCAATCGAGTTTCGTCAATCCGAACGGCCTTCCGGCCGAGGGGCAGATCACCTCCGCGCGCGACATCGCCATTCTGGCGCGTGCCGTCATCCGCGACCTGCCGGAATACGAGTATTTTATGCACATCCCGGCGATCCGCTTCGGCCGACGGGTGACCCAGAACTACAACAAGCTGATCGGCCGCTATCCCGGCGCGGACGGCATGAAGACGGGCTTCATCTGCGCCTCCGGCTTCAACCTCGTGGCGACCGCGACGCGCGGCGACCGGCGCCTGATCGCCGTCGTGCTCGGTGCGCCGTCGTCCCATCTGCGCGCGGTCAAGGCCGCGCAGCTCCTCGACAACGGATTTTCGGGCAGCAACCTGACCTGGCTCAAGCCGGCGCTCGGCACGGTCGACACGCTGGCGCCGGTCGCGGCCGCCCCCCCCAACCTACGCGACGAAATGTGCGGCCCGAAGCGTAAGCGCCCGGCCGCCGAGAACGAGGATGAAATCGCCGGCGCCACCGCGCAGGACGCCGCCCTCAACATCTTCACCGCGGGCTTCCAGCCCTCTGCTGCGATGAAACCAGCCGAGCTGCTGGCGCTGCCTGCCGCGGCGACCGAGCCCGTGATCGTCTACACGGGGCCGGCGCGCACAGGCGCCGCCGTGATCGCCGCGGCCGAAGAAGAAGCCCAGCGCCAGGCCGAGCAGGCGGCGCAGGCCCGGGCCAAGCGTACCCGCACCGCCAAGGGCAAGACCAAACAGGCCGACAAGAAGACCGCCGCCGACGGAAAGTCCGCGACAACCGACACCAAGACCGATGCGGCCAAAACGACCGCACCCAAGGCGACCGCTCCAAAGACGACCGCAGCCAAATCCGCCGACCCGGCAACGGCGAAGAAACCCGCTGCCTCACATGCGCCCGCTGCAAAGCCTCCGGTCAAGCCTGCCCCCAAGCCGGCGCCGACGGCCACCCCGGCCGCAAAGCCCGCAGCGCCCAAAGCGATTGCGCCAAAAACTGCCGCCGCCAAGCCCGCTCCGGCCCAGACCACCGCGGCCAAGCCGGCCGCTGCAAAGCCAAAAGCCGAAAGCAAATAATTCTCCTGCAGGTTACCGGCAATCAGCCACCGTTCATATCAGCACGCTCGGACCGGCTCGCGCTTTGCGGCCCGGCCGCCTCGGGGTGCTTGCCACGCGCCAAGGTTCGCCTGATACTTTGGGAACATAACAAGCCGGTTCGCCATGCGATGATTGGCAGACCGGCGGGCTGCATACGCGCCGGCGGCTCGCAGAAACGGACGGGGCGACGGTTATACGGAGGGGAAAATGGAGCGGATCTGGCTAAAGCACTACCCGGCAGGCGTACCCGCCGACATTGACGAAACCCAGTATTCGTCGCTGGTCGAGCTTCTTGAAGAAAGCTTCAACAAGTTCCGCGACCGCAAGGCCTTCATCTGCATGGACAAGGCCCTGACCTACGGCGAACTCGACGACATGTCGAAGGCGCTGGCGGCCTATCTGCAGAGCCTTGGCCTGAAACAGGGCGCGCGCGTCGCCATCATGATGCCGAACATTTTGCAGAACCCGGTGGCGAGCGCCGCGATCCTGCGCGCCGGCTATACGGTGGTGAACGTCAATCCGCTCTACACCCCGCGCGAACTCCAGCACCAGCTCGTCGATTCCGGCTCCGAAGCGATCATCATTCTGGAGAACTTCGCCGGCACGCTCGAAAAGGTCATCGCCAAGACCCAGATCAAGCACGTCATCCTCGGCACCATGGGCGATCTGCTCGGGGTCAAGGGCCTGATCGTCAACTTCGTGGTCCGCCGCGTCAAAAAGATGGTGCCGGCCTTCTCCCTGCCGCAGGCGGTTCCGTTCAACTCTGCCCTGCGCGACGGCGGCAACCTCAAGCTGACCAAGCCGACGCTCGGCCCGAACGACGTCGCCTTCCTGCAATATACCGGCGGCACCACTGGCGTTTCCAAGGGCGCGACGCTGCTCCACCGCAACATCGTCGCCAACATGCTGCAGAACGACGCCTGGCTGCAGCCGGCCCTGCGCAGGCCGCCGATGACTGATCAGCTTTTCATCGTCTGCGCGCTGCCGCTCTACCACATCTTCGCGCTGACAGCCTGCTTCCTGCTCGGCATGCGGGCGGGCGGCGTCAACCTGCTGATTCCCAATCCGCGCGACATTCCCGGCTTCATCAAGGAGCTGAAAAAGTATCAGGTGAACAGCTTCCCGGCGGTGAACACACTCTACAACGCGCTCATCCATCACCCGGACTTCGCCTCGATCGACTTCTCGAAGCTCAAGGTCTCGTTCGGCGGCGGCATGGCGGTGCAGCGGCCGGTCGCCGAAGCCTGGCTGAAGATCACCAAATGCGCGCTGTCCGAAGGCTATGGCCTGTCCGAGACCTCGCCGACGCTGACCTGCAACCCGGCCGACACCGACCACTACACCGGCTCGATCGGCCTGCCGGTGCCCTCGACCTACATCTCGATCCGCGACGACGACAACAACGAGATGCCGATCGGCCAGCCCGGCGAAATCTGCGCCAAGGGCCCGCAGGTCATGGCAGGCTACTGGAACCGGCCGGACGAGACCGCCAAGGTAATGACGCCGGACGGCTATTTCCGCACTGGCGACATCGGCATCATGGACGAGGACGGCTACACCCGCATCATCGACCGCAAGAAGGACATGATCCTGGTCTCGGGCTTCAACGTCTATCCGAGCGAGATCGAGGAAGTGCTGGCAAGCCACCCCGGCGTACTTGAATGCGCCGTGATCGGCATCCCCGACGCCAAGTCCACCGAGGCGGTGAAGGCCTTTATCGTCAAGAAGGACCCCAACCTCACTGCGCAGGACATTTTGAACTTCGCGCACAAGGAGCTGACCAACTACAAGGTGCCCAAGCACATCGAATTCCGCACCGAGCTGCCCAAGAGCAATGTCGGCAAAATCCTGCGCCGCGAGCTCCGCGACGAAAAGAAGCCGGCGGCCTGAGGGCCGCCAGTTCCTTTTCAGAGGCCCAAGGGGGGAAATGATGAAGACGCCGCACGACGTCCTGACTTTTTGGAGAGATGCCGGTCCGGAGCGCTGGTACGAGAAGGACGCCGCCTTCGACGCCGACATGGAACGACAGTTCCTCGCGACATGGGAACTCGCGAGCAAGGGCGAATTGTCGACCTGGGAGGACACCGACGAAGGCACCCTGGCGCTGCTCATCGTCCTCGACCAGTTTTCGCGAAACCTGTTTCGCGGCGATGTCCGTGCGTTCCAGAACGATCCCATGGCCCGCGAGATCGCCAACCGCGCAATCGCGCGGGGCGTCGATCAGCGCATCGATGCGGCGCTGCGCGAATTCATCTACATGCCCTTCGAGCATTCCGAAGACTTGACCGACCAAAAGCGCTCGGTCGCGCTCTTTCGGGCGACGGAAAATGGCGACAACCTCAAATGGGCCATTCTCCACCTCGAGATCATCGAAAAGTTTGGCCGCTTTCCCCATCGCAACAAGGTTCTCGGCCGCGTCAGCTCGCCGGAGGAAGAGGCCTATCTCGCGGATGGCGGCTTTTCCGGCTGAGCTTGCCGTCACCGCAGGTTTTGAGGCCGCCGGCTCGCAAAGGCCGGCGACCTTCTTGATGGCCTGTTGATATCTCGAGCCAAAATGCCGCGCACGCCCCCGCCGAACCCGATGTTAAGACATCGTTGCTAGACCGGGCCGTGGGCGACCTCCGGGCTGCCGCCGGGTTGGCAAACCGCGCCGCGTCGACCAGTGATCGCTTGCCCGGCATCGGTCCGCAGCGTCTCGCCACACGATCGATGCCAGAAAACGCCACGCCGTCACACGGAATCAGGAAACCGCCCCGCAATGCCCGTGAGCAGTCTCAACAAGCTGATCGCACGGCTGCGGGCGACGATGGGCGGCACCAGCGCGGCCTCGACCACCAACCGCCTGGCGAGCACGATCTTCCTGATCCGCGTCATCAGTGCCGGCCTCGCCTATGTCTCCCAGATTGTCTTGGCACGGTGGATGACCGGCTCGGACTTCGGCGTCTACGTCTATGTCTGGACGTGGCTGATGCTGATCGGCAGCCTGATGGATTTCGGCATCGCCGTCTCGGCGCAAAAGCTCATTCCCGAATATCGCGCCCGGAACGATCTCGACGCGCTGCGCGGCTTTCTCTCCGGCAGCCGCTGGCTCACCTTCGGCGTGTCGGCGACTGTCGCCGCGGCGCTGGCGGCCGGCATCGCCATCGCCGCGTCCGCCCTGCCGGCAGTCATGGTGACGCCGCTCCTGATCGCCTGCGCGACCCTGCCCGCATTCGTGGTCGCCAATACCCAGGACGGCATCGCCCGCTCCCATGACTGGATGCAGCTCGGCCTGATCCCGCAATTCATCGCCCGCCAGACGCTGATCATCGCCATCGTCGCGGGCGCGGTGGCGCTCGGCATCGGCCTTGATGCTGCCGGCGCGATGGGCGCGAGCTGCGCGGCGGTCTGGCTCTCCCTCCTCGGCCAGATGATTTTGCTCAACCGCCGCCTGCGACGGACGGTGCCGCCGGGGGCAAAGACCCGCAACATCAAAAGCTGGCTCGCGGTCTCGCTCCCGATCATGATGGTCGAGAGCTTCTACCTGCTGCTCGCCTATACCGACATTCTGATGCTGCAGCAGTTCCGGTCGTCGGAGGAGGTCGGCGTCTACTTCGCCGTGGTCAAGACGCTGGCGCTGGTGTCGTTCATTCACTACGCGATGTCGGCCACCACCGCCCACCGCTTCGCCGCCTATAATGCCGCCGGCGACAAGGAAGGGCTCTCCGCCTACGTCCAGCACGCGATCAAATGGACCTTCTGGCCAACCGTCGCCGCCACCGTCGCGCTGCTTGCTCTCGGCAAGCCGCTGCTCTGGCTGTTCGGCCCGCGTTTCATCGCCGGCTACGATATCATGTTCATCAGCGCGATCGGCCTTGTGGTGCGCGCCGCGATCGGCCCGGTCGAGCGGCTGCTGAACATGCTCGGCCAGCAGCACATGTGCGCGTTGGCCTATGGCATGGCCTTCTTCATGAATTTCGCGCTGTGCCTGCTGCTGGTGCCGGACTATGGCGGCCACGGCGCGGCGACCGCGACGGCGATCTCGCTGAGCTGCGAGACGATGCTGCTGTTCTGGATCACCCGCCGCCGCCTCGGCCTGCACGTGCTGCCGAGATTCCGGCGGCGGAAAACGGCCTGAAGATCAGGCCGCGGTCCAGCCGCCGTCGATCGAGAAGTTGGCGCCGGTGATCTGGCTTGCGTCATCGCCGCACAGATAGAGCGCCATGGCGGCGACCTGCTCGGGCGTCACGAACTGCTTGGTCGGCTGGGCCGCGAGCATCACGTCGTTGATCACCTGTTCCTTGGTCAGCCCGCGCGACTTCATCGTGTCGGGGATCTGCTTTTCGACCAACGGCGTCCAGACATAGCCGGGGCTGATACAGTTGCAGGTGATCTTGAACTGCGCGAGCTCCAGCGCCACGGTCTTGGTGAGGCCGGCGATGCCATGCTTGGCCGCGACATAGGCCGCCTTGTAGGGCGAGGCCACCAGCGAATGCGCCGATGCAGTGCTGATGATACGCCCCCATCCACGCTTTTTCATGCCGGGCACGGTGCCGTGAATCGCATGAAACGCCGAAGACAGGTTGATGGCGATGATCGCATCCCACTTCTCGGTCGGGAAATCCTCGACCGGCGACACGAACTGGATGCCGGCATTATTGATCAGCACATCGACCGAGCCAAAGGTCTTTTCACCAAGCGCGATCATCTCGGCGATCTCGGCGGGCTTGCTCATGTCGGCGGGCGAATGGATGGCCTTGACGCCGAATTCGCGCTCGATGCCGGAGCGCTCGCGCTCGATGTCTTCCGCCGCGCCGAAGCCGTTGATCACGACATTGGCGCCGGCTTTGGCCATGGCCCTCGCGCAGGCGAGACCGATGCCGCTCGTCGATCCTGTCACAACCGCCGTCTTGCCTGTCAGCGACACCATGTTCGTTCCTTCGCCCTGATTGATTGCACGCGGCCCACCCGGCTTTTCCCGGTGCAGGCACGCCTTGCGATGCCCGTTACTTTACGTCCGGCGCGGCAAGGATCAATGTCCAGAACACCTTGTACTTGGTATTTGGCGCATAGCTCGCGGCAATGCCCATCTTGGTCACGCCGCGCTTGAGCATGTTGTCCCGGTGCGGCGGGGAATCGCGCCAGCCGGAAAAGGCCTCTGCAAGGGTGTGGTAGCCGGCGGAAACGTTCTCGACCGCGACGACCGCGTCATAGCCGGACGCCTTGATCCGCTGGACCAGGGTGCCGGCGACGTCATGATCGAGCTTGTTGCGCTTGGCCATCGCCATCGACTGCGCTTCCGCGAGCCGCGTCAGTTCCGGGTCCACGGTGACGGCGCCGAGGCCGTTGTTCCTGCGATAGCCGGAGATCATCGAGGCGGCGACCTGCGAATCGAGCACCGCGCCGCCCTTGGCCATGCTGAGATAGAAGGCCGGCTGCTCCGGCTCCGCGCGCTCGACACTCCCGCAGGCACTCAGCAACAACGCGGCCGAAAGAAGTGCAGTCGCACGCAACATGAAGGCTACCCCCAAAATGATGCCCGTTGTTGCATGCCAACAGTGGCTGAATGGTGAACGACTGCGGCTTTCCGCAGATTCCGTCAGGCCTGCCCGGCGAAGATCCTGTAGCGGCGCGGATGCAGCCCGACGACGTCGCCCGGCCGCAGGGAACAGTCGCGCGGCGTATCGATCTCGATCAGCGTCTCGGCGGCGAGCGAGGTCAGCGCGACGTCCGCCCGCTGCACCGCGCCGAAATTGCGCACCCGCCGAACCGCGCCCTCGAAGGCGCCGCTGCCGGCCGGCCCGACATCCATGTCGTGCCGGCGCACGAAGAGCTGCGAGGGGCCGGGGCTCGCGCCGTTGGTTTCGAGCTTGAGGACGCCGCCGCCAAGCCGTACCTCGCCCTCGACCACATCGACCGGTAGCACGATCGATTCGCCGATGAAGGAATGGACGAACGCGGTAGCCGGATTGTCATAGACCTCGCTGGGGGTGCCGATCTGCTCGATGCGCCCCTTGTCCATCACCACGACGCGGTTGGCGACCTCGAGCGCCTCCTCCTGATCGTGGGTGACGAAGATTGAGGTCACGTGGATCTCGTCATGCAGATTGCGCAGCCACTGCCGCAACTCTTTGCGGACCTGCGCATCGAGCGCGCCGAACGGCTCGTCCAGCAAGAGGATGCGCGGCTCGATCGCCAGAGCCCGCGCCAGAGCGATGCGCTGGCGCTGCCCGCCCGAGAGCTGGCTCGGATAGCGGTCGGCCAGCCAGCGCAGCTGCACGAGGTCGAGCAGTTCCTCGACCCGCGCCCGGATCGCCGCTTCGGGCCTGCGCACCGCGCGCGGCTGCACCCGCAACCCGAAGGCGACGTTCTCGAACACCGTCATGTGCCGGAACAGCGCGTAGTGCTGAAACACGAAGCCGACGTTGCGCTCGCCGGCGCCCCGGCGCAGCGCGTCCTCGCCGTTGAAATGGATTTCACCCTCATCGGGCCAGTCGAGGCCGGCGATGATCCGCAACAGCGTGGTCTTTCCCGACCCCGACGGGCCGAGCAGCGCAACCAGTTCGCCGGTCTCCACCACAAGATCGACGCGATCGAGCGCGGTGAAGGAACCGAAGCGCTTTACGATGTTGCGAAGCTTAATTGTCACTGGATTGCTGACCTTCCGCGAGCTGCCTTTCAAGCACCACCTTGGCGACCAACGTCACGACCGCCAGAAAGGCCAGCAGGGACGCAACCGCGAATGACGCCACGAACTGGTAGTCATTATAAAGAATTTCCACGAGGAGCGGCATCGTATTCGTTTCGCCACGCACCTGCCCGGAAACCACCGACACCGCGCCGAACTCGCCCATGGCGCGTGCATTGCACAGCAATACGCCATAGAGCAGGCCCCATTTGATATTGGGCAGAGTGACGCGCCAGAACGTCTTCAGGCCCGATGCGCCGAGCGAGATCGCCGCCTCCTCCTCCTGCGTGCCCTGCTGCGTCATCAGCGGCACCAGTTCGCGAACCACGAACGGGAACGTCACGAAGATCGTGGCGAGCACGATGCCCGGCAGCGCATAGAGGATCGGGATGTTGTGGGCAACCAGCCACGCGCCGAAAAAGCCCTGCATGCCGAACAGGAGCACGAACACGAGACCGGCGATCACCGGGCTGATCGAGAACGGAAGATCGACCAGTGAGATCAGCAGCGTCTTGCCGGTGAACTCGAATTTTGCGATCGCCCAGGCCATGATCACGCCGAACACGAGGTTGAGCGACACAGAAATCGCCGCGGTGATCAGCGTCAGGCGGATGGCCAACAGAGCCTCTGGATCTGCCAGCGCCGCGAAATAGGCGGGAACGCCACTCGCCAGCGCCTGCGCGAACACAACGACCAGCGGCAGGACAATGAACACCGACAGAAACGCGATCGAGATGCCGATGATCACCAAGCGGATCCAGCGCGGCTCGGTCAGCGGACTGGCAACCGCGCCGCGGGCAAGCGGGCGTGGCGGAGCCTGGGGAAGCGTGGTCATCGGCGCGCTCCCCTTATAATTCCGGCGCGCGGAACTGCGCCCAGCGCTGCAGCCGGTTGATCAGGAACAGTACAAGAAACGCGACAATCAGCATCGCCACCGCTATCGCGGCCGCATCGGCATAACGAAACTCGGCGAGCCGGATGACGATCAGCAGCGGCGCGATTTCCGAGATATTCGGCAGATTGCCGGCGATGAAGATCACCGAACCGTATTCTCCGACGGCCCGGGCGAAAGCCAGCGCAAAGCCGGTCAGGATCGCCGGCAGCAGCGTCGGAAAGATCACCCGCGCGATCACCTGCCAGCGGTTGGCGCCGAGACTGACGGCGACCTCCTCAAGTTCGCATTCGAGATCGGCCAACACCGGCTCGACGGTGCGGACGACGAAGGGAAACCCGATAAAGACCATCGCGACGAAAATGCCGAGCGGGGTGAACGCGACCTTGATGCCCATCCCCGCCAGCGGCGCACCGAGCCAGCCGGTCGGCGCGAACAGCGCGGTGAGGGAAATGCCGGCCACCGCGGTCGGGAGCGCAAACGGAATGTCGACGATGGCGTCGAACAATCGGCGGCCGGGAAAACGATAGCGCACAAGGGCCCACACCACGATGAGGCCCATGACGAGGCTCGTCACCGCCGCCGCCAGCGACAGGCCGAACGACAGCTTCAGGGCATTGAAGGTGCGGGCGCTGAGAATGATGTCGAGAAACTGGGCCGGCGTCAGCTCCATGGTTTTGACGAACAGCGCGCTGAGCGGGATCAGAACGATCAACGTTAGCCACATCAGGCTTATCCCGAGGGTCAGCCCGAAACCCGGCAACGAACTCTGCCGCCTGAACCTGGTCGCTTTCACCACCGAAGTCGCCTCACCAAGACCTCGCCTCTTTAGCAGCTCACGCAGCCGCCCCCTGTCACCCGATGCCCCGACTGAGACAACATCGATCGCGCGCCGCCGCACCATCAATTCTTGTAGATCGAATCGAATACGCCGCCGTCGCTGAAATGTTCGCTCTGCGCCTTGGTCCAGCCGCCGAACACCTCGTCGATGGTGAACAGGCTGACCTTGGCGAACTGCTTGTCATACTTCCTCGCCACATCCGGATTGCGGGGACGGTAGAAGTTGCGCGCGGCAATCTCCTGCCCGTCCATCGTGTACCAGTATCTGAGATAGGCTTCGGCGGCCGCTCTGGTTCCCTTCCGCTCGACGACGGCATCAACCACCGCAACCGGCGGCTCCGCGAGGATCGACAGCGAGGGAATGACGATCTCGAATTTGTCGGGGCCGTATTGCTTCAGCGCCAGGAACGCCTCGTTCTCCCAATCCACCAGAACGTCGCCGACACCGCGTTCGGCAAACGTCACCGTCGAGCCGCGTGCGCCGATATCGAGCACCGGGACATTTTTGTACATGCCCGCGACGAACTCACGCGCCTTGTCCTGCGAGCCGTATTTCTTCAGCGCATAGCCCCACGCCGCGAGATAATTCCAGCGCGCGCCGCCCGACGTTTTCGGATTGGGGGTGATGACGCTGACGCCGCCTTTGACGAGATCGTCCCAATCCTTGATCCCTTTCGGATTTCCCTTGCGAACGAGGAAAACGATCGTCGAAGTATAGGGCGAGGAATTGTTGGGCAACCGTTTCTGCCAATCGGCGCTGAGCAATCCCTTGGCGGCGATCGCATCGATGTCATAGGCCAGAGCAAGCGTCACGACATCAGCCTGCAGGCCGTCGATCACCGAGCGCGCCTGCTTGCCGGAGCCACTGTGCGATTGCCGCACCGTCACCTTGTTGCCGGTCTCCTTGAGGTAGGCCGCGCTGAATGACTTGTTGAAGTCGATGTAGAGCTCGCGCGTCGGATCATAGGATACGTTAAGGAGCGAGACGTCGGCGGCGTTTGCCGCCATCGACCACAGACAGGCGATCGCAAGTGCAATGATGCGAGGCGACATTGTTCTCTCCATCGATGAGAGTCGCGCGGCGCAACAAAATCCCGAAGATTGCCGGTGCTGTCAATGAACCGCGCTTGGAAACGCTCGACGGAGAGGAAATTTCGTTCCTCGCAGGCGAGCGCCGTATCGATGCCACATTCCACTGTTCCGCCGGTCGGCAATGCCATCCGAGGTATGAGAACCGGCGATGCGCCGGGCTTGCGCGTTCACCCCAAAATTCTGCCGGACGCCCTTACCGACACCTTCTTTGCGATCGCGCGGATCAAAAACGTCACCTGGAAAATAGTTATCCAAGCGACGGATCGTCGCGCGGCGATGGTCGACCTCCGCAAATGCAGGAGCCGTCACAACCGCGCGAAGATCACGCGCCGGTGACCGTCTCGAAAAGTCACCTGCTCGAAAATAGGACAGCAAAGCACGCCAAATTTCTGCGGATCAATCAGATCGGCTTCGTCGCCGCCTTTGCCCGGGCCTCGGGGTGCCAGACGAGCTCGAACGGCGGTTTCGCCGTCTGGTGGCAAAAGCCTTCTCATCGTGGCCGGTTTGGCGCTAAAAGAGATTGTCCTGAGGGTTTTGGCCCGCACCGCAAGCACCAATCACCATTTTATTCCGTGAGACCGCGAATTATGACCCGTATCGAAGCGCATGGATTGAAGATTGCCCCCGTCCTGTTCGATTTCATCGAGAAAGAGGCCGTAAAAGGCACCGGCGTCGCAGCGGATGAGTTTTGGGCCGGCCTTGCGGGCATGGTCCGCGATCTCGCGCCGCGCAATCAGGAATTGCTCGCTGTTCGCGATCGGCTGCAGGTCAAGATCGACGATTGGCACCGCGCCAACAAGGGCAAGACCTTCGACTTCGCCGCCTACAAGGCGTTTTTGAAGGATATCGGCTACTTGATACCGGAGCCGGAGACGCGCCCCGTGGAAACCGCGAATGTCGACGAGGAAATCTCGACGATTTGCGGCCCGCAGCTTGTCGTTCCGCTCACCAATGCGCGCTATGCGCTGAACGCCGCCAACGCGCGCTGGGGCAGCCTCTATGACGCGCTCTATGGCACCGACGTCATTCCTCATGAGGCCAATGAAGCGCGCGGCTACGACAAGGCGCGCGGGGCGAAGGTCATCGCCAAGGCCAAGGCATTTCTCGATCAGGCCGCGCCGCTCGCCGGCGGCAGCCATGCGGATGCGACCGGCTATCGCATCGAGAACGGCAAGCTCGCGGTCACCCTCGGCAACGGCCAGACGACCTCGCTGAAAAATTCGGCGCAGCTCGCCGGCTATCAGGGCGATGCCGCCGCGCCGTCATCGGTGCTGCTCGTGAACAACGGCCTGCACATCGACATCCGCATCGATCGTAACAGCGCCATCGGCAAGGACGATGCCGCCGGCGTCGCTGACATGGTGATCGAGGCCGCCATCAGCACCATCCTCGACATGGAAGACAGCGTTGCTGCGGTCGATGCCGAGGACAAGGTGCTGGTTTATCGCAACACACTCGGCCTTCTCATGGGCACGCTGGAAGCCGACTTCGAGAAAGGCGGCAAGACGGTCAAGCGCACCATGCACGCCGACCGCGTCTACAAGACCCCGGACGGCAAGGAGCTGACGCTGCACGGCCGCAGCCTGCTCCTGATGCGCAATGTCGGTCATCACATGTATACCGATGCGGTGCTTGATGCTGCCGGCAACGAAATCCCGGAAGGCCTGCTCGATGCCGCGGTCTCGGGCGTGCTTGCGATCCACGATCTCAAGAACTCCTCCGGCCTGCGCAACAGCCGCACCGGCTCGGCCTATATCGTCAAGCCGAAGATGCACGGCCCGGACGAGGTCGCCTTCGCCTGTGAGATCTTCGATCGCGTCGAGCAATTCCTCAAGCTGCCGGCGAACACGCTCAAGATCGGCATCATGGACGAGGAGCGCCGCACCACGGTCAACCTCAAGGCCTGCATCCAGAACGCGTCGAAGCGCGTGATGTTCATCAACACCGGCTTCCTCGATCGCACCGGCGACGAAATCCACACCTCGATGGAAGCCGGCCCGATGATCCGCAAGAACGACATGAAGGCGACAGCCTGGATCAAGGCCTATGAGGCCTCGAACGTCGATACCGGCCTGCTCGACGGCCTGCCCGGCCATGCCCAGATCGGCAAGGGCATGTGGGCCGCGCCGGACAAGATGGCTGACATGGTGGCGCAGAAGATCGGCCATCCGCAGGCCGGCGCATCGACTGCGTGGGTGCCGTCGCCGACCGCCGCAACGCTCCACGCGCTGCACTATCACGAGGTCGATGTTGCGGCCCGCCAGCGCGAGCTGAAGTCGCGCGAGCGCGCCAGCCTCGATGACATCCTGACGATCCCGGTCTCGCAGTCGAACTGGGCGCCGGACGATGTTCGTCAGGAGATCGACAACAACTGTCAGGGCATCCTCGGCTATGTCGTGCGCTGGATCGACCAGGGCGTCGGCTGCTCGAAGGTGCCGGACATTCACGATGTCGGCCTGATGGAAGACCGCGCCACGCTGCGCATCTCCAGCCAGCATCTGGCAAACTGGCTGCATCATGGCGTCGTGACCGAGGAGCAGGTGATGGATGCGCTGAAGCGCATGGCCGTCGTCGTCGACCGTCAGAACGCGGACGATCCGCTCTATCAGCCGATGGCGCCGAAGTTCGATGGCATCGCCTTCAAGGCCGCCTGCGACCTCGTGTTCAAGGGTCGCGAGCAGCCGAACGGCTACACCGAGTTCATCCTTCATGCCCGGCGCAAGGAAGCGAAGGCCGCGGCGGTGTAACCCTCCTTCGCATCGTCGAAATGAAAAACCCCGGCTTTGGCCGGGGTTTTTGTTTGCCCATTACCTGAAGACCGTCTGCGGAAAATCCTCCGCCTAAAACACCGCGAGATATTTGAGCAATGAAACGACGCCGATGATGATCACCACGATCTGAGCGATCTGCTTGGCGCGCCCGTCGAGCGGCAGCATGTTGATGAGGTAGAGCACCAGGATCACGACAAGGAACGTGATCAGAATTCCGATGAGCAGGGACATTGATGTTCTCGCCTGTGCTGTTGATCTCGTCGTGTCGGGAGAAACGCGAGGTCAGGGAGATGGTTCCTGCGCGGGAACTGCTAATCGTCCGGCGGCCACTCGTATTCACGTGGCGCCAAGGCCCGCGACGAACGCACGGAGGGCGACAGCGAATGCCTCGAACTGTGCGACGCGCGCTTCGTTCGCGCGCTGTGGCCGATCACAGTCATCTTGTCGTCCGAGGCGATGATGTCGCCCTTACGGACCGTCGGATCTGCACTGACATCGATATGGGCGAGGCCGCCGGGGTTTTTGCCGTCGCAAGTGCATTTCGGATCGATCTCGGTGCGGTAGCGAAAGGCGTTCTTCAGCTTCGTATACGGCTCGCCATTGCTGGTTTCGGAGCGTTCGATGCTCGAGCCGAAAAACACTTTCGTCTCGCTGGCGGGACACAGGCTGCTGCACACCGCCGCGCGGCTTTCACTGTCGCCGGTCGTCAGCGGAAAATGCCGGCCGTCGCAGGTCCGCACGCAGAACGCGGTGCTGGTGCTTCTGCTCGGCGGCGGAGGCGGCGCTTGCGGCGTCATGCCTTCGCCGGGCATCGGGCCGCGAAAGATCGGCGGGCGCGGATCGAAGCCGAAATTGCTGAACAGCTCGTTGAGGAAATTCTGTGCCGATGCGGAAGCCGCGGGCAACGTCACACCGGCAACGACCGCTGCGGCGCCGCAGATGCACAGCGCTGGCGAAACCGCAGAAAATTTGCTCAGTTTCGGCATCCAAAATCCCGGAGAAAATGTCTGTCATCCCTGCCGCGACCTCGACGATGAGGACTAGAGCGTCAAGCACCAGCGACCGTCAACGCTCCCGAGGAGACACAGTTCCTACACGGTGCCTCATAGCCTCGAAGAATTGGGGCCAAACTTGGAGAATCCATCTCCCGCCCAGCGCTTTGGAGGAAAGGATTGCAGCTTTCGATTGATGCGGCCCTTGCCGAAATTATCGCACCGGGCAGGACGGAACTGACAGGCTCGCCCCCTGTTTATGCCCCACTGCAGTTACCGGCAGCTTTGCTCCGCCAAACCTTGCGCACCCGAGGCTGAAATGGATGAAGTGAGCGAGCGATCCGACCGTCCTGCTGGCCGCCGGCGAAACAGCCAGCCGCCCGCGATCCGGCGCAGCGATCTGATCGGCTACTCCCTGGCAGGGCTGCTCACCATCTCCATCGTTGCCGTTCTCTATGTTGCACGCGGATTCCTTCTTCCGCTGGTCGCCGCCTTCATCGTCGGCACGATGCTCTCTCCTGCCGCAAAAGCGTTGGAGCGATGGCGCATCCCGCGTTCGGTTTCTGCCGTCGGCATCGTGCTGACCGCCTTTGCGCTGGCAGGGCTGGTCGTCGGCATGATTTCCCAGCCGATCATGGAATGGATTCCGCGCCTGCCCGAACTCGGCACGCAGTTGCGCCACAAACTGCAGATCATCGATCGCGTCACGTCGATATGGCATCAGGTCCAGTACGCGATCGGCGCCGCGCCGGCCGTCGATGGTGCGGGCGGGATGATCGCCATGCCAAAACTTGGGGAGTGGGTGAAGCCGACCATCGAATTCCTGTCGCCAACCTTCACCGAGTTGCTTCTGTTCTTCGTTCTGCTCATCCTGTTCATCGCGAGCTGGCCGGACCTGCGCAAGCGCCTCGTACTGGCGTTTTCCGATCATCATTCGCGGCTTCGGATGCTGCGCATCCTAAATGAGGTCGAAGGCAGCCTCGGCGGCTATCTCCTCACAGTGTCGCTGATCAATCTTGGCGTCGGCATCGGCACCGGCGTCATCTGCTTCTTCACCGGAATGCCCAATCCGGCGGGCATCGGCGCGCTCGCGGCGGTGCTGAATTTCATCCCGATCATCGGCCCGATCGTCACCTTCCTCACGCTCGTTCTCATCGGCGTGGTGACGGCGGCGACCCTTGGCGCCGGCCTCATGGCTGCGGGGTGCTTTACCGTCCTGGCCTTTTGCGAGGGGCACTTCATTACGCCTGCCGTGATCGGCCGCAAGCTCTCGCTCAATGCGCTCGCGGTGTTCATCTCGCTCGCATTCTGGACCTGGCTGTGGGGTCCAATCGGCGCTTTCCTGTCCTCACCGCTTTTGCTGATCGGGCTGATCGTCTGGGCTCATTTTTCGCCCGAGGACGGCCCGCAATTGCCGGACGCCTAGCGACTGCGGCGCGGAACCATTTCGACGCGCGAGGCATTCTTTCGCCACACCGAAAAATTCAGGAGAGTTTAGATGGCCTCCAGCGACAGCGACGACGGGATCAAGAAAACGGTCGACAAGCTGACCGACGAGAAAAACTACGAAAATCTTCAGAAGGATCTTTCAGCCGTGAAAAACGACCTCGCAGCGCTCGCCGAACAGCTTTCCGAAGCCCTGACCGCGTTCACCAACGCAGCGGGCAAGCAAGCCCGGCGTAGCTATCGGGAGGCCCGCTCCAATGTCGAGGGTCTTGCCTCCGACCTTTCCGACCGTGGTGGCTCGGTCGCTGAAGCTGCGCAAGAGGCTGCCAGCTCGGTCGCGGAGACGCTTGAAGACGTCGTGCGCGAACGCCCCCTCGCCACCGTGGCGCTGGCCGTGGGCCTTGGCTTTTTGATCGGCGTGACGTGGCGCCGCTAAACCCGCTGCATCCTGACGACCAACGCGGTGCAGCTCGGCTGCACCGGGTATTTTCGGCCGGGTGACAAACACCTGCATGACGAGAGAACGGCAGATCGACGATCGAGCGATCAGGGGCACCATCATGTTCGACAAAGTCATCGACGACTTCAGGAAAGGCGTCAGCACCCGCGTTCAGCTCACCTCGCTGGTGGCCCTCGCGGGGCTGAGCTTTGCCATCTTCCTCGCATTTCTTTGCGCGGCCGGGTTTATCTACATGCACCAGACCTATGGGCTGATCGAAGCCTGCTTCGCCGGCGCCGCGACGTTCTTCCTCGTCACCATCCTGATCGGCGGCATCTATATGAGCCAGAAGGCCGAGCTCGCTCGCGCAGCCGAGGCCGCCCGCGTGGCTGCGAAGGAGGCGGCGGCAAAGGACCGGACCAAGAGTGCGCTACAGACTGCACTGACCGATCCCCTGGTGTTGGCAACCGGCCTGCAGGTGATGCGGACGGTCGGCATTCGCCGGCTGATCCCGCTGCTCGCGGTCAGCGGTATCGCGCTCGGCCTTTGGGCCAACCACAAATCCAGCAACGATAACGCCGCCGAAAAGTGACCATCATCCCGCAAGCAAAAAGCCCGGCGGTGCCGGGCTTTTCACTGCCGTCAATCAGCGCGGCTCAGGTCACACAGCGGCCCGGACCGAGATGCCGCGCCGCCTCCGCCATCAGACTGACAGGCGATTCGCAGGCGAGTAGCGGCCTGGCCGCCGGAGGGGTTGGCGGGAGCGGAACCGGCTTGCGGGTCGAGGTCGCCCGGTCCTTGTTCTCGGCTAGGCGAAAAACGATCAACGTGTCGCTCATCCCGAACGGCTTGAGGGTGACGGTGCGCTGTGCTTCCGCGCCCTTCCCGTCCTGCCGGATCGCCAACCTGTCGGTTTTGGCCGTGCGGTTGATGGCACCGGCCTGCGAAACGATGGCGGGCGGCGGCGCCGCAAAGCCATTGGTCAGGCTATTTCCGAACGCATCGGCGACGCCCGGCGCAACCAAAAAATGAAATGCGCCAACCGCCACGCCGGCGGCAAGCACGCTCGCGAATCCTGCCGATGCTCTGAACATGTCACCCTCTGCAAATCGCATTTTCATGGGATGCAATCTGCGCGGATAACGCGCGACCGGCGTTTGGGGTTCTCGCTGCTCATACGTAGGGACGCGGATTTACGTAGAGATGCGAATTCACCGCGTCACAATTTTTGCATAATTTTTCCAAAAACGCCGGAACCAACCGAAGGGTCGAACGTCTTATTGCTACGCTAACCAGCGTCGCCGGTTATCCCCCCTGCCCCTACTAGCCGGCGCAGTGAAGCGTGGTCCACTTGGACCACGCTTCACTCTTTTTGAGGGAATGCTTTCGTCCCGCAACCGGACGGTCACCCATTCAAATCAAATTGAAGCTAAGGAAAACCCGCATGCCGCAAGGCATGCGGCGAGAGGCGTAGCCGATATCAGGAGGCCGCCATCCGGGAGGAGCGGCTGCGCGAGTTGCGCTGGAAGAACAGCGCCTGGCTGATCACCGCCGATACCATCGCCGGCTGGAAAGGCTTTGAAATCAGAAATGCCGGCTCGGGGCGCTCGCCCGTCAGGAAACGCTCGGGATAGGCGGTGATGAAGACCACCGGAACCTCTATCCCCTTGAGAAGCTCGTTGACGGCGTCGAGCCCCGAACTGCCGTCCGCGAGCTGAATGTCGGCGAGGATCAAACCCGGCCTTCTCGCTTTCGCCAGCGCAACCGCGTCGGAATGCGTGCGCGCGACGCCGATGACGTTGTGGCCGAGATTCTTCACGAGACTTTCGAGATCCATCGCGATGAAGGTCTCATCCTCGATGATCAGCACGTCGGTCGCGATATCGGCCGCCATCTCGCGCCCGGCCTCCTCCGTCAGCTTGCGCACCTCGGCGCCGCTGACGTCGAGAATGTAGCCGACCTCATGCTCCGAAAAACCTTCCAGCGACAATAGAAGGAACGCCTGACGGGGCAGCGGCGTAATATTGGCAAGGCGATGCTCTGGCGGAGAAAGCTCGGCGGGACCGGCGGAATCGTTCACTCCCACCACGTTCCAGATCTGCGTGAACAGCCGAAACAGTTCGACGCGCGGACCGAATTTTTCGCGCAGGAGTGACTGGTCCTGCAGCAGGGCCTCGAGCATGGCGGCGACATAGGCATCACCCGACGACTGATTGCCAGTCAGGGCGCGGGCATAGCGCCGCAGCATGGGGAGATGTTCGGCAACGACCTGTGATCGAGACATTTTCTTTTCCTTGTCCAAAGACATCAGCTCAGCTTCGAAAGACCGCTGTGATCAGTTGGCCGGGCATCATCGGCCCAACCGGATATGTTTGCAAAGATTTTGGTAATGACGGGTCCGAGGTTGAAAAGCCCCATCCGCCCCGCAGGGGCGTTGGCGCACATGCGGAATTCAGCGTCCACCCAGACCTCGGCAAGGCACGAACACCCAAAAGTGACCACCCTAATTATTCTCAGCGACCCCTTGCGAGGATAATTACGCGCGCTTTGAACAAAAGTTCCCTTGGGCCGGAACTTTTGGACCTGGGGGGCATTACGTCTCGGTTCAGGCTGCTGCGAAAGCCGTGGAAAGCTCACCAGACGGCCGTGAAACCTCATCGCTAAGGTGTTGAAAACCCTGACGGATCGCCTCCCCATGAAAGACACAAAAGCTCAACCGCCCCGGCCCAAGGGCGGTTTGAATTCCGAAATCCAGGCCCGCATCGGACACCAGCTCCGGGCCATGTATGACGATGTGGTCAAACAAGGCGTTCCGGAACGGTTCGCTGTCCTACTTCGCCAGATGGACCCCGCCACGGCGGGGAGCGTTGGCGGGGCAGGCGCCGAGGCTGCCGCGCACGGTCTGTCTGCTGACGAAGAGGGGAGTGACTAATGCCTCTCACCGATTCACTCAGAGATGATCTGCTGGCGGCCGTGCCGAACCTGCGCGCCTTTGCCATTTCGCTCAGCGGCAGTGCCGATCGCGCCGACGATCTGGTGCAGGAAACCCTGCTCCGGGCATTGGCCAACATCGACTCCTTCCAACCGGGCTCGAACCTGCCCGCTTGGCTCTTCACCATCCTGCGCAACCTCTTTCGGTCGGACTATCGCAAGCGCCGCCGCGAGGTCGAGGACGCCGACGGCAGCTATGCCAAGACGCTCAAGACCCAGCCCGGCCAGAGCGCCCATCTCGAATTCGAGGAATTTCGGGCAGCGCTGGAAAAACTGCCGCAGGACCAGCGCGAAGCTCTGATCCTGGTCGGAGCCTCGGGCTTTTCCTATGAAGATGCGGCAGCCATCTGCGGCTGCGCGGTCGGGACGATCAAAAGCCGCGTCAATCGCGCCCGCACCAAGCTCAGCGCGATCCTCTACGTCGACAGCTCCGACGATCTTGGCCCCGATAAGACGGTTCGCGCCGTAATCACCAACAACTGACGAGTGCGACCGCATTCCCCGACCAACGGGGAATGCGGAATTCATCGCCGCAAGCGCCGGATCGTCGCCGCGGAGCAGCGGTTGAGGCGCGATCCTTGCCCCGACATTGCTCCAGCGCAAAATCAGGCCGAATATCGGTTTCCCCTCGCAGCGATCCTGTCTAGGAAGGGTCAGATCTTTTTCATGCGAGACTGCCGATGACCCTGCCCGACGATATCAAGAACCGCCAGACCATCGCCCGGAATTGGTTCGAGCATTTGCGGAATGACATCTGCGCAGCTTTCGAGCAGCTCGAAACCGATGCCCCGGCCGATCTTTATCCCGGTGAGGCGGGCCGCTTCGTCCGCACACCCTGGGAGCGCACCGACCACACCGGCGGCCCGGGCGGCGGCGGCATCATGTCGATGATGCACGGACGGCTGTTCGAGAAGGTCGGCGTCCACACCTCCACCGTCCATGGCGAGTTCGCGCCGGAATTCCGCGCCCAGATCCCCGGCGCATCGGAAGATCCGCGCTTCTGGGCCTCGGGCATCTCGCTGATCGCGCATATGCGCAATCCCCATGTCCCGGCGGTGCATATGAATACCCGCTTCGTCGTCACCACCAAGGCATGGTTCGGTGGCGGCGCCGACCTTACCCCGGTTCTGGATCGGCGCCGGACGCAGAGCGACGAAGACACGGTCGCATTCCACGCCGCCTTCGAGGCGGCCTGCAACCGCCACGCCGCCGTCGCCCCCTATGAAAAATTCAAGAAATGGTGCGACGAGTATTTTTACCTGCCCCACCGTCAGGAGGCACGCGGCATCGGCGGCATCTTTTACGACTGGCTGGAGAGCGGCGACTGGAATGCCGACTTCGCCTTCACCAAGGATGTCGGCACATCATTCCTCAAAATCTATCCTGAACTCGTGCGCCGCAATTATGCCCAGCCCTGGACGCCGGAAGAGCGCGAGGAGCAGCTCATCCGGCGCGGCCGCTATGTCGAATTCAACCTGCTCTACGACCGCGGCACGATCTTCGGCCTGAAGACCGGCGGCAACGTCAATTCGATCCTGTCGTCGATGCCGCCCGAGGTAAAGTGGCCGTAAGCCGCCGCCCGTTTCACGGCGGCACGGCTACGATTTGTCGCCGCGCCGCAGCTTGGCGAGGCTATCCTCGGCAATGGTGTCGAGTGCCGCCGCCTCCAGCGGAAAGTTGGCGGCGAGCCAGGCATCTTCCGCAATCGCCATCACCTGCCCCAGCAGCGGCCCCTGCGGCACGCCGCGCGCCATGAAATCGGCCGCCTTGATCGGAAATTCCGGTGCGGTCCAGCGCTGCGGCAGTGTCACGCGGCTTTGCCACAGCGCCGCATCCGTGCCGCGCCCGGCACGCGACCAGGCGAGCAGCAGCCGGTCGCGATAGCGCTCCGGGCCAAGGCGGTAGAGCCTGCGGCGCGCGGTGTCTTCATCCATGTTCGCAAGGCGCCACCAGCGATGGCCGATCCCGTCGAGCCGTTTCGCCTCGGCATTGGACAGGCGCAGGCGCAGTGCCAGCCGCCGGGCATCCTCGGGGACCGCGACCGCCAGCGCCGCGAGCCTGCGGATCGCATCGGCTTCGAGGCCGAGCAGGCGCTCGATCTCCACCATGGCGCGGAATGAACCGTGATAGGTCACGCCACCGAGCAATCGCAGCAGCAGCCCGCCGTCGGCCATTGCCTGCAAGGCATCGGCCGCGCCATCGGCGACCAGGAGTTTGAGCATCTCCATGCGAATGCGCTCGGCCGACAGGCCGCCAAGTCCATCGCGTCCGGCGATGCACGCCAACAGTCCGGCGCGATCCGGCTCGCCGCGGCCATAGGCAGCATGAATGCGAAAGAAGCGCAGGACCCGCAAATAATCCTCGGCGATGCGCTGGGCCGGATCGCCGATGAAATGCACCCGCCGCGCGGCGACGTCGGCGAGCCCGCCAACGACATCGTGAACCGTTCCGTCGCGCGTCACCGACAATCCGTTGATGGTGAAATCGCGGCGCAAAGCGTCGTGCGTCCAGTCGCGGCCAAAGGCTACCCTGGCCTTGCGGCCATAGGTCTCGACATCCTCGCGCAGGGTCGTGACTTCCACCGGCTCGCCGTGGATCACCAGCGTCACCGTGCCGTGCTCGATGCCGGTCGCGACCGCCTTGATGCCGGCCGCGCGGGCACGCTCGACGACCTTTTCGGGCAGCGCCGTCGTCGCGACGTCGACCTCGCCGACCGGCAGGCCCATCAATGCATTGCGCACCGCGCCGCCGACCGCCCGCGCTTCCTCGCCGTCGCGGTCAAGCAGCTCGAGCGCCTGTGCGGCCGCTCCCGAGACCAGCCATGGCGCGCCCCGCAATGACGGCAGCCCGCTCACTTGTTCACTCCCCGCACCAGCTTGCCGTTCTCGATATGCGCCGGCGCATAGGTCGCGGTCGGCGGAGCGCCGGAAAAATGGGCGAGCAGGACCAGGCTCGCGATGGTGAGGAGCAGCGCAACAAGCGTCAGTTTGGCCAGCACCTTCGCCGGCCATGAGTCTTTCTCGAAAACCTTGGCGCGCCTGGCAAACAGATAGACAGCATAGAGGGCAAACGGAGTCAGGAAAATCGCGACTTCGGTCAGGACTGGCCGGATCATTTCAGGCAAATTCGCTCATATAGGCGGCGCAAAATGCCCGCCGTTGCGCCCCAGATATATCGCTCTGCGAAAGGCATCGCATAGTATGACCGCATGGCTCCCCGGAATTCCTTGCTGTGAAGCTGATGATTGCTCGGATTCATCAGGAAGGATAGCGGCACCTCGAATGCGTCGTCCACTTCCGACGGATTGACGTGGAGACGAAAGCCCGGCCGCACCCGCGCCACGGTCGGCAGGATACGGTAGCCGAACGCCGTGCCGTACAGGTCGAGATAGCCGACCGGCTCCACGAACGAGCGGTCGAGCCCGATTTCTTCCTCAGCCTCGCGCAGCGCCGCAGCCAGCGGGGTGGCGTCGGTCGGGTCGATCTTGCCGCCGGGAAACGCGATCTGTCCGGCATGATCGTTGAGGTGCAAGGCCCTCAGCGTCAAAAGCACGGTCGGCTCCTCGCGCTCGACCACCGGAATGAGTACCGCGGCCGGGCGGATCGGCTGCTCGCGGGCGACAATCTGAAGCATCCGGTCGGTGCCATGGTCGCCGCTCATCGGGATGATCGCGGCATCCGTCAGCGCCGGGGGCACGTCGAATTTCAAACGGTCGCGGGCGCGGTCGAAAAACTCGGCGGAGCTGAAATGCACCCCGTTGTCCGCATGAGGTTTGGCGGCTCTCGTCACTTAGGCATTCCTCACCTCTTCGGCGTCGGACATGGGGAAGAAATCGGCCCCTGACGCCACGCCGAATTTCATCTGTCCATCGACCATCCGCTCCTCGCCCCTGTCAACCAGATCGTAGTAGAGGGCCCGCGTCACCTTGGCCCACAAGCCTGCCCGGACATGCAGATAAGGCACGAGGCCGCCGTCCTCGGCGACGTCGAAACGCAGCCCGTGGCCAGCATCGCATTTCACCCAGTCGCCGACATTGGTGCGAAAGTGCAGCTCCGGCCGCCCCTTTTCACGCTCGATTCGCATTTCCACGGCAAGGAACGGCGCGTCATCCACCCTGATGCCGACCTTCTCGGCCGGGGTAACGAGGAAATAAGCGTCGCCCTCGCGTTTGAGGATCGTCGAAAACAACCGCACCAGCGGCTGACGGCCGATCGGCGAGCCGAGATAAAACCACGTCCCATCGCTCGCGATGCGGATATCGAGATCGCCGCAGAATGGCGGATTCCACAGGTGAACCGGGGGCAGCGCCTTGTCGTCAGCGCCGGAACCGTCGCCGCGGCTCGTGGCCGCTTGCGTGGCCGCGACGGTCAAGCCCTCCAGTCCCTGCGACACGATCTGCCCTTGCTTCGCCATTGTTTGCACCGAACCTCATCAAACGACGTCAAAACCCGCAATCCGCGCTTGCTGGATCGCCGGAAAACGAGTCTCCATATCGTGATGAGGCTCTATCCCTCCTGCTCGGTATTGTGGAATAGCTGGTTTCATAGGCCGCACCACGCACGCTAGCATTATATGGGCGTTCCGGCGGCCGCAAAGAAGGCGGCGTTTTTGGCGGCGCAGTGCAAGGAGCAGATGATGGCGGGTGCGGAAACTGTCGAAAACCTCGAAGACGTGATCGTCCGATCGGCCGAGCAACTTGCGCAGGACCTTCAGGCCGCCAAGGCCGCCATCTCTGCGGTGATTTTCGGGCAGGAACGGGTCATCGACAACACACTGGTCACGATTCTGTCTGGCGGCCACGCGCTCTTGATCGGCGTCCCTGGCCTCGCCAAGACCAAGCTGGTGGAGACGCTCGGAACGACGCTCGGGCTCGACGCGAAGCGCATCCAGTTCACCCCGGATCTGATGCCGTCGGACATTCTCGGCGCCGAAGTCCTCGACGAGAGCAGCACCGGCAAGCGCTCGTTCCGCTTCATTGCCGGCCCGGTCTTCGCGCAGTTGCTGATGGCCGACGAAATCAACCGCGCCAGCCCGCGCACCCAGTCCGCACTGCTGCAGGCGATGCAGGAGCAGCACATCACGGTTGCCGGCGCGCGTCACGACCTGCCGCGCCCATTCCATGTGCTGGCGACGCAAAACCCGCTGGAGCAGGAAGGCACCTACCCGCTGCCGGAAGCCCAGCTTGACCGCTTTCTGATGGAAATCAACGTCGACTACCCCGATCGCGACGCCGAACGCCGTATCCTGTTTGAAACCACCGGCGCAGAAGAAACCGTCGCCAAGGCCGCCCTGACGGTGGAAACGCTGGTCAACGCCCAGCGCCTCGTGCGCCGCCTGCCCGTCGGCGATTCGGTGGTCGAGGCGATCCTGTCGCTCGTGCGCTCGGCGCGGCCGGGGCCGGACAGCGGCGACACCGGCAAACTGATCGCCTGGGGCCCGGGCCCGCGCGCCAGCCAGTCGCTGATGCTGGCGGTTCGCGCCCGTGCGCTGCTCGATGGCCGCCTCGCCCCTTCGATCGACGACGTGCTCGACCTCGCCGAGCCGATTCTCAAGCACCGCATGGCGCTGACCTATTCGGCGCGCGCCGAAGGCCACACCGTGTCGGCGGTGATCGAACAACTCAAATCGCGGATCGGCTGATTCCATGTCGGCTCCCGGTGGCATGAGTCATGATGTCGTGGCGATCCGGCGCGCGGACGGCGAAAGCCGCACGCTCGCCGCATCCCTGCCCCGGCTCATCCTTGAGGCGCGCCGCGTCGCCGCCAACGTCATTCACGGCCTGCATGGCCGCCGCCGCGCTGGCACCGGCGAGAATTTTTGGCAATACCGCCGATTCATTTCGGGCGAGCCGGCGCAGAACGTCGATTGGCGGCGGTCGGCGCGTGACGATCATCTCTATGTCCGCGAGCGCGAGTGGGAAGCGGCACATACGATCTGGCTGTGGCCGGACCGCTCCGCCTCGATGGCCTTCGCCTCGAAGAGCGTGCGCGACAGCAAGCTGGAGCGGGCGCTGATCGTCACCTTTGCGCTTGCCGAACTGCTCGTCGACGGCGGCGAGCGGGTCGGAATTCCAGGCCTGCTCGCGCCCTCGTCGAACGGCAACATCATCGACCGCATGGCGCAGGCGATGCTGCACGATCTCAGCCCGCGGCAAAGCGTGCCGCCGACATTCGCGCCCGCACCGCTCTCGGAAGTCGTGGTGTTGTCCGACCTGTGGTCGCCGATCGGCGAGATCCGCACCATGCTGGACGGGCTCTCGACCAGAGGCACGCGCGGCACGCTGCTACAAGTGGTCGATCCGGCGGAAGAGACCTTTCCCTATTCCGGCCGCATCGAGTTCATCGAGCCGGAGGGCGCGGGCACCGTCACCGCTGGACGCGCGGAGACCTGGGCCGCCGACTACACGACGCGCCTCGCGCTCCACCGCGACCAGATCCGCACCGAGACCGACCGGCGGGGCTGGCTGTTCTCGATCCACGACACGAGCCGCTCCGCCGCCGAACTGCTGCTGTATCTGCATAGCGGAATGATGGCCGGTCGGGGCGGCCCAGCCTCAACCATGAGACCGACCGGATGATCGGCGTGCTGCCTCTGACCTTCACCACGCCGTGGCTGCTGCTCGGGCTCATCAGCCTGCCGGTGCTGTGGTGGCTGCTGCGGCTGACTCCGCCGCGGCCGCGCCAGATCCAATTTCCGCCGACGCGGCTCCTCTTCGACATCATGCCGAAGGAGGAAACTCCGTCGCGCACGCCATGGTGGCTCACTGCGCTTCGCCTCCTCGCCGCTGCCCTCATCATCTTCGCCGCCGCCGGGCCGATGTGGAGCCCCAATCAGGGCGCCGCGCGCCAGAGCGGGCCGCTGGTGCTGCTGCTCGACGACGGCTGGACTGCGGCGACGAGCTGGGACACCCGCCTCAACGCCGCCGACAGCCTGATCACGCAGGCGGAAAGCGACAACCGCCCGATCGCCATCGTGCCGTGGTCTGAGCCTGCGCGCGACATCACCCTGATGCAGGCGGGAACGGCACGGGTCGCGCTGCGCCAGATCACGCCAAAGCCCTATACGATCGAGCGCGCCGACAGCCTGCAGAATCTCGAGCGTTTCCTCCAGCACACCGGCGCGGCCGACATTGTCTGGCTCGCGGACGGCGTCGACACCGGCGGCGGCCAGGAATTCCTGACCGACCTTGCACGCATCATCGGCGATCGCGCGCTGACGATCTACAACAGCGGCACTCCGCCAACCCTCGCGCTGGTCGCAGCGGAGAACGCGGCCGCCAAGCTTTCGGTCAAGGTGCTGCGCGCGCCTGCGGGCGATGCGGCGCAGGGCCGGGTGCGCGCGCTCGACCAGAAGGGCGCGCCGATCGGCGATGCCCCGTTCCGGTTTGCCGCGCAGGACAGCGAGGCCACGGCCGATTTCGATCTGCCGGTCGAACTGCGCAACGACATCGCCCGCCTCGAAATTCTCGGCGAGCGCTCGGCCGGCGCGGTGCAGCTTCTCGACAAGCGCTGGCGCCGCCGCGCGGTCGGCATCGTCAGCGGCGCGAGCGCGGATACCGCGCAGCCGCTGCTCGCCTCGACCTTCTACCTCAATCGCGCGCTCTCCCCGTTCGCCGATGTGCGCATCGCCGAACGCGCCCCGCCCGCGCAGGCCATCGCCCAGTTTCTCGACGACAAGCTGCCGATGATCATTCTCGCCGATGTCGGCGCGCTGACGCCGGACCTACGCACCCGCCTCAATGCCTGGGTAGAAGCCGGCGGCGTGCTGGTGCGCTTCGCCGGTCCTCGCCTCGCGCAGGGCGATGACGATCTCGTGCCGGTGAAGCTGCGCCTCGGCGGACGGAGCTTCGGCGGCAGCCTGACCTGGGAGAAGCCGCAGCACCTCGCCGCCTTCAATCCGGCCGGGCCGTTCGCCGGCCTCACCGTGCCGCATGACGTTACCGTCACCCGTCAGGTTCTGGCCGAGCCGAGCGGCGACCTCGAACGCCGGAGCTGGGCATCGCTGGTCGACGGCACGCCGCTCGTCACCGGCGAGCGCCGCGGCAAGGGGCTGATCTCGCTGTTTCATGTCAGCGCGGATATGCGCTGGTCGGACCTGCCGATGTCAGGCGTCTTCGTTGAAATGCTTCGCCAGATCGTCGACCTCTCCGGCTTCACCGCCAAGGAAGGCAGCACCGCCAGCGCTGCCGACGCCAAGGTCGAAACCTTTGCGCCGCTGCGCACGCTCGACGGCTTCGGCGCCTTCGGACCGCCGCCCTCGACCGCAAAGCCGCTGCGCGCCGATTTCACCGGCCGCGCCTCGGCGGAGCATCCGCCGGGATTCTACGGCCCTGCCGATGGCCCGCTCGCGATCAACACACTGTCGAGCGGCGATCGCATCGCGGCGCTCGACTTCAGCCCTCTCAAGGCGCGCTTTTCGGCCTACACCCATGAGGAAACGCGCGACCTGCGGGGAATGATGCTGACCACCGCGCTCGGGCTGTTCCTCCTCGATGCGATCATCGTCGCCCTGCTCGGCGGCGGCATCGCCGCAGCCCTGCGCCGCCGCAGCGCCCGCGCCGCGATCCTGCTCGCGATCCTCATCGGCGGCGCATTGATGCCGTCCGCGAGCCGCGCCTCCGACGACGAGTTTGCAATGCGCGCGGTGTCGAAGACGCGGCTCGCCTATGTCGTCACCGGCGATGCGGAAGTGGACGACATCGCCAAGGCCGGGCTCTCCGGCCTCACCCTGTTTCTCGCCCAGCGCACCGCGCTCGAAGCGGGCGAACCGATGGGCGTTGATCCGGCGCGCGACGAACTCGCCTTCTTTCCGCTGATCTACTGGCCGGTGGTGCCGGGCCAGCCCAAGCCATCCGCCGAGGCCCTCAACAAGATCGACGCCTATATGAAACAGGGCGGCACCGTGCTGTTCGACACCCGCGACGCGATCGAAGCCGTGCCGAATGCAAACGGCGAGGCGCAGACGCCGGGCATGCAGCAATTGCGCAGCATCCTGTCCTCGCTCGACATTCCGCAACTCGAGCCGGTGCCGCGCGAGCATGTGCTGACGAAAACCTTCTATCTGCTGCGCGATTTTCCCGGCCGCTTCAATTCCGGCCAGACCTGGGTCGAGGCGTTGCCGCCGGAGAACGATGAAACGCACGAAACGCGCCCCGCGCGCGGCGGCGACGGCGTTTCGCAGATCATCATCACCTCGAACGATCTTGCCGGCGCGTGGGCGACCCAGCCCAACGGCCAGCCGATGCTGCCGCTCGTCAATGCCGAGCCGCGCCAGCGCGAACTCGCCTACCGCGCGGGCGCCAATATCGTGATGTATGTGCTGACCGGAAACTACAAGGCCGACCAGGTTCACGCACCCGCGCTCATCGAGCGGCTCGGGCAATAGGAGCACCGCATGCAATACGGCATCGCCTTCGCTCCGCTCGTTCCGCTGCCGGTGATCTGGGCCGGCCTTGCCGCCGTGCTCGTGATCGCGGCCATCCTGCTGCTCGGCCGCACGCGCGGCGCCTTGGTGCGCATCCTCGCGCTTGCGCTGCTGCTGTTTGCGCTGACAAACCCCTCCTTCACCCGCGAGGACCGCGAGCCGCTGACCTCGGTCGCCGCCGTCATCGTCGATAAAAGCCCGAGCCAGAATTTCGGCGACCGCGCGCGGGAAACCGAAGCTGCACGCACCGAACTGGTCAACCGCCTCAAGGCCATCAAGGGACTGGAGCTGCGCGTGGTCGAGGCCGGCCAGGCCGACGGCGAAACCGACGGCACAAAATTGTTCTCCGCATTGCATGCGACGCTGGCCGATGTCCCCACCGATCGCATCGCCGGCGCATTCCTCATCACCGATGGCCGCGTCCACGATATCCCGGCCAATGTCGAGGCGCTCGGCTTCACCGCGCCCGTTCACGCACTGATCACCGGGCGCAAGGACGAGCGTGACCGCCGGATCGCCATCACTGCCGCGCCGCGCTTCGGCATCGTCGGCCAGCAGCAGACCATCACCTATCGGCTCGATGATCAGGGCGTCACCGGCCAAAGCGCCACCGTCACCATCCGCCGCGACGGCGAGATGCTGAGCCAGCGCACCGTGCGCAGCGGCGAGAGCGTGAATGTCACCGTCGACATTCCCCATGCCGGCCCGAACATCGTCGAAATCGAGGCATCGCCGCTCGAGAACGAACTGACTCGCGTCAACAACCGCGCGGTCGTCTCGATCGACGGCGTGCGCGACAAGCTGCGGGTGCTGCTCGTCTCCGGCGAGCCGCATTCCGGCGAACGGACCTGGCGTAACCTGCTGAAATCCGACGCCAGCGTCGATCTCGTCCACTTCACCATTCTGCGTCCGCCGGAAAAGCAGGACGGCACGCCGATCAACGAACTGTCGCTGATCGCCTTCCCGACCCGCGAACTGTTTCAGCAGAAGATCAACGAATTCCAGCTGATCATCTTCGACCGCTATTCGAGCCAGGGCGTGCTGCCGATCGTCTATTTCGACAATATCGCGCGCTATGTCCGGCGCGGCGGCGCGGTGCTGGTCGCGTCCGGTCCCGACTATGCCTCGAACACCAGCATCTGGCGCACGCCGCTGGATGCCGTCTTGCCGGCGGAGCCTGTCGGCGTCACCGAAAAGCCGTTCTTCGCCCGCCTCAGCGAAGCGGGCAAGCGCCATCCGGTGACGCGCGGCCTCGAGGGCGCGGACAGCGACCCGCCGCACTGGTCGCGGTTCTTCCGCGTGGTCGATACCCGCAACGTTACCACCCCGCCGGTGATGGAAGCCGACGGCAAGCCGTTGCTCGTGCTGTCGCGCTATGGCGAGGGCCGGGTCGCGCTGCTGCTGTCGGATCACATCTGGCTATGGGCGCGCGGCTATGAGGGCGGCGGCCCGCATCTCGACCTGCTGCGGCGGATGTCGCACTGGCTGATGAAACAGCCCGACCTCGAAGAAGAAGCCTTGCGGCTGGAGCGCAGCGGCCGCGATCTCGTCGTGTCGCGCCAGACCATGGGCGATAGCGTGCCGCCCGTCACGGTCACCTCGCCGTCCGGCACCTCGCGCGAACTGACGCTGACGATGGCCCAGCCCGGCCTGTGGCGTGCCACCGTCAGCGCCGATGAACTCGGGCTATGGAACGCAACCGACGGCACGCTGAAGGCCCTGATCAATATCGGCCCGGCCAACCCGAAGGAATTTTCTGAGGTGACGTCGACCACCGAAACGCTGCGTCCGCTGGCACAGGCGACGGGCGGCGATGCGCGGCGGATCACCGAAAACGGCCTCGATCTGCCCCGGATCGCGCCGGTGCATACCTCGCGCGTCTATTATGGCGACAACTGGATGGGCGTGCGAATGCGCGACGCAAGCGTGGTGCGCGGCATCGGCGTGCTGCCGGTCTTCGCCGGCATCATCGGCATGCTGCTGCTGCTCGGCGCGCTCGCCTCCACATGGCTGCGCGAGGGCCGCTAGCCGGCCGCCGCCGGCGAGACCTCCGGAAGCGACTGGAAAGCGTAGAACTCAACTTCGCCGACGCGGCCCTTGACCGGCGCGCTGTGCAGCTCATGCCCATCGATATCGAGCGCCGCCGTCTCGGCGGCGCGTCTTGAGATGATCACCGGGCATCCGTGCACCTTGGTCAGGCTTTCCAGTCGCGCGCAAATGTTGACGGTGTCACCGATCGCGGTGACGGCCTGCGCCTGCGGCGGCCCCATCATGCCGACGATCGCCTCGCTGAAATGAATGCCGATGCCGATGCGCAGCGGGGGCAGCGCTTGGCCGCGGCGCTGCATGTTGAGCAAATCGAGACGCCGCAGCATCTCGCGCGCGCCGCGAATGGCGTCTTGCACGCCTCTGGCCGAGTCCTTCTCATCGAGCCCGTAGAGCGCCATCAGGCCATCGCCGGTGAATTGCGAATAGTGGCCGTTGGTCGCCACCAGCGCCCGCGACATCTCGCGAAAGAACTGGTTGAGGAGAAAGAGCACGTCATAGGGCAACATCACTTCGCCGAGGCGCGTCGAGTCGCGCAGATCGACGAACACCACGGTGATCGGCCGCTCCCGCCCCTCGAAGCTGCGATGGGCGCTGCCGTCCGCCGCCTTGGTCTCGGGCGGCAGCAGCGGCACGATCGCAAGATCAGCCACCGGCCGGATCTGGCAGGCCAGCCGGACATCCAGCGTCGCGTCGATCCGCGCCAGCGCCTTGGCCTCAACCGGGCTCGGCGCGGGAAGATGCTCGAGCCCTGCCGTCACCAGCACCCGGCAGGTGGTGCACCGCGCCCGGCCGCCGCAGGCCGCGGCATGCGGGATGCCGTGATCGCGCAGCGTTTCAAGCACCGATGCTCCGGCGAAGATCGGCATCACGCGGCCATTGCCGTGCGTGAGCAGCGGCGGCTTGCGTCGGCGAAACAGCCAATCCCGCCCGGCGCGCGCGCCGAACGGCAGCAGCACCAGCGCGATGTGAAGGGCGATGCCGGCCGCCGCAATCCGCGTAACCGAAGCCACGATTTCAGGTGAGGTCCTGCCCTGCTGCTGGATACGGGTGGCGAGCATCGGCTCGTACTTCACCTCGCGGCGCATCTGGTTGCCCGCCGTGATGTAGCCGGCAAGCGCCAGTGTCGGCAGCAGCACGGCGACAAGCCCCAGCCGCATCCGCCAGGCGCGATACCAAGCCTTGGTCGAGAGCCACGTATCCATCCCGATGCAGCCATGCGTCCACACCGTCACCACGGCGACGATCTGCACGGCGGCGAGCCACGGCGACACCACCCAGTGCGACAGCAGCACCGTGGAGTAGGACGGCTCGACATCGAAGACGATGGCCGCGACCCGCGAGCCCGAGACATGCAGCATAATCAGCAGCGGAATGCAGATACCGAGGCCGATCTGCCACCAGTCGCGGCTGGGCAGCCGCAGGGTGCGCCGCGCATAGATGGACCACAGCGCGTTCAGATAGTGGATCAGCGCCGCCAGTGTGAGAACAACAAGGCCGAGCCTCGTCCACCATACCCACATCAGGACATCGAGCGCCGCGGTCGCGACATCCAGCGATATCAGCAGCGTGACATGCGAGAGCAGATGCATTGTAACGAATGTAAAGAGGACAAGGCCACTGCCGAGCCGGAGCCACCCCCTCATCGTCGCCGGATTCAACATCATCGCTCCGCCTGCGCCCGCCGTCCCCCAGCGAGAGGCCGCAAAACTTCTCAGACTTCATGAAGCTCCCGCAATTCGACCACACCAAGTCTTGACACGGCCGCCCGTTCCGTAAATGTTACATTATAACATTTGGGGCGTGCCGGATGCTGGTCCGGCAACGATGGGGATCGGGGCTGCGGTCTGAATGACGTGGGTGCGGGCTAACGTGAAGCTGGGGGCAAGACTGTCGCTGTTTGCGATGGTGCTGCAGCTCGTGCTGACGCTCGGCCACTTCCATATCGGCGCCATTCATACCGAAGGCTGGTTCACGGCTCTGTCGCACGCCGCCGCGCATGCCGCCGGTGCCGAACACGCTCACGAAGCCGAAGATTCCCAAAATCATTCCCACGGCCCGCGGACGGCGAACGACCTCTGCGCGCTGTGCACCATCATGGCGCTTGCCGGGACCGGACTGCCCGCAGCAGCGTCCGGCCTGATCATCCCGCTGGCGAACAGCCAGCCGGGTCTTCCTGACGTTGCGCAGGCGGCGCAAAGCGCTTCCCACACCGCCTTTCGCTCGCGCGCGCCGCCTCTCACCTGATCCCGGTTGCCTTTCCCCTCCGTTCGCTCAGATCAAGGTCCGCGCCATCGCCGCGGCCCGGCACGGTTCTCCAAAAAATTCTGCGTTCGCGCGGAAAGCCGCGCTCGCGATTGCTGCCCGCAGCGATTGCAAGCGGCACGATCAGGTCTCTCAGAATGCCCGTTTCACGTCCTTTTTCGCCGCTGCCGATCCTTGCCCGGCGCGCTGTTCTTTTCGGCGGCGGCGTCGCCGCCCTCGCACTGAGCGCGGCCAGCCACCCCGCCGCTGCGCAGAGCGCCACCGATTTGCCCGAAATCACCGTGCACGCGCCAAGCCCGATTGCCCGGCGCACCGCAGCCCGCGCCCCGGCTGCACCCTCCGCCCCGGTCGCTGCGCCGGCTCCCGCCCCCGTCGCCGAAGCCCCTCCGGCGCGCGGCGCATTGCCGATCGTCACCGACCAGTTCGCCACCGTCACCGTCGTCACCAATGATGAGCTGCGCCGCGACGGCGCGGCAACCCTCGGCGATCTCCTTGCCAACAAGCCGGGCATCACCGGCTCCGGCTACGCGCCGGGCGCCTCCAGCCGCCCGATCATTCGCGGCCTCGACGTCAACCGCGTCGGCATTGTCGAGAACGGCACCGGCGCGGGCGGCGTCTCCGATCTCGGCGAGGATCATTTCGTTCCGGTCGATCCGCTGGCCACCAATCAGGTCGAGGTCATTCGCGGGCCGGCCGCGCTGCGCTGGGGCTCGACCTCGATCGGCGGCGTCGTCAGCGCCACCAACAATCGCATCCCCGAGGCGCTGCCCTGCGCCCCCACGCAGGCGCAGGCCTACGGTTTTGCCGTGAAGGCGCCGGCCGCGCGCACCGGCTGCGTCAATGTCGAGACCCGCTCGGCGTGGTCGAGCGGCGACCAAGGCATTGACGGCGGCGTCCTGATCGATGCGGGCGGCGGCAATTTCGCCTTCCACGCCGATGCCTATGGCCGCCAGTCGTCCGACTATGCCGTGCCGGCCAATCCCTACCGGAACGAACCGGCGGCGCCGTTCAACGGCCGCCAGCCCAATTCCTCCGCCCGCGCCGTCGGCGGGTCGATCGGCGGCTCCTATGTGTTCGACGGCGGCTTCATCGGCGCGTCGCTCAGCCAGAACAACGCGCTCTACCACATCCCCGGCGAGCACGGCGCCGAGCTGAACGAGCGGATCGACGCCCGCCAGACCAAGCTCAACATCAAGGGCGAATATCGGCCGAACTCGCCGATGATCGATGCCATCCGCCTGTGGGTCGGCATCACCGACTACAAGCATCGCGAACTCGGCCTTGAAGATGCGGGCGATCCGGCCAGCGACGGCACCCATCAGGTCTTCACCAACAAGGAGCAGGAAGGCCGCATCGAGGTCCAGTTCGCGCCGGTGAAGCTCGGGGCGGTGCCGATGACCACCGCGATCGGCCTGCAGGCGGGACATCAGGAACTGAGGGCGAGCAGCCCGGACAATCCCGGCGCGCTGTACAACGGCCTGTGGGATCCGAACAGCAACAACCGCGTCGCCGGTTACATGTTCAACGAATTCCAGCTCTCGGGCGCGACCAAGGCGCAAATCGCGGGCCGCATCGAGCACGTCGACCTGCGCGGCACGATGCCGGCTTTTCCGTCGACCTATCTGCCTGACGGCGCGCCGCAGGCCGCCACCGCCCGCAATCCGTCCTTCACGCCGGTCAGCGCCAGCATCGGCGTGATCCAGCAACTGCCGTGGGACATGGTGGCGAGCCTGACCGGGCAATATGTCGAGCGCGCGCCGAAACCGGCCGAGCTGTTTTCGCGCGGCGAACATCATGCCACCGGCACGTTCGACATCGGCAATCCCAACCTGAAGATCGAGGCCGCCCAGTCGATCGAGCTTAGTCTGCGACGCGCAACCGGGCCGTTCCGGTTCGAGGCGACGGCCTATTACACGCGCTTCAGCAACTTCATCTATCGCCGCATGACCGGCGCCTTCTGCGCCGAGGATCTCGCCTCCTGCCATGTCCACGACCATGATCACGACGATGACGATCACGGTCACGGCGGCGGGCACGGCCATTCGCATGAACTGCAGCAGGCGGTCTATTCGCAGCGCGACGCCATCTTCCGCGGCGGCGAATTCCAGAGCCAACTCGATGTTGCGCCGCTATGGAACGGCACGTTCGGCATCGAGAACCAGTTCGACGTGGTGCGGGCGACCTTCACCGACGGCACCAACGTGCCGCGCATCCCGCCGATGCGGATCGGTGGCGGCGTGTATTATCGCGATGCCAACTGGTTTGCGCGCGTCAACCTGCTGCACGCCTTCGCCCAGAACAACGTCAGCGACAACGAGACGCCAACGCCGGGCTACAACCTGCTGCGGGCCGAGATCAGCTACAAGACCCAGCTCGCACCCTCGGCCTTCGGCCCGCGCGAAATGACGGTCGGCGTCGTCGGCAACAACCTGCTCAACGAGCAGATCCGCAGCGCCGTTTCCTACAACAAGAACGAGGTTCTGATGCCCGGATTGAGCGTGCGGATGTTCGCCAATCTGAAGTTCTGATCAATCCGCGGCGGTCCGGCGGTTCACCTGCCGGGCCGCCCGCGAATTCAGCGGGCGTAGCGCCAATCCGGCCGGACCGGGCCTGCGACATTTGCAGCGGCGCCCTCGACCAGTTCGCAGACCAGCAGGCGCGCCGGATCGACCGGGCCGGGCATCGTCATCTGCCCCTTCGGCACTCGCTTGAAGCCGAGCTTGCCGTAGTAAGCCTCATCGCCGACCAGAACCACCAGCCGATGGCCCTGTGCCCGCGCATCGTCGCGCGCACGGTCGAGCAGCGCCCGCCCGATGCCGCGCCCCCGGAACGGCGGCTCGACCGTGAGCGGCCCAAGGAGCAATGCCGGCGTTTCGCCGACGGTGATCGGCAGCTGCCGCACCGAGCCGACCAGCAGCGTGCTGATCCAGGCGGTGAACGACAGTTCCAGCAGATGATCGACATCCTCGCGCAGCCGATAGGCGCTCAGGACAAAACGGCCGGGGCCGAACGTCCGCTCGTGCAGGCGTTCGATCGCCCGGGCGTCATTCGCGGTTTCGGCCAAAATATTCAGGGACAGTTCGGTCATGAGGTCATGCAGCACATCAGGATGGAACGCAGGAAACCGCCGATACCGGCGAAAGGCTCGCCCGCCTCATCCGATTTCCCGTGCGATTACCCCGGGCCGCCGGCCGGGAGCCGGCAAACAGGGATGGTTGGCTCTATCATCTGGGCGGCGCGCGGTCCACGATTGTCCGCCGGCCCTGCCGCCGCATTTTGCCGGTTCCGGGCCTCAGCTCCATTCGGGCGCGCTTTTCGCCAGCCCCGAGGCCTCGGAAATCCGCCGGCGCGTCGCCGCCGTGGTCCCTTCGGGCAGCGCGGCGACATCGTAGAAGCCGCATTCGATGATCTCGCGATTGGGCTTGGGCAAGGCGCTCTGGCGATAATCCCGCACCACATAGACGAGCACGTGATCGCGCGGCGACGCGGCGCGGTTGAAGAAGATGCCGAGCAGGTCCGGCGTCGCGCCGTCAAGTTCGATATTGCCCTCCTCGCGAAGTTCGCGGCGAAGCGCCGTCAGGCACGTCTCGCCGACCTCGACCCCGCCGCCCGGCAGATGCCAGCCGGCGACGTAGCTGTGCCGCACCAGAAACACCCGCCGTGCCTCGTCGAACACCACCGCGCGCACGCCGAGGGTCGCCCCGCGGGAGAAACGCCAGTAAAAGTGCAGCACCCGGCGCAGCAGCGGCTCGCAACGCCGGCGGACGTTCTCAAGAGTTGTCGGCATTCCGGGCTTGCTTCCTTGAACGGCTGGGGCGCGGTAAGTATGCCACGTTTCGGCACGGCGCGGGCAACCACCGGCGCCTGCCTTTCGATGCGGCCGCCACGATGGCCCGATGAGTGTGAAGAAAATGTCAGCCTTTGTGCTTGCCCATCTCTCCGACCCCCATCTTGCGCCGCTGCCGCGCCCGCAGCCGCACGAGCTGATCGGCAAGCGTTTCTTCGGTTATGTCAACTGGACCCGCAACCGCAGCGCGGTGCAGAGCGGCAACGTCCTTGGCACCCTCGTCGGCGATCTCCTAGCCCAAACCCCCGACCATATCGCCGTCACCGGCGATCTTATCAACCTCTCGCTGCCGGCCGAATTCGGGCCTGCGCGGGAGTGGCTGGAGACGCTCGGCGAGCCGCGCGACGTCTCGCTGGTGCCGGGCAATCACGACGCCTACGTCCGCGCCACGCGCCACCGCTTCCAGCTCGACTGGGCCGAGTTTCAGCGCGGCGATGATTTTCCGCCGACCGGGCCGGCGCAGTTTCCCTATCTGCGGCAGCGCGGGCCGCTGGCTCTGATCGGCGTCTCCACCGCCGTCCCGACCGCGCCGCTGATGGCGACCGGCGAACTCGGCGAGCGCCAGCTTGCCGCGCTCGACGAACTCCTTGGGAGCCTCGCAGGCTCACATCTCTGCCGGGTGCTGCTGATCCACCATCCACTGGCCTCCGGTCGCGACGCCTGGCAGAAACGGCTGCTCGACGCGCCCGCGCTGCTCGGCATCTTGCGCCGCCACGGCGTCGAACTCGTGCTGCACGGCCACGATCACCGCAACTCGCTGATGTGGTTCGACGGCCCGCAAGGCCCCTTTCCGGCAGTCGGCGTGCCCTCGGCGTCCGCGGGCGCGAACAGCCACCGCGATCCGGCCGCCTATCACCTGTTCTCGATTTCGTTCGACGGCGCGTGGCAGATCGAAATGACGACGCGCGGGCTGCGGCGCGCAGACAAGGCAGCGCCGGACGGCCACGCCGCGCCCAAGATCGAGACACTGGCGCGCAAACACCTCAACCACGCCGGCGCGAAGTAGGCGCCGCATCAGCTTGGCTGCAAGAAAACCATGGCCCCGTCCGATTTGGACAGGGCCATGGCGTTTCCTTGGTTTTCCCCCTAACCGATCAAACCTGCGGCCAGGACTTTTTGTTGCGGCCGCCGATCAGGCGCTGGCGCGGAGCGGCTCTTCCACGATCGAGAACCGCACATTGCAGCGGTGCCGGTTTTTCTCCGACATGCTCCGCCACACGCTCTCGGCCTCGGTGCGGGTGGTGAACGGCCCTTCGACCATTGCCGTTCCTTCCTTGAGCTTGTGGAAGTTCAACGAACCGAATTCGCCGCCGACAACCCAGTAGTGAGTACCGCCCATGGGAGCCTCCTATTCCGCCGCTTGGGCCTTGAATTGCGCCGCTTCCGTCGAGTCGCTGAGCGCAGTGGTCGATGAAGTGCCGCTGGTGATGGTGGTGCTGACCAGATCGAAGTAGCCGGTGCCGACTTCGCGCTGGTGGCGCGTTGCCGAATAGCCGTGCTTCTCGGATGCGAACTCGGCCTGCTGGAGGCGCGAATACGCCGCCATGCCTTCGTCCTTGTAGCCGCGCGCCAGCTCGAACATGCCGTGGTTGAGCGAGTGGAAGCCGGCCAGCGTCACGAACTGGAACTTGTAGCCCATCGCGCCGATTTCGCGCTGGAACTTGGCGATGGTGTCCTTGTCGATGTTGGCTTCCCAGTTGAACGAGGGCGAGCAATTGTAGGCGAGCATCTTGTCCGGATAGACCTTCTTGATCGCCTCGGCGAACTTGCGCGCGTCGTCGAGATCCGGGGTCGAGGTCTCCCACCACAGAAGATCGGCGTATTTGGCGAAGGAAAGACCGCGCTTGATACAATGGTCGATACCGGTGCCGGGCTTGAGGCGATAGAAGCCTTCCGCGGTGCGCTCGCCAGTGATGAACTCGCGATCGCGCTCGTCGATGTCCGACGTGATCAGCTTAGCGCTTTCCGCGTCGGTACGGGCGAGCACGAAGGTCGGCACGCCGCAAACGTCCGCAGCCAGACGCGCCGCGATCAGGTTGCGCTCATGTGCCGCGGTCGGGATCAGCACCTTGCCGCCCATGTGACCGCACTTCTTTTCGGAAGCGAGCTGGTCCTCGAAGTGAACGCCGGCCGCGCCCGCCTCGATATAGGCCTTCATGATCTCGAACGAGTTCAGCGGGCCACCGAAGCCGGCCTCGGCGTCGGCGATGATCGGCAGGAACCAGTCGATCTTCGCACCGCCTTCCGAATGCTCGATCTGGTCGGCGCGCTGCAGGGCGCGGTTGATGCGGCGGGCCAGCTCCGGGCCGGCATTGGCCGGATAGAGGCTCTGGTCCGGATACATCGCGCCGGCGGTGTTGGCGTCAGCGGCCACCTGCCAGCCCGAGAGATAGATCGCCTGAAGGCCCGCACGCGCCTGCTGCATCGCCTGGTTGCCGGTGACGGCGCCGAGCGAGTTCATGTAGGGCATCGAGTGGAGCTGCTTCCAGAAGCGGTTCGCGCCGCGCTCGGCGAGCGTGTAGGAGATCGGCACCGACCCGCGCAGCTTCTCTACATCCGCAGGCGTATACGGACGGGTAACACCGTCAAAACGCCCCTTCGGAGCTCCAGGAACCAGCTGCTCAAATGTCGTTGCCATAGTTCTCTCCCGATAGACAAACGTTACATGTTGCAGTGCGGAGTAAACTCTTCCGGCGTTTGGATGTATATAGTCCTTGCAGGATAATGATGATCAGATGTAACATCAAAACTTGTCACGTATGTTAAATTGTCAATTTTGTCACAATTCGCAGTTGTGACAAGTTCGATATCTGAAATTTCCGAGCACTGAAGCAAAGAAGGCGATGGCGACCAAACCCGGCAAAAAGCTCTTCGTTGGCCCGCGCTTTCGGCGCATCCGCCAGCAGCTCGGCCTGTCGCAGACACAGATCGCCGAGGGCCTTGGCATCTCGCCGAGCTATGTGAACCTGATCGAGCGTAACCAGCGCCCGGTGACCGCCCAGATCCTGCTGCGGATGGCGGAAGCCTACGACCTCGACCTGCGCGATCTCGCCACTGCCGACGAGGACCGCTTCTTTGCCGAGCTGAACGAGATTTTTTCCGATCCGCTGTTTCGCCAGATCGAATTGCCGAAACAGGAATTGCGCGACCTCGCCGAACTGTGCCCGAGCGTCACCCATTCGCTGCAGCGGCTCTACGCCGCCTATATCGAGGCGCGGCGCGGCGAGACCCTTGCCGCGGCGCAATTCGCCGATCGCGACGAGGGCGCGCGCTATGAGGCCAACCCGATCGAACGCGTCCGCGACCTCATCGAGGCCAACCGCAACTATTTTCCCGAGCTCGAACAGGCCGCCGAGGCGCTGCGCGACGAAATCAATGTCGGCACCTACGACCTCTTCAATGCGCTGAGCGAGCGGCTGCGCGAGCGCCATTCCGGCATGGTGCGCATCATGCCGGTCGACGTGATGCGCGAAACGCTGCGGCGCTGGGACCGCCATCGCCGGCAACTCCTGCTCTCCGAACTGGTCGATCTGCCGGGCCGGACGTTTCAGCTGGCCTTCCACATCGGCCTCGCCGAATGCTCAAGCATCTTCGACACGATCGCGAGCCGTACCGGCACGCTCGACGACGGTGCGCGCAGGCTCTATCGCATCACGCTCGCCAACTACTTTGCCGCCGCGGTGATGATGCCCTATCAGGCCTTTCTCACCGCCGCCGAAACGCTCGGCTATGACGTCGGCGTGCTCGGCCAGCGCTTCAACGCCGGCTTCGAGCAGATCTGCCATCGCCTGACGACACTGCAGCGCCCGAATGCCCGCGGCGTGCCGTTCTTCATGCTGCGCATCGACAATGCCGGCAACGTGTCGAAGCGTTTTTCGTCCGGCACGTTCCCGTTCTCCAAGTTCGGCGGCACCTGCCCATTGTGGAACATTCATTCCACCTTCGAGACGCCGGATCGCCTGCTGCGCCAGATCATCGAACTGCCCGACGGCAGCCGCTATTTCTCCATTGCGCAGAGCGTGCGCCGCGCCGCCGCGCCGCACCCCCAGCCGCAGCCGCGCTTCGCCATCGGCCTCGGCTGCGAAATCCGCCACGCCGCCAAGCTCGTCTATGCCACGGGCATGGATCTGGAGAAGGCGGAAGGAACGCCGATCGGCGTCAACTGCCGGCTCTGCGAGCGGGAAAATTGCAGCCAGCGGGCCGAGCCGCCGCTGACCCGCACATTGATCCTTGACGAAAATACCCGCCGCGTATCCTCATTCGCATTCAGCAGCGCCCGCGAGCTCTAGCGCGGGCGCATCATTCAAACATCAAGCGTCCTCAAGCCACGACGAAACGCCCTTTACCAAAGACCTTCCCTGAAAAGACACGGAGCCCTTATGCGACGTTCCAAAACTGTGCTGGCAGCCTTGTCCCTTGCAGCAGGCCTTGCGCTGACATCGGCAGCCCACGCCCAGCGCGGCGCAAGCTGCCACGGCGGAGCGAGCTTCGACCGGTTCCTTGCCAGGCTCCTGCAACGCGCCGCCGCCGAGGGAGTGTCGCAACGCACGATCGCGCTGGCGTCGCCGAGCCTCGTTTACGACCAGGGCATCGTCAACCGCGATCGCGGCCAGCGCGTCTTCGGCCAGATTTTTACGGAGTTCTCCGGCCGCATGGCGGCGGCCTATCGCATTCAGGGCGGCCAGGCCAGGATCAAGGCCAATGCCCAGGCCTTCGCCCGCGCCGAGAAGCAATACGGCGTACCGCCCGCGGTGATCGCCGCATTCTGGGCGCTGGAGAGCGACTTCGGCGCCAATATGGGCAAGCTGCCGACGCTGCGCTCGCTGGTGTCGCTGGCTTATGATTGCCGGCGCTCGGAGATGTTTCAGGACCAGACCATTGCCGCCCTGAAAATCATCGATCGCGGCGACCTCACCCCCGACCAGATGATCGGATCATGGGCCGGCGAGCTCGGCCAGACGCAATTCCTGCCGACACATTACTTCACCTATGCCGTGGACTATGACGGCGACGGCCGCCGCGACATGCTGCGCAGCTCCGCCGACGTCATCGGCTCTACCGCCAACTACATCGCCAACGGCCTGAAATGGCGGCGCGGCGAACCGTGGCTGCAGGAGGTGCGCGCGCCGCAGAGCCTGCCCTGGGAGCAGACCGACCTCAGCACCAAGCATCCGCGCAGCCAGTGGGCGCAGTGGGGCGTGACCTATGCCGATGGCCGCCCGCTGCCGAACGACCGGCTGCCGGCCTCGCTGCTGCTGCCGATGGGGCGCCACGGCCCGGCGTTCCTCGCCTATGCCAACTTCGATGCCTACACCGAATGGAATAACTCGCTGATCTACGCCACCACCGCGGGTTATCTCGCAACCCGGATTGAGGGCGCACCGCCCATGCGCAAACCGGCGATCGCGGTGGAGCAACTGTCGCACAACGAACTGCGCGAACTGCAGCAACAGCTCACCCGGTACGGCCACGACGTCGGCAAGATCGACGGCATCCTCGGCCAGAAGAGCCGCATTGCAGTGAAGGCGATGCAGGTGAAATTCGGTCTGCCCGCCGACTCCTGGCCGACCGCCGAACTTCTCGGCCGTCTGCGCCAGGGCCGCTAGTCACAACTGTCACAACCGTCACGGATATTCTTTTGGCAGCCAACTTTTCACACCATGCCGAAATGACATAGGCTTCGGCCAACCATTTTAAGAGCCAACCACCCCAAGGGAGGATCACTGTGCGCCTATTGCCTTTGCTTGCCGCCGCATCCATCGCGATTGCGGGTAGCACCGCCGCCCACGCCGCCGACGATCTCAAGCTCGCCTTGATCTACGGCAAGACCGGGCCGCTCGAGGCCTATGCCAAACAGACCGAGGCGGGATTTCGCCTCGGCCTCGAATACGCGACCAAGGGCACGATGATGGTCGACGGCCGCAAGATCGTCGTCATCACCAAGGACGATCAGGGCAAGCCGGACCTGTCCAAGGCGGCGCTCGCGGAGGCCTATCAGGACGACAAGGCCGACATCGCAATCGGCACGACCTCTTCGGCCGCGGCCCTCGCCATCCTGCCGATCGCCGAGGAAAACAAGAAGATCCTGATCGTCGAGCCGGCGGTCGCCGACCAGATCACCGGCGAGAAGTGGAATCGCTACATCTTCCGCACCGGCCGCAACTCATCGCAGGATGCGATCTCGAACGCGGTCGCGATCGGCAAGCCCGGCGTGACCATTGCGACGCTCGGCCAGGACTACGCTTTCGGCCGCGACGGCGTCGCCGCCTTCAAGGAGGCGCTGGCGAAAACCGGCGCAACTCTCGCCGCCGAAGAGTATGTCCCGACCAACACCACCGACTTCACCGCGGTCGGCCAGCGGCTGTTCGATGCGCTCAAGGACAAGCCCGGCCGCAAGATCATCTGGGTGATCTGGGCCGGCGGCGGCGATCCCTTGACCAAGCTGCAGGACATGGATCCGAAGCGCTACGGCATCGAACTGTCGACCGGCGGCAACATTCTGCCGGCGCTCGCCGCCTACAAGCGCCTGCCGGGCATGGAAGGCGCGACCTATTATTACTACGACATCCCGAAAAACCCGATCAACGAATGGCTCGTTGCAGAGCACCAGAAGCGCTTCAACGCGCCGCCGGATTTCTTCACCGCCGGTGGCTTCTCCGCCGCGATGGCAGCGGTGACCGCCGTGCAGAAGGCGAAGTCGACCGACACCGAAAAGCTGATCGCCGCGATGGAAGGCATGGAATTTGATACGCCGAAAGGCAAGATGGTGTTCCGCAAGGAGGACCATCAGGCGCTGCAGAGCATGTATCACTTCCGCGTCAAGGTTGATCCGAACCTTGCCTGGGCGGTGAACGAGCCGATTGCCGAGATCAAGATCGAGGACATGAACATCCCGATCCGCAACAAGCGGTAACATCGACCTTGCCATGCCCGGCGCGAAAGTTCGCCAATGCGCCGGGCATGGCCCGCTCCGACAAGCCTCAATCAGCGCGTGGATGACCGGGACGCCCCGGCCATGACATGACCATGGATGCGTCGCGATGCCGATTTCCCTGGAAACCCGGGACCTGACTATTCGCTTCGGCGGCCATGTCGCCGTCAACCACGTCAGCTGCAGCTTTCGCCCGGGCGAGCTCACCGCGATCGTCGGCCCCAACGGCGCCGGCAAGACGACCTATTTCAACCTCATTTCCGGCCAGCTCATGCCGAGCGAAGGCCAGGTGCTGCTGAACGGCGACGACATCTCGCGGCTTTCGGCGCCGCTGCGCACCCGCGCGGGCCTTGGTCGCGCATTCCAGCTCACCAATCTGTTCCCGAACCTCACCGTAGAGGAAAATGTGCGCCTCGCGGTGCAGGCCGTCAGCGGCGTGCATTACGATATGCTGCGCCCCTGGATGACGCGCCGCGACTTGATCGCGCGCGCCGAGACGATTTTGGAATCCGTCGCCCTCCTCCATCGCCGCGAAGCCACCGCCGCGGCGCTCTCCCACGGCGACCAGCGCAAGCTCGAAGTGGCGCTGATGATGGCACTCGAACCAAAAGTCTTCATGTTCGACGAGCCGACCGCCGGCATGAGCGTCGACGAGGTGCCGGTGGTGCTCGACCTGATCGCGCGGCTGAAGCAGGACACCTCAAAAATCATTCTGCTGGTCGAGCACAAGATGGATGTCGTGCGCTCGCTCGCCGATCGCATCATCGTGCTCCACAACGGTCAGCTCGTCGCCGACGGCGAACCTGCGGAGGTCATCGCCTCGCCGATCGTTCAGGAGGCCTATCTCGGCATTGCGCCCGGAAAGACCGCAGCATGACCGACCTGTTGTCCCTCAGCGGCGTGACCACTCATATCGGCCGCTATCACATCCTGCATGGCGTCGATTTCGCCGTGCCGGAAGGTCAGACCACGATGCTGCTCGGCCGCAACGGCGCGGGCAAGACGACGACCCTGCGCACCATCATGGGACTGTCGCCGGCCTCCTCCGGTACGATTACGCTCGGCGGCACCCGGATCGAGGCGATGGCGACACCCGACATCGCCATGATGGGCGTCGGCTACGTGCCCGAGACGATGGCCGTGTTCTCCGACCTCACGGTGAAGGAAAACCTCGTCCTCGCCGCGCGCAACGGGCCGATGGATCAGGCCCGGCTCGACTGGATCTTCGGCTTCTTTCCGCCGATGAAAAAATTCTGGCTCTCACGCGCCGGCAGCCTGTCCGGCGGGCAGAAGCAGATGCTCTCGATCTCCCGCGCCATCATCGAGCCGCGCAAGCTCCTGTTGATCGACGAGCCAACCAAGGGCCTCGCTCCGGCGATCGTCGTCGCGCTGATCGACTGCCTGCGCGAGATCAAGCGCAGCGGCGCAACCATTCTTCTCGTCGAACAGAATTTTCGCGTGGCCGAAGCGATCGGCGACAGCGTCGCCGTGATGGACAACGGCCGCATCGTCCATCGCGGCACGATGGCGGATCTCTCCCGCGACACGCCCCTGCAGGAGCGCCTGCTGGGCCTCAGCCTGGAGGCGCACCAATGAGCGAGACCACCGCAGGCGAAGCCCTGCCGAAACAGCCGCTCGATATCATTCCGATGCTGCTGCCGGTGGCGCTGGCACTGATCATGCTGCCGCTGGTCGGCTCCACCAGCACATGGGTCACGCTCACCATCGCGAGCCTCGCCATGGGCATGATGATCTTCATCATGGCCTCCGGCCTCACGCTCGTCTTCGGCCTGATGGACGTGCTCAATTTCGGCCACGGCGCCTTCATCGCGGTCGGCGCCTATATCGGCACCTTGGTGCTGCTGCCGCTCGCGGCCTGGGTGCAGGCGGATTCGCTTCTCGCCAATCTCGCGGTCGTCGCCCCCGCCGTGTTGCTCGCAATGGCTGTCACCGGCGCGCTCGGCATCGTCTTCGAACGGGTGCTGATCCAGCCGGTGTATGGCCAGCACCTCAAGCAGATCCTCATCACCATGGGCGGCCTGATCGTCGCCGAGCAGTTGCTCTACGCGCTGTGGGGCCCGCAGATCATTCCCCTGCCGCTGCCGACGGCGCTGCGCGGCTCGTTCATTTTCGGCGACGTCTCGATCGCCAAATATCGCCTGCTGGCGATGGCAGTCGGCCTCATCGTGTTCCTCGGATCGATGCTGGTGCTCAACCGCACCAAGATCGGCCTCCTGATCCGCGCCGGCGTCGAGAACCGCGAGATGGTCGAGGCGCTCGGCTATCGCGTGCGCCGGCTGTTTCTCGGCGTGTTCATGGCCGGCTCGGCGCTCGCCGGCCTCGGCGGCGTGATGTGGGCGCTCTATCGCGAGCAGGTGCATGCCTCTATCGGCAACGAGCTCACCATCCTGATTTTCATCGTCGTCATCATCGGCGGCCTCGGCTCAGTGACGGGCTGCTTCCTCGGCGCCATTCTGGTGGCGATGGTCTCGAACTATGGCGGCTTTCTCGTGCCGAAACTCGCGCTGGTGTCCGACATCCTGCTGATGGTCGCCATCCTGATGTGGCGGCCGCGCGGCCTTTATGCGGTGACGAACCGATGATGATACTGTCCAGCGATCCCCCGCGCAGCCGCGTTCTCAGCGTCCTGCTGATCATCATCGTCGGCACGCTTCTCCTCACGCCATTTCTCTTTCCCGGCGCGAAGGCGATGAACGTCGCGGCAAAGATCTGCATCTTCGCCGCGCTGGTGGCGTCCTACGACCTCCTGCTCGGCTACACCGGCACGGTCTCCTTCGCCCATACGATGTTTTACGGCATCGGCAGCTATGCGCTGGCGATTGCGCTCTACGGCATGGGGCCGAGCTGGACCGCCGTCGGCGTCGGCATCGTCGTCGGCCTGCCCGTCGCCGCCTTGCTGGCACTCGGCATCGGCCTGTTCTCGCTGCGGGTGCAGGCGATCTTCTTCGCCATGATCACGCTGGCGGTCGCCGCCGCCTTTCTGGTGCTGGCCTCGCAGCTCTCCTGGCTCACCGGCGGCGAGGACGGCCGCAGCTTCAGCCTGCCGGAACTGCTGCGCCCCGGCACGGTGCTGATCGCCAAGGACAAGCTCGGCTTCGAGTTCAACGGCCGGACGCTGACCTACTACATCGTGTTCTTCGCCTCGAGCGCGATGTTCCTGCTCCTGCTGCGGATCGTGAATTCGCCCTTCGGCCGCGTGCTGCAGGCGGTGCGGGAGAATCGCTTCCGCGCCGAGGCACTCGGCTATCGCACGGTGTTTCACCTCACCTACGCCAACTGCATCGCCGCACTGGTCGCGGCCGCCGCGGGCGTTCTCAATGCGCTGTGGCTGCGCTATGCCGGGCCGGACACCTCGCTCAGCTTCACGATCATGATCGATATTTTGCTGATGGTGGTGATCGGCGGCATGGGCACGATGTATGGCGCAATCATCGGCGCGGCGCTGTTCATCCTCGCGCAAAACTATCTGCAAGCGCTGATGGGCGCGGCCTCGCAGGCCACCGCCGACATCGGCCTGCCCCTTCTGCCGGGACTGCTGCATCCGGATCGCTGGCTGCTCTGGCTCGGCCTTCTGTTCATCGCCAGTGTCTACTTTTTCCCGACCGGTATTGTCGGCCGCCTGAGAGGAGAACGCTGATGATCAGCCCGCACAGCCCGACCTCCCACTACATCAATCTCTGCGGACGCGAGGTGCACTATCTCGAATGGGGCACCCACGGCAAACCGCCGCTGATCATGTGGCATGGCGTTGCGCGGACCGCGCGCGACTTCGACGACATCGCCCGCGCCATGGCTGCCGAACGGCACATCATTGTGCCCGATACGATCGGCCGGGGTTTCAGCGAATGGAGCCCCGACCCGGAGGCTGAGTACAATACGCCGTTCTACATGCGGCAGGCCTGCGAGCTGCTGGATGCGCTGCAATTCGATGCTGTCGACTGGCTCGGCACCTCGATGGGCGCGATCATCGGCATCCGTGCCGCGGCCGGGCCGCTGAAAGGCCGCATCCGCCGCCTGGTGCTGAACGACATGGGTCCGGTGGTGGCGCAGGCCGCGCTCGACCGCATCTCCAGCTATGCCGGAAAGCCGCCGCCGGAATTTTCCCGCATGACCGAGCTGGAAGCCTACTTCCGCACGATCTATGCGCCCTTCGGCTTCCACACCAATGCGCAGTGGCGCCGCCTGGCCGAAACCTCGATGCGGCGGCTGCCGAACGGAAAGCTCACCGTGCACTATGATCCCGCGATCCGCGTTCATTTCAGAACGAACGAGGAGCAGTGGGACAACTGGGCGCGGCTCAACTGCGACATCCTGTGCCTGCGCGGCGAAACCTCGGACCTTCTCGAGGTCGCCACCACCGAGCGGATGGAGCAGGAAAATCCGCGCTGCCGTGTCGTCACCATTCTCGGCTGCGGCCATGCGCCGGCGCTGAATGTGCCCGATCAGATCCGGCTGGTCTCCGACTTCCTCAATACCGGGATCTGACGACAACACCCGGCACCCCGGAAACGAAAAAGGCCGCCCTCACAGGCGACCTTTTCGCATGTTCGTTTGCTTCGCGTCAGACGTAGCGCGCGAACGCTTCGCGCAAGGCTGCGCCTTCAAGGCCGGTGCCCAGCAGCAGCGACAGCAGCAAGCGCGCCTTCAGGCCGCCGAGCGTGCCCGAGCCGAACAGGCCACGGCGGAGCAGATCGATCTCCGAACCGGGAAAGCCATAGGTCTTGGCGAAGACCGGCCCTTCGGCGACGCGCGAACTGAGCACCACCGGCATCTTTGCCGCGAGCTCGGCCAGCGCCGGGACATGAACCGCAGGGACGTGGCCCGCGCCCATCGCCTCGATCACCAGCCCGCGATAGCCGAGCGCCGGCAGCCCCGGCAGCATCCGGCCGTCGTCGCCGAGCGCCATCGTCAGCAGTGCGACCGGCTGGTCGCTGCCGCTCACGCCGTTGGCAATGACCGGGAAGCGGGCGACGCGCAGATTGATCTTCGCCTCGCCCTCGATCACTGCGCCGAGCGGCCCGCCGGAGAACGACACGAAGGCCGAAGGCAGATAGGTGCTGCCCTTCTGCACGAAGCGCGCGGCGTGGATGGTGTCGTTGAGCACCACCAGCGTGCCGAGGCCGCGCGCGGCCTTGGCGCTTGCCGTGATCGCAGCCGCGAGCAGATTGGACGGACCGTCCGCGCCCGGCGCTTCCGCGCCGCGCATCGCGCCCACCACCACCACCGGCTTGTCGCTGTCGACCAGCACATCCATGGTGAAGGCGGTTTCCTCGATCGTATCCGTGCCCTGCACGACGATGGCGCCGTCGATGTCGCCGGCGAGCCGCTCGTTGAGCAGCCTGGCGACATCGCGCAGGTTGGCGATCGTCAACGACGCGCCCGGCAGGCGGAACGGCGACGCTGTCTCGATATCCGCCACCTCCGCCAGCGCCGGCACCGCGCGCACAAGGTCCTCACCCGTCAGCGTCGGGGCAATTCCCGCACCCGCGCCGGAGGTCATGGTGATGGTCCCGCCGAGCGATACCAGCAAGAGTTTCGAACGCGCCATATCTCTCCTCCACAGCGCCGCGTATCGGCTCAAGCGCCCGCGGCCGTCTGCTCCTTGTACCAGTCAAGAATTTCCGCGCCAGTCCACATCACGACGCCTTCATGGCCGAGGATGTAGTCATAGAGCGCCTCGAGGTACTTGATACGATGCGGAACGCCGGTGAGATAGGGATGGATCGAGATGGCCATCACGCGCGGAACGGTCGCGCCTTCCTGATAGAGGCGATCGAACTGGTCCTTGCCACGCCGCAAAATCTCGTCGGACGGCTGACGCTGGACCGCGGAAATGACGACATCGTTGAGCTCGACCGTGTAGGGCACCGAAACGACATTGCCCACGCGGGTCTTCAGGTTCACCGGCTGATCGTCCAGCACCCAGTCGGCGACGTATTCGATGCCGGCTTCGGCGAGCAGATCGAGCGTCTCGTCGGTCTCCGTCAGGCCCGGGCTCTCCCAGCCGCGCGGCGGGCGGCCGGTGAACTTCTTGATCGCGGCCACCGTATCCCCGATCGCCTTGCGCTGATCCTCGACGCGGTGCATCGGCATCTGCACATAGCCGTGGCCCATGAAGTCCCAATCGGAATCGAGCGCCGCCTGGCAGATCTGCGGGTAGAGCTCGCAGCACGAGCCGTTAACCGCGAAGGTCGCCTTCAATCCGCGCGACGACAGCACCTCGTGGAAACGCCAGAAGCCGACGCGGTTGCCATATTCGTGCCAGGCCCAGTTCGGCAGATCGGGCAGTAGCGGCTGGCCCATCGGCGGCGGCAGCACGGTGCGCGGCATCGCTGCGCTGGGGCGCCAGTTCTCGACGTTCACGATGGTCCACACCGCGACGCGGGCATTGCCCGGCAGTGTCAGCTTGGGGCGCTGGGTGATCGGCTGGTAGTCCAGCCGCGTGCGCATCTTGCCAATCTCATCCGACATAAGCGTTTCTCTCCAAACTTCAGGCTTCGCCAAGCAGCGCGAGCGCGGTGCGCCCCATCACCTGGGAGCGCTGCGCGTCGGTCAGCCCCGGCGCATCAGTGATTGTCTGCACGGGCGTTTCGTCGCCCATATCGAACGGCGCGTCAGTGCCAAGAAACACGTGCTTCTCGCCAACGAGATTGACGAGATAGCTCAGCGCCGCCGGCTCGAACACGACCGTATCGAAATAGAGTCGGCGCAAAAGCTCAAGCGGAGAAGTTTTGGACTTTGCGTGCGTCTCGCTCCGCACCCTGTGCCCCTGCACCAAACGGCCGATCTGGTAGGGAGCAAAGCCGCCGCCATGGGCGAGGCCGAGCTTCAGCTCCGGCAGGTCATCCAAGAAGCCGCTGAACATCAGATCCGCGAGCATCACTGCGGTCTCAAGCGGATTGGCGATCAGATTGGTGAGGTAGTAGTCCTCAAGGCCCGGCTTGTTGCCGACATAATAGGGATGCGCGAACACGAACACGCCGAGATCCTGCGCGCGTTTGAACACCGGCCGGAACCGCGGATCAGACAGCTTTACGCCTTCAATCGCAGTGCCGATTTCGATGGCGCGAAAGCCGTGTACCGAAACGATACGCTCGAGCTCGGCAATCGCCGCGTCAGGATGCTGCATCGGGATGATGCCCATGCCGCGCAGGCGATCGGGCGCCTGCGACACCATTTCGGCGACCCCGTCGTTCACCGTGCGGGTCACGTCGACGGCAACGTCCTCCGGCGCCCAATAGGTGAAGCTCGGCGGCGCCGGTGAAAGCACCGTAACGTCGAGGCCCTTGCGGTCCATCGCCGCGAGCTTGGCCTTGGCATCCACGAATTCAGGGAATAGCGGATAGATGTAGCCCTGATCGTGCACGACGCGGCGTTCGCTGCCGTGGGTTTCCACCCGCGCGGCGATCCGTTTCGGATCGGCCTCAATCAGCGAGACGAAGGACTGCGGAATGACGTGGCTGTGCAGATCGATCTTCATCGGTTTCAACTGTACCGTTTGGGCGCGCCGTCGTTGGCGTACCAATCGAAATCGGCGTCGGAGAGATTGACGATCACGTTCTGGATCTGGGTGTATTCCTCGTAGGCGACGAGGCCGTTCTCGCGTCCGATGCCGCTCATCTTGAAGCCGCCCCAGGGCGAAGCCGGATCGATGCGGTGATGATCGTTGATCCAGGTGATGCCTGATTGCAGCGCGTGCGCGACGCGGTGCCCGCGCGCGATGTCGCGCGTCCAGATGCTGGTGGCAAGACCGAATTCGGTGCCGTTGGCGATAGCGATCGCCTCCTCCTCGGTGTCGAACGGAATGACGCAGACGACGGGGCCAAAAATCTCTTCCTGCGCAATGCGCATGTTCGGCGTCACGTTGGTAAAGATCGTCGGGCGGATGTAGTAGCCGCCGTCGAACTGGTCACCTTCCGGCCTCGTGCCGCCATAGGCGAGATGGGCGCCTTCCTCGATGCCGATGCGGACGTATTTTTCGACGATGTCGCGCTGTTTGGCGGACACCATCGGCCCCATCTGGGTCTGCTCCTTCTGCGGATCACCGATCAAGATCTCGCCGGCGCGGCGCACCAGCTCCGCCACCACCTCGTCGTGGATCGAGCGATGGACGAGAAGGCGCGATCCCTGCACGCAGGTCTGGCCGGTCGCAATGAAGGAGGCAAACAGCGTCGCCGCCACGGCGCGCTTGACGGGCGTATCGGGGAACACGATCAGCGCCGCCTTGCCGCCAAGCTCCGCCGCGACCTTGACGAGGTTGCGGCCGGCGATGGCCGCGACCGCCTTGCCGGTTTCGGTTCCGCCGGTGAGATCGAGCTTGCGGATGCGCGGATGCGACGACAGCGCAAGACCGGCGGTGGCACCAAAGCCGGGGACGACGTTGTAGACGCCGTCCGGCACGCCGGCTTCCTTCAACACCTCGCCGAGAAGCAGCGGCGTGATCGGCGCAAGCTCGGACGGCTTGACGACCATGGTGTTGCCCGCGGCAAGCGAGGGCGCGACCTTCTTGGTGAGGATCAGCAGCGGATGATTCCACGGCGTGACGTGACCGACGACGCCGAGCGGCACGCGCCGGGTGTAGTTGAGATAGTTGCCAGCGAAGGGCGGCACGGTGTCTTCATGGGTGCGTGCGACCGCGCCAAAGTAGCTGAACCACTCCGGCAGGCGCGCGAGCTGCGCCGCCATCTCGCGGCGCGCCCGGCCGATCTGATCGATCTCGATGGTGATCAGCTCGGGCAGCCGCCGCCGCAGAATCTCGGCGGCGCGGTGCATGATGTCGCCGCGCTCGGCCCCGGTCAGCGCCGACCAGACCGGATAGGCTTTTTCGGCCGCGACGATGGCGGCCTCGATGTCGGCCTGATCACCTTCCGCGACTTCGGCGATGATCGAGCAATCCTTGGGATTCTCGACCGTGAACGTCTTGCCCGAGAGCGCTGCACGGTAGCCGCCGTCGATGAACAGCCCCCATTGCTTGACCGTCATAGGGCTGCTCCTTCCGCCGCAAGTCTCAACTCAATGGACTCCGAGATAGCGCATCAGCGGCGACTGATCCTTGCGGGTTTCCTCTGCGCTCGCCTCGTGGACGACCTTGCCCGTCTCCAACACATAAAGCCGATCGGCAACCGCAAGCGCGCTATAGAGGTTTTGCTCGACCAGCAGAATGCCGAGGCCGGTCTTGCCGAGATCCGCGATGATCGTTTCGAGATGCTGCACCATCACCGGCGCAAGGCCTTCGGACGGCTCGTCCATCAGCACCAGCTCGGGATCGATCATCAGCGCGCGGCCGACCGCAAGCATCTGGCGCTCGCCGCCCGAAAGTTGATTGCCGCGGTGGCCCTTGCGCTCCGCCAGACGCGGAAACATCTCGAAGATGCGCTCGACGGTCCAGCCGTCCTTGGCCGTCGCCGGCTTGATCATGGTCAGGTGCTCGACCACGCTGAGCGAGGGAAACAGCCGGCGGCCCTGCGGCACCAGCGCGATCTTGCGCTGGGCGACCTGATGCGGCGTCAGCGGACGAAGGTCCTCGCCCTTCCACAATAGCGAGCCGTGGCGCACCTGCGGCTGCGCCAGCCGCATGATCGAGCGGATCAGGGTCGACTTGCCCATGCCGTTGCGGCCGAGCAGCGCGACCACTTCGCCGGCCTTCACATTCAGCGACACGCCATGAAGAACATGGGCTTCGCCGTAGTAGCTATGCAGATCGCGGACCTCAAGCATCGCCGCGCGCCTTTCCGAGATAGACGTCCTGGACGTGCTGATTGTTACGAATATCCTGGGGCGAGCCTTCCGCGAGCATCTGCCCGTTGTTCAGACACGTCACCCAGTCGACGAGATTGAGCACCAGTTCCATGTCGTGTTCGATCAGGACCATGGTGAGATCTTTTGGCAGCGCGCGGATGATTTCGACCACGATGGTCCGCTCCGCGGGCGACAGGCCGGCTGCCGGCTCGTCGAGCAGCAAGAGGCGCGGCTTGGCGACAAGCGCCATCGCCATTTCGAGCTGGCGCTGTTCGCCGTAGGACAGTTCGCTCACCACGGTCGCGCCGCGCTGCGCCAGCCGCGAGATCGACAAGGCAGCGGCAACGCGCTCCTTCTGCTCGGCCGTCAGGGTCGATGCGCCGAACATCGAAAACTTGCCCTTGCCGGTGCCGCGCAGCGCAAGCTGCATGTTCTCGTCGACGGTCAGGCTCGGAAACAGGTTAGTGATCTGGAACGTCCGGCTGATGCCCATGCGGGCCCGCTGCTCGGCCGGCTTGTTGGTGATCACCATGCCTTCAAAATTGATCGTGCCGGCGGTCGGCAGCGTCACGCCGGTGATGGCGTTGAAGAGCGTGGTTTTGCCAGCGCCATTCGGACCGATAATCGCACGGCGTTCGCCACGCTTCACGGTGATCGACACATTATCGACCGCCTTCAAGGCTCCGAATGCGACGACGATATTCTCGAGAACAAGCGCGGCTTCTGACACGTGATAGCTCATTTCTTGATCTGATGAAAACGCGCAGCAGCGTTCGCCGCCGCTGCGCGTCGTCGCGAAGTGATCTTACTTCTTGATGCCCTGGTTATCGCGGGAGAACGGTCGCTGGGCGAGGTAGAGACCCGGATTGTAGGTCCAGAACTGCGACACTTGCGGATAGGTCTGGATCGGAACGTTCCAGTACTTGCCTTCGGCGTTCTTCACGACCTTGCGGATGTAGACGTCATAGACCGGGTTGCCGAAGCTATCGAACTTGACCGGGCGGCCAAGCGGCGAGTTCGGCAGCTCGCTCTTGAGCACCTCGTCGATGAACTTGTCGCGGTTGGAGATGTCGCCCTTGAGTTTTTCGATGACCTGCCCGACCCACATCGCGCCCGAGTAATGCGAGAAGCCGTAGAGCGACGGCATCTTGTTGTACTTGGCGATATAGGCCTTCACGAACTTCTGGGTCTCGGGATTGTCCGAGCCTTCCGCGTAGTGCGCGGAGGAGATGATGCCTTCGCACTCTTCGCCGAGCGTGCGGATCACCGCCTGGTCGGTGAAGTTGAGCGCGCCGAGCAGCGGAATGCGGCCTTTGAGGCCGAAGTCGGCGAACTGCTTGATGAAGCGCGAGGCATCGGCGCCCAGCTCCATCGCGAAGATCGCGTCGATCTTCATGTTGGCGAGCTGGCCGATATAGGGGCTGAAGTCCGCGGTGTTGAGCGGGTTCCAGAGCTGGGCGACGATCTCGCCGCCGCCTTCCGAAAACACCTGCGCAAAGCCCGCGCACTGCTCGTGGCCGAAGGTGTAGTCCTGCGAAATGGTGGCGATGCGCTTGTAGCCCTGCTTCAGCGCCCAGTCCGCAAGCGGGCGCGGCATCTGGCTGGCCGAATAGCCGGCAACGCGGATCACGTTCTTCACGCGGTCACGCTGGGTCAGGTCGTCGGCGGCGATCACCGGGATGAAATAGGGAACGCCGTTGCCCTTGACATAGGAGGCGACCGCAAGGCCGGTGTTGGCGAGAAGGTTGCCGAACAGGAAGTCGACCTTGGCCTGCTCGACGAGACGACGGGCCTTCTGCAGGGCACTGTCCGGGTTGCCGGCGTCGTCTTCAACGATGACCTCGACCGGGCGGCCGGCGACCGACTTGTTGCGCTCGTCCCAGTACATGTTGAAGCCTTCGACGATCTCGCGACCGCCCGAGGCGACGACGCCGCTGAGCGGCGCCATCAGGCCGATACGGATCGGCGCGCCGGCCTGCGCATTGGCGATCATCGGTGCCGACAGTACGCCGGTGGCGGAGGCCGCAACCGCAAGACCGGACGTCTTCAGAAACTTTCTACGATCCATTTGTTTTCTCCCAAGTAACTTTTGCCAAAAGGCTGTTTTGGCTTTTTTTAGAAAATCAGGACGCCTTCTTCCGGGTGATCCGGCGGATCGCCCCCAAAATGCCCTCCGGCGCAAAAATCATCGTGCCGATGAACATGAAGCCCAGCACCATCTGCCACCGCGCGGTGTACTGGCTGACAAGGTTTTCGAGAAGGATGATTGCAGCCGATCCGATGAAGGCTCCGAACAGGGTGCCGACGCCGCCGATGATTGTCATCAACAGGCCTTCGACGGACTGCGAGAGCTGCACGGTCGAGGGGCTGACAAAGTTGTTGAACAGCGCATAGAGCGCGCCCGCCACGCCGGCGAAGAAGCCGGTGATGGTGAAGGCGAAGAACATATGCACCGTCGTGCCGTAGCCCAGGCTGCGCATCCGGCTCTCGCTGTCGCGGATGCCGCGCAGCGTGAGGCCGAAGGGCGAGCGGACGAAGCGCCAGATCGCGAAGGTCATCACCAGCACGATGGCAAGCGTCGTGTAGTAGAACGTCGTCGGATCGGCGATGACATCCGGCCGGCCCGCGCCGCGAATGCCGTTCTCGCCGCCGGACACGCTGGTCCAGCGCAGGCAGACGCCCCAGACGATCATGCCGAGCGCCAGCGTCAGCAGCAGGAAGTAGACGCCGCTGACGCGCACCGCGAAGGCCGCGAACAGCGCCGCCAGCAGCGTCGCCGTCAGCACGCCGAGCAGACACGCCACCCACGGCGAGCCGCCGGCCACCGCGGTCCAGTAGATCACCACGTAAGTGGAAGCGCCGAAGATCGCGCCATGGCCGAGCGAGGTGCGCCCCGCATAGCCCGCGAGAACGTCGATCGACATTGCGAGCAACGCGTAGATCAAGATCTCGTTGGCGATGGTCATCTGATAGGATGACAAGATGAACGGCAGCACGCCGAACGCCGAAGCCAGCACGATGAACGGCAGACCGGGGTTCTTCCGCGACAGAATTGAAGTGGCCATTACACCGACCTCCCGAACAGCCCGAGCGGACGGAACGCCAGAATGGCTGCCATCGGTCCGAAGATTACGAAATACGCGAGTTCGGGAAACATCACCTGCCCGATCGTGTTGAGCATGCCGACCAGCAGCGCGCCGACGGCTGCGCCGATCAGGCTGCCGCTGCCGCCGATGATGACGATGGCGAGCGAGAACACGAGGATTTCCGAGTCCGCCGTCGGATAGAGCGTCAGGAACGCGCCGCCGACCGTGCCGCCGAGGCCGGCGAGCGAGGCTCCCAGCATCGACGTGATCATGAAGATCCGCCGGATATTGATGCCCATCGCCTCGACCATCTCCGCGTCATCGACACCTGCGCGGATCAGCGCGCCGAGCCGAGTGCGGTGAAGGAGCAGCCACAGGCCGACAAAGACCGCGATGCCGAGCGCCAGCACGAACAGTCGGTATTTTGGATAGAACACGCCGCCGACATGAACCGCGCCGCGGAAAACCTCCGGCACCGGCACTGAGAACGTGTCACCGCCCCAGATAATCAGCGCGATGTCATTCAGAACGAAGGCGACGCCGAGCGTCAGCAGCACCTCGCGCAACGTGAAGCCGCGCACGAAGCGCAACAGGCCGCGGTCGATCAGAATGCCGAGAATGGCGACGAAGATCATCGACGAGATGAACCCGAGTACGAAGTTTCCCGTCGATGTCGTGACGCTGTAGCCGATATAGCCGCCGAACAGGTAGAGCGCGCCGTGAGCGAGATTGACGATGCGCAGCAGCCCGAACACCAAGGTAAACCCCGATGCGACGATGAACAGCAGCGCCGCCAAGGTCAGCCCGTTCAGCAGTTGAACGAGGTTGAGGCCTGACATGATTGATCACTCGCCCTTCAAGGCATCGGGACGTTGCTCAAGATACCAGTCGTAGATCTGCTCGCCGGTCCAGAACGCGACGTCTGGCAGGCGGCTGATCTTTTCCAGAATCCGGCGGAAGTGCTTGGCGCGATGCGGCACGCCCATGATGTAGGGGTGGACCACAATCGCCATCACGCGCGCCGAGTTGGCGCTGTCGTGATAGATCTGGTCGAATTGATCCATCGCGCGGTCGTGGAATTCGCTCGCCTTGTGATGCTGGATCAGCATCATCGCGACGTCATTGCACTCCTGCGTATAGGGAATGTTGACGATCGGCTTGGTGCGCGTCTTGAGCACCACCGGCTGATCGTCGAGGACCCAGTCGCAGACATACTCGTAGCCTTCCTCGACCAGAAGATCCGGGGTCTCCCAGGTCTCGGTGAGGCCGGGCCCGAGCCAGCCGCGCGGCCGCTTTCCGGTGAACTTTTCGATCACCTCGGTGGTCTTGCGGATATCCTCGCGCTCGTTGGCGACCTTCTGCATGTTCTTCTGGGAGAAGCCATGGCCCATGAACTCCCAGCCACGCTCCAGCGCCGCACGCGAGATCGGCTCATAAGTCGAGACCGCGCAGCCGTTGATCGCCAGCACCGCCTTGATGCCGTGATTGTCGAGCGCATCGAGCAGCCGCCAGAAGCCAACGCGGTTGCCGTATTCGTGCCAGGCCCAGTTCGGAATATCGGGCGACGGCGCGCCGCCGGCCGGCGGCGTCAGCACCGTGCGCGGCATCGTCTCGCGCGGGTCCCACTCCTCGATGTTGACGATGACCCAGACCGCCATGCGCTTGTTGCCGGGCAACTTCAGCGGCTTGCGGTCGACGATTGCAGAGTACGAAATTCGTTCGGTGGGAAGCATGGCTCAGGCCCCCTTTGCGCCAATGGAGAAGGAGAAGGGCGCAAGACCCTCGATCGTGCAAAGCAGCCTGTCGCCGGGAACGACGGGGCCGACGCCGGCGGGCGTGCCGGTCATGATCAGGTCGCCGGGCTGCAGCCGATACGAATTCGACAGGTTGGCGATGATCTCCGGCGTATTCCAGATCATGTGCTCAAGATCGCCACGCTGACGCTCTTCGCCATTGACGGACAGCGTGATCGCGCCGCTCAAACGATGACCGACATTCTCGACCGGGTGGATCGGGCCGACCGGCGCGGAGAAGTCGAACGCCTTGCCGACTTCCCACGGCAGGCGGCGATCGAACGATTCACGCTGACGGTCGCGGCGGGTGAGATCGACGCCCACGCTGTAGCCGTAGACGACGTCGAGCGCGCGCTCGACCGGAATTTTCACGGCCGGCGCGCCAATCGCGACGACCAGCTCGACCTCGAACTGGAAATCATCGGTTTGCGGCGGATAGGGAACGTCCGCACCATCGGCCACGACGGCATCGGTGGGCTTCTGGAAGAAGAACGGCAGATCGCGCTCGTCGCCCTCCTTCATCTCGCGGATGTGGGCGACATAGTTGCGGCCAACGCAATAAACCCGACGGACAGGGAAACGTTCGGCACGATCGACAACGGGGAGCGTCACAACACTCGGATTGAAAACCAGCGCAGTCACGACAGCGCCACCCGCTGCGAAAGCCATCCATTGATCAACACGATCGCGTCCCCTCTCATGGCAATATTTTCAATTTTCACGCGTCGCGGCATGCGCCACGATCGACAGCAAAATTATATACATGTTCCGACTTGTCAACGCATAATGTATGCAATCTAATCCAACGAGATTAGGAAGTCTCCAAGTTGCAAATTCGTCACGACGTCTTGAAACAAACTGGCGGGATCAAGCATTGACTGGCCGTAACTCCCGTAGATATGCAACAATATCAGCCGCCCTCCCCAAGACCGAGCACACGATGACGTCACAGCACCCGCAGATTGCTGCCGGCCCCTTGACCGAGGGCATCACTAGAAGTGTGTCCATTACCGACAGTTTGCGCTGCGCGATCCTTGCCGGTGAATTCCAGCCCGGCGAACGGATGCTGGAAGTCAGCCTGTCGGAGCGGCTGCATGTCTCGCGCACGCCAATCCGCGAGGCGCTGAAGGCGCTCGCCGGCGAGGGGCTGCTCGACCACATTCCCAATCGCGGCTACTACGTGCGCGAATATTCCGTCGATGACATCGTGCAGGCTTACGAGATCCGTGCCGCGCTCGAGGGCCTCGCCGCGCGGCGCGCGGCGCAGCTCGGCATGTCGACCGAGGATCGTGCGGTGATCGAGGCGGCGCTGCGCGACGGCGAGGCGATCTTGAACAAGGGCGAACTGTCACCCCATGACCGGATGCTCTATGGCGAGATCAACTCGGCCTTCCATGGCGCGATCCATTCGGCAGGCCAGTCGCGAATGCTGCGCGACATGCTGCGACAGTCGCAACAGATCGCGCCGTCGTCGCATCGCAATGTCATCGCCTTTGAACAGCTCGACGTCCGCCGCCGCCACGACGATCACTTCCGCATCTATGAAGCCATCCTCTGCCGCGATGGCGCGCGCGCGGAGCTGTTGATGCGCGACCATGTCGAGAGCGTGAAAATCTCGCTGCTGCGCTCGATCTCGCGGGAACTGCTCCCGGACTGATCGACCCTCCCCCGAGTTCGCATCTCCAGGCAATCCCGCGCGATCGTATTCGCGCAGGCGAAGGCCGCCTTTTTGCGCTTTCTCGAAAAACATTTTTCGGTTTTCGCGACTTGCGGAGCACCAGAAGCATGCACTTGCATTAATCAGGGCAAAAATCTGCTTTTTTGCCGCCTCAAGGTGGACACCCGCAACCTGCAGGCATAACTGCAAATCATGTTCGCCGCGATCTGCGCGGCTTTCTTTTATCGGGATCACGACATGACCTCTGCAGGCAAGCTTTTCGAGCCCTATCAACTCGGCGCAATCACGCTGTCCAATCGCACCGTCATGGCGCCGCTGACCCGCAACCGCGCCGTCGACCTCGCGCCCGGCGCGCTCGCCGCGGAATATTACGGCCAGCGTGCGACCGCCGGCCTCATCGTTACCGAGGCAAGCCAGATCTCCCAACAGGGTCAGGGCTATCAGGACACGCCAGGCATCTACTCCGCGGCGCAGGTCGCCGGCTGGCGCAAGGTGACCGAGCGCGTGCACGCCGAGGGCGGCCACATTTTTCTGCAACTCTGGCACGTCGGCCGGATCTCGCACACCAGCCTGCAGCCGAACAACGGCGCACCGGTCGCGCCCTCCGCCATCACCGCGAATACCAAAACCTTCGTCGGCAACCGCTTCACCGAAGTCTCCGCGCCGCGGGCGCTCGCGCTCGACGAAATCCCCGGCGTGATCGACGACTTCCGCCGCGCCACCGCCAACGCGCTGGAGGCTGGTTTTGACGGCGTCGAGATTCACGGCGCCAACGGCTATCTGCTCGATCAGTTCGCCCGCGACGGCGGCAACCAGCGCACCGACAAGTATGGCGGCTCCATCGAGAACCGCGCGCGGCTGATGCTCGAAGTCGCCAAGGCGGTTGCGGAAGAAGCCGGCCAGCAGCGCACCGGCATCCGCATCTCGCCGACGACGCCGTCCAACGACCTTACCGACAGCAACCCGCAGCCGTTGTTCGACTACATCACCGACGAGCTGAGCGCACTCAAGCTGGTCTATCTGCATGTGGTCGAGGGCACCACCGGCGGCCCGCGCGACGACAATGGCTTTGACTATCAGAGCCTGCGCAACCGCTTCGGCGGCACCTACATCGCCAACAACGGCTACACGCTCGCGCTCGCCAATGAGGCGCTCGCCGCCAACCGCGCCGACCTGATTGCCTTCGGCCGGCCGTTCATCGCCAACCCCGACCTCGTCGCGCGGCTGAAGCGCAATGCGCCGCTGCTGGAGCCGGAGCGCGCAACGCTCTATGGCGGCGGCGCGGAAGGCTACACCGACTATCCGACGCTGGAGGCTGCGGAGTAAACGCGCTCCACTCGCGAGTTGGAAGCGAAACGGCGGGCAAAGGCCCGCCGTTTCTTTTTGCGGCCCGGACAATAAAAAGGGGGCGATTCGATCGCCCCCGTTTCATGAACCGTTCGATTCCGGCAAATCGTTATGCGCTGGCCTCGGCCATATTCTTCGAGCTCGCGTGGCGCGCCGCAGCCTTCTCGGCTTCGCGTGCATTGCGGAAGATTTGCCCCTCGAGCGGATTGAAACGTGGAGATGCGGAGAAGAAACGGTAACCTGCCTCGTCGCGCACCACGATGCCCGCGGTGTCCGAACTCACTTCGATAATATAAGTGTGAGACATAGTTCCTATCTCCTTTAGCTACGTAACTCGGCGCACCAACGCCTTTCCGCCGAAAAGGTTCAATCGCACGGGCAGATCTTTTGGGACGCGGAGTTCAACGCAACGTCTTCGTGCAACGCCGTCATAATCACACCTTGAAACAGTTTTATGAAGGCGCGAGAAATTCTTATTTTCCGCGTATTGCGGGCATGACGAGCGAGCAGAAACGATTTGAAAGAGAACGGAAATACATGGATTGATGCGAACGGCAGCAACAAAAAGCCGCCGCGAATCGCTTTGGCTTCAAGCTTGCAGCGCACGCATTTCCTCTCGGCACCGCCGGGCTGAAAAACGTTGTCGCGAAATAGCCTGTTTGAAAGATATTTTTTTCAAGGCGCTCGCGCACAATATCAGCGCGGACGTTTCATCTCAAACATCGCATCCGGTCTGATCTCGGCATAGTCCCCGAGCCTTCCTGCACGCAAAATCGGATGCGCCTCGGCAGTCTGATAGACGCCGTCCTTGATCAGGCTCTTGTCGATGTGAACAGCGACAACCTCGCCGAGCGTGAGCCAGGCATTCGCCTTACGGCCATCGGCGCCCTGAAGCTGGATCATCTGCGACAGCTTGCATTCAAACGACGCCCGCGCCTCGCCGACACGCGGCACATTGACGAACTTGCCAGGAACCGGCGTGAGGTTGCCGAGGGTGAATTCATTCACCTCGGGCGGTACCGTGGCCGAGGTCGCGTTCATCGCTTCGGCGAGCGGCCGGGTCGCCAGGTTCCAGACGAACTCGCCGGTCTCGGCGATATTGCGGACCGTGTCCTTCCACTCGATGCTGGAGAAGCCGATGATCGGCGGCACATAGTTGAATGCGTTGAAGAAGCTGTAAGGGGCAAGATTGACGCGGCCGTCCTTTGCACGCGACGAGATCCAGCCGATCGGACGCGGCCCGACGATGGCGTTGAAGGGATCGTGACGCAGGCCGTGCCCATGGGCCGGCTCATAGCTATGGAAGTCAATCATTCCCCGCAGCCCTCAGGTTCACTTGGCCCGCGCCGGCCCGGCTTGCGCCGCACCAAGCGCCCGCAGAACGAAATCGATCATCTGCTCCAGACTCGGCTCCGGCTTGTTGGCGCACTCCTTGATGACATAAGGATGGAAGAAACGCACCATCGCCGTGCAGGTGCAGCGCGCAGCCGACGCGGCATCGCCGGCGCTGAATTCGCCGGTCTCGATGCCGTCGGCGATCACTTCGCCGACGATCACGACCAGCCGCTCGATATGGGCGAGGCAGGCGTCCCAGTTCTGCTCCATCGCCATCATCACCATTTCATGCAGCTTGGCATCGCCGATGAAGAGCTGCACGTTGGTGCGGTGGATCGCCGTCAATACTTCGCGCAGGCGCTTCGTCGGCGAACCCGGCCGGGCGGCGACATCCGCAATGGTCGCCTCGACCTCGCTCATCAGCCGCACCGCCACGCCTTCATGAATCGCCTTCTTCGAATCGAAGAAGCGATAGATGTTGGCAGGGCTCATATGCAATTGCTTGGCGATATCGGCGACCGTCGTCTTCTGATAGCCGATTTCGCGAAACAGCTGCTCCGCGGTGATCAGAATTTTCGCCGCGGTATCAGCTTCGTGGTGCTCTGAAACGAGTGTCATTGTGTTCTCAGTTTCGATTTATTCGGCAGCGGCCGCAAGCGGAATCGCCGGTCGCGAAGCCTCCTCGCCGGATGCCGACTTCGCCTCGCCTTCTCCGCCGCGCTCATCCAGGCGCTTGCGGAACCAGAGCGCATAGAGGCCCGGCAGATAGAGCAGCGTCAGGAAGGTCGCGACGAACAACCCTCCCATGATCGTGATCGCCATCGGCCCCCAGAAGGCGGAGCGCGACAGCGGGATCATCGCCAGAATGGCCGCGAGCGCCGTCAGCACCACCGGGCGCGCACGGCGCACCGTCGCCTCGACGATCGCCTGCCGGCGCGGCAGGCCGTGGCGCACGTCGGTCTCGATCTGATCGACCAGAATCACCGTGTTGCGCATGATCATGCCGGCGAGCGCGATCAGGCCCAGCAGGGCGACGAAGCCGAACGGCTGCCCGGTGACGTTGAGCCCCAGCGAAGCACCGACAATGCCGAGCGGCGCAGTGAGGAACACCAGCAAGAGCTGCGAAAAATTCTGCAGCTGAATCATCAGCAGGCCGAGCATCACGATCAGCATCAGCGGGAACAGCAGCAGGATCGACGAATTGCCCTTCGACGCTTCCTCGATCGAGCCGCCCATCTCCATGCGATAGCCATCGGGCAGCGAATTGCGGATCTCCTGAAGCTGCGGCCAGATCGCATTCGACACATCCGGCGCCTGCGCGCCATCGACGACATCGCCGCGAACGGTGATCGACATGTCGCGGTTGCGCCGCCACAGGATCGGTTCTTCATAGGCGTATTCGATGCGCGCCACCTGAAGCAGCGGCACCGCGAGCCCATTACGCGAGGTCACGACGAGATCGCCGACATGGCCGAGATCGACACGCTCGGACGCGACCGCACGCGCCACCACCGAGACCTTCTCGACGCCGTCGCGCACTGTGGTCACCGGCACGCCGGTGAGCAGCATATTGAGCGCCTGCGAGAGGTCCTGCGGCGTCAGGCCGAGCGCGCGGGCGCGGTCCTGATCGATCGCGAGCTTGAGGTAGGGCGCGCGCTCGTTCCAGTCGAGATGCGTGTCGATGATCTTGTCGTTCTTGCGGATGACGTCGCGCATCTGATAGGCGATGTCGCGCACCACCTGGGTATCGGGACCGACGATGCGGAACTGGAGCGGGAAGCCGACCGGCGGGCCGAAGTTGAAGCGGTCGACCCGCACCCGCGCCTTCGGCAATGCGCCCTCAGCAACGGCGGCCTCGACCCGCTTCTTGATGCGTTCGCGCGCCGCCACGTCCTTCGACACGATCACGATCTCGGCGAACGCCTCGTTCGGAAGCTGCGGATTGAGGCCGAGCCAGAAGCGCGGCGAACCCTGCCCGATATAGGTGGTGTAGGTCGCGATGTCCTTGTCGTCCTTAAGCAGCTCTTCGGCCTGCTTGGCAGTCTCGGCGGTGATCTTGAAGGCGGTGCCTTCGGGCAGGCGCATCTGCAGGAACAGCTCGGGCCGCTCCGACAGCGGGAAGAACTGCTGCTGGATGAAGCCGAAACCGACGATGGAGGCGACGAAGATGCCGACCGTCGACAGCACCACGGTGCCGCGCCAGCGCACGCACCATTCGATGACGCTTCGCAGGGCCCGATAGATCCGCGTCTCATAGATCGCATGCGGGTCTTCGTGCGCCTTGCCGGCGGCGAAGTCGGGCAACAGCTTGACGCCGATATAGGGCGTGAAGATCACCGCGACGAACCATGACGCGACCAGCGCGATGGCGACGATCCAGAAGATGCCGCCGGCATATTCGCCGACCGCGGAATTGGCGAAGCCGATCGGCAGGAAGCCTGCGGCCGTCACCAGCGTTCCGGTCAGCATCGGAAAGGCGGTCGATTCCCAGGCGAAGGATGCAGCCCGGAGCCGATCCCAGCCCTGCTCCATCTTCACCACCATCATCTCCACCGCGATGATGGCGTCGTCGACCAAGAGGCCGAGCGCGATGATCAGGGCGCCGAGCGTGATGCGATGCAGATCGAGCCCCATCGCATTCATGATGATGAAGACAATGGCGAGCACCAGCGGAACGGACAGCGCGACGACGATGCCGGTGCGCCAGCCGAGCGCGATGAAGCTGACGAACAGCACGATCGCCAGCGCCTCGATGAACGAATTGACGAACTCGCCCACCGCATGCTCGACGACGAGCGGCTGGTCAGCGATTTGCTCGATGTCCACGCCCTGCGGCACCGTTGCCATGAAGCCACCGACGGCGGCGTTCACCGACTTGCCGAGATCGAGAATGTTGGCGCCCTGCGCCATCACCACGCCGATGCCGAGCGCGGGCTTGCCGCGCTGGCGCACCTGATAGGAGGGCGGATCGACAAAGCCGTGCGTCACGGTCGCAATGTCGCCGAGCAGGAACACGCGGCCATTAGCCTCGATCGGGGTCGCCGCCACCGCAGCCGCGCTATCGAGCGCGCCGGTCACGCGCAGCGGCACGCGCTGCGCCGAGGTTTCGACCACGCCTGCGGGCACGATGGCGTTCTGCTTCGCCAGCGAGTCGAACAATGCCTGCGGCGTAACGCCGAGCGTCGCCAGCTTCGCCTGCGAGAATTCGACGTAGATCTTCTCGTCCTGCGTGCCATAGAGATTGACCTTGGTGACGCCCGGCACCTTGAGCAACCGCTGGCGCATCGCCTCGGCGATTTTCTTGAGCTGCGCGTAGTCCGCGCCCTCGCCGGTCATCATGTAGAGGATCGAGTCGACGTCGCCGTATTCGTCGTTGATGCTCGGGCCGATCAGGTCTTGCGGCAGGTTGCCGCGAATATCGGAGAGCTTCTTGCGAAGCTGGTAGAACAGCTCGGGCACCTGCTTCGGCGGCGTATTGTCCTTGAAGATCACCTGCATCGCCGTGAACGACGGCTTCGAATAGGTCTGCACCTTGTCGAAATAGGGCAGCTCCTGCAACTTCTTCTCGATCGGATCGGCAACCTGCGTCTGCATGTCTTCGGCGGTCGCGCCGGGCCAAATCGCCGACACCACCACGAGCTTCACGGTGAATGACGGGTCCTCGCCGCGGCCGAGGCGCTGATAGGACAGCGCGCCGCCGACGCAGAGCGCGAGAATGAAAAACAGGACCAGGGCCTGATGCCGGACCGCCCAGGCTGACAGATTGAAGCCCTTCATCGGTGAAGTCCTCTTGTCAGAACGCGAGCGACGACACGACCCGGACCTTCTGGCCGGGGTCGAGTTTCTGGACGCCGAGCGCCACCACCGTCGCGCCGTTGTCCACTCCGCCGGTGATCGTGACGCTCGAGGCATCAAACGATTTCACCTGCACCGGCACCATCTTCAGATGTCCGTTGGCGCGATCGACCACGAAGACGTTCGGCCCCTTGCCCTGATCGAGCACGGCCGCGAGCGGCAGGCGGGCGATGCGCTCGCCGTCCTTGGCGCTCAGCCGCACCGTTGCCGTCATGCCGAGCTTCACGGCGTCATCGGCTTCCGGCAGCGAGAACTTGGCCTGATAAGTCCGCGTCATCGGATCGGCCGCCGGCGAAATCTCGCGCAGCCGTGCAACGTAGCTTTTGTCCGGATCGGACCACAGCGCGACGCGGGCGGTGCCGTTCTCGGCGCGGGCCAGCAGCGTTTCGGGGATCGAGACCACTGCCTCCTTTTCGGCAGAGCGCGCCACCCGGATAGCGGCCTGCCCGGCGGCAACCACCTGCCCCGGATTGATCAGCGCCGCGGTGACGACGCCGTCGCTGTCCGCAAGAAGATTGGCGTAGGCCAGGCTGTTCTTGGTGAGTTCGACCGAACGTTCGGCGCGGCTGAAACGGGCGCGGGCTTCATCCGCCATCGCGCGGGCCTGGTCCATCTGCGCCTCGGTCGACCAGCCGCGCGCCCGCAGCTCCTTGGCCCGCGCCTCGGCCGCGGCCGCCTGCGCCAGCACGCCGGTAGCGGCGCGGAATTCCGCCTCGGCCTGCTCGGCCTGCAGCTTCAGGTCGGTGCTGTCCAACGTCGCCAAGGGCTGCCCGGCCGTCACCAGATCGCCGACTTCGACAAGGCGCTGCGCCACCTTGCCGCCGACCCGGAAGCCCATGTCGGTTTCCACGCGCGGGCGGATGGTGCCGACAAAGCTGCGCTGTGGCGCTTCGGGCTGGTAACTGACCGTGGTCACAAGGACAGGCCGCGTCGGCAGCTCCTTTTGGGCCACCGTGTCGTCGCAGCCGCCCAGCAGCAAGGTCGGGGATAGGCCTGCCAGCAGAAGCAAAACCCGGGAATGCTTTGAAACCATCGAGATGGACATTCTGCGAACTCTCTACGAACGCTAAATTCGGTTCGCGGAACTTAAGTCTGATGAGTGACGATTGTCAATATTCGTCACAACTCAGAACACCTCATTTGCCCGCTCAGGCGGATCGCCGCGCGCTCTAAAAAACACTTTCCACCCCCGGTTCCGGGAACGGGCCGACGCAAAGCTCTGAGTCTCTTACTGAAAAAAGCCGGCGCGGAGGCGCCGGCTCTTGTCGTTTCTGATCAATAACCGAGCGCGCAGCCATCCTTGCGCGGATCGGAACCGCCGGTCAGAGTTCCTTTGGCGCTATCGATCCAGATCGCCTGACCGCCGCCGAGCGGATGCTGGCTGCGAACGACCTTGTGGCCGATCGCCGCGAGCCTTTGGAAAACGTCTTCCGGCACGCCCACCTCAAGCTGGAAAGTGCCAGAGGTGTGCAGGCCGCGCGGGAAATCGATCGCCTCCTGCACGTCCATGCCGTAGTCGACGATGTTGCTCAGAACCCGGCACTGACCCGTCGGCTGATACTGCCCGCCCATGACGCCATAGGACATCGCCGCACGGCCATTTTGCGTGACGATCGCCGGGATGATGGTGTGCAGCGGCCGCTTGCCGGGCGCGATGCAGTTCGGGTGTCCCGGCTCGATGCAGAACCCCATGCCGCGGTTCTGCAACAAGACTCCGGTCTTCTCCGAGACGATGGCCGAGCCGAACGGCTGCGCGATCGAACTGATGAAGGAGCAGACGTTGCGGTCCTTATCCACCACCGTGACGTAAATGGTGTTCGAGCCGATCGGCTCCAGCATCGGCGGCAGGTCGAGCATCCGCTCAAAATTGATCTTGTGGCGATAGGCCGAGGTGTGCGCCGGAGCGAGCAGCCCCTCGACATTGACCGGTGAGAACGAGGGATCGCAAACATGCGCGTCACGCAAGACATTGGCGATGCGCCAGGCTTCGGCCTCGATATGGAAACGCTCGGCGCTGAGGGCACCGTATTGCCTGAGGTCAAAGCTCTTCAGAATATCGAGCATCAGCAGCATCGCAAGGCCCGGCCCATTCGGCGGGCACTGGTGCACCTCATAGCCGCGATAGGTGGTGGAGATTGGCCGCGTCACCTCGGTCGCATGCGCGGCGAAATCGGCGAGCTCGTGCAGCCCGCCGGCACTGCGCAGGGTCGCGACGATATCCTCGGCGACCTCGCCCTTGTAGAAGCCGTCGCGGCCGTGCCTTGCGATCAGGCGCAGGGTTTTGGCGAGCTCCGGCTGACGGATGACTTCGCCGACCTTCGGCACGTTGCCGCCGGGCAGAAAGTAACGCTGCGCGTTGATGCCGTCATGCAGCTTGCCGGCATAGGTCGCCCAGTCATAGGCGACGCGCGGCGCTACCACATAGCCCTCCTCGGCGGCGCGGATCGCGGGCTGCATCACGTCCTCAAGGCCGAGGCGGCCATGGTCCCGCAGTAGCATTTCCCAGCCATCGACGACACCGGGAACGGTCACCGCATGGGCGCTGGTCAGGGGCAGGCGCTTGATGCCGCGCTCGAGAAAGTAGTCGGCGGTCGCGGCCTGCGGCGCGCGGCCCGAGCCGTTGTAGGACACGATGTCGCCGGTCCCGCCGGGCATGTAGAGCGCAAAGCAATCGCCGCCGATGCCGGTCATCTGCGGCTCGATCACGCCGAGCAGCGCCGAGACGGCCACCGCGGCATCGGCCGCAGTGCCGCCCGCGCGCAAAATGTCGAGCGCCACCAGCGAGGCGTGCGGATGCGACGTTGCGACCATGCCATTGAGCGCATGCACGGTCGAACGACCAGCGAATTGAAAGTTCCTCATCTGGGCCCCCGATGCCTGTTACACGTCCGGCGAGATCACGCCGGACGCGCTCATGTTATCTGAGGCCAAAAGATCACGCCGCGCGAGCGCTCATTGTCAAGAGTTCGTAACGCGCAACAGTCTCCGCGTCCTGGTTGACGACTTCGACATCCCAGCGGACCTCGCCATATTCAGGGCGGCGCGCCGGCGTCTTGTGCTTGACCGTGAGGCGTACCTGAATGCTGTCGCCGGGTGACACCGGCTTGAGGAAGCGCAGATTGTCGAGGCCGTAATTCGCCAGCAGCGGCCCCGGAGGAGGATCGACGAACAGCCCGGCGGCAAAGGACAGGATGAGATAGCCGTGGGCGACGCGGCCGGGGAAGAACGGGTTGGCCTTGGCTGCCGCCTCATCCATGTGCGCATAGAACGTATCGCCGGTAAAATGCGCAAAATGCTCGATATCCTCGAGCGTGATCGGGCGGCTTGCGGTCTGCACCGTGTCGCCGATCTTGAGCTGATCGTATGGCAGTTTGAATGGATGGATATCGGCCACCGGCGCGGCCGCGCCCTTGGTCCAGTTGCCGGTGATCGAGACGAGCCGGTCGGGGGACGCCTGCACCGCGGTGCGCTGCATGTAATGGTATACCGCGCGCAGGCCGCCAAGCTCCTCGCCGCCACCGGCGCGGCCGGGGCCGCCATGCACGAGATGCGGCAGCGGCGAGCCGTGGCCGGTCGACTCTTTGGCATCGTCGCGGTCGAGGAACTGGATGCGGCCGTGATAGGACGCAATGCCCAGCAGCAGCTTTTCGGCGACATCGCGGTCATAGGTGACGACGGTGGCAACGAGGCTGCCCTCGCCGCGGCGCACCAGCTCGATCGCCTGATCGAGATCGTCATAGGCGATCACCGTCGCGACCGGCCCGAACGCCTCGGTATCGTGGACGCGCTTCGCCTGCATCGCATCCTTCACGCGCAGGAGAACCGGCGTCAGATAAGCGCCCTTGACGACATCGACGCCTTCGCCGCCAGTCGGATCGCCGAACACGACTTCGGCCTCGCCGCGCAGCTTGCTGATCTGCGCCCGCACCGACTCGCGCTGCGACAGGCTGACCAGCGGCCCCATCACCTTGTCTTCGGTTCGCGGGTCGCCGAGCTTCACGTCGGCAAGCCGCGCCTTGAGCGCCGAAATGACATCCTGCTCCCTTGCGCGCGGCACGACGATACGGCGGATGGCGGTGCACTTTTGGCCGGTCTTGGCGGTCATCTCGCGAACGATTTCGCGAATGAACAGCTCGAACTCCGGCTGGTCCACGGTCACGTCCGGCCCAAGCACCGCCGCGTTGAGGCTGTCGCGCTCGGCGACGAAGCGGATCGCCTGCGCCGAGACATTGGGATGGTTGCGCAGCTTTTCCGACGTCTCGAGCGAGCCGGTGAAGGCGATCACGTCCTGCCCGTTGAGATAGTCGAACAGATTGCCGACGCCGCCGCAGATGAGCTGCAGGCTACCCGCCGGAAGCAGTCCCGATTGATGCATCAGCCGCACCAGGGCCTCGGCCACATAGGCCGTTGCGGTTGCCGGCTTGGCGATCACCGGCACGCCGGCAAGAAAGGCTGGCGCAAACTTTTCCAGAAGGCCCCAGCACGGAAAATTGAAGGCGTTGATGTGAACGGCAACGCCCCGCAGCGATGTCAGAATATGCGTGCCGACGAAGGTGCCACCCTTGGAGAGATTTTCGACCTCGCCTTCGACGATGAATTTGGTATCCGGCAGTTCGCGCCGGCCGCGCGACGCATAGGACGCCATGGTGATGATGCCGCCGTCGATATCAATGCCGTTGTCACGCCGCGTCGCGCCAGTATCGCCCGCGAGCTTGTAAAGTTCTTCCTTGTGCTCGTTGAGATAGCCGACAAGCCCCCGAAGAATACCGGCGCGCTCATGGAACGACAGCGCCTGCAAGGCCGGGCCGCCGACCCGCCGCGCGTGCTCGACAACCGCACCGGCATCGAGACCTGCACCCGACAGCCGCGCTACGACATGGCCGTCCACCGCACTGGGAATATCCACGAAAGGCCCCTGCGGCGGCACCCACTGATCGCAAACAAAACTCTGCAACGTGATGGTCATTACTTCCTCCAACAAAGGCAGCACCTTTTCAGGCCATTCATTCTGCGCCACACTTTGGCCAACCGCCAATCACGCAGAAATCGTTGACAGCCCGCTCACTTGAGCTAAAGATTAACTGACCGGCCGTTCAATTCAAGACAAATCGGCCGCAATAATTCAAGCATTCGCGGTTCCCGGAAGAAGTCGGGGAAACCGGCGAATGGTCTGGAGGAATTGATGGATGATCCGATCCTGATCGACGATCGCGGGTCGTTTCGCGTGCTTACGCTGAACCGGCCCGATCGGATGAACTCCTTTACCGCCGCCATGCATCGTGCTCTCGCCAAGGCGCTCGACGACGCCGCGGCTGACGAGAACTGCCGGGCGGTTCTTCTTACTGGCGCGGGCCGCGGGTTCTGCGCGGGGCAGGATCTCAGCGAGGTGGCTGCGGCGGACGGCGCAGCGCCGGACCTCGGCGTGACCATCGAGAATTTCTACAACCCGCTGGTGCGAAAGCTTCGCGCGCTCGCCAAGCCCGTGATCTGCGCCGTCAACGGAACCGCGGCGGGCGCTGGCGCCAACATCGCGTTTGCCTGCGATATCGTGCTGGCGGCGCGCTCGGCGAAGTTCATTCAGTCTTTCGCAAAAATTGGTCTCGTGCCGGATTCCGGCGGTACATTCTTTCTTCCGCGGCTCGTTGGCGATGCCCGTGCCCGCGGCCTCGCGCTCCTGGCCGAACCGATAACGGCGGAAACCGCGGAGAGCTGGGGCCTGATCTGGCGCGCGGTCGATGACGACAAGCTGATGGGCGAAGCCGAGGCGCTGGCAAAACGGCTGGCGAGCGAGCCGACGCAAGGTTTCGCCCTCATCAAGCAGGCGCTCGATCGTTCGAGCACCAACACACTCGACGCCCAGCTCGACCTCGAGCGCGACCTGCAGCGCCAGGCGGGCCGCACGCCGGACTACGCCGAAGGCGTCAACGCGTTCATCGAGAAACGCGCACCAAAGTTTACCGGGAGAGCCTCGTGACTGCAGCGTCCACCAAAAATCCTGCAACGATGACTCCGGACGAGCTGGCGGTTGCGTGCGCCGATGCGATGTGGGCCAGCGACAATGCCAGCAAGGCGCTCGGCATGGAGCGGCTGCATATCAGCGCCGGCCGCGCGTCGTTCGCGATGGTGATCCAGCCGCACATGGTGAACGGCCACGGCATCGCCCATGGCGGCTTCATCTTCACGCTGGCGGACTCCACCTTCGCCTTTGCCTGCAACACCTACAACGAACGCACTGTTGCTGCGCACTGCAATATTTCTTTCATCCGCGCCGGCAAGCTCGGCGACCGGCTGATTGCCACCGCAACCGAAGTTTCAAAGTCCGGCCGCTCCGGGATCTACGACATCCGCGTCACCGCGAATGATCGGGTCATCGCCGAATTTCGCGGCCATTCGCGCACCATCGGGGGCTCGTTCCTTCCGGTGGAGGGCGCGGAGACCGAAAACGCCTGAAGGAGAAAGTGATGCGTACAACGGCATCTGATATGGCACACCTCGACGATGCTGAACGCGCGTCGCGAGACGAAATCATCGCGCTGCAAACCAAGCGCATGGCGCAGACCCTGGCCCGCGCCTATGAAAAGGTGCCGCATTACAGGCGCGCCTTCGACGAGCGCGGCGTTCATCCTTCCGATTTCAAGCAGCTTTCGGATCTGGCAAAATTTCCCTTCACGGTGAAAACCGACCTGCGCGACAACTACCCGTTCAACATGTTTGCGGTGCCGCGCGAGGAGCTGATCCGCGTCCACGCCTCTTCCGGCACCACCGGCAAGCCGATCGTGGTCGGCTACACGCGCAACGACCTCGACATGTGGGCGACGGTCATGGCGCGTTCGCTGCGCGCGGCCGGCGCGCGGCCCGGCATGATGCTGCACAATGCCTATGGCTACGGCCTCTTCACCGGCGGTCTCGGCGCGCATGCCGGCGCGGAGCGGCTGGGCTGCACCGTGGTGCCGATTTCCGGCGGCATGACCGAGCGGCAGGTTCAGATCATCAATGATTTCCGCCCCGACGTGATCACCGTGACGCCGAGCTACATGCTGGCGATCCTCGATGAATTCCATCGCCAGGGCCTCGATCCGCGAAAATCCTCGCTCAAGTTCGGCGTGTTCGGCGCCGAGCCGTGGACCAACGCGATGCGCGCCGAGATCGAGCAGGCGTTCGACATGAGCGCCACCGACATCTACGGCCTCTCGGAAGTGATCGGCCCCGGCGTCGCGCAGGAATGCGTCGAAACCAAAGACGGCCTGCACATCTGGGAAGATCATTTTTACCCGGAGATCATCGACCCGGAGACCGGCGAAGTGCTGCCCGATGGCGAAAAGGGCGAGCTCGTCTTCACCTCGCTCACCAAGGAAGCATTCCCGATCATCCGCTATCGCACCCGCGACCTCACCCGCCTCCTTCCCGGCACGGCGCGGCCGAGCATGCGGCGCATGGAAAAAGTCACCGGCCGCTCCGACGATATGATCATTCTGCGCGGCGTCAACGTGTTCCCGACCCAGATCGAGGAAGCGCTGCTCGCGACCGAATGGTGCGCCGGGCATTTCGTCATCGAACTCACGCGCACCGGCCGCATGGACGAGATGAACGTGCTGGCCGAGGCGCGGCCCGAGCGCTGGAGCGAAAGCGGAATGCAGGTGCACGCCGAGCAGGTCGCCTCCTTCATCAAGAACACCGTCGGCATCACGACCAGAATCACTATCGTGGCACCGACGACGCTGGAGCGTTCGCTCGGCAAGGCGAAACGAGTGATCGACAAGCGGCCAAAAGTCTAGACCTTCCGGCTTGCATCGAGGAGGATCAGGGGCCGCTCACGATTGCGGCGCATCCATCCCAAGATGGATGCGCCTAAGTGGCGACGTCTGGGTTTCTCCGAGAGAGTGAGCATTGCGAATGGCCGAAACGACATCCCCGCGTCCGACTGCTGCCTCGATCCTGTCCGCAGTTCGCGACAACACGACATCCACCGTTGCATTGGTAGAGGCGGCGCTCGAGCGTGCCGAGCGACTTGCCGACCTCAACGCCTTCATCCTGCTGAACAGGGAAGGCGCGCTCGCCGCGGCCCGCAAGATCGACGCCGCCCGCGCCGCTGGCGAAACGCTGCCGCCACTCGCCGGCTTGCCCATCGTCGTCAAGGATAACATCAATACCGACGACATGCCGACGACGAGCGGCACGCCCGCCCTGCAGCATGCGCGGCCAAAGCAGAACGCGCCGACCGTCCAGAAGCTTTTGGATGCCGGCGCGATCATCATCGGCAAGACCAACATGCACGAGTTGGCCTTCGGCATCACCAGCACCAATACCGCGCCCTTCGCCGGCCCGGTGCGCAACCCCTATGACAAGCGCGTCATTCCCGGCGGATCATCCGGCGGCACGTCGGCGGCCGTCGCGGCGGACATCGTCACCTGCGGACTCGGCACCGATACCGGCGGCTCCACCCGCATTCCGGCCGCGCTCTGCGGCATTGTCGGCATGCGCCCCTCCGTCGGCAATGGCGGCGCAGACAGGCGTTACCACGACACCAACGCGGTCGTGCCGATCTCGCGCACCCGCGACACCATCGGCCCGATGGGTCGCACGGTGGCCGACGTCGCCTTGCTCGACGCCGTCATCACCGGATCGGAAGTGGCGACGGCGATCCCGCTCAAAGGCAAGCGTTTCGGCTTGCCGACGATCTTGTGGGACGGCCTCGACAGGGAAGTCGCCGCGATCATGCAAGCGGCCTGCGCGCGGCTCAAGGAAGCCGGTGCGGAATTGATCGAGGTCGCGATGCCGAAACTGCTCGAGCTCGACGAACTGGTGTCGTTCTCGATCGCGCTGCACGAGCCGCATCAGGACATTCCGGCTTATCTCGAAGCGTCCGGCATCACCGATGTCACGCTCGCCGACATCGCAAGCAATACCGCGAGTGCAGACGTGAAGGGCATCTTTGAAGTCATCATGACGGACCAGATGGGCGGCGCCTATCAGGACGCGATGAACACGCATCGCCCGGCACTTCAGGAGCTGTACCAAAATACATTCCGCGAGCACCGGCTCGACGCGCTGCTGTTTCCGACCTGTATCGCGCCCGCGCCGGCCATTGATGAAGCGCGTGGATCTGGCGACATGTCGATCAACGGCGGCGCGCCGATCCCGACCTTTGCCGGCATCATCCGCAACACCAGCCCCGGCAGCAATGCGGGCCTTCCCGGACTGTCGCTGCATGCCGGGATGACCGCGGACGGCCTGCCGGTCGGAATCGAGATCGACGGCCCCGTCGGCAGCGACCGGACGCTGCTCGGCCTCGGTCTCTCGATGGAAGCAGTGCTTGGCACCGCGCCCGCGCCGAAAATCTGAAACAGCTGCAAAGAAAAAAGCGCGCTCCGGCGCGCTTTTTTTGTGCCTGCGCTGTTTGTGCGCGGAGGCTCAGAGGTCGAAGCGGCCCGCGGCCTCGGGCTGGAACACAACCCGCATCAGCGTGTAGTGCGTGGTCGCCCCTGTCTCGTCGGGCCAATCGATGCTCTGGCCTTCGGCAAGGCCCATCAGCGCGCTGCCGACCGGCGAAAGAACGGAGGCCCGGCCGAGCTGCGGGTTTGCTTCATGAGGATTGACCAGCGTCACGGTCGAAATCTCGGGCACGCCGTCGGGGCCATTTGCCCGATAAACTACGCGAGAATTCAGAGTCGCGACGTTGCGCGGCATTTCCGCCGGCCGCACGATCCGCGCCTCCTCGAGCGAGCGGGTCAAGAGGTCGACGCTGGCGAGCGGTTCGGTGGTCCCGACTGCCGCGGCGCGGTCGATCAGTTCCAGCAAGCGGCTGCGATCGACCGAAGTGACGAGGATATCGGTGGATTTGGGCGCCATGGCCAGCCTTTCACATGCGGAACTGCGTGGCTGATGTAAGAACGTCGCGAAGGCGGCGTCAATCGGCAAAACTGAAGCGATGAAAAACTGCCCCTCTGTGCATGATTTTTCCATGAGGCGGGCATTTTGAAGCATGGCATTGAATATTCCGCCCATCGCGGATATATCGCTTCGGCCTGTGGATCACAGGCTTCATCTGCTGGTTGGGGAGGACGCCATGTCGCACGACGCCCTCTTCCAATTGGGGATGGGGTCAGTTTTGCTGAAATCCTCCCAAACGGAAGAACAAATCAACGCTATGGTCTCGAAAGAGATCCCAGCGCAGGCCGATCATTTCATTGAACGGGACGGGGTCCGTTGCGCAGGCGCGCATCTGATCATCGATCTGTTCGAGGCCGAAAAACTCGACGATATCGACCATATCGCTCAGACAATGATCGATTGCGTCAACGCCGCAGGTGCGACGTTGCTGCATATTCATTTGCACCCGTTCGAGCCGAATGGCGGCGTGAGCGGCGTTGCTGTTCTGGCCGAAAGTCATATTTCGATCCACTCGTGGCCCGAGAACGGCTACGCTGCCCTTGACGTGTTCATGTGCGGCGACGCCCAGCCGGAAAAATGCGTGGAAGTGCTCCGCAAGGCATTCCGGCCGGACCGCATCGAGGTCAAGGAAATCCTACGCGGTCAAGGCGCATGACCGAGCGCCGCTGGATTTCCGAAGTTGCCTTCAAAAGCGCGCGGCAGTCATTTGAAGTCGCGCGCGTTTTGCATGAGGAAAAAACCGAGCAACACCACCTCGAGCTGATCGAAAACGATCTGCTCGGGAAAATTCTGCTGCTCGACGGCGCGGTGCAGGTCACCACCGCCGACGAATTCGTCTACCACGAGATGCTTTCGCACGTGCCGATCCTGAGCCACGGCAATGTCCGTGACGCGATGATCATCGGCGGCGGCGATTGCGGCCTTGCCGAGGAAGTGCTCAAGCACAAAAACATCGAAAACCTGCTTCAGGTCGAGATCGATGCTTCGGTGGTCGAGTTCTCGAAAGAGCACTTCAGCGAGTTCAACGCGCCGGTTTTCACCGATCCGCGTTTCACGCTGCAGATTGCCGATGGCGCGGCCTTCGTCGCCGAGACCGATCGCCGCTTCGACGTCATCATGGTGGATTCCACCGATCCGACCGGACCGGGCGTGGTGCTGTTCACGGAGGAGTTTTACAAAAACCTCCGCCGGTGCCTGCGCCCCGGCGGAATTGTGGTGACGCAGAGCAGCGTGCCCTTCGTTCAGCCGAATGATTTCCGGATGTCGATGCGCAATCTCTCGCGCGCCTTCGATGGAAAAACGACGTGCTATGTCGCCTCCATTCCGACCTACTATGGCGGGCACATGGCGCTCGGCTTCGCCAGCATGGATGTCGATCCGCGCAAGCTGTCGCTCGATGTGGTGACCGAGCGTTTCGGCGATCTCGATACGCGCTACTACACGCCCGAGGTACACCTTGCGGCCTTCGCCCTGCCCCGCTTCATTGCGCAGGGATTGGCCGAGGCCAAATCCGGCGCCTGATCCGCGCGCGGCGGCAACAAACAAAAAAGCCCCGGCAGACTGCCGGGGCTTTTTTTATGATGAGGGCGCAGCTTACATATGATCGTAGTCGATCACCACGCGATCGGTCACCGGATGGGCCTGGCAGGTCAGCACAAAGCCCGCCTCGAGTTCCCACGGCTCCAGCGAGTAGTTCAGCTCCATTTCCGCCTTGCCCTCGACCACCTTGGCGCGGCAGGTGCTGCACATGCCGCCCTTGCAGGCGAAGGGAAGATCCATGCCGGCACGCAGCGCCGCATCCAGGATGGCTTCGCCCTCCGCCACCGGCACGTCGCGGCGCTTGCCGTCGACGATCAGCGAGGCGACCGCCTTCGGCGGCGCTTCCGGGGCCACCACCGCCTTGGGCCGCGGACGGCCGCCGAGGCCGGAGACAAAACGTTCGACATGCAGCCGCTCCTGCGGAATGCCGAGATCTCGGCAGGTTGCTTCGACCTCCTCGCTCATCGCGGTCGGCCCGCAAATGAACACGTGGTCGATGCCGCTCGCCGGCACCAGCGAGCGCAGCAGCACGCTGACCTTGTCGCGGTCGATGCGTCCGTGGAGGATCGGAATGTCCTGCTCTTCCTGCGAGAGCACATGGAAGAGCGAGAGCCGCCCCATATAGCGGTCCTTCAGCTCTTCCAGATCCTCGCGGAACAGCATGTCGCCAGCGCCGCGGTTGCCGTAGAATAGAAAGAACCGGCTGTTCGGCTCGCTCGCGAGCACGCCGCGCAGGATCGAGATGATCGGCGTGATGCCCGAGCCGGCGGCGAAGCCGACATGCAGCCGGCCATCGCCCGGCGCATTGCCGACGCCAAAACGCCCGGTCGGCGTCATGACATCGAGGCTGTCGCCGGCCTTCAGGTCTTCCGTCGCCCACACCGAGAACGAGCCGCCGTCGACCTTCTTTACCGCGATGCGCAGTTCCTCATCCGGCCCTGAGCAGATCGAGTAGGAACGCCGCACCTCTTCGCCGTCCATATCGGTGCGCAGCGTCAGATACTGGCCCGGCGTGAAGCGAAAGTCCTCAGCGAGATCTTTCGGGATGTCGAAGGTGATCGACACCGCCTGCGGGGTCTCCTGACGGAGGTCTTTGACGGTCAGCCGATGAAATCGCGGATGGAGCGCGGACATGGTGTCAGTCCTTGAAGCACGACGGGAAAATCAGTGGCACTTGAAATAATCGAACGGCTCGCGGCAGGCGCGGCAGCGCCAGAGCGACTTGCACGAGGTCGAGCCGAATTCGGACAAGACCTCGGTATCGGTCGAGCCGCATTGCGGGCAGGCCACCTTCTGCTCACCGAACAGCGCGCGGCGGCCGCCGCCCGGCTGCGGCGGAGCGATGCCGTAGTCGCGCAGCTTGCGACGCCCGTCCTCGGTCATCCAGTCGGTGGTCCAGGCCGGCGAAAGCACCGTGCGCACCGTGGCGCCCGCAATGCCGGCGCGCTCGAGCGCGAGCTCGATTTCCAGCGTGATCATGTTCATCGCCGGGCAGCCGAGATAGGTCGGCGTAATCGCGACATCGACGCGCCCATCGTTGACCGAGACATCGCGCAGCACACCGAGATCGGCAATCGTCAGCACCGGGATTTCGGGATCGACCACCGCGGCGGCCGCGTCCCACGCCCGTTTCTTCAGATCATCGATGGCGCTGAGGCTGGTCACCACGTCGCTCCGGGGAATGAACGCTGCAGATGCTGCAGCTCGCTCAAAAGATGGCCGAGATGCTCGCTGTGATGGCCGATACGGCCGCCCTTCTGCATCCAGTCGTTGTCGGGAAGCTTGAGTGTCGCCGCCGAAATCACCTCGCGCACGGTGGAAAGCCAGCCCTCGCGCACGGTCTCGGGATCGATCACGACGCCGCCCGCAATCAATCCGGCATCGTCCTCGTCGCGGTAGAACAGCTCGCCCGTGAACGCCCAGAGATTGTCGATCGCAGCCTGCGCCCGGCGGTGGCTCTCCTCGGTGCCGTCGCCAAGCCGCATCACCCATTCGGACGAATGGCGCAGATGATAGGCGCTTTCCTTTTCCGACTTGGCGGCAATTGCGGCGAGGGTCGCATCCTTCGAGCCCATCATGGCGCGCCAGTACGGATCGGCAAAGGCCGAATAGAAGAACTGGCGCAAAATGGTCTGGGCGAAATCGCCGTTCGGCTGTTCGACGAGCAGAAGATTTTTGTACTGCCGCACATCGCGCAGATACGCGAAGTGGTCCTCGGTCTTGCCCGCGCCCTCGACGGCCGCGGCGTAAGAATAAAGCTCGCGCGCCTGACCGATCAGGTCGAGGCCCATATTGGCCAGCGCCATATCCTCTTCGAGCATCGGCGCATGGCCGCACCACTCCGAGAGGCGGTGGCCGAGGATAAGGGAGTCGTCCGCGCGCCGCAGCAGATAGACGACCAGCGGGGTTTCCTGAATGGTGATCGATTGAACAGCCATAGTCGTGTTCCTGCAATCCGTCGCTTTGCGCGGCAGCGGCTTCAAAAGTCAGCGATAAAGTGCGGCAGCGCCGCGGCCATTACATATGGCCGACCTCTTCCGGCACCTCGTAAAAGGTCGGGTGGCGGTAGATCTTGGTGTCGGCCGGATCAAACATCATGCCCTTGTCGGCCGGATCGGACGCCGTGATCGCATTGGACGGCACGACCCAGATCGAGTGCCCTTCGCCGCGCCGCGTGTAGATGTCGCGCGCGGCCTGCATCGCAAGCGTGGCGTCGGTGGCATGCAGCGAGCCGACGTGCTTGTGCGCAAGGCCATTGCGGCTGCGAATGAAAACTTCCCAAAGCGGAATGTGTTGAACGCTCATTGCTCGATGCTCCATCGCGCCAATTTCGTTTAAGCCGCCGCCGCGCGCTGCTTGCGCTTCTCGGCAAAGGCCAGAGCCGCCTCGCGCACCCAGGCGCCGTCATCGTGCGCCTTGCGCCGCGCGGCGAGCCGATCGCGATTGCACGGGCCGTTGCCGGCGAGAACCTGCTTGAATTCGTTCCAATCGATCTCGCCATATTCCCAGTGGCCGGTCGCCTCGTTGAAGGTCAGGTCCTTGTCGGGCATGGTCAGGCCGAGATACTGCGCCTGCGGCACGGTCGCATCGACGAACTTCTGGCGCAGCTCGTCGTTGGAGAAGCGCTTGATCTTCCAGCGGGTCGACATGTCGCTGTGCTGGCTCTGGCTGTCGGGCGGGCCGAACATCATCAGACACGGCCACCACCAGCGATTCAGCGCATCCTGCGCCATCGCCTTCTGCTCCTCGGTGCCGTGCGCCAGCGTCACCATGATCTCGTAGCCCTGCCGCTGATGGAAGGACTCTTCCTTGCAGACGCGGACCATCGCGCGCGCATAGGGGCCGTAGGAGCAACGGCAGAGCGGGATCTGGTTCATGATCGCCGCGCCATCGACCAGCCAGCCGATGGCTCCGATGTCCGCCCAGGTCAGCGTGGGGTAGTTGAAGATCGAGGAATACTTGGCCTTGCCCGACAGCATCTGGTCGACGAGCTGCTCGCGCGAGGCACCGAGCGTTTCGGCGGCGGCGTAGAGATAAAGGCCATGGCCGCATTCATCCTGCACCTTGGCGAGGAGAGCGGCCTTGCGGCGGAGCGACGGCGCGCGGGTGATCCAGTTGCCTTCCGGCAGCATGCCGACGATCTCGGAATGGGCGTGCTGGGAAATCTGCCGCGTCAGGGTCTTGCGGTAGGCCGAGGGCATCCAGTCATTCGGCTCGATGCGCTCTTCGGCGTCGATGCGCGCCTGAAAGCGGGCGGAGAGTTCGGCATCCTCAACGAACGTTTCCGGGCCGGACGACGTATTCAGCGCCTGCGTATACATAGCGGCTCACTCCCTGATGTCTCGGGCCAATATATAACACAATTTTCAGGTCGCAAGAATTTTTTGTAACACGTCAGCTTGATTGTCGTTTCGATCTAATCCTGAAACCTGTCCCACAATAACGCCCCAGCGGGCGGCAAGGCCCCCTGCTCGGTCGCGCCGTTCTGGTCGAGCCACCGCTCCGATCCCGGCAGCAGCGCCGGATAGACCTCGGCGCAGAGCCGCCGGGCGTCGCGCCCCGGCCAGTCGTGCGCCAGCATCGCCTCGGGCAGCAGCGGATCGCGCAAAATGATGCGCCGATACTGGTGGATCATCAGGATCCGCGCAGTGAAGGCGTCGAGATCCGAAAGCTCGCCGCCCTCCTTGATCCAGGCCCGCAGCGGCTCGAAAGCCGCCAGAAATGCCCGATAAGCGTCGGCGATCCGGTCGAGGTGCCAGCTCGCCTCGATCAGCCGGCGGCCGGCCTCGCCCCCCTCCGGCCCCACTGCGGCCTCCAGACAGATCGCGTCCGCGGCCTCCTCCGGCACCGCTGTTCCCGCCGGCGCAATCCACAGCCCAGGCAACGGATTGCCGAAACCGGCATTGCGCAGGGCGTCGCGCAGCCCGTCGCGCCCGGCGCCGGCTCCGTTGGGAAACATCAAGAGGTCGAATCGCCCGGTCCAGTGCGGGGGGCGGGCAAGATAGATGTGCTCGGCGGCCGCCGCGAAGGTATCGCGCCCCTTGTCGGCGAGCCGGTAAAAGCTGTTCCGGCCGCTGCGGGCGCGCTCTAGCCAACCGTCGGCGGCAAGCCGCGACATCGCGGTGCGGACCACGCCATTCTCGATGTCCAGCGCCTTGAAGAACTCGAGAAAGGTGCCGAGCCAGAGCGAGCCGCCGCGCGGGACGATGGCATCGCCATAGACGGTGATGATAATCGAGCCGGTCCGGGACGGCTCCTGCCTGAGCTGATCGATGATCGGGACGAGAGGATGCATCATGATCGCTGGCATAACGTGTTTTCACGGCCCCCGCCAAGCGCGGTCGATAGACCTTGCAGATGCCGTATTTCCCCTGATCACCGCAATCATTGTTTGACCGGCCGGTCCGTCAATGCGACGTTAATACCAACTGATCCGCGAAATTCTGACTTGAGATGTACTGAGTATGGCCCGCACCCGCGCCAATGATTATGACGACAAACGCGCCGCCCTGTTGCGGCACTCTGCCGACCTGTTTGCCCGGCATGGCTTCACCGGCACTTCGATCAACATGATCGCCGACGCCTGCGGCATATCGAAGGCCCTACTTTATCACTACTACCCCTCAAAAGAGGCGGTGCTGTTCGATCTTTTGGAAGATCACCTGCGCGTCCTCGTCGAGGTGCTGCAACAGGCGGCTGCCGGCGCCAAGGAATCCGACCGCCTGTTCACGCTCGCCAGCGCCCTGCTCGAAGCTTACCGCGGCGCGGATGCCGAGCACCAGGTGCAGATCGCCAATCTCAAGCTGCTGTCGGACGACAAGCAGAGCATTTTGAAGGGCATCGAGCGCGAGCTGGTGGAAATCGTCTCGGAGGCAATCGCGGCGGCGCTGCCGGAGGTCGCCAACCGGCGCGACCTGTTGATGCCGCTGACGATGTCCTTCTTCGCCATGCTCAACTGGCACTATCTCTGGTTCCGCGAGGGCAAGGGCCTCACCCGCGATCAATACGCCCGTATGGTCACCGATCTCATCCTGAGCGGCGCCGCCACCAGCATTACATCGGTCGAAGCGATGGGCAGCAAGCGCCGCATGCCGGCCGGCAAGTCGGCGGTCTCCGGGGCCACCTGATCAGCCGCGCTGGCCTTCGAGCCAGGCAACGACATCGGCAGCATTCCGATCCGGCGGGAACACCGGGTAGAACACATGCTCGATCCGCCCGTTGTCGATCACCATGGTCAACCGCTTGAGCAGCGTCATGCCGCTGGTCTCGAAGGTCGGCAGATCGAGGGCATTGGTCAGCGCGAGCTTTTCGTCCGACAGGATCGCGAAGGGCAGATGCAGGCGCTCCGCCGCCTCGCGCTGATAGTCGGTCGACTGGGTCGAAAGGCCGAAGACATGGTCGACCCCAAGCCGCTGCAGATCCGCGAAATGGTCGCGGAAGGCGCAGGATTGCGGCGAGCAGCCGCGCGCGCCGGGGATCATGTCCCATCCGTCGGGATTGGGCAGCCCCGGCTTTCCGGTACGCGGATAGGCATAGACAATGCTACGCCCGGCGAGGCGCGAGAGATCGACCGCCGTGCCATCGGTCGCCGCGAGCGTCACCGAAGGCAGCGCGAGCCCCATGAGATGGCGCGCCGCGCCGTCGTCCTGAGGTGCGGGGATTTGCGACCAGTCGGGTGTTTCAATGCTCATCGATCTGTCCCGTCTATCGGCGTCAGCCGGTCCAGCCACACTGTGCCATCGTCCGCGCCGTCTTCAAGCGTTACATGCCGGATTTCAGGAGCTGCTCGAAGGCGCGGGCGGCAGGCACCTCGAACCGGCCTGGAATTTTGAGCTGCCACAAGGTGCGCTCGATATGCAAATCGCGCATCGGCACCGCCCTGATCCGCACGAGCTGAAGCTGATCGGCGACCGCCGCCGAGGATACGATCGACACCCCGAGCCCTGCCGCGACGACCTGCTTGATCGCCTCCGTACTGCCGATCTCCAGCGTGCGAACCGGCGCGATGCCCTGCGCCGCGAGCGCCTGCGCCACCACCTCCCGCGTACCCGAGCCGGGCTCGCGCACGATCAGAATCTCCTCGGCAAGCATGCCGGGGTCGATCGGCTCGGCAGCGGCGGCGAAGCGGTGGCCGGGGCTGACGATCAGGTTGAGACGATCGGTCTGCCACGGCTCGGCGATCAGGGCCTGATCCTCGACCGGCCCCTCGACCAGCGCAATCTCGATCTGATGGTTCAAGATCATGCCGGCGATATCACGGGTATTGGCGCTGACGAGCTGCAGATCGATGCCCGGATGACGACGGTGAAATTCGCCCAAGAACGGCGCGATCATGTAGGTCGCGATTGTCGTACTCGCGCCGACGCGGAGCCAGCCGCTGTTCAGCCCGCGTAGCGCGTTCAGTTCCTCCTCGGCAGACCGCTCCACGGCGAACAGCGCCTCGGCATGGCGGGCGAGCGCCTCGCCTTCCGGCGTCGGCTTCACGCCCTTGGGGAAGCGGTTGAGCAACCGGCAGCCGACCTGCAGCTCGAAATCGCGCACGCCCTTGGAAATCGCCGGCTGGCTGATCCGCAGCACTTCCGCCGCCCGGGAAAAGCTCCCGGTCCGCACCACGGTCACGAAAAGGCGCAACAGATGAAGGTTCAACGACATAACTTTTTTCAATGCCGGCAGGAGAAAACAATATTATCTTTATAGCCGGTTCCGTGCGCAATTCTTCTCAATTCGAGGAGATTGACGTGAGCGAAACGAGAATCGGGCAAGCGCCCGCAGCCACCGCCCCTTCCTTCATCGAAATTCAGGCCACCCGCCTCCCCGGCATTCTGCTGTGCCTCGCCATCACGCTGGTGGCGATGGCGATCCAGCACCTTGAGGAAGGCCTGTTCGGCCACCCCTTCATCGAGGCGCTGGTGATCGCGATCCTGCTCGGCATTGCCGTGCGCTCGCTCTGGGCGATCCCGGCGCGCTTTCATCCGGGCATCTCCTTCAGCACCAAGCAGGTGCTTGAATTCGCCGTCATGCTGTTCGGTGCCTCGATCAGCCTCGGCGCGATCGTCGCCTCCGGCCCGCTGCTGCTCTCGGCAATCGTCGCAACGGTGGTCGCGACGCTCGCGGCGAGCTACCTCATCAGCAAGGGCCTCGGTCTCACCACCAAAATGGCGATCCTCGTCGCCTGCGGCAACTCGATCTGCGGCAACTCGGCCATCGCTGCGGTCGCGCCGGTGATCGGCGCCTCCAATGACGACATCGCCTCGTCGATCTCCTTCACCGCCGTTCTCGGCGTCGTGATGGTGCTATCGCTGCCGTTGCTGGTGCCGCTGCTCTCGCTCTCGGAATACAAGTATGGCGTTCTCGCCGGCATGACGGTTTATGCGGTGCCGCAGGTGCTCGCCGCGACGGTGCCGGTCGGCCTGATCAGCACGCAGGTCGGCACACTCGTCAAGCTGATGCGGGTCCTGATGCTCGGCCCGGTTGTCGTCGGCTTCGGCCTGTTCGCGCACCGCCTGCGTGGGGCGCACAACGCCGAGAAGAAGCCGTTCAGCATCTGGGCTTTCGTGCCGTGGTTCATCCTCGGCTTTCTCGCCTTCGCCGCATTGCGCTCGCTCGGGCTGATCCCGGACATTGCGGTGATGCCGATCGCGAAGTTCGCCAACTTCCTCACCGTGATCGCGATGGCGGCGCTCGGCCTTGGCGTCGATATCCGCGTGCTCGGCAAGGTCGGCGGCAAGGTCACGTCAGCGGTGGTGCTGTCGCTCGTCGTTCTGCTGCTGCTCAGCCTTGCAGTCATCGCCATCCTGCCGGCCTCGAGCGGCCTGTGAGCCGCACCGCCACGTAAAAAAGCGCGCCCTGACTGTATCAGCGGCGCGCTTTTCAGTTTGGTCGTCACGTTTCGATTTATTGTCTGGCCGATCCGCGTCCGATCCGATCGGGCGCGAACCAAAGCGCAATCAGACGTCGACGATCCGCTCGACGTGAATGCGGCGAACGTCCATTTCGTATTCGAGGCAGTTGACCGGCGGCCGGTTGAAGAACCAGGTCATGCCATTGGCGAGCGCGCCGCGGCGGCCGAGTTCGTCCTCGACGAAGGGGTGGATGTCGTGGACGGTGTAGATCTGCACCGCCGTCGTGTTGGCCCAGGTGCCATCGAACGGGCTCATGCGGCGCTCCATCTCGTTGAGCACCCAGATCGCCTTCTCGCGGATCGCGTCCGGCGTAGTTTCGCCAAGACGAACCGTGGTCTCGGCATAGCTCTTGCCACCTTCGGCGGCTTCGGCGCTGCCGGCGATGACGAACGAGGGCGCCGCGTTGTCATCCTTCACCGCAAAGGTGAAGGCATGGAAGCTCGGCTCGGCCGGCGGGTTCACTGCCGGGCAGACGTTGCTGCGCGAAACCGGGTTGACGCCGTCGCCGATGACGCCCCACGAGGACAGCACGCCGGTGTAGACCGCGTTGAAATCCTTGAAGCCCTGCTCGGTGAACGGGGCCGGCGAACGCAGTTCGCAGGCCGCGAACGAGTTCAAAGGCGCGCCGGTCGCCTTGATGATCGCCTCGATGCGCTCAAAGCCCTCGCGCAGCGCAACCGGCTTGGAAAAGCGCACGCGCTCCAGGCGGAAGCCCGGCAAAGCCGCGACCCCGGCCGAATACTGGCTAACGGCCGGAATATAACGATAACCGCCGCTCGCATTCGCGGTCTCGACCTTTGACGTACTCATATTGCCTCAACTTGTAAGAGGTGGGGGAAATACAGGCCGTTGGGGCCTTGGGGTTAGTCGTCGATGACGCCGAGATAGGCGTCGCGGATGATCGGATCCGACGCCAGCTCGTTGGCGGTGCCGGAGCGGACGATCCTGCCCATGTCCATCACGAAGGCGGTGTGGCAGAGATCGAGCGCGGTCATGACGTCCTGCTCCACGAGCAGAATGGACATGCCCTCGGCATTGAGCTGGCGCAGCGCTGCCACCAGCTGCTCGACGAGCAACGGCGACAGGCCGAGCGACAGCTCGTCGATCATCAAGAGCGTCGGCGCACTCATCAACCCGCGGCCGATGGCGCACATCTGCTGCTCGCCGCCCGACAAGGTGGCGGAAGCCTGATTGCGGCGTTCATAGAGCTTCGGGAAGATCTGATAGACGCGATCCATGTCGCGCTTCAGCTCCTGGCTGCTGATCTTGCGCGAATAGGCGCCCATCAGCAGGTTGTCCTTGATGCTCATTGCGCCGAACAGGCGGCGGCCTTCCGGCACGTGCACGACGCCCTTGTTGAGGATCGTCGCCGCATTGGCGCGGCTGAGATCCTCGCCCTGCGAGACATACTTGCCCGAGCGGACCGGGATCAGGCCCGACAGCGTGCGCATCAGGGTGGTCTTGCCGGCGCCGTTCGAGCCGATCAGCGCGGTGATTTCACCGGCGCGGACCGACATGCTGACATCCCACAGGACCTGGATTTCGCCATAGCCCGCGGTGAGATTTGCAAGATCGAGAATAACCGGTTCAGCCATTGCCGTGCTTCCGTGCATATTGCTGTCCAAGGTAGGCCTCGATGACCGCAGTGTCCTTGATCACCTCGCGCGGCGCGCCATCGGCGATCAACGAGCCGTTGTGCAGCACGACGATGCGGGTGCAGACATTGAGAACCACCTTCATCAGGTGCTCGATCATGACGATCGTGACACCCATTCCAGCAATTTCGTGGATGAGGCGGGTCGCCCGCTCAACCTCAAGAGTGTTCAGACCGGCATTGACCTCGTCGAGGAACAACAGCTTCGGCCGCATCGCCAAAGCCTTGGCGAGCTCGAGACGCTTGCGCATGGCAAGCGTCAGCACCGCCGCCGACTGCTCGGCCTGGGCTTCGAGGCCGACAAACGCGAGCTGTTCGCGCGCGGCATCGCGCGCCGCATTCAGGGTGGTGCCCGGCTGGGAATACAGCGCCGCCGCGACAACGTTGTCGAGCGTGCTCATTTCCGGGAACGGCTGCACCACCTGGAAGGTGCGCGACAGGCCGATCCGGGCCGCCTGATAGGTTTTCACGCGCGTAACGTCGCGGCCCATGAAGGTGACGGTGCCGCCGGTCGCCGGCGTGACGCCGGTGACGACGTTGACCAGCGTGGTCTTGCCGGCGCCGTTCGGTCCGATGAGGCCGACGACCTCGCCCTTGTTGACGCTCAGGTTGACGTCACGCAGGGCGTGAAGACCACCGAAGCGGCGCGAGGCGCGTTCGAGTTTGAGAATCTCAGACACTTTTGGCCCTCCCGAACGGGAATTTGCCACGCAGCGAAGTCAGTCCATGCGGCAGGAAGAGCAGCAGAGCCACGATCAGGAGGCCGAGGACGCCCGAGTGGATCTGGATGTAATTGCGCCAGACAACTTCCTCCATCACGAGATAGAGCAGCGCACCGATCACCACGCTGAGCGCCGAGCCGAGGCCGCCGATGAGCGCCATCACGATCGGCTTCACCGAATAGAGCACGTCGAACACGTCCGAGGGATCGATGTAGTGGACCCAGGCCGCATAGACGGCGCCGGCGACACCGACGAAGCAGGCGGACAGGCCGAACGCGAGGCTCTTGTAGAGCGTGGTGTTGAGACCGACCATCTGCGAGGCCGCCTCGTTCTGGCGGATGCAGTTCAGGCCGAAGCCGAGCCGCGACGACGCCACCACCATCATCACCAGCGCCGTGACGAGCAGCACCGCCCACATCGCCATGTAGAAGAACCGCGCTTCGGCCATCACGTCGGCGCCGGCGGAAAGCGGAATATTCAGGCCCATGCCGCCGCCGGTGAGATCGGTCCAGTGGTTCACCACTTCACGCAGCACCTCGACCAGCGACAGGCTGGCGATGGCGAAGTAGTGCCCCTTGAGATGCATCAGCACCGCGCCGAGCATCACCGCCAGCACGAAGGCGATCACGCCCGCTGCCGGAATGCTGACGCCGAACGGCACGCCATGCCCGAGCATGATGCCGCCGGCATAGGCGCCAAGACCGAAGAAGGCCGCGGTGGCGAATGAGGGATAGCCCGCAAAGCCGCCGATTGCGTTCCACGACAGAGCCAGCACGCAATACATGCAGGCCGTCGTACCCAGTCGCATCGCATAGCTGCTGCCGGTCAGCGGCAACGCCGCTGCGCAGAGTATGAGTGCGAGCAATACAATGTTGGACCGTTTCACTCGAAACCTTTCCGGCCCAGCAGCCCTTGCGGCCGAACCACGAGAAATACGATCAGGAGGACAAAGGAAAGCGTCGTCGCAAGAGCCGGGCCGATCAGCACCGAGCCGATACCCTCGATCAACGCCAGGAGAATGCCGCCGGCCAGCGCACCCGACACGCTGCCGAGACCGCCGAGCACGCAGACGACGAAGGCCTTCGAAAGATAGGCGGTCGAAGTCAGCGGCGAGATCGGGAAGATCATCGCCATCAGCACGCCGGCGCAGCCCGCCATCACCGCGCCGATGCCGAAGGCGACCGCATAAATCGCCCGCACATCAACACCCATCAGGGTCGCGGAATCGCGGTCGAGACGGACGGCGACGATGGCGCGGCCGATCTTGGAGCGACGCAGAATGAGATACAGCACCAGGGTCAGCGCGAGCGCCAGACCGGTGGCGATCAGACGATCGACCGGCACGACGACGCTTTCCCACGACCATGTGCCGAGCGACGGAACGAGCGTCAGCTTCCGGTAGTCGCCGGTGAAGTAATAAATCATGGTGTTGTTCAGGATCAGATCGAGCCCGAACGTCATGGTCAATGTCACGAGCACCGGCGCTGCAATCACACGGTTCAGAATGACCCGTTGAATGAAGTAGCCGAGCAGGAAAAACGCAGGAACCACCATAACTACGGCATACCACGGGGGTATGCCGTAGAGGTTATAGAGGAACCAAGCAGCGTAAGCGCCGAGGACGATAAACGAGCCGTGAATGAGGTTGATGACGTTCAGTACGCCCCAGACCAGCGAGAAGCCGATCGCAATACAGGCGTAAAGACATCCCAACACCAAGGCGTTTACGAGCACCTGGAGAGCGAGCATTTCAGCTTCCGCTAATGGGAGGGAAGAGGCTGGGCGTCAATCGACGCCCAGTTTGAATTCGCCTTGCTTGATGATTTCAGGCGAGAGCACCACGGGCTTTGCACCCTGGATCTGGAAGACCGGCGGTTCGAGCGACGAAATCTGGCCGGTCGGGCCGAACTTCACCGGGCCGTAGAAGGTCATGATATCGAGGCCGGCGAGCGCATCGCGCACCTTGTCACGATCGATGCTGCCGGCCTTTTCGATCGCGATCTGGAACAGCGCGCCAGCGGCCGACGACGAGGCCTGAGCGTAGTCCGGATCCGAATTGTACTTGGCGCGGAACAGCTTTACGTAATTTTCGGTGGTGCCGAAAATGTCCTTGCCGTCATAGCGCACCGCCGGGTGCCACCACGCCGCGCTGGTCACGTTCTCCGCAGCCTGGCCGCCGGCATCAATGAATTCCTGATAGGCCGGGCCTGCGATCATCGACACGACCGGTGCCTTGATCTTCTGGTCGCCCATCTGCTTGCGGATGAGGAGAAGGTCGTTGATGTAACCGGTGACGAAGATCCACTCGGGATTCAGCGCCTTGATCTGCGACAGCGCGGCCGAGTGATCGAGCGTATTGAGCGCGTACTTCTCGGAGTAGACCAGCTCGAGACCGTTTTCCTTCGCCGACTTTTCCATTTCCTGCGCGATGGCGAGCGGGAACAGGTCGTTACGGGCGAGGATTGCGACCTTCTTGACGTTGGCGGCCTTGGCCTTGATGAGCTGGGTCAGCGGCGTCGTCAGCGTGTCGTTCGGCGTGAAGGTGCCGAAGAGGTACTTGTAGCCCTGGTCATAGACCTGAGCGGACGATGCGGTTGCCGCAATCGTCGGCACCTTGTGCTTTTCGGAGACCGAGCTTGCGGCCTTCGCTGCGCCCGAGCCGAATGGGCCGAACATGAAGTTGACGCCGTTCTGGGTAATGAGTTGCTCGGTGGTCTGGACCGAACGCGGCGTGCTCGACTGATAGTCGGTATAGACGATCTCGACCTTGTAGCGCTTGCCGCCGACATTGATGCCGCCAGCCTTGTTGGCCTCTTCGGCCCACAGGTCATAGCCCTGCTTCTGCTTGATCGCTTCCGGCGCCAGTGCGCCCGTCAGCGGCAGCGGAGCACCGAACTTGATGACGTCCTGCGCGCTAGCGGCGCCGCCCATGCCGATCGCAAGCGACAGCCCGGCCATGACCGAGAATAGGTTATTTCGCATATTCTGTATCCTCCCCTCCAGCCTTCTGGATTCGTAATCTCCGCGAGGATGACAAATTCTGAATTCGAAAAAAAGCGTTTATTTTAGATCTCTGACATCTAATAATTAGAACGACAAGATTCGTCCGGGGGGAGCAAGTCGTGATCGAAGCGACGGCAATTCGTTATTTTCGCGAGGTCATTCAGTGCGGGTCGATCAAACGGGCGGCCGATGTCCTGCAGATCGCGCCGAGCGCCATCAGCCGTCAGATTCAGGGGCTGGAGCATGAACTGGCGGTCAAACTGTTCGAGCGCGGCGCCCGCGGAATGACCCTGACCGATGCAGGCCACCTGCTGCATCGCTACTCCCTCGAAAGCCGCAAACAGATCGACACCATCCGCATGCAGGTGCAGGAGCACGGCTCGCTGCAGCGCGGCCATGTACGCATCGCGACCGTCGAAGGCATGATGGCGAGCCTCGTTGCGGGCTTTGTCGTCGCCTTCTCCGAGGAGCAGCCCGGCGTTACGGTGAATGTGACCACGGTCGGCTCACGCAGCGTCGCCGACATGGTCGCCAAACACGAAGTCGATCTCGGCCTGGTGTTCGGCCGCTCGCCCCGGCGCGATCTGATCGAGCTTGGCCACATGCGGCAGTCGCTCTGCCTCATGGTCGCTCCGAATCATCCGCTCGCGGGCATGGAGAGCTGCACGATTGGCGAACTGAAGGGGATCAAGGTGGTGCTGCCCGACCAATCCTTCGGCATCCGTCAGGAGATCGACCGCATCTGCGCCCAGGCCAGGATCGAGCTCGACCTTTACAGCGAGACCAACTCCCTCGCCTATGCCCGCGAAATCGTGTCTCAGACCAAGATGGCAACCTTTCTGCCGCGCGATGCCGCGCGCGGCGACCTCGCCCGCGGCTCGCTGGTCGCGGTGCCGCTGCGGCACAAGCAGCTTGAGGCGATGCAGGTGACGCTGGTGCAGCCGGCAACGAAATCGCTCACCCCGGCGGCGAAGCGCGTCGCAGAAATGCTGATCAAGCGCATGAAAATACGGGATGTTCCGGTCGGACGGAGCACCGTGCGAAGGCCGCGAAAGCCGCTCTGAGGGCCTCTACTTGCCCGACGGCGTGCGCAGGCCGTGCCAGGCGTCGCGCACCTGATGATAGTGAACCTCCGGCAGATATTCGGACGTCTTCAGGTTGAGGTGCTTGACGTCAAGCCGGCCGATCGCACTCATCAGGGTAAAGGCGGCGATCACCCGGTCGCGCTGGGCCTGCACGAGACGGCCACGGGCCGAGGTCAAGTCCTGCTGGGCGTTCAGCACGTCGATGGTGGCGCGCTGGCCACCGCTCGCTTCCTTGCGCACGCCCTCAAGCGCGACGGTCGCCGCACGCACTTCCGACTCCGCCGCCGCATAGGCCACGCGCGCGCCTTCGACCGCGACGAAAGCCCCCGCCACCGCCGCCCGCGTCTGGTTGCGCACCTGCTCCAGCACAGCCCGGCTTTGCGTCACAATTTCCTTGGCTTGACGGGTCTGCGACGCCGCCAGCCCGCCGTCATAGATCGGCACGTTGACATTGCCGATCACCGACGCCTGGTCGGTGCGGTTGATGTCGAGATTGGTATCGGTGCTGACGCTGCGATTGACGTTGCCCTGCACGGTCACGGTCGGCAGCAATGCGCCTTGCGCAATGAGGACCGCCGAGGTTGCCGAATCCGCATCGAAGCTCGCAGCCAGAATCGCCGGATGTTCGCGTTGGGCAATTTCCAGGGCGCCCTCGCGGGTCGTCGGCAGCGGATGGCGGGTCGGCGACGGGAATATCAGCTTGCCGGGCTCGGTGCCGATCACCTGAACATAGCTCGCCTTGCTGATCGCAAGCGCAACCTCTGCGGCATTCAGGTCGGCGAGTCCGCGGCTGAGCCGCGCCTCCGCCTGCGCCACATCGGTCGGCGTCACCGAGCCGGCGGCGAGGCGCGTGCGCGTCACCGTCAACGTCTCGCGCAGAAGCTTGACGTTGAGCTGCTCGACATTGACCAGCTCCTGATTGGTCGCAACCGTCATATAGGCGGTCGCCGCATCGAGCAGCACGCTTTGGCCGACGTTGCGCAGGGCCTCGCGGCCCGAGCGCACCTGCGATTCCGCCTGCCGCACCGAGTTGGCGGTGCGAAAACCATTGAAGAGGGTCTGCGTCACGGTGACGCCGATCGTCCATGGCCGCAGTCGGCCCGTGTCGATCACATTCCCCGGCAGCAGATTGCGCACCGCAATCAGGCCGGCGCTCAGCTCGCCCGTGATCTGCGGGCGATAGGTCGACAGCGCCTGCGGCACATTCTCATCGGTCCCACGCTGACGCGCGCGCTCCGCGGTGAGCTGCGGGTTGTTCTGATACGCCTTGACCAGGGCCTCATCGATGCTCTCCGCATGCGCGGCCCAGCCCAGCGGCGAAAGCGATCCGGCAAGCAGCAGCGCAGCGAACAACCCGCCCCGAGAGCCTGTCTTCCGCCGGCTCCCGCGCGCACAATGACCTCGTTGAACCAGCATCAGATCACTCGGCCTTCGTTCAGCGGGGAGGACGGCATGAGCGGCGGTTCGTCGGGACGGGACGTATCATGGCCAGGCACTCGCCTCGAGAACAGATCGATCAGCACAGGGAGGATGACGAGAATCAGTATCGGCGCAAGCAAAATTCCGCCGACAACGACGAGCGCCAACGGCTTTTGCACCTGAGATCCGATGCCGGTGGAAACCGCAGCCGGCAGAAGCCCAACGCAAGCTGCGACCGAGGTCATCATCACCGGCCGCATACGGGCGCGGGCGGCCTCAAGCAGCCCCGACGTGCGATCCAATCCTGTCTCGAGAAGCTGATTGTAGTACGAGATCAGGATTACGCCTTCCATCACCGAGATGCCGAACAGCGCGATGAATCCCATCGCCGCGGAAACGCTGAAGGGCGTCCCGGTGAGAGCCAGCGAGAAGATGCCGCCGACCACCGCCATCGGAATCACCGCAAGCGTCAGCAGGGTGTCCGTCACCGACGAGAAGTTGATGTAGAGCAGCAGCGTGATCAGCAGAATGGTCAGCGGCACCACGATCTGCAGCCGGCCGAGCGCCTGTTGCAGATTGCCGAACTCGCCGAACCACTCGATCCGCATTCCGGGCGGCAACACGACCTCGGCAGCGAGCTTGCGCTGCGCTTCCTGAATGGCGCTGCCGAGATCGCGCCCGCGCACGCTGAACTTGATCGGCAGATAACGCTCCTGCCCTTCACGGTAGATGTAGGAAGCGCCGGAGACGAGTTTCACCGTCGCCACTGCGCTCAGCGGAATCTGCGAGATCTTGCCGTCGGAGTTGGCCACGCCGATCGTGAGGTTGCGGATCGCCTCGGGGCTCTGGCGATATTCCGGCGCAAGCCGCACGACGATCGGGAAATGGCGATCGCTGCCCATCTCGTAGAGCTCGCCGGCCGCCTGCCCGCCGATCGAGGCATGAACGGCGGCATTGATATCGCCGGGCGCCAGGCCGTAGCGCGCGGCGGCTTCACGGTTCACGTCGATCTGCACCGTCGGCTGGCCGAGCGAGTTGAACACGGCTAGATCCGCGATGCCTTCCACGGAGGCAAGCGTCGCCTTGATCTTGGCTGCGGTGGCGGAAAGAAGCTCGAGATCATTGCCGAACAACTTGATCGAGTTCTCGCCCTTCACGCCCGAGATCGCCTCGGCAACGTTGTCCTGCAAATACTGCGAAAAATTGAACTCGACGCCGGTGAACTGCTGCTGGAGCCTTGCCAGAATTTCAGACTGAAGCGTCTCCTTGGTCACACCGTCGCGCCACTCGCTGGCAGGTTTCAGCGGCACGAAGAATTCGGCGTTGAAGAAGCCCGTCGCATCGGTGCCGTCGTCCGGCCTGCCGTGCTGTGAGACGACAAGTTGCACCTCGGGAAAGGCGCGGATCGTTTCGCGCATCCGGTTGACATAGCCGTTGCCTTCACTGAGCGAGATCGTCGAGGGCAGCGTGGCGCGGACCCAGAGATTGCCCTCCTCCAGCTTGGGCAGAAACTCCATGCCGAGCAGGCGCACGCACACGACCGCAAGCGTCATGATCACCGCCGCAAAGGACAGGGTGACCGCGCGATTGGCGAGGACGAAGCGCAGAACCGGCTCATAGATCCGGGCAAGAACCCGCACGATCAGCGTCTCGGTCTCGCGAACGTGGGCCGGCAGCAACAGCGCGCTCATCGCAGGCGACACCGTAAAAGTCGCGATCAGCGCGCCGACCAGCGCATAGGCATAGGTCTTGGCCATCGGGCCAAAGATGTGCGACTCGACGCCCGTGAGAGTGAATAGCGGCAGAAACGCCGCGATGATGATCGCGCCGGAAAACAGGATGGCGCGGTCGACGCCAATCGCCGATTCATAGATGTTCCGCAGCTTGCCGGTGAAGCCGGCGCGGTTCGGAACGGAATAGTCGATGCCGTCGGTTCGCGCATGGGCCAATCGCCGGAAGATGTTTTCGACCATGATCACGGTCGCATCGACGATCAGGCCGAAGTCGATGGCGCCGACGGACAGAAGATTGGCCGACTCGCCGCGCAGCACCATGATCCCGATCGCAAACGACAGCGCGAACGGGATGGTGGCGGCGACGATGATGGCGCTTCGCAGGTCGCCAAGGAACATCCACTGCAACAGGAAGACCAGTACGATGCCGATCATCATGTTGTGCAGCACCGTGTGGGTCGTGAGATTGATCAGCTCCTTGCGGTCATAGATCCGTTCGATCTTGACGCCCATCGGCAGGATGCCGGTCTCGTTGATCTTTTTGACCTCTTTTTCGACGTTCAGGATCGTCGGCATGCTCTTTTCGCCGCGCCGCATCAGGACGATGCCCTGAACGATATCGTCGTCGCCGTCCTTGCCGGCGATGCCGAGCCTCGGCTTGTGGCTCACGACCACGTTGGCGACGTCGCGCACCAGCACCGGGCTGCCGCTGCTCTGCGAGATCATGGTCGTGCGGACGTCGTCGAGCGATCTGATCAGGCCGACGCCCCGCACCACCGCCGACTGCGGGCCGATGTCGATGGTGTTGCCGCCGACATTGATGTTGCTGTTCTCGAGCGCCGTGATCACCTGCGGCACCGTGAGGCCGAACGCGACGAGCTTGGCGAAATCGATCTGGACCTCGAACGCCTTGGACTTACCGCCCCAGCCGGTGACATCGATGACACCGGGCACGGCGCGGAAACGCCGCTGCAGAACCCAGTCTTGCAGCGTCTTGAGGTCGGTGACGGAATAGCCGGGCGGACCGACCAGGCGATATCGGAAGATCTCGCCGATCGGGCTGACCGGACTGATCTGCGCCTGCGCGCCATTCGGCAGGGTGTCGAGCTGCGACAGACGGTTCAGCACCTGCTGCAGGGCTTCCTCATATGTGTACTCAAAGCTGAACTGCAGCTTGATGTCGGACAGGCCATAGAGCGAGATCGACCTGACCGACACCAGATTGCGCAGGCCGGCGGTCTGGTTCTCGATCGGCACGGTGATGTAGCGCTCGACCTCCTCGGCCGACATGCCCTCGCTCTGCGTGACAATGCCGACGGTCGGCGGCACGGGGTCGGGATAGGCTTCGATGTTGAGGCGCGAGAAGGCGATCAGACCGCCAATCAGGAGGCCGCCGAACACGAGCATGACAAGCACGCGCTGGCGCAGGGAAACGGCAACGATGGAATGCATGGGCGTTCAGCCTTCGGCGAAAGAGCGGGCTACTGGCGTGCCAATGCAACGCGATCGATGAACAGGCTTCCGCGCGCGACGAGCTTTTCGCCGACGGTGATGCCGCTGAGGATCTGGGCCATGTTGCCGTTGACCAGGCCGACGGTGACATCGCGGGCGACGATGCCGCCATCAGGGTTCACCGTCCATACCCGTGCGATATTGCCCTCGTAGAGGATCGCGTCGCGCGGCACAGCGACCGAAGGCTGCTCATCGCTGGTGAACACGGTGACATTCGCAAACATCTCGGGCTTGAGCGCAACGTCGTCATTGGGGATCGTCGCGCGGATCGCAAGGCGACGCGTCGTCGGATCGACCGACGAGGCCACGTAGTCGATCGTCCCGGAGATCGTCCTGTCCGCGAAAGCCAGCACCTTGAACTGCACCTTCTGGCCGAGACGGACCTTGCCGGCATCGCTCTCGCGCACATTGGCGACCAGCCACACCGTGGAGAGATCGCCGATGGTGAAGGCCGGATCGCTCGCCCCGGCATTGAGATACTGGCCCGGCCCCGCGCGGCGCGAAATCACCGTTCCGGCGATCGGCGAGAAGATCGGGGTTTCGCCGCTGACCTTGCCGACGCTGGCGAGGAGCGCGATTTCTTCATCGGTCTTGCCGAGAAGGTGCAGCCGGCTGATCGCCGCGAGGAAGGAGGTTTTCGCCGAATCGAGATCGCTCTGGGCGGCGACGAGGTCGGCCTGCGCCTGCTGCCACTCCTTCAGCGGCGAGGCCTTGCCCTCATAGAGGCTCTTCTCGCGAGCCTCCCTGGTTTGGGCAAGCTGAAGCTGCGCCTTGGCCTTGTCGAGCGCATTCTTGGCGGAGATGAAATCGGACTGGCCCTGAATCGTATCGGTCGCGTCGAGCGTGAGCAGCAGATCGCCGGCCTTCACGGCCTGGCCGGGCTTCACTGCAAGCTTTTTGATGCGGGCCGAATAGGGCGAGAAAATCGGCGTCGAGCGGTCCTCGTCGACCGCGATCCTGCCGTCGGTAACCAGTTCGTCACGGAACACCCTCTCTTCGGCCGGCACGACCGAGAGCGTGGACCACTGGGCCTTGGTCGGATAGAAAACGTCAGCCGTCGCCTTCGGCGCCGGAGCGAGTTCCGGTACTGGGCTGCGCGCGGCACTGAGATGGGCGATAGAGGCAATGCCGGCGGTCGCCACGACCGCCGCGATGAGGCAAAAAGTCGTAACCTTGCGCGACAGACGTGACGCTCGAAGATCGCTATTCATACGAAAACCCGATGGCCTCTACCGGCGGCTGCGCCGAATGACTAAAACCCCCAGCGGGGGCATCTTGGTAGATAGACCAGGAGCCTGACACCAACCTTACAACCCTGTCAGCCGGGGCTTATTCAATGCGCTTGCTGCTTGTCGAGGACAATCTGGAGTTGGCGGCCTCGCTCAGGGCCAACCTTGAGGCGGCAGGCTATCCGGCCGACCATGTCGAAACCGCAGCCGATGCGTGCGCCACCGTCAAAATGATCCAATACGGGGCGGTCGTCCTCGACCTCGGGTTGCCGGATGGCGAAGGCCTCGACGTGCTGAAGGAGATCCGCCGGCAGGCCAATCCGGTGCCGGTTCTGGTCCTCACCGCCCGCTCCGGCGTCGCCGACCGCGTCAACGGCCTGCGCAGCGGCGCGGACGACTACCTCGTCAAGCCGTTCGCCTTCGACGAGCTGATCGCCCGGCTCGAGGCGCTATCGCGCCGGCCCAGCCAGTTCTCCGGCCGGACGCTGCACCTCGCCAATATCGCGCTCGACCTGCAGAGCCGCCAGTTCTTCGTGGACGGCAAGCCGCAGACCCTTTCGGCACGGGAAGCGACCGTGCTCGAGCTGCTGCTGTCGCGCCGGGGGCAGGTGATCCAGAAAAAGCTGGTCGAGGATCAGATTTTCGGCATTGCCGGGGACGTGTCCTCAAACGCCATCGAGGTCTATGTTCATCGTCTGCGGCGCCAGCTCGCCGACTATGGCGCCAAGGTCCAGATCCACACGGTCCGGGGCGTCGGCTATCTTCTGCTCGAGGAAGCGTGATTGGTCCAGTTCCGATCGATATTTTCACGCCTGATCTTCTCGCACGCCATCGCGATCGTGCTGACCGCGATTGCAATGCCGGCGACGCTCTATGTGCTGCTCGAATCCGAAGTCGCGCAGCTGCATAACTCCGCCATGCGGCTTCAGGCCGAGCGCATCGTGCGCTACCTGATGCAATCCTCGGACCCCAACCTCATCACCCGCCTGCCGGCCGAATTGCGCGCGCAATATTCCAGCGACTATGGGCGATACGCTTTCGCGGTGATCGACCGCGACCACAAAACCATCGCCTCATCGACGAAATCCGGCGGCCCGGTGTTTGAAGGCGATACGCTGTCGTCGGAGGCGGAGCCGATGTCGCGAACGCAGGACGGGGCCGAGATTTCCGGCGTCAGCGTGCCCTTCATCATCGACGGCCAGCAGCGCTGGGTTCAAGTCGCGGAAAACATCTCCCACCGCGACGTGCTGACCGACGACATCGTGTCTGACTTTGTCGCCCGGGTCGGGTGGATCGTGCTGCCGGTTCTCGTCCTCCTGCTGACGATCGACGTCGCGTTGTTCCGGCGCATCACCCGGCCGCTCCTCAAAGCCTCGCAGCAGGCGCTGGCGATCGGGCCGAAAGACATGGCCATCCGCCTGCCGACCGAACGCATCCCCGCGGAAATTCTGCCGCTCGTGCAATCGGTCAACCAGGCACTCGACCGGCTCGAACACGGCTTTCGCATCCAGCGCGAGTTCACCGCCGATGCCGCCCATGAGCTGCGCACGCCGCTGGCCGTGATGCGCACCCACGTCGAATCGCTGGAGCCGTCCGCAACCACCGTGCGACTGACGCAGGATATCGCCGGCATGGCGCGGGTGATCGGCCAGATGCTCGACATTGCCGAGCTTGATGCGCTGGCCATCAGCGAGACCGAGACGGCGGACCTCCAGATGGCCAGCGTCGAGGTGGTGACGTCCCTCGCCCCACTCGCGATCGCCAGCGGCAAATCGATTGCCTACGTCGGCTCCGACGAGCCGCTTATCGTCAAGGGCAACTACGAGATGATCTACCGCGCGATCCGCAATCTCGCGGAGAATGCGATCAACCACACCCCGCCCGGATCCAATGTGGATGTCAGCCTGTCGGCCGACGGCTGCGTGGCGGTGTCTGACGAGGGGCCGGGCCTGAGCGAGAACGAGCGCGAATTTCTGTTTCAGCGTTTCTGGCGCAGGGACCGCCGCAAGATCGGAAATGCCGGGCTTGGCTTGTCGATCGTGCTGCGCATCGCCGAAATTCACAACGCCGAGATCGCGGTGCAAAATCGTGTGCCGCACGGCGCGGAATTCTCGCTGCGTTTCCAGCTCAAGGCCAAAGTCGGGTCGCCGCGCGGCCCCGCGGCGGCATCGGCCTGAGCGCGCGCCGCCGATCAGAACGCGGCGTGCGCGCGAATGCTGGCGACTGAAACCGGGCCGCGGTCGGCGTTGTAGGCCGGGTTGGCGATGAACTGGTAGTCCAGCGTCACCGTGGTCCACTTGTCGACCTTGTAGGCGTAATAGGCCTCAAAGATCTTCTCGTGCCGGTAGTTGATCCGGCCGTCGCCGATCAGGAGACCGATGCCGCCCGCGCCGAGAAAGTCGCGATGCGCACTGGACAGGCCGTTGATCGCCCCGGCGATGCCGACCGTATCCTCCGGCCGTCCCCATCCTGAGCCCTTGATCGAGACGCCGCCCGACAGGCTGCGGTCGATATCGGTGAAGGACAGCGTTTCGTTCTGTCCGTCATTCCAGCTCGCGCGGGCGAAAATGCCGACATTTTCGGTGATCGCCTGCTCCATATTGGCGTAGGCACCGTATTTCGGCCGCAGCTTGCGGGTTGCAAGCACCGCGTCGTTGATCGGAATCGCTGGGTTCTCGCTCGCAATCCCGATCACGTCGCGGTAGTTGGCTGTGTTGCCGCGATTGGCGAAGGCCCCGATACGGAATTTGCCGGGCTGCCCGAACATCGCATAGCGCTGCTCCCACTCCAGCACCGCGCCGCCGCCCTGCGATGAAAAGACATCGCTGTTGGGCGCGGTCGGCACCTGAAACAGTCCGGCGCGCAACGTCCAATCCCGACGGTTGAACTCAGCCACGGCACCGCGCGTCAGACCGGGAAGGTCGGCGGGAAAGTCATAGGCGCCGGACGCCCAGATCGACCAGTTCATGAAGTCGTTGCGCGGGTCTTTCGCATAGGTGTTGTTGTCGAAGAAGTCGGTGACGGCAAACCGCCCGACCGTCACTGTCAGGCGATCGATATCGCGCTTGCCACCGAGCTGGTTCGGGCCGTCCTCGACAGTTTCCTCGCCGCCGCCAAAGCCGAAGGTCTGCCGCAGGAAATAGCGCTGCGCGCGGAAGCGCGGAATGTCAGCACCGCCCTTCTGCGCCTCGCCGTTGGGAAAGCCGGCGACGCCCGTCGAGCCGTTGAGACCAAAGCCCTGATCGAGCGCGCCGTTGATGTACAGCTCGCCGCCGTCCCAGAGACGCACGCCGAGCAGTGCGGTCGATGTCCAGGTCTCGCGCGCCTGGCCGCCGCCGGGCAGGCTGTAAGCGGTGCCATAGGGCGCGCGGATGCGGCCATAGCCCTGGACAAGGAGCGTGGTGTCGCCATGCAGGTTCCAGTTGGCGTATTGCGGCGGGAAACTGTGCGGCTGGCGGATGGAGAGGCCTCCGTCTGCGGGCGCCTCATCCCAGAGCCGGTAGTTCAGGCCGAATCTAAGGGCGTGAATCCGTGGGGTCACCGTGACATCGCGCAGAGCGAAATCGCTCGGGCTGTAGGTGCGGGAAGCAAGATCGGTGACGCTGTATTCGCCGCGCGCCGACCATCCGTCGCCCAGCATGAACTCGACGCCAGCGCCCGCGGTCCAGCCGGTGTGAATCTGGCGCCGCGACGACAACACGTCGCCATCGGGCCCGTTGACGTCAAGCCGGCTGCCCGCAAAGGCGACGCCGCCCGTCACATAGGGCAGCACGTCACCGAAGGCGTAGCCGAAGCGGCCGCGGAGCGTGGCGATATATTCGACCGTGGTATTGAACGGCGCGGGCACGAGCTTGGCCTGATCGACCGGGCTGACATAGGTCATGCTTGCCTCGGCGCCGACCACAAGATTGCTCGGCAGCTTGCGCAAATAGCCGATCTGATATCCGCCGATCAGCCCGGTCACCGACGGCGAAAAAAAGGTGCCGAGATTGGGCAGGGCATTGGTATTCGGCCCCAGTCCGCCGCCGCCATAGCCGGCATGAATGCCCAGATAGCCGCCGGTCCAGCTCTCCACTGCGTGAGTGGCCACCGGCAAATCGGCAGCGACCGCCAACGTTCCGGGTGCGCACATCACATGCAGGCTTCCGGCAATGACGAAAATCTTTTTCATTCCAGTGCTTATTCCAACACACTTTTTGCTCTTGATCGTCTTCACCGGAAACCAGGGGCGCGGCTCCTCGAACGCGCCCCTGCGACAAACTTTCGATGATGACGGGAATTAAGCTCCCATCAGAACGAAGTCCGCGGGCCGAAGCAACCAGGCTTTGGCCCGCTGCCACAACTGATCGATATCGGGCGCTGACGCCACGCCCGACGACGACTCAACCTCCCAATGACATGTCAAATGCCGATCCTGTGCGACAGTCCAATGACAAACCAATGACGGGCGCCGGAGGGCTCCCGCCACAATACCTGACTTGCCGGGCGAAAATCGCCTTGCCTGCGCCGCGCTGCGCGGCCGCACAGCGACACTCTGCGCCGGAAGGCGCGCGAAAAGACGAAAACGGTTGATTGCGGGTGCAAACATTGCCCACCTCCTGATCCGCTTGCGCGGCAGGACGGTGAGCAGGGCGTCAGCTAGTTGCGGCCACCATGCTTCACGCCGTTCCTGCCGGCGCGATTGATACGATGTTGCGTGATGCCGAAGCCGGAAACCGGGGTGGCATCACAATAGCGACTACTGCCCATGTGCTTTTCTAGAGGGTTGAAACAATCTCCCGGCCGATGCCGGAAGCTTGAACCAAAGCCGTTACGCTCCGACCAATCCGATGTCAAGCGATGCGCCGCTCGACCCAAATCACCCGAAGGAGAGCCGTCCTTGGATGCCGCCGACATTCAAACGTACGCCACAAAATATGTGGCCGGCTGGAAACCCGCGCAAGTCGCGAGACGCAGGAAATGCGTGCGGTCTTTGATGGGCATACCATGATGCGGGAGGCGGGTTGAGGGCCTTTAACCTCGTAACTTTACGCTGCATTAAAGGCCCCGTGACAATGTCCGGCCGCGGGCGGCACCTCTAGCGGAACAAAGACCTGGCCAAAAAAAACGCCAACCCCTGGATCGACAGCATCGTTCGGCTTATCCGGCCGAAACGCGCCGGTTTATCTATGGCCAAACGACGTCTCTACCCTGCCCTTGCGATCGGCCCGACCCGCAGCCTGCGCAACAAGATCTGGATCGGCGTCGGCCTCGTGTTTCTCTTCACGATGTTTTTTGCGGCTGCGCTGCTGTTTCGCTTCTATGGCGATTACACCAAGGCGCAGCACGACCTCCACGATCTCCGGACTCTCTCGCTCGTGTTTGAAGCCGCCAACCGCCTGTCGGCGGAGCGCGGCCCGGCAAACAGTGTGATGGGCGCAGAGCCGACGGAGCACCTGTCCGCAAGGCTCGCCGAATTCCGCGCACGCAGCGACACGTCGTTTGAAAAATTGTCCCGCATCATTCTGAAGCGGCAGGCCGACGACGTGCCGGTGGAACTGCTCGACAATGTCGCCACGCAGATCATCGTCGGGCGCACCAAGGTCGATGCGGTTGCGACCCTGCCGCTGGCGAAACGGACAATGCAGCAGGTTCAAACGGCGATCGAAAGCATGTTCGAGATCGTCGATCGCCTCGAACCGCTCGCCGCCTGGCAGCTCGGCGAATTGATCCGCAGCGAGAACGCGGCGGCGGGCCCGGCCATGCAGGCGCGCATGCTCGGCGATCTTCGCGAATTCGGCGGCCGCATCGCCTCGCAGATCATGGCTCCCGTGGCGGTCCGCAAGCCGTTGCCTACGGCGAACATCGTGGCCGTGACGCGGACGCGCGACCGCCTCCTCGAATTATGGCGGCTGGTCTCGGGTCACGAGGCCATGTTCCGCAGCGACAGCGACCTGTCCGCGGCATGGGATGACGCGCGGACGCGCTTCTTCGGCGAGAGCCTGCCGCTGATCGAGCAGGTGATGGAGGAAGGCCGGGGCCAGAGCAATTACAGCATGACCGCTGAAGAGCTCACCAACCGCTTCGTGCCGACGCTCAAGCCGCTGGAGACGCTGCGCAACACCTATCTGGCCATCACCATCGAGCGCTTCGAAGCGACCCGCGACCGCGCGCTGTCGATGCTGATCCTCATCACCATCACCGCCGTCGTCCTCATTGCCGGCCTCTGCATGGTGCTGCGTCTCGCCCACACCCACATTCTGCAGCCGCTGCTCAATGCCCGCGAGCAGGTGATCAATCTGGCCGAGGACAAGCTGACCGATCACGCGGCGCAAAGCTCCTCGGCAGTGGAGATCCAGAGCCTGTTCGACGCGATTGGCATTTTGCGCCGGAAACTTAAAGAACGCGCGGAGATGTCCGCGCAGCTCAAGCAGTTTGCGGAAACCGACAGCCTTACCGGCTTCATGAACCGGCGCGCCCTCGATCTCTATGTTCAGGGCACGGCGAGCACCGGCGGCCGCATGGCGAACGGCTGCCTCATCATGATGGATATCGACCGCTTCAAATCGATCAACGACAACTTTGGCCACCTCGCCGGGGACGAGGTGCTGGTCGAAACCTCGGCACGGCTGCGCGGCATTCTGCGCGAGAACGACATCATCGCGCGCTTCGGCGGTGAGGAATTCGTCATCCTGCTCGAGGGCAGCGATCTGAACAATGCAACCATTGTCGCCCAGGCAATTCGGATCGCCCTGCAGGAGCGTGAGTTCACGCTCTCCAAAGGCGCGCGCCTCGCCGTCACGGCGAGCTTCGGCGTCGCGGAGGGCGAGATTTCATCGGCAAGCTGGCGGGCGCTGATCAAGACCGCCGACAAGGCGCTGTACCGCGCGAAAAGCAGCGGGCGCAACCGTGTCTGTGTCGCGCGCGACCCCGCCGGGCCCTATCCGGTCATCCCGTTCCTGGCGAACCGTAGCGATAACGATGCGCAGCCAAAACAGACCGCGATGCGGAAATGACGCGGCTAAGCCGGGGTACCATCGCCCCGCACTTCCTTCGTCGGCGGATCCGCAACGTCGTCGCCAGCGCTGAGTCTGTATCCAACCCCGGTTTCGGTCAGGACGAACTGCGGGCGCTCGGGATCGACCTCGATCTTCTGCCGGAGCTGGCGAACATAGACGCGCAGATACTGGGCGTCGGTCATCTCGTCCCACAATTCGTTGAGCAGGAATCTGTGGGTCAGCACCTTCCCCGCGTGCTGCACAAGAAGACGCAAAAGGTCGTATTCCTTCGGCGACAGTTTGACAGCGCGCTCGCCGACCTTGACGATCCGACGGACAAGATCAACCGAGAGCTCGCCGGAACGAAAGATAGGCCGCTCGCCCTGCACCTGCATCCGGTGGCGGAGTGCGGTGCGGATGCGCGCCAGCAGTTCTTCCATCCCAAAGGGCTTCGACAGGTAATCGTCAGCGCCGAGATCCAGCGCTGCGACAATCCCCCGCTCATCATCGCGGCTCGAGAGAATGACGATCGGCACCCGGTCGTTCCGTTGGCGGATCATCCGCAGCAGATCGTGTCCCTGAATGTCGGGAAGTCCGAGATCCAGCACGATCAGGTCCGGCTTCTCTGCGAGCAGCTCGAGCGCGCGCTTTCCGTTCGGCGCGTCGAGCGTGTCGTAGCCTTGCGTCTTCATGCCCATGCGGAGCAGCTTGCGGATCGGCGGCTCATCGTCGATGACAAGTATTTTCAGCCGAGCGGCATTCATGAGGCAGTATCCAGGACCTTGGCACGGACCGGGACAGGCAGGCGAATGGTCATGGCGGCGCCGCTGCGGTCAGTTCGATTGCCGGCGTTGATCGTCCCGTGCATGGCCTCGACAAACCCGCGCGCGATCGAAAGACCGAGTCCCGTGCCGGCCCGGACGTGATCGCCCTTCTGCGCGCGGTAGAACTTGTCGAACACGTTTTCAAGATCCTCTTTGGGAATCCCCGGCCCCTCATCAAGAATCTCAAGATACACGGCGTCTCCCTGTCGCCATCCATGAATCGTAATAAGAGTGCCGATCGGCGAGTATTTTGCGGCATTGTCGAGCAGATTGAAAACGACCTGCTCGAACAGCACCGCATCGAGCTCCAGCATCGGCAGATCCGGCGCGAATACCAGCTCGGTGCGGTGGTTGGCCAAAATCTTGGCGGCCCGGCGCAAGGCGCTGCCGACAATTTCCCTGAGATCGTGAAGCGCGATGATAGGCGCGACTGCGCCGGATTCGAGCCGCGTCATGTCGAGCAGGTTGGCGATGAACCGATTCAGCCGCTCGGACTCGTCGATCACGGTCGATAGCAGCTCGGCTTTTTCGCTGTCGCTCAATCCGCGGGATAGGTCGCGAAGCGTGTTCGCTGCGCCGAGCACGGACGCGAGCGGCGTCTTGAGATCGTGCGAAATCGATGTCAGCAGCGCCGAGCGCAAACGATCTGACTCGACGGCCCGCTTGATCCGGCTCATATCCTCGACGAGAAGCACCCGCTCGATCGCAACCGCGGCCTGATCGGACAACGCGTCGAGCAGCCGCCGCTGGTCCGGCGTGAGCAGCGGGCCGACGCGATCATCGTCGATGCCGATCACCCCGATGGGGCCGCGCCCGGTCCGCATCGGCAAGAACAACCGCTTCGCCCCCGGCAGCGTGTCCGAACCGCGGCCGGCCGGCCTGTCGTTGGACCATGTCCAGTTCGCCGCGGCAAGGTCGGCCTTTCCGAGCTGATCCTCGGGAGGATAGCCTGCCTTGACTGCAATCGCGCCATCCTCGGGCAGCAGCAGCACCACCCGCACCCGCAACATCAACGCGGTCTGGTAAGCCGTTGCCCACAACACATCGTCCAGCGTCGCGGTGCCCGCAAGCTTGCGGCTGAAGGAGTAGAGATATTCGGTCGTGCGCACCCGCCCGGTTGCAGCGATCGCCTGCTGCCGCACTCTCGCCGCGACGTTTGAAACAAGCACGGCAATCAGCATGAAGAAGGCGAATGCCGTAATGTTCGTGGGGTCGGAGATCGTGAAGGTGAAATGGGGCGGCAGGAAGAAATAGTTGTAGCAGAGCGAGGCGACGACGCTCGCCAGCAGTGACGGAAAGAGGCCGAAGCGCAGCGCCGCGCCAATCACCGCGGCCAGAAACACCAGATCGACGTTTTCGACGCCGAACATCGGCTGAAGGATTTCGCTGATGCCCAGGGCCCCCGCGACGAGCAGCAACGACCAAAGATATGGAAGCGGATTGAACTGCTTGCCCCGGTCGGCCGCTCGCCCCGTCTGATCCAGCCCGGCGGCCTCGTCGCTGAGGGCCTCCCCGGCCATGACATGCACGCTGATATTGCCGGAATGGCGCACCAGGTCGTGGACCACGGAGCCGCGGATCAGCTCGAACCACCAGGAACGGGTCGCTTTGCCGACCACGATCTGTGTGACGTTGTTTTCCCGCGCGAAGCTCAACAGATCATCCGCGACCCGGCGCCCGGTCGCGGGCACGGTGAGCGCCTCCCCGCCAAGCGACTCGGCAAGGCGCATGGTATTGGCCAGGCGATCCCGCTCGACGTCGGAGAGCTGCAGGTGCCGGCTGGTCTCGATGCAGATCGCGGTGAACGGCGCGTGCAGGCGATCTGCCAGCCGCTTGGTGTACCGGACGAGGCCGGGCGCGCGCGGATCTTCCGTGACGCAAACCAAGATCCGCTCGCCGGCGGGCCACGGGCCGGGGATGGCATTGGCCTGCATGTGGCTGAGCAATTGCTCGTCCACCCGCTCGGCCGTCCGGCGCAGCGCAAGCTCTCGCAAGGCGGTCAGGTTGCCGGGCGAAAAATAATGGGTCAGCGCGCGTTCCGCCTGCATGGGGGCATAGACCTTGCCCTCCTTGAGGCGCTGGATCAGATCGTCAGGCGTGAGATCGACCAGTTCGATCGCATCGGCGCGATCAACAATCGAATCCGGAACTGTCTCGCGCACGCGGACGTGAGTGATCTGCGCGATCACATCGTTCAGGCTTTCGATGTGCTGAATGTTGACTGTGGTGTAAACATCGATGCCGTGGTTCAACAGCTCCTCGACATCGAGATAGCGCTTGGGATGGCGGCAGCCCGGCGCATTGGTATGTGCCAGCTCGTCGACCAGAGCGAGCTGAGGATGGCGCGCGATGATCGCGTCGAGATCCATTTCCTCGAGGGTCTGGCCCTTGTAGTCGATATGCTTGCGCGGGATGATTTCGAGGCCGTCGAGCAGCAGCTGCGTCTCGATCCGCCCATGGGTCTCCACCGCGCCGACGACGACATCGATCCCCGATGCCGCCTTGGCGCGGGCGTTCTCAAGCATCGCATAGGTCTTTCCGACGCCGGGAGCCGCACCGAGAAAAATCATCAGCCGGCCGGAGCCGCCCTCCGCCTGCCGTGCGGCCTGGAGCAGAGCTTCAGGGGACGGACGCCGTTCCGTGTTCAGTGCGTCGATTGCCATCAGGCAGTCTATCCCGCATACCGGCCCGCCGGTGCTGCCCTCACTTGGGAGCGACCCGATCGAGGTCCAGATTGAGAGCCAGCACATTGACGCGCGGCTCGCCAAGCAGGCCGGCCAAGCGCCCCTCGGTATGCTCGCCGACCAGCTTGCGAAGATCAGTTTCCTGCATCTTGCGCGCTTTCGCAACGCGCGGCACCTGGAACAACGCCGCCGCCGGCGAAATGTGCGGATCGAGGCCGCTGCCGGAGGTTGTCACGAGATCGACCGGCACCGCTTCCGCGGGATTTTCCGCCTTGAGCCTGTCGACCTCCTGCTTCACGCGCTTAGTCAGCTCCTTGCTGGTCGGCCCAAGGTTGGAACCGCCGGAATTTACCGCATTATATGGCGCCGGCACGGTCTTGGTGGCGTCTGCCGGATCCGGCGCCGTCGTCGCCGACGGGCGGCCGTGGAAATAGCCGTCGCCCTTGAACTCCTGCCCGATCAGCGACGAGCCGACGACCTTGCCGTCCCGCATGATCAGGCTGCCACGCGCCTGGTCGGGAAACAGGATGCCGGCGATCCCGGTAATGGCGAGCGGATAGACCAGCCCGGTGATCAGGGTCAGCGCCAGAACGAGGATGATGGCCGGCCGGATTTGGTTCAGCATGATCGATCTCCTCAGGCCAGGTTCAGCGCGCTCACCACAAGGTCGATGGCCTTGATTCCGATGAACGGAATGATGATGCCGCCGAGCCCGTAGATCAGAAGGTTACGCCGCAGCAGAGCGCCGGCCCCGATCGCCCGATAGGAGACGCCCTTGAGCGCCAGCGGAATCAGCGCAACGATGATCAGCGCATTGAAGATGATCGCCGAAAGAATGGCGCTTTGCGGCGTTGCGAGCTGCATGATGTTGAGCACGCCGAGCTCCGGATAGAACGTCAGGAAGATCGCCGGGACGATGGCGAAATACTTGGCCACGTCGTTCGCGATCGAGAACGTCGTCAGCGCGCCGCGCGTCATCAGGAGCTGCTTACCGATCTCCACCACCTCGATCAGCTTGGTCGGGTTGGAATCGAGATCGACCATGTTGCCCGCCTCGCGCGCCGCCTGCGTGCCGGTGTTCATCGCCACCCCGACGTCAGCCTGCGCGAGCGCCGGGGCATCGTTGGTGCCGTCGCCGCACATCGCCACCAGCTTGCCCTTGGCCTGCTCGTCGCGGATCAACTTGAGCTTGTCCTCCGGGGTCGCCTGGGCGAGAAAATCATCGACGCCTGCCTCGGCCGCGATCGCCGCAGCCGTCATCGGGTTGTCGCCCGTAATCATCACGGTGCGAATGCCCATGCGGCGCAGCTCGGCGAAGCGCTCGCGAATGCCGCCCTTCACGATGTCGTTGAGCTGAATGATGCCGAGCAGCCGGTCGTCCTGCGCGACGGCAAGCGGCGTGCCGCCGGCCTTCGCCACATCGTCCGAGAGGATCCGTATCTCACGCTCCGCCTCTGAACTGATCGGGCGCTGCAGCGCGTGAACATTGCCTGCCGCCACGGCAGGCGCCCCGCTGCCCTGCCGCAGATGTTTCAGGATGGCATCGACCGCACCCTTGCGCACCGAGGACGTGCCGGTATCGACGCCGCTCATGCGCGTCTGCGCGGTGAACGGCACGAAGGTCGCCCCAAGCTCGGCCAGGTCCCGGCCGCGCAGGCCGTGTTTCTCCTTGGCGAGAACCACGATCGAGCGTCCCTCGGGAGTCTCGTCGGCGAGCGAGGCCAGTTGGGCGGCGTCCGCCAGCTCCTGCTCGGTGACGCCGCGCACCGGGAGAAATTTTGTCGCCTGACGGTTGCCGAGCGTAATGGTGCCGGTCTTGTCCAGCAGCAGCGTGTCGACGTCGCCCGCGGCCTCCACCGCCCGCCCCGACATCGCCAGCACGTTGAAACGCACCAGCCGGTCCATGCCCGCGATGCCGATGGCCGACAGCAACGCGCCGATCGTCGTGGGGATCAAGGTGACGAACAGCGCGACCAGCACGACGACGGGGACCGAGCCGCCGGCATAGGCCGCATAGCTCGGAATCGTGACCGTGGCGAAGATGAATATGATGGTCAGCCCGGCAAGCAAAATGTTGAGCGCGATTTCGTTCGGCGTTTTCTGGCGCTCCGCGCCCTCGACCAGATGGATCATCCGGTCGATGAAGGTCGCGCCTTGCCCAGCCGTGATCCGCACGCGGATCCAGTCCGACAGCACCTGCGTGCCACCCGTGACCGCGGAGCGGTCGCCGCCCGACTCGCGGATCACCGGGGCGGATTCGCCGGTGATCGCCGCCTCGTTGACCGAGGCGACGCCCTCGATCACTTCGCCGTCGGAGGGAATATTGTCGCCGGCCTCAACAAGCACGATGTCCCCGACCTTGAGGCTGAGGCTCGAGACCAGCTCGTACTCCCTGCCGAATCCCTTCAGCAGCTTGGCCTGACTTTCGGTGCGGGTCTTCTTCAGCGTCTCGGCCTGCGCCTTGCCGCGCCCTTCCGCAACCGCTTCGGCAAAATTGGCGAACAGCACCGTGAACCAGAGCCAGAGCACGATCTGCAACGTGAAGAGAAGAGCGGGCCCGCCGGTCAACAGCAGGCGAAAGAAAATGATCGTCGAAAGCGCCGCGACAACCTCGACAACGAACATCACCGGATTGTTGATCATGCTGCGGGGGTCGAGCTTGACGAAAGCCGACCGGACGGCGGGCCAGACGATCCGGGAATCGAACATGGCCGATACAGCCACCCGCTTCTGCGACTTCAACGTTTCCATGGATGTCACTCCGGTTCGGATCGTTCAGAACAACATATTGGCCCTCATCGCGAGCTGCTCGACGATCGGCCCCAGCGCGAGAGCAGGGAAGAAGGTCAGCCCGCCGATGATCAGGATCACACCGATGACCAGCCCGACGAACAGCGCGCCGGTTGTGGGAAACGTGCCGGCGGATGCGGGGTGGGATTTCTTGCCGGCCAGCGATCCTGCCATTGCCATCGCCGGGACGATCATGAAAAAGCGACCGATGAACATCGAGCTCGCCAATGTCAGATTGTAGAACAGCGTGTTGCCCGAGAGCCCGGCGAATGCCGACCCATTGTTGCCGGTCGCCGAGGTATACGCATAGAGCACCTCGGTGAAGCCATGCGGCCCTGCGTTGGCCATCGATGCGACGGCAGACGGCAGCACCACCGCGACGGCGGTCCAGCCGAGGTAGCTGAGCGGCAGCACAAGGATCGCCAGCATCGCCAGCTTCACCTCGCGCGCCTCGATCTTCTTGCCGACATATTCCGGGGTGCGGCCGACCATCAGCCCGGCCACGAAGATCGCCAGCACGATGAACATCAGCATGCCGTAGAGACCCGAGCCGACACCGCCGACGATGATCTCGCCGAGCTGAATGTTGATCAGCGGGATCATGCCGCCAAGGGCGGTGAATGAGTCGTGCATGGCGTTGACCGCGCCGCAGGATGCCGCCGTGGTGGTGACCGCGAACAGCGCAGACGCAACGATGCCGAAGCGCGTTTCCTTGCCTTCCATGTTGCCGCCGGCGAGGCCGAGCACATTCAGGCTCTCGGTGCCGGAAGCTTCCGCCCAATAGGTGACGATGACGCCCGCGAGGAACAGAGCGCCCATGATCGCAAGGATCGCCCAGCCCTGACGCTGATCGCCGATCATACGGCCGAAGACATTGGTGAGAGAGGCGCCGATCGCAAAGATCGACAGCATCTGCGCGAAGTTCGAAAGCGCGGTCGGATTTTCAAACGGATGCGCCGCATTGGCGTTGAAGAACCCGCCGCCATTGGTCCCGAGCATCTTAATCGCGACCTGCGACGCGACCGGGCCGACAGCAATGGTTTGCCGCCCGCCCTCGAGCGTCGTTGCTTCGACATAGGGGCCGAGCGTTTGCGGCATTCCCTGCCACACCAGAAACAGCGCGTAGACGATGCAGATCGGCAGCAGCACGTAGAGCGTCGCGCGCGTCACGTCGACCCAGAAATTGCCGATGGTGCGCACCGTCGAGCGTGCGAAGCCGCGGATCAACGCCATTGCGATGGCAATTCCGGTCGCCGCCGAGAGAAAGTTCTGATGTGTCAGGCCGAGCATCTGGCTGAGATAAGAGAGTGTGCTCTCGCCGGCGTAATTCTGCCAATTGGTATTGGTGATGAAACTGATCGCCGTGTTGAACGCCAAATCCGGGGCCACGGCAGACTGCCCAGCCGGATTCAGCGGCAGAAGTTCCTGCAACCGCATCACCGCATAGAGAATGACGAATCCGCCCACCTGCAACAGCAGCATTGCAAGGGTGTAGGTGAGCCAGTGCTGCTCGCGCGTGTCGTCGACCCCGCTGATCCGGTAGAGCCCCGCCTCGATCGGCCGGAGGATGGGTGACAAGATCGTCCGCTCTCCGTTGAAGACGCGGGTCATGTATCCGCCCAGCGGCTTAGCGAGCGCGACGATGATCACGCAGAACAGGAGAATTTGAATCCAGCCGATAGAAGTCATGGTAGCGCGCCTTCCGATCAGATGAATGATTCCGTCATGGCAAGATGCCTGCCGGTGTCAGAACCGCTCCGGGCGCAGCAACGCATAGGTGAGATAGGCGAGCAGCCCTGCGGCGACGATGGCGGCAAGCGTATAGTCGAAGGTCATCTGCCTTCTCCTCAGAGGCGTTCGCAGGCGTAGCTGTAGACAATCGCCGCCGCGAAGAAGAGCGCCCCCAGTATCAAAACGATGATGTCCAACATGACGCGCTCCCGAAGCTGTCTTGTTGTTGCCGCACAACTATATACCCCGGAAACGGCGGCCGCTATTCGCGGCGGCTGCCCAGGCCCAGTTTCAAAAATCTTGCCAGTTTCAGCATAGGTTTTCGAGACGGATAATCACGCAACCGTATAGGAATTTTATAATAATTATGTCCCCGCAGAGGGGCTATACGCATTGATCCAAGAAAGACTGGACCGGAAAAATCTTGGCCGAGCAGGTCTTGGTCGAGCAGGTCTTGGTCGAGCAAGTTTTCGTCGAGGAAGTTTTAGCTGAAAAGTCTTCCCCGAAAAACGAGCCTTAACCGCGCAAGTAAAAGACGACGATATTGAGGTTCTGGCGGTGCCTCCCATATAAAAAAAGATATCGGAGTCCTTGCTGTGCCGACCGTACAGGCGACTCTTGCTGCGGTCATAGCTGCCGCCACGTTGCTTTTCTCTCCCCTTCCGGCCCTGTCGGGGGAGAGTGACAAGCTCGTGCTGACAATCGCCATCGACGGCGCGATCGGTCCAGCCACAGCGGACTACGTGAAGGACGCCCTCGCCGAAGCGCACCAGCGCCAGGCAGAGGCGGTCATTCTGCGGCTCAACACACCCGGCGGGCTCGCCAGCAGCATGCGCGAGATCGTCGCCGACGTCGTGGCGTCGCCGGTTCCCGTGATCGGCTATGTCGCGCCGCCGGGCGCGCACGCTGCCAGCGCGGGCACTTACATTCTTTATGCAACGCATATCGCGGCGATGGCGCCGGGCACCAATCTCGGCGCGGCAACCCCGGTGCAGATCGGCGGCCCCATCCCCGGCCTGCCCGGCAACGCACCTGAAAAGAACGGCAAAGACCAGAAGAACGGCGAAAAGGCCGCCGAGCCGCCGGGCGATACGATGACCGCGAAAATAACCAATGACGCGGTTGCCCTCATTCGCAGCCTCGCTGAATTGCGCGGGCGCAACGCCGACTGGGCCGAGAAGGCCGTCCGCGAGGCTGCCAGCCTGTCTGCCAGCGCGGCGCTGCAACTCCGTGTCATCGACCTTATCGCGCGCGATCCGGCCGACCTGCTGAGACAGGTCAATGGCCGAACCGTGGAAATCGGCGGCGCGACCCGACATCTGGCCACGCAGAACGCCACTATCGTTCCCATCGCTCCGGGGTGGATCTCGCAGTTCCTCTCAGTCATCACCGATCCCAACATCGCCTTCATCCTGATGCTGGTCGGCATTTACGGGCTGCTCTTCGAGTTCATGTCGCCCGGCGCCATCGCACCCGGCGTCGTCGGCACCATCTGCCTGCTGCTCGGGCTCTATGCCCTCAACACGCTGCCCATCAACTATGCCGGGCTCGCGCTGATGATGCTCGGCATCGCGCTGCTGGTCGTCGAGGTCTTCAATCCCACCGTGGTTCTTGGCATGGGCGGCGTCGTTGCCTTCGTGCTCGGCGCGGTGATGCTGTTCCGGGTCGAAACGCCGGAATACCGACTGTCATGGACCGTCATCGGCATCGCTGCCGCGATGCTGATCGGCCTCCTCTTCGTCGTGCTCGCCTCCCTGCGCCGCGCGCGCAAGGCGCCCGCCCGCACTGGCGCGCAGGCAATGCGCGGGCTCACCGCCGAGGTGCTCGACTGGGCCGGCGGCGAAGGCCATGTGTTCACCCAGGGCGAGCGCTGGCAGGCCCGCAGCGCGGAAACGTTCCAGCCCGGCGAAAAGGTCGAGGTCGCCGGCGTCGCGGATCTGACGCTGGTGGTGCGTCGTCCGCTGGCGCTGAACGCGGGAGGCAAGGTGACTGGGGCCAAGGGAGGTATGCGATGATCTTCGAATATTCGACGAGCTTGATACTCGCGATCCTCGTGATCCTGTTTCTTTCCCAGGCTATCCGCATCCTGCGGGAGTATGAGCGCGGCGTCATCTTCACGCTGGGCCGCTTCACCGGCGCGAAGGGGCCGGGCCTCATCCTCCTCATTCCGATCGTGCAGCAGATGGTGAAGATCGACCTGCGGGTGATGGTGCAGGACGTGCCGCCGCAGGACGTGATTTCCCGCGACAACGTTTCGGTCAAGGTCAATGCCGTCCTCTATTTCCGCATCATCGACCCGGAACGGGCGATCATCAAGGTCAAGGACTACATGGCCGCGACCAGCCAGCTTGCGCAGACCACGCTGCGCTCGGTGCTGGGCAAGCACGAGCTCGACGAAATGCTTGCCGAACGCAACAAGCTCAATGCCGACATTCAGGAGATCCTCGACCAGCAGACCGAGGCCTGGGGCATCAAGGTTACAAATATCGAAATCAAGGATATCGATCTCAACGAGAGCATGGTGCGCGCCATCGCCAAACAGGCCGAAGCGGAGCGGCTGCGGCGGGCGAAGGTGATCAACGCCCTCGGGGAACAGCAGGCCGCGGAAAAACTCGTCGAAGCCGGCCGCGTGCTGGCGCAGGAGCCGCAGGCCATGCAGCTCCGTTACCTCGCCGCACTGCATGATGTCGCCGGCGACCGCTCCTCGACCGTGGTCTTCCCGGTGCCGATCGACCTGCTGCGCCATCTCGCGCCGCGCTCCGACGAGCCCTCCCGATAGATCCGCGCTGCCACCTTTGGCACTTCGCAGTGCGGCATCAACTCTGTGCGAGCGCACCTACACCGCACCGTCGTTTGGCGCTACCTTTGCCGGCCTGTAAGGCGCAGGATGAACATCCCATAAGCACCGGAGGCACCAGTGGCCAACAAAACCGGATTTCATCATACGCGCCGTGCGCTGCTCGGCGCAGGCGGCGCACTGTTTCTCAGCGCGGTACTGCGGCCGGCGGGTGCAGCCGGCCGGACCTCTGGCAACGGGAAGATGAAGATCGGCGTCATCGGCTCGGGCCATATCGGCAGCACGGTCGGCCGCCTCTGGGTGATGAACGGCCACCCGGTCTTTTTCTCGTCGCGCCACCCGGAAACGCTGAAGGAGCTTGTCGAGGGTCTGGGACCGCTGGCCCAGGCTGGCACCGTCGAGCAGGCGATCGCCTTCGGCGACGCCATTCTGGAGGCGGTGCCCTATGGCGCGCTGCCGCAAATCGGAAAGGATTTTGGCAAGGCGCTGACCGGCAAGGTCGTGCTCGATGCCGCCAATGCCGTGCCGGCCCGCGACGGCGCGATCGCCGATGAGGTCGAGCGCGACGGCATCGGCATCACGTCGCAAAAATATCTGCCTGGCGCTCGCGTGGTGCGGGCGTTCAACACGCTCTCTTATACAATCCTCGCCGCCGAGGCGAACCGGCCACCGCCACGGCTTGCGGTACCGATCGCAGGCGACGACCCCGAGGCCGTGCAGGTTGCCGCCGGCCTTGTCCGCGACGCCGGGTTCGATCCCGTGGTGGTCGGCAAGCTGGCTGATGCCCGCCGGTTTCAGCGCGGCCAGCCGGGATACGGGCTGCGGCTGAGCGCGGCGGAATTCAAGCAAAAACTGTCGCTGACGCCATGACGGCAATCGAAAGCTGGCTTCAGCGCGCCGTCCCTGCAACGCGCCAGGAACGCAGCGCGGCGCTGTGGTCCTTTGCTTATTTCTTCATGCTACTGGCCGGCTACTATGTGCTGCGGCCGTTGCGCGACCAGATGGGCATCGCCGGCGGCATCAAGAACCTGCCCTGGCTGTTCACCGCCACGTTTCTCAGCCTGCTCCTCGCCCAGCCGCTCTATGGCGCGCTGGTTGCGCGCTTTGCCCGCAGCAGGTTCATCCCCATCGTCTATCATTTCTTCGTCGCCAATCTCGCGCTGTTCTGGCTGCTGCTGACATTCGACATCGACAAGGTCGTCGTTGCCCGCGTCTTCTTCGTATGGGTCAGCGTGTTCAACCTGTTCGCCGTCGCAGTGTTCTGGTCGTTCATGGCAGACCTGTTCACCGCCGAGCAGGGCAAGCGCCTGTTCGGCTTCATCGGCGCCGGCGGCACCGCGGGCGCCCTGCTCGGCCCGGTGCTGACCATATGGCTCTCCATTCCGCTCGGCCCGATCAACCTGCTGATCGTCGCCGCAATTTTTCTCGAGGCTGCCATCTTCTGCGTCCATCGGCTCGATCGGTCGGCGGGCGGCACACAAGCCACCATGCCGGAACCCCAGCGCGTCGGCGGCAGCGCATTCGCCGCGCTGCCGGAGCTGTTCCGCTCGCCCTACCTGCTCGGCGTCGCCATCTGGGTCAGCCTGCTGTCGTTCGGCGCGACGATCGCCTATTTCGCGCAGGCCAACATCGTTTCGGCAACGGTGCACGGCGCGGCGGCGCAGACGCGGATTTTCGCCAGCATTGATCTTGCGGTCGGGCTGCTCACTTTGGCGACGCAGGTCTTTGCCACCGGAAAATTGCTCGAACGCTTCGGCACCGGGCTCGCCGCCGGGGCGCTGCCGGCGGTCTATATCGCAGGCTTTGCGGCGCTGGCGGTCGCGCCTACCCTTGCCGTGGTGGTGACGCTTCAGGTCATGCAGCGCTGGATGAACTTTGCCATCGCCAACCCGGCGCGCCAGGTCTTTTTCACCGTGGTCGGGCGGGAGGAGAAGTACAAGGCCAAGAACCTGATCGACGTCGTGGTCTATCGCGGATCGGACGCGCTCTATGGCTGGGTCTACAACAGCCTGCAGCTGCTTGGTCTGAAACTCGGCATGATCGCGCTGTGCGCCCTGCCGGTGGTGGCGGGCTGGCTCGCGCTGTCATTGGCGCTGGGAAGAACACAGGAACAACGTGCAGTGAAACTTGAACGCGAGGAGGCATGAGATGTCCTACCGGTTGACCCGTCGGCACTTCACGACCCTCATGGGCGCAGCGCTCGCATCCCCCGCCGCTCTCGCTCAGACCCGACCGCCGCTGATCACCCGCGCCATTCCCAGCAGCGGCGAACTGATCCCGGCCGTCGGCCTCGGCACCGCCTCCGTATTCAACCGGAACGACGAGGCGACGCGGACCAAGGCTTCTTCGGTCATTGAGGCGCTGCTCGCCGGCGGCGGCAAGCTCATCGACACTGCATCGACCTATGGCGACGCCGAAAGCGTGCTCGGCGTGGTCACGGCGGGCAACGGCCTGCGCGACAAGCTCTTCATTGCGACCAAACTCGAATCCCCCGACGCGGATGAACTGAAACGCTCGCTGACGCGCCTGAAGACTGCCAAGGTCGATCTCTTGCAACTGCACAATGTCAGGGACCGACAACAGTCGCTGCAGCGCTTCAGGCAGTGGAAGGAGCAAGGCCTCTGTCGCTACATCGGCATTACCTCGACGTACCGCAACGATTTTCCCGCGGTACGCGCGGTGCTCGAACGCGAGAAGCCGGATTTCGTGCAGATCGACTATTCCCTCGACAATCGCGAGGCCGAGAAAAGCATTCTGCCGGTCGCGGAGAGCGTCCGCGCCGGCGTGCTCACCGCCCTGCCCTATGGGCGCGGCAGGCTTTTCCGCGCCGTACACGGCAAAGAACTCCCCGAATGGGCACAGCCATTCGCGGACAGTTGGGGACAGTTCTTCCTAAAATATCTGCTGGCCGATCCGCGCGTGACCGCCGTGATCCCCGGCACCGCCGACGCAAGGCACATGACAGACAATAGCGGCGCAATGCACGGAGTGCTGCCCGATCCCGATCAGCGGCGGCGCATGGTGGACTTCATCGACGCTTTGTGACCCTGACCGCTGCCACGTCTATTCTTCATCCCACGCCTGCACCATGGTCTCGTTCGCGATCTTGCCGTCTTTCAGTTCGAGCACTGCCGCGCAAAAGACCCGGGTGCCATCCGGGTAGGCGCAAGCCTCTGTAAAGGCCATCCGGTCGCCCTCCGAGACCGTGACATCGACGTCATGGGTCATTGCGCGGCCGCAGACGTCATCCCAGAATGTAGTGATGGCGTCACGTCCGCGAATTTCCCGCGGCCTGCTCGGTGGGTTGTTGCGGTCGATCACCTTAAGCACCGCATCATCCGCATAAAAACTCGAGAGCATCTTGCCGTCGCGGCCTTCGATTGCCTGCTTGAGGCCTGCACTGCTCACAGCTTCCTGCAACATCTTTCATCCTCCAGATCGAGCCAGCCTGCGCGATTGCAGCCTCGTGCTCTGCTGATCCTGCCACGCTATCGGCGGCGCGGATGATCGGCTCATTGCGAAAGGACGGCGCCACATCCGCGGCGTGCCCCAGGCCTGTTTTTGATCGTGGGATAAGTTCTGAAAAACCGGGCCGCTCGCGAAGCAAAGCAAAAGCTCACGCCGTCTCGCACATCTGCACCGGCGGCACTTTTCAACCCCGGACCGACGACGCCGTAAGCTTTCTTTTGCATCGCCCCATCTCAAATGGGGAGACCGGCGCCGTCGCATTCCATTATTCAGCATACGCCTTCATCGGCGTATCGTCATTCCGGCAACGCAAACAGGTCAGGTTGACACTGGAGCGTCGGGCGTCCGAATGGTTTCGGGCTGCGCGACGGGTGCCTCGCTGTGACTCGTGGTCTCTTCCTTCATGGTTGCAGGCAACTGGAGAACATGAGCTCGCTGACCTTCAACCAGTGCCGTCAACAGGACTGTATTGCCGTCGGGGAACGAAAGAGCGTCACGATGCTGATACTGATCAATAGTATCGACCCTGCAGAAGCGCGCAACGCGATATCCTGCGCTGCGAGTGGCGAACCACTTGCGGTCGTACTGAATATCTTGATCGAAACTCAGCTCGGTGCCCGGCATCAGACACACTGCCACATTCGGCTCATTCTCCGCGGAGAAACCGCGGGTCGGAGTTCCCGGAAAGCGTGTCGAAATCAGCGTCTCGCCTACCTTCGCAGGACGAGATGCAACTGCATGCAAGCTGTAGTCACACATAAGAGTTGCTCCCTGCTGTCGGACATGCCCGCACTGCGCGGTTACATCCGATGGTGACGAAACGTCGAACCTCGCGTGCTGTTCCGACCTGTTTCATGAACATTTTACGGCCCAGCACGAGTGCTACAACCGCGCGATCGGGCCCTTCCTTTCGTGGGTTGCAGGACTCCCGGTCCAGTACGCCGCTTTCAATCCAAACGCGAAGAATCGAGCGAGAATCGCCGCCAAATTTTTGGCCGTCGATCACGCGACAGTGAATGCGCGGGAAGGAAATCAGGGAATAAACGGACTCGCCCGCCAGTCTCCCAAGCATGCGCCATAGCCAGCCGGAGGAGACCGAAATGACTTCTCATCACGATGACAAATGCTGCGACGGCATCAATCGCCGCCACGCGCTGGAGTGCATGATCTGGGCAGGCACCGGCGTGCTCTGGACGATCTCCCATGGAGCGCCGGTGTCGCTCAGCATGCTCGGCGAGGCGAAGGCGGCGGACGCGCGCTCCAGCGGCTTCACGTTTCTCCAGATTTCCGACAGCCACATCGGCTTCGACAAGGCGGCCAATCCGCACGCCATCGATACTTTGAAGGAAGCCATTGCCAAGGTTCATGCCCTGCCGGTCAAGCCCGCCTTCATGATCCACACCGGCGACATCACCCACCTCTCGCGGGCCGATCAGTTCGACACCGCCGATCAGATCATCGGCGGGGCAGGTTTCGATGTGCATTATGTGCCAGGGGAGCACGATGTCATCGATGACGGCAACGGCCGCGCCTATCTCGACCGCTACGGCAAGCGGACCAAGGGCGCGGGATGGTTCTCGTTCGATCAGAACGGCGTCCATTTCGTCGGCCTCGTCAATGTCGTGAACCTGAGGGCCGCGGGGCTGGGCAACCTTGGCAGCGATCAGCTCGCGTGGCTCGCCGACGATCTCAAGGGCGTGAGCAGTTCGACCCCCGTTGTCGTCTTCGCCCACATTCCGCTCTGGACGATCTATCCCGAATGGGGCTGGGGCACGGACGATGCGGCACAGGCGCTCGCAATGCTCAAGCGCTTCGGCTCGGTCACGGTGCTCAACGGCCACATTCACCAGATCATGCAGAAGGTCGAGGGCAACGTCACCTTCCACACCGCCCTTTCCACGGCGTTTCCGCAGCCCGCCCCTGGAACAGCAAGTGCGCCGGGACCAATGACGGTGCCGCCCGGCCAGCTCCGCGGTCTGCTCGGCATCACCGATGTCGCGGTGACCAAGGGCAAGGCGGAGCTAGCGATCATCGACAGCACGCTGGCGACCTAGCCGGCTGCGGCCGCAAACGTCGCGACGACGCCGCTGCCCACGAAAGGGAAAAGCCCATGCGCCCGCACCTCTTTTCAAGCCCGCAACTTGTCACTGCCTGCCTTACTGCTGCCTGCATTGTATTCGGCCTACCGACCGCCATACCGGGGCCGGCCCGCGCCGAAGACCCGCCGCATGTCAAGATCGAGAACTTCGTCTTCACCCCGGCAACCTTGACGGTGAAGGCCGGCACCACCGTCACCTTCGAAAACGACGACGACATTCCGCATCTCGTGGTCGCGACCGATAATTCGTTCCGCTCCAAGGCGCTTGACACTGGCGATACCTATGCCTTCACATTCACCAAGCCCGGTGACTTTCCCTATTACTGCGGGATTCACCCCCACATGCAGGGCAAGATCACCGTCACCCAGTGAAGGCAGTCGGCAGATCGGTTCGGGAGTGCCGGACGATGTCTCCGTGCTGAGCAGCAAGCCCCCGGCTGAGCGCTTCGGCGAGGTGGTCCTGCCACATCTCGCAGATGCGCTTGCGCTTGCCCGCTGGCTGACCGGCAATACTTCCGACGCCGAGGATGTTTTGCAGGAGGCCTGCCTCAGGGCCTATGCCGGCATCGACACCTATGCGGGTGGCAATGCGCGGGCATGGTTTCTGACGATCGTGCGCAACGTGGCCTACACCTGGCTTGCGAAAAACAGGCCGCGCGCGCTCCTCGCCTCCGGCGACCTTGCCGACCTCGACGAGCTTGCGGCGGGCCAAACCAATACGGACGATCCGGATGGCCCCGAGGCAGCCATGATCGCCAAAGCTGATGTTGCGGCGCTGGAGGCGGCAATCCTCCACCTGCAGCCCCCGTTTCGGGAGGTGGTGGTGCTGCGCGACATCAATGGCTTCGGCTACCGCGACATCGCGGCGATGCTGAACCTGCCGCTCGGCACCGTGATGTCCCGGCTGTCGCGGGCGCGGCGCCTGCTGATGATGCAACTCGGGGCGACCGATGAAGGAGGATGAGACTGTGCCGACGGGTTCGATGGATCAGCGTTTGCTCGTTCAGGCTCTTGCGGACGGCGAGTTGGACGCCGCCTCGGCGCTGGCGCTGGAGCAGCGCATGGCGGGCGATGCAGCGCTCGCAGCCGAGCAGGCCCGCATCGTCGCGCTCAAGTCAGCCGTTGCCCGCCTGCCGCGCCCCGAGGTCAGCGACCAATTCAAGGCGCGGATCGCGGGGCTCGTGCCGCCCCCCGCCGCCGCGCCCGCCATTCAGGCGAGCCCGCGGCGGCTCGCTCTCCATGACTGGCGCGGTGACTGGCGCGCCCTCGCCGCCTCGATCGCGGTCACGGCGGTCGTTGCCAGCGGATCGACCTATCTCGCGACCCGAACGGCCACCGCGCCGGACCGCCTTATCAGTGAGCTCGCCAGCAGTCAGCAGCGCAGCCTGCTCGCCGCAAGCCCGGTCGACGTCGCCTCCTCCGACCGCCACACGGTCAAGCCGTGGCTTGATGCGAAGGTCGGCCTATCGCCGCCAACCGTCGATCTTTCAAAAGACGGCTACAGCCTCGTCGGCGGCAGGATCGAAGTCATCGGAGGCCGGCCGCTGCCTGCCCTCGTCTACCGCCTGCGCAAGCACCTGATCACGGTGATCGCTGCACCGCAGGGCACCGGCGCCGCGCTGCCCGCTGGCGCCGCCGATCTGTCGGCGGACGGCTTCTCGCTGGTGCGCTGGAGCGACGGGACGTTCACCTATTGGGCGATATCCAATATCGGCCGCGCCGAGCTCGACGACTTCGCCGCGCATTTCCGGGCCGCGGCAGCGGCAGAATGACAAGCCCCCTTTCGCCACCGGCATCACACCGGCATCAACAGGCGTGCTGCAATCTGATAGGGTGGCGCCATGAGCAGTGATATTCTGGCAACCGGCAGGCGCGGCCAAGGCTCGCCGCTCGAGGTTTTCCTTGTTTTTCTGAAACTCGGCCTGACCTCCTTTGGCGGGCCGATTGCCCATCTCGGCTATTTTCGGGACGAGCTGGTGATACGCCGCAAGTGGATCGACGAGGCCGGCTATGCCGATCTCATCGCGCTTTGCCAGTTTCTTCCGGGACCGGCCTCGAGTCAGGTCGGCTTCTCGCTCGGTCTCTTGCGCGGCAACGGGCTGCTCGGCGGGCTCGCCGCATGGGCTGCCTTCACCCTGCCATCCGCGCTGGTTCTATTGGTCTTCGCCCTCGGTGCCGGAAGTTTTGCAACACCGGCGATGCAGGGCGTTCTCCATGGGCTGAAGCTGGTTGCCGTCGCCGTCATCGCACAGGCGATCTGGGGCATGACGAGAAGCCTCGCGCCGGACCGCGAGCGCGCCGCCATTGCGCTGGCGGCGGTTGCCATCGTGACCTTTGTCGGCGGCTCCTATGGCCAGATCGGCGCGATCATCGTCGGCGCCGTTGCGGGCCTTTGGCTGTGCCGCGGCGAAGACCCGGCGCTCACCGGGCACCTTCGCTTTCCCGTGTCGCGGCGCGGCGGTGCCATCGCTCTTGCGCTGTTCGCCGCCTTCTTCCTGATCCTGCCTCTGCTCGCCGCCACCACCGGCCAGCAGGCATTCGGCCTGTTCGATGCGTTCTATCGCTCCGGCGCGCTCGTCTTCGGCGGCGGCCATGTCGTGCTGCCCCTGCTGCAGGCGGAAGTCGTGACGCCCGGATGGGTCAGCAACGAAAGCTTCCTCGCCGGTTACGGTCTGGCCCAGGCCATTCCGGGGCCGCTGTTCACCTTCGCGGCCTATCTCGGCGCAGTCATGAGCCCCGCTCCCGGCGGCATAACCGGCGCGGCCATTGCCCTCGTCGCGATTTTTCTTCCCGGCATGTTGCTGGTCTACGGAACGTTGCCGTTCTGGGACACGCTGCGCCTGCGCCGGCCCGCGCAGGCCGCGATGCGCGGCACCAATGCGGCTGTCGTCGGCATTCTCGGTGCCGCGCTCTACAATCCGGTTTGGACAAGCGCGGTCCTCGCGCCGCCGGATTTCGCGCTGGCTCTCGCGGGCTTCCTGCTGCTGACCGTCTGGAAGCTGCCGCCGTGGATCGTTGTCGTGCTGCTCGGCGCGGCGGGGGCGGGCTTGCATGTCATCTGAGCCTCAGGCTGCGCTTTGCAGAGCGCAGGCTTGATGTAGATCAACAATCTGCATCAACTCAGTAGAGCAAAGCATTAAAACCAAGCCGATATCAATCGCCCTTACAATCAAGCCTGCACCTCGCCCGAAGCAACGGGCAGCGATGCCGGTTAAAAAATATCGGGGTAAGACGTATCGTCCGGGGGCCCTATGGGTGACGCAATAACAGGCCTTGCCGCCTTCTCCGGTGCTGCATTCGCCGTTGCAGCCAACCTCATGGCAAGACTGCGCGCCGCTAGTTCACCAAGACAAGGCAAATCCTTACACGCATCCAATTCCCCAGCGCCCGACACGCTCCTCGAAACCGTATTCGAGAACATCCCGCACGGCCTTTGCATGTTCGACGCCGAAGGGCGCGTCATTGTCAGAAATCGGCATTTCAGCGAGATGTACAGCCTCACCCCGGCGCAGACGCGCCCCGGCGTGACGATGCAGGCGATTCTCGAGGCACGCATCGACGCCGGCTCAATCCCCGACGACGTTGCAAACTACATCGCATCCAGCCTCGAACAGGCCTCCCGCCGCGAGGCAAGCCACTGCGTCAGCGAATTGCGCAGCGGCGACATCTTTGCGATCAGCCGGCAACCCTTGCCCGACGGCGGTTTGATCGAGATCCATCAGAACATCACCGACGTGCGCCTGACCGAAGCGTGGGCGGACGCTGCAAGGCAAGAGCTGATCGAAAAGCAGTATGCGATCGATCAGGCGGTCATTGTCGCCATTACCGACGTCAAGGGACGCATCACCTATGCCAATGACAATTTCTGCCTGATCAGCGGATATCCGCGCGACGAGCTGCTCGGGCAGGATCATCGCATCCTCAACTCTGGCTCGCATTCCAAGGCTTTCTTCCGCGACATGTATCGCCAGATCGCGAAGGGCCAGGTCTGGCGCGGCGAATTATGCAACAGGGCGAAGGACGGCTCGCTCTACTGGGTCGACACCGTGATCGCGCCGCAGCTTGGCCCGAGCGGAAAGCCGGTCGCCTTCATGGCGATACGCATCGACATCACCGCGCGCAAGCTTGCGGAGCAGCAGGTCATGTATGCGGCGCGGCACGATGCGTTGACCGGCATCGCCAATCGCGCCGTTCTCTACGAGAAGATGGTCGAGGCCTCCGCGAACCTGCGCAACTTCGGACAGCCTTTCGCGATCTTCATGCTCGATCTCGACGGCTTCAAATATGTCAACGATACCCTCGGCCACGCAGGCGGGGACAATCTCCTCAAGGAGCTTGCGCGCAGGCTGGAATCCTCGCTGCGAGAGACCGAAATGGTGGCGCGGCTTGGCGGCGACGAATTCGCCATCATCCAGCGTAGTCAGACCAACCAGCGCGAGGAGGCGATCGCACTCGCCATCAAGGTGCTCGACATCGTCGCCAAACCCTTCGACCTCGACGGGCACAATGTGAGCATCGGCACCAGCATCGGGATCGCGCTTGCGCCGGAAAGCGGGCGCGAGCCCGGAGATCTTTTGAAGAAAGCAGATCTCGCGCTTTACCGCGTCAAATCGGAAGGGCGAAACAGCTTCACCTTCTTCGACGAAGCCTTGAGCAAGGACACCATGAGCCGGCTGCAACTCCTCAGCGACATGCGGCTGGCGCTGGCACGCGACGAATTCGAGCTGCACTATCAGCCGGTGTTCGACGCCCGCACCTGCCGCCCCTGCGCCGTCGAAACGTTGGTCCGGTGGCGACACCCGACAGAGGGCCTGCTATCGCCCGACCGCTTCATCTGGCTCGCCGAGGAAACCGGCCTGATGGAGCCGCTCGGGCAGTGGATTTTGGCCAAGGCGTGCCGGGACGCGATGGCATTTCCGCCGCACATCAAAGTTGCGGTCAACCTGTCCGCGGCCCAATTTCGCACCGGGCTGCTGCTCGACGTGATCCTGTGCGCGCTCGTGGAGTCGGGATTGCCGCCCGACCGGCTGGAGCTGGAAATCACCGAATCCCTGTTGCTTCAGAACCGCGAAAGCTACGGCCAGACCATTCGGCAGCTCAAGAATATCGGGGTCACGATCGTCCTCGACGATTTCGGGACCGGCTATGCGTCGCTCAGCTATCTGACGATGTTCCCGTTTGACCGAATCAAGATCGACAGATCCTTTACGCAGGGTCTTTCGAGCCGGGTCGATTGCGCGGCCGTCGTCACTTCGGTCCTCACCCTCGCCCGCGGCCTCGATATTGCCGTCACCGCCGAAGGTGTCGAAACCTCGCAGCAATACGAACTGCTGCGCGCCGCCGGCGTCGATCATGTGCAGGGCTTTCTGTTCGGCCGACCTGTTCCGATCGCGGAGCTGAACTTTACCAACCTCGAACTGAAGGCGCGAAGAAGTCAGGCCGCATAGTGCAAGCCGACCGTAACGTTCGCCGAGTTGACCCTTAGTTTCCGGGGGAGGCCGTGAGCTCGAACCAAAGCATTCTCAACGAGCTTGAAGACATGATCGCGAGCCACGATATCGGCTATCGGGCTCGTATCCTGCGGCGCATCACCGATCTGTTCGCGGTGAATGCCGGCAAGATCTCCGATGAACAGATGGCATTGTTCGACGAAGTGATGACGCGCCTCGTCGAAGAGATCGACGCCTCCGCCCGAGCCACCTTCGGCCATACCCTCGCTGACGTTGCCGACGCCCCGCCAAACGTTGTCCGCCGACTCGCGCTCGATGATGCGATCGACGTCGCCGCCCCGCTGTTGACCCGGTCGCCGCAAGTCGACGACGGCACGCTGATCAAGAGCGCGCGGGAGAAAAGCCAGGCCCATCTCCTTGCCATTTCCCGGCGCAAGCGGCTCAACGAACCCGTCACCGACATCCTCGTCGGCCGGGGCGATCAGGACGTCGTTCTGAGCACGGCAAGCAACCCCGGCGCGGCCTTCTCTGATCTCGGCTATTCCACCCTCATTGAGCGTTCGTCGGACGATGACCGCCTTGCGGTGTCGGTCTGGGTGCGTCAGGACATTCCCCGCCAGCACTTGCTAAAACTGTTCGCCGATGCCTCGGAGGCCGTGAAGCTCAAGCTGATCCGTGCCGATCCCGGAAAAACCAGCGTCATCCTCGACATCGTTGCCCATGCTTCGCAAAAAATTCAGGCGCGAACGCGGGAGAGGTCGGCGAACTACACAGCAGCCACGGCGATGGTTGGTTCTCTGAGCGAACAGGGCGGCCTCACCGAAGCGCAGCTTGTCGACTTCGCGCGCGCCGGCAGGTTTGACGAGACGGCCATAGCCCTGGCGATGATCTGCGATCTGCCGGTCAGTCTGATCGAGCGCGCATTGGTCGATGAGCAGCCGGGGCAGATCATGGTTCTGGCGAGGGCAAGCGGCATGTCATGGCCGACCACCAAGACCTTGCTGATGCTTCAAGGGAGCAGCGCGCGCTCGCCACACCGGCAAAGCCAGGACTGCGAGGCTTTCATGCGGCTGAAGGTCGAGACGGCGAAGCGAGTGATCCAATTCTATCGGCTGCGCGCACAGACGACGACGCCTCTCGCCTGACTCCTTAGCCGCGTGCGGCCGATGCCACTGTTCAGCACAGCGCGCCGATGCGTTGCAGCTCCGGCAGATCAAGAACCTCGAGAACGCCACCGGAAAGCTCCATCACCCCGCGATCGCGGAAGTGGCCGAGCACGCGGCTGACATGAACCGGCGTGAGTCCGACCGCCTCCGCGATATGCTGCTGACGCAGCGGAAACGGGTAGCGCTGCTCGCGGATGACCCGGCGCGCCGCAATCCGCTCAATCAGGTGCAGGAAAAGATAGGCGATGCGCTCTTCCGCCGAACGCTGGCCGAGAGCGGTGAGCAGTTCGTCCGATCGGCTGGCGTCGGCGGCGCAGGACCGCGCCAGCGCTTTCGAAATATCCGGATTGCTGGAAAGCCGCGCCTGAATTTCAGCGCGCCTGAACCCGCTGAACTGCACGCTCGTCAGCGCCTTCGCGGAAAAGGAAAACTGCTCTTCGAACACCGCGACGGCGGAGAACAGATCGCCGGGCAGCAAAAAATTCAAAATCTGCCTGCGGCCATTGCCGAGCTGGAAGAAGCGATAGGCCCAGCCGTCGCACAATACAAAAACGTGTTCGGACACCCGATTTCGGATCGCGATCTCTGCGCCCGGACGAGCCGTCTGGTGGCGCTGCCAGTTCGGTTTCCGTTGCGCTGGCGAATACTCCGCCTGGTCTGCCAACAGCGCACCGCAGATGCCGAACTTGCGATGAGGGCACGTTACACAAAGAGAATTGTCTTGCATCCTTAAGGCCTGAATCAATTCAAACGGTGTATGCCGCAAATGTCGCGCCATGCTGCCGACAGTCTCGCAACGTTGTGCGCGTCTGCCGTATTTTTTGCCTGCACAAAAGCCAACATTCTAGGTCTCGAATGGCGTATTTTCGCTCATTTAGGCCCTAACCCAAGGGCCACCGCGATCATTGGAGACTTGCCGGTCAACACTCTCGCGGAAACGCTGGGCAGTTTGCCGCGCTTCATCAAGCAGAATTCGATTACCGGCGCAACGTATTCACGCATGACAACAGCATTGGTAATCGAGTGAGCGGCTTCAACTTGATGCAGGTTAACAATTTGCATCAAGTGACGGGACTGAAGCCTTAACCGGCGTGCGCAATCATATCGTCGATGAAACATTCATGACGCCGCACGTCTTGTGCACAGCCGCGCCTGCCGCTGCCAGACACTGCAATCCTCTCCACGAGCGGGATGAAGGTGACGCATGATCGAAAGAACTGCCATCGCGAATACGGCCGCGATTCCTGCTGACATCGGCCAGGATCGCGAAACCCGATTGCGTTTCATGCGCATCGACGCCGGCACGAGCGCATTGCTGCGCGAGTTCTGGAAATCGGTCGAACCGGCCCTGCCAGACATTCTCGACGGCTTCTATCAGCATATCTCAAAGGAGCCCTGTCTTGCAGGCATGCTCGGCAACAACGTCGTGCGCCTGAAGTCGGCGCAGGCGTCGCATTGGCGGCGGCTGCTGGATGGTAATTTCGACAGCGATTACATCAAGAGCGCGCGCACAATCGGCCTCGTGCACAACAAGATCGGGCTCGAGCCGCGCTGGTACATCGGCGGCTACAACTTCATCCTCAGTGCGTTGACCGATCTTGCGATCGAAAAATATCGCTGGCGGCGGCGCCACCTTGCCAACATGATCACCGCGGTGAACGCCGCCGTGATGCTGGACATGGACATCGCGATTTCAGTCTACGAGGACGCGATGCTGGCCGAGCGCGAGCAGCGCCAGGGAAAGCTGACGACGGCAATCGAGGAATTCGATGGTCGGATGGCGGTGACACTCAAGATCGTGAGCGGAGCGGCGGCGCGGCTCCAGACCGCGGCCAATGCGCTGGCGACAAGCGCCAATGAATCGACCGGACAATCGCGCATCGTCGCGGCGGCGTCGGAGGATGCATCGACCAACGTTCAGATGGTCGCCGCCGCGACCGAGGAGCTCACTGCCTCGGTCCGGGAAATCTGCCGGCAGGTGGCGGAGTCGGCGCGGATGACACACAACGCGGTCGATCAGGCGAACCGATCCAGCGTCACCATGCAGAGCCTTTCCGAGGCCGCACGCAAGGTCGGCGACGTCGTCAAGCTGATCAATCTCGTCGCCGAGCAGACCAACCTGCTGGCGCTCAATGCAACGATCGAGGCCGCGCGCGCCGGCGAAGCCGGCAAGGGCTTTGCCGTGGTCGCCCAGGAGGTCAAGGCGCTGGCCTCGCAAACCGCAAAGGCCACCGACGAGATCAGCTCGCAGATCTTCGCCATTCAGGAGGCCGCGAAAGATTCCGTCACAGCGATCAACGCCATCGTGACGACAATCGGCTCCGTCAACGAGATCGCGGCGATGATTGCGGCGGCGACCGAAGAACAGGGCACCGCGACGGCGTCGATCGCGCAAAATATTCAGGACGCCGCGCGCGGCACCAACGAGGTCTCGACCAAGATCGGCTCTATCAGCCGCCTCGCGGTCGAGACCGGCGAGACCGCCGCGCAGCTGTCCTCCGCCGCCGACGAACTGACGATGGAATCGGAGGCGCTGCGCTCCCAGGTCGAAAAATTCTTCGCCGACATTCGCACCACGTAAGCGGACCGGACATGCCATTCACGCCCGATCGCTCCCGGCTCAAGCCTCAGGCCGCAAGCGTGTTCTTGAAGATGCGGCCATCCTTCATGATGACGACAAGGTTCTTGTCGGGATCGGCGATCAGGTCGATATTCGCAATCGGGTCGCCGTCGATCAACAGCAGATCGGCATAGGCGTCCGCCTCGATGACGCCGAGCTTGCCTGGGTAAGGATTGCGCGGGCCCGACATCGCGCACAGCTCGGCGTTGACGCTGGTCGCCGTCGTCAATACCTCGGCCGGCGTGTACCATCGCGTCATCTTGGCGAGCAGCCTGCCCTGCTTCACCGTCTGTGCAGCATTGAACAGGATGTCGGTGCCCCACGCCGTCTTCAGCTTGTGCTTCTTGGCATAGCCATAGACCCTGTCGGTCCCGGCGGCGACCATCTTCGACTTCGCCTCGCTCGCCGAGCCCGCTGGATAGTGATTACTGTCCGCGTCGGCAAGGAACGGCTGCGAGCTGAGCCAGATGTTCTTGTCGGCCAAGATCTTCGCGGTTTCCTCGTCCATGAGCTGGCCGTGCTCGATGCATTTCACGCCGCCGCGGATCGCCGTCTGGATGGCGCGCGACGTATAGGCGTGCACCGTCGTGTAGGTTCCCCAATTCTCTGCAGCATCGGAGGCCGCGCGGAATTCGGCCTCGGTATACTGGCTGACGTCGATCGGATCGTAGTTCGATGCAACACCGCCGCCAGCGGCGAGCTTGATCTGGGTCGCCCCCATCATCAGCTGCTCGCGCGTGCGCTTGAGCACCTCGTCGACGCCGTCCGCAATCATGCCTCCGCCGATCGCTGCACCGCGGCTCAGCGGCGCGTTCTGCGGCCCGGGCACCTCATAGGGAAGCCGGAAGTCGCCGTGGCCCGAGGTCTGGGAGATCATGGCGCCGGAGGGATAGATCCGCGGCCCGGCGGTGAGCCCGGCATCGATGGCGCGTTTCAGGCTGAATGAGGGACCGGCCATGTCGCGAACGGTGGTGAAGCCGCGCATCAGGGTCTTCTCGGCCTGATCGGCGGCCATCAGATTCAGCAAGCCGACATCGGCGACAAGAAGCTGCGCCATCGGCACCGCGGCCATCATCGTGTGCCAGTGGGCATCGATCAGGCCCGGCATCAATGTGCGCCCGCCGCCGTCGATCACCTGAATGCCCTTCGACAACGGCTGTTCGGCCGGTTCGACCGCCTTGATCCTGTTGCCCTCGACGATCACTCGCAGGCCCTTGCGCAAGGCATTCGATTTTCCGTCGAACACGAGGACGTTCGTGAAGGCGACTGGCAGTGCAGGCGCGGCCGGGATGCCCGCGGATGCCGCCTTCGGCCACAGCGCAGCAGCGCCGACAGCCGCCGCCGCGCCGGAGAGAAAAGCGCGGCGCGAGAACTTTTGCGTGAGCTGGGCATTGAAGCGCGCGAAAGCCGGATGATGGCACAGACAGCCGATGGTCGGGCTGTGAGCATCTTCTACAGGCGAACAGGCGAACATCTCTTGATCTCCTTACAACCAGCGCAAAAGCTCTATCGCCATCATATGCGTGTGGTTGCGGGATCATTGTCGGATGCGCGGCTCCAGATCAAGCCTCGGCCCTTCGGCATCGTCACGGGCCGATACGGGCCGGAACAATTTTCCATTCCCCGGATTGACGTGCTGCCCTGGTCTGTCGTTCGTTGTACGCACAAGTTGCAGCGGAGGGTGCCATGTCCAAATTCCGAATAGGCGTCGTGGCTCTGTTTCTTGTGGCCGCAATGTCAGTCACAGCCTATGCCGCCGGGCGCGGCGGCGGAGGCGGAGGCGGGTTTCATGGCGGCGGCGGCGGATTCCGCGGTGGCGGTTTTGGCGGCGGAGGCTTTCATGGGGGAGGCTTTCATGGAGGAGGCTTCCGCGGTGGCGGTTTCGGCGGATTCCATGGAGGCGGTTTTCACGGCGGCGGCTTCCGTGGCGGGGCGATGCATTTTGGCGGCCCACGCGCGTTCTACGGCAGACCCTATGTTGGCAGGCCCTTTGTTGGCAGACCTTACGCCGCAAGGCCCAATATGGGCCGCTCTTTCGCCCGGCCGGGCATGCCCGCCAATCGCGCATTCGCCGGCCGTAACATGCAGCGCTTCAATGGTCCCCAGCGGGCGTTCGCTGCAGCGGGAATGCCCAATGCAAGGGGCATTCAAGCGACCCGCAACGCCACTGCGGTCCGACAGGCTTTCAACTCCCGCCCCATCGATCGGGCGTTTCGCAATGCCGGCGCCCTGCACAATCCGCGGACCCGCGCCCTCGTGACTGCAGGCCTTGCCACTGCCGCATGGGGAAAGGGCTGGAATCGCAACGGCTTCTGGTGGCGCCACAACAACGGCGGCTTCGGCTGGGTCGGCCCGGTGTTCTGGCCGTTCGCCTTCTACGACCTCTATAATTATGCGCTGTGGGGTTATGGCTACGACAACACGTTCTGGGACTACGGCTATCCCGACATCGCCGCCGGCATCTTCGGCCTCTATGGCTATGACGGCCTGATGGGCTATGCCGGATACCTGCCCCGCTATGCCGGCCGAACCGGCGATGCCCGAAACGCCTACGCCTATGCGGCATCGACGAAGAGCGAGCCCAACTTCGCCCAGCTATGCGGCGAGGAAAACCAGGCCATCGCGGGGCTGCCGATCGATACGTTCCAGAAGGCAGTCCAGCCCGATGATGCCCAGCGCGCCGCACTCGACGAGCTCGCCAGCGCCTCGAACAAGGCCGCCAAGGATCTCGAGGCCTCGTGCCCGACTGACATCGCGCTCACAGCCCCGCGGCGGCTTGCCGTCATGCAGCAGCGCATCGAGGCGATGATTGCTGCCGTGCAGACCGTGCAGACGCCGCTGGAGAAGTTTTACAGCCTCCTGAACGATGAGCAGAAGGCCCGGATCAACGCGCTGGCCTCGACAAGGCCCGCCAATGCGCAGCGCTCGCCTCGGGCCGAAGCAAATGCGACAAACCCCGCCGGCACGGCCGAGCCAGGCTGCATCGTGCAGCCGACGACGATGGAGTGGCCGGGCGCCATGATCGAGCAGTCGGTCAAGCCGACCGAAGCCCAGCGCGCCAGCCTCGACGCGCTCAAGGACGCCGCGACGAAGGCCGCAGACATGCTGAAAAACACCTGCCAGCCGGCAACCGCGCTGACCCCGCCGGCCCGGCTCGCAGCGATCGGCCAGCGCCTCGACACCATGCTGCAGGCGGTGAAGTCGGTCAGCGTCGCGCTCAACGATTTCTATGGCTCGCTGAGCGATGAGCAGAAGGCGCACTTCGATGCGATCGGCCCGCAGCTCATCGCCGCCCCTGGCCCGGTCGCGGGCGCCCCGCGGCAGCAGGTTCGCCGGTCCGGCGGCTGACCGCCGGGGTATCAGCCCCGGCGGTCTTCAGCGCGCCGCGCTCAGAGGTGCCACGGCACAAGCTTGCGCTCGAGCCAATCAAGCGCCACGACAAGAATAAGCCCGAGGAATGACACAGTCAGAAGGCTGACGAACATCATGCGGATCGAGAACAGCTCCCACGAGCGCCAGATCTGCCAGCCGATGCCGGATTCCGCGTTGATGAATTCCAGCGAGACGACGACGAGGAACGCCGCGCCGAGCGCCAGCTTGAGGCCGGAGAAAATCACCGGCAAGGCCGCGGGGATAGCAACCGTCCAGATGAAATCGAGACCGCGTGCGCCAAAATTGCGGCCGACGTCCATGTAGACGCGCGGAATGTTGAGCACCCCGGACATCGCGCTGATCGCCAGAAAGAAGAAGCAGCTCGCCGAGATCGTGACCAGCTTGGAAGCCTCGCCGAGGCCGAAGATCAGCAGGATCAACGGAAAGATCGCGATCTTCGGAATCGGGTAGATCGACGCGACCAGCGGATAGACGCAGAACCGGATCCACGGCACGAGCCCCATGAGGGCGCCGACGACAATGCCGAGCGCGGAGCCGACGATGAAGCCGAACAGCACCCGGCCGAGCGTCGCCCCGACATGCACGAACCATTCGCCGGAGACGAGCAACTCGTAGAAAGTCACCGCGATCTGCGACGGCAGCGGGAAGAAACGTAGATCGATCCAGCCGAGCAGCCCGACGATCTGCCACACCGCCAGCAGCACGGCGGGCGAGATGATGTAGACCAGCCCCGACGTGTGGTCGAACCGCCCTTGCCTCTTGTCCTCCGGCTGCAGAACGATGGTGCGGGTTTTGACGGCGTCAGTGGGCATCGCGCACCTCGGGCTTCATGACTTCTTCCTGAAGCTGCGCCCAGATCCGCGAGTACAGCTCCGAATAGCGGGGATCGGCGCGCAGCGCGACGCTGTCGCGCGGCCGCTCGAACGGAATGTCGAGAACCGATTTCACCGTCCCCGGCCGCGCCGCCATGACGACGACACGGTCGCTCAGCGTCAGCGCCTCTTCGAGGCTGTGGGTGACATAGACCACGGTCTTGCGGGTCTTTTCCCAGAGCGCGAGCAATTCGTTCTGAAGCAAGATCTTGGTCAGCGCATCGAGCGCCGCGAACGGCTCGTCCATCAGCAGAATGCTCGGGTTGTTGGCAAAGGCACGCGCGATCGAGACGCGCTGCTTCATGCCGCCGGAGAGCTGGTGCGGATAGGCGTTGCGAAACCGGGCGAGCGCGGTGGCATTCAGCCAGTAGGTGACCTTCTCCTCGATCTCGGCAGCGGAGACGCCCCGCCGCCGCAGCCCGTAGGCGACATTGTCGCCCACGGTCATCCACGGCAGCGCGGACGCTTCCTGAAAGACCATGTTGAGCTGCGGCGTGCTGCCGTCGTTCACCGCGATCTCGACCCGGCCGCTGCTGTGCCGCTCGAGCCCCGCGAGAATGCGTAGCACCGTGCTCTTGCCACAGCCGCTCGGCCCGACGATGGAAATGAACTCGCCCTCGCGAATGGTCAGATCGAATTTCTCGACGGCGACGAAAGTGCCGCCGCGCAATCTGAAAACCTTCGAGAGGTTTTCGATGGTGATCGCGGCGGGACGGGTCTCGGCAATGTCAGCCACCTGGCTTGCTTTCTCGGAGGGTTTGGCGCCGTGCTCGGCGGCATTGAGATCGGCGATACGAGCCATCACGCTTGCAGTCCGGCGTTACTTGGATTGAAGCGCTTCCGACGCGAGCTTGGTGTCGATGAATGAATCGACATCGAGCCCGCCCTTCACCAGCTTCTGCTCCAGCCAAGTCTGATACTGGTCCTTGATATCGGGAACATTCATCTGGAGCTTGTCGTCAAAATAGGTCCAGATCGAATTCTGCAGCGTTTCCACCGGCAGCTTGGTCCACTTTGCGCCGATCTGGATCAGCTCGCTCTTGTCACCCTTGAGCGCATTTTTGTACCAGGCGATTGCCTTTGCATAAGCACGCAAAAACGCCTTGCCCTCCTCGCGGCGGCTGGTCAGCAGCTTCTCGCCATAGATGAGCGTGTAAGCCTGCAGGCCGGGGGCCGCCTGCCGTGCGTCGACCCAGTCAACCGAGATGCCGTTCTTTGCGAGGCCAAGATTGAGCGGCACGGTCATCGCCGAGGCGTCAACCGCCTTGTTCTGGAACGCCACGCCCATGTCCGACAGCGCCTTGAAATAGCGGATCGTGACATCGGACGGCTGCAGACCGGCATTCTTCAGGGCTTTGAACATCATGTAGGCCAGCGAGGTGCCTTCCACTGCAAAGCTCAGCGTCTTGCCCTTGAGGTCCGCCAGCGTCTTGAAGGAGCCGGCGTCATAGAGATCCTTGCGCACGATGATGACATAAGGCGAGCCGTCGAAATTCGGGTCCACCTGCCCGCCATCGGCCACCATGGCGAACTTGATGCCGCCGTCCATCGCGTTGAACAGAGCCGCGGACGCACCGCCGAACACGATATCGAGCTCGCCGCCCGCAAGCAGCGGCAGCAATTTCGGCGTCGCCGTCACGGTGGGCTTGAGCGATACGTCAAGGCCTTCTTCCTTGAAGAAGCCCTTCTCGGCGGCGATGTACAGCGGGATCTGCGGCAGGCTCGGGCTGAAGCCGACCTTGATCTCGGCGGCCGACGCCGAACTCGGCATGGCAAGCGCGACGCACAGCCCGGCGGTGAGTGCCAGCTTCGACAGAATGCTCTTCATCATTTCCCCCAAAACTCCAACTTCTTTGATTTCGTGAAAGATTGCGACGGGCGCGGTGCGGCTCAGGCTGCGGTCAGGCTCATGTCGAAAGCGGGCATCACCTCGGCGGCGAACAGCTCGACGGATCGCAGGCTCTCCTCATAGGAGAGATCGCCGAACGCCATGCGGCACAGGAGATAATTGATGTTCGCCGCTTCGACCTGGGTGCGGATGCGATCGCGCACCTCGCCTGGCGTACCGGCGATGCAGTACCCGGCCTCGAGCGCCTCGGCAAAGCTTTCGGGAAAGCTCAGCGTCGCCGGAACCGAGCCATAGGCGCGCCACAGATACATCAGGCTCGCGTGCCACTTGGCATAAGCCCGCGCGCCGATGGCCCTCGCCTCGGCCGCGCTCTCGGCGACGACGATATGGCGGCTCATTCCGATCTTCGGCAGCGGCTCATGGTGGTGGCGCTGCGCCGCCCAGAACTTGCGATAGGCCGATGCGACTTTCTCCACCTGGTCCGCGCGGCCGTTGCTGACGATGTTCACGCGGTGCGTCGCCGCCCACTCGGCGCCTTCCGGCCGGGTGACGCCGAGCCACAGCGGCGGATGCGGATTTTGCAGGGGCCGGATCTCGATCGGCACGTCCTTGAAGGAGAAATGCTCGCCTTCATGGCTCAGCCGTCCGCCGGCGAACGCCTTGAGAATGATGTCGAGCGCTTCGAGATACATCCCCTGCGCTTCGGCGACATCGACACCGTAAAAGCCGAGTTCGATCGGCGAGATGCCGCGCCCCACCCCAAGCTCGAACCGGCCGCCGCTCATCTGGTCGAGCATGCAGATCTCTTCAAAGATCCGCAGCGGATGATAGAGGCTCAGGGTATAGACGAGCGGCCCGAAGCGCAGCCGCCGGGTGCGCTGGCCGACGGCGGAAAGAAAGACGCTCGGCGATGGCGCGCAGCCCAGCGGCGTCGAGTGGTGCTCGGCCACATGATAGGCGTGAAATCCGGCGCGATCATAGGCCTCCGCGAGCCGCAGGCGATCCTCATATTGCTGCCCAATCGCCACGCCGGAGCGATCCATATGATCGAACACACCGAATCTCAACTGGAGTCCCCCGCGCCGTTTATCTGCTTGCGTTATTCAGCAATATTGAATATCTCATCTATATCAAAACTAATCGGATTCCGCTCGCTTGGCAATAGAGCCTTCGCAAGACCAGGCGCGGCGCATAGGAGCGGCATTGAATGACCAGGTCGACCAAGGAACCGCGCGGCATTCAATCGATCGAGGTCGGCTACCGCGTGCTGCTCGCCATTCATGCCGGCCCCGGTCCCGTCATTCTTCGCGACATCGCCGAGCGCGCGAGCCTGACGCCGAGCGCGGCGCACAACTACCTCGTCTCCTTTGTCCGCACCGGGCTGGTGCAGACCGATCAGCGCGGCTCCTATCAGCTCGGCCCGAGCGCCGTCGCCCTCGGCTTTACCGCGCTCAAACACTTCACCCCCTTCGACGTGGTGCATGCCGAGGCGCTGCGGCTTCATGAAAAGCTGGGAACCGGCGTCGCGATTCTGCAATGGTCGGATCAGGGGCCGATCATCGTTTTCAAGAAGGAAGGCATTCGCCGCGGCGCGTTCGTGCTTCGCAACGGCTACGTGCCGCTGCTGACGACCGGTGGCGGCAACATCTTCATCGCCCATCTCGATGAAAAGGCCACAAAGCCGGTTGCGCTCGCCGAGCTCAAAGCCAAGGGCCGTCCGGCGCGCGACTGCGCGGCGGTGCTGGCCGAAATCCGCGAAACCGTGCTGCGGCAGGGCTACTCCGCCCGCCAGCTCGAAACGCTGCCCGGTTTCGGCGCGTTGTCGGCGCCGGTCTGGGACGTCAACGATGATGTCGTCTATGCGCTAACGCTCACGGGCCCCGCAGAAGGCCTCGATTTTGAACGCGACGGCGCGCACATCCCCGAACTATTGAAAAGCGCGCGGCAGGCATCGCTCCAGCTCGGCGCGAATGCGGAACGCTGGACGGACCACGAATCGCAAAAAGGCTAGGCCCGCACAGCCCTCCGATCGTCCGGGGGACCGCACAGGCCCGCGCCATTCCTTCAATCATGCGTGAAACGATCAACCGAGTGAGGCGATGATTTCCCGATAGGCCGCCTCGGGGAACGCTTTCAGCGTCCGTGTCCGAATATTCCCCAGCATGCCGAGCTGAAGGACGAAGCGCGCCGCGACTGCATCGTCCGGCGCCTCGTAGACTGCGACCATGTCATAGTCGCCCATCGTGAGAAAGAAGGATTTGAATTCCCCGTCCATGTCCTTGATGGCTTTCTTTGCCATGTCGAGACGGCGGGGCGACTCCTTCACACTCTGCATTCCCTTATCGGTCCACTTCGCAAGCATGATGTACGTGGTCATTATCGTTCTCCATCACGTATGATGCACCCACAGGTCCAGCGAGCTAAGATCCAGCCCCAAAGAACACGATCCGGGTCCACAGCGTGTAGTCCGATTCAAACACCATGATCGCGACGAACACCAATAACAGCGCAGGCGGAAGCAGGATGGCGTAAGCCAACGCCAGGCGCTCCCAGGCCATGTGCATGAAGACCGAAACGATCAGGGCAGCCTTCAGCACCATAAACAAAACGATCAGCGACCATCTGAGATTGCCCTGCAGGCCGAAATAGTCGACGAGATAGGAGCAGGTGCTGAGGACGAACAGCCAGCCCCAAACCACGAGATAGAGTTTGATCGGGTGCTGCTGGCCTTCGGCGTGGGGAACAGCTACTGCTGCCGGCGCGGCTGCGTGCGAGGTCTTTTGCAGGGTAATGTCGACCATGTCGTGCTCTCACCAAAGATAGAAGAAGGCGAAGATGAACACCCAGACGAGATCGACGAAGTGCCAGTAGAGGCCGGCGATCTCGACAATCTCGTAGTTCCCTCGTCTGCTCGTGAAAAAGCCGCGCGCTCCCCTGTCGAGGTCAGCGCGCCAGACCTTGCGCGCGATGGCGATGAGGAAGATCACACCGATGGTCACATGCGTTCCATGGAAGCCGGTGATCATGAAGAAGGCTGCGCCGAACTGCGGTGCGCCCCACGGATTTCCCCAGGGCCGCACCCCTTCCATGATCAGCTTGGTCCACTCGAATGCCTGCATGCCGACAAAGGTCGCGCCGAGAGCCGCGGTTGCCAGCATCAGTCGCGCGGTCCTTACGCGGTCGCGGCGATAGCCAAAATTCACCGCCATCGCCATGGTGCCGCTGCTGCTGATCAGCACGAAGGTCATGATGGCGATCAGGAGCAGCGGAAATTCCTTGCCGCCGATCGAGAGCGCGAACACTTCGCTAGGATTGGGCCACGGCACCGTCGTCGACATTCGCGCCGTCATGTAGGACAGCAGGAAGCAGCCGAAGATGAACGTGTCGCTGAGGAGGAAGATCCACATCATGGCCTTGCCCCAGGACACGTTCTTGAACGCGCGCTGATCCGACGACCAGTCGGCGACCACGCCCGGCAATCCTGTCGGCCGGCTGGCTGCCTTTCCCGTCTCAGTCAGTGCGGCCTCTGCCATCGCGCTTTCCTCTCAGCTCAGCACCTGCCGGCAGATCCTGATCAAATCATTCGCCGAGCCGGTGAGCAGGCCCAGCAATATCAACCAGACAAACAGCAGGAAGTGCCAATACACCGCGCATAATTCCACGCTGAGGCGCAGCCGCGGCATCGCCACCTCGCCAACCGCCTTGGCACAGGTCCGGGCGAGCGCAACGAGGCCGCCGAGAAGGTGCACCCCGTGGAGGGCCGTGACCAGGTAGAAGAATGAGTTGGCGGGATTGCCCGCCAGAAAATAGCCCGAATTGCGAAGCTGCACCCACGCCAGCAGCTGCCCGATCAGGAACACGATTGCGGCGACGCCGCCCGCCAGCAGCCCGATGACGACACGCTCGCGGTCGTCGTCGCGGGCGGCGACCTGCGCCAGGTGCAACGCGCCGCTGCTCAGGATGAGGACGCCGGTGTTGAACCAGAGCAGCGTCGGCATCGGCACCGTGCGCCAGTCGGTCTGGTCCATGCGCATCAGATAGGCGCTGATGAGAAGCGCGAACAACGAGCCGATAACGGCGAGAAAGACGCCAAGCCCAAGCTTCGCCCTCAGCAATGACGACCGCTCGCTAGGCATCTCCCCGATCACGCCTTCCTCGAGCCAGGGCTTTGCCGTCAGCCGCTGCTGGGACAGCCACCAGCCAGCGATCACCGCGACGCCAACCATGAACAGCACGATCGCGCTCATGAGCCCACGCCCTCGGCAGCCGCCTCCGCGGGCGGCTCATTCTGCGGCACAAAATCCCGCTTCGCGCCGGGCACGCTGTAGGCATAGGCCCAGCGGTAGACGATCGGCAGATCCTTGCCCCAGTTGCCATGGGCGGGCGGGGTCTGCGGCGTCTGCCATTCGAGCGTCGTCGCATGCCATGGATTGCCGCCGGCCTCCTCGCCTTTCGCCAGGCTCCGGATCAGGTTGAATATGAACACAAGCTGGGCGAAGCCGACGATCAACGCGGCAACACTCATGAACATGTTGAGGTCGTGCGCCGACGCCGGCACGAACGCGGTCTCGCCGATGTCATAATAGCGACGCGGCACGCCGAGGAGGCCGAGATAGTGCATGGGGAAGAAGATCGCGTAGGCGCCGAGGAACGTCACCCAGAAGTGGAAGCGGCCCAGCGCCTCGTTCAGCATCCTTCCCGTCACTTTCGGATACCAGTGATAGATCGCGCCGAACACCACCATGATCGGCGCCACCCCCATCACCATGTGGAAGTGCGCCACGACGAACATCGTGTCGGACAGCGGCACGTCGACCACGACGTTGCCGAGGAACAGCCCGGTCAGGCCGCCATTGACGAAGGTGACAATGAAGCCGAGGGCGAACAGCATCGGCACGGTGAGATGGATGTCGCCGCGCCACAGCGTCAGGATCCAGTTATAGACCTTGATCGCGGTCGGGATGGCGATGATCAGCGTCGTCGTTGCGAAGAAGAATCCGAAATGCGGATTCATGCCGCTGACATACATGTGATGCGCCCACACGACGAAGCTGAGCGCGCCGATCGCGATGATCGCCCACACCATCATGCGATAGCCAAAAATGTTCTTTCGGGCGTGGGTGCTGATAAGGTCGGAGACGATACCGAAGGCCGGCAGGGCAACGATATAGACCTCGGGGTGGCCGAAGAACCAGAACAGGTGCTGGAACAGGAGCGGACTGCCGCCGCCATATTTCGAAAGCTGTCCCATCTCGACCAGCGTCGGCATAAAGAAGCTCGTACCAAGCAGGCGGTCGAGCAGCAGCATCACCGAGGCCACGAACAGAGCTGGAAAGGCCAAGAGCGCCATCACCGTCGCGGTGAAGATGCCCCACACCGTCAGAGGCAGACGCATCAGGGTCATGCCCCGCGTGCGGCCCTGCAACACGGTCACGACATAGTTCAGGCCGCCCATGGTGAAGCCGATGATGAACAGGATCAGCGACACCAGCATCAGGATGATTCCAGCTTCCTGTCCCGGGCTGCCGGAGAGGATGGTTTGCGGCGGATAGAGCGTCCAGCCGCCGCCGGTCGGCCCTCCGGGCACGAAGAAAGCCGACAACAGCACGAGCACCGCGAGCAGATAGATCCAGTAGCTCAGCATGTTCACATAGGGGAACACCATATCCCGCGCGCCGACCATCAGCGGAATGAGGTAATTGCCGAAGCCGCCGAGAAACAGCGCGGTGAGAAGATAGATCACCATGATCATGCCATGCATGGTGATGAATTGCAGATACTGGTTGGGATCGATGAAGGAAAACGTGCCGGGAAAGCCAAGCTGCAGCCGCATCAGCCATGACAGAACCAGCGCAACCATGCCGATCGACATTGCGGTGACGGCATACTGGATGGCGATGACCTTGGCATCCTGCGAAAAGACGTATTTCGTCCACCAGCTTCTCGGATGATAGAGTTCGACCTCTCCGACTTCCGCCGGCGGGATTGTGATGACTGCATCAGACGGGACATCAACCATTGACATGCCCTCCGCTGTTTCACACCACTCGCATCATCTCCGCTCGCCGTCACTCCGCGCCCGTGACGTAACTCGCCTTTGAAAGCCTGCGCTCGCTCTGAAGCTCGGCAAACGTCTTCTGCTTCGCCAGCCACTCCTGATACTGCTCCGCATCGTCCACAACGACAGTGCTGCGCATCTGCGAATGCGCGACGCCGCATAGCTCGGCACAAAGAACATCGAAGGAGCCGGTACGCGTCGGCGTGATCCAGAAATAGGTCACCGAGCCCGGCACCATATCCATCTTGGCGCGGAATTCCGGCACGAAGAAATCGTGAACGACGTCGATGGAGCGCAGCAGCACCTTGACGGGCTTGCCAACCAGCAGATGCAGGTCGCCGCTGTCGATCACGATATCGTCCTGTCCGTTCTGGTCCCTGGGATTAAGGCCCATGGGATTGTCGGAGCTGACGTTGCGCGCGTCGGTCGTCCCCAGTCGGCCGTCCTTGCCGGGGAGGCGATAGCTCCAGCTCCATTGCTGCCCCATCACCTCGATTTCGGTCGCATCGGCGGGCACCGAAACGAACTGATTCCAGACCAGGAGGCCCGGCGCGAGCATCGCCGCGACTCCGACCGCGGTGCCGAGCGTGAGCAGCCATTCGAGCCGTTTGTTCTCCGGCTCATAGGCCGCACGGCTCCCCTCCCGGTGACGGAAGCGCACGATGCAATAGGCCATGAAGGTGACGATCGCGACGAACGCTGCGCCGGTGATCCAGAACGTGATGATGATCGTGTCGTCGATGTATCGCCAGTTCGAGGCAATGGGCGTCCACCACCACGGACTCAGGAAGTGGAACACGACCGAGCCGATAGCAACCAGCAGAAGTGCAAGCGCAACACCCATCCTCGTTTATCCTTGCGTCTGAACGCGGCGGACACGAGTTACTACGTACGCTTCCGAGCAGTGTTCCTGTTGCGCCAAGGGTCGCCTGCCTCATGGCGCCCACAGGCTCGTTCTTTGCAAACCAACACGATCAGGCCAACGGCAGCGCCGCGCCTGTCCTGTAAGCACTCTCAAAACCAGCTCGCGTCGCTGCGCGAAGCAGCCAAGCTGCACGCGCAAAGCTGCCGCGCGGCAAACAGTCCCAAGGTGACGCCGGCTAAGGCAAGCGCGCAGCGTGCAAAGAAAGTATAATACGCCAACGCCACCCGGTTTTCCACAAAAGTCTCAGCCGGGCTGATTTCTTTCTTGGCTGCCGGCTGTCCGGTTTTAGCCGGGCTACCAAAGCGTTCTGTAGTCGGGAAACAGCTTGAGCGTCGGATCATAGCGCGCCGGCACAATCCAGGGCAGCGCCAGGCGGAGGAGCACGTTCGCAAGTGGCGAGGTATGGCGCACATAGAGGTCGATCGGATCGAGTCGATGGCGCATGTGGAGTTTGGGATCGTAGTTGAGGGCGCTGCTGCGAAACCACTTGTAGCCGTGATCGATGCCCCAGCGGATCATGTCCCGCACGACGTAGTGATACAGATGCAGGTCGATCGCGACCGCGTAGTCGAACCCGACATATTCCGCATAGAGCGACTCCCCCTGCACCATGCACATGCTGAACGCGATCAGAGTATTGCCGCGGCGCCAGACGAAAAAGCGCACCTTGTCGTTCATTCGCTGGCCCAGTTCGCGAAAGAACTCCTTGGTGAGTTTTTCGAACCGCATTTTTGAGCGTTCGAAAACCTGCAGGTAGAGCGGATAGATCTCATCGACGAAGCTGGCGGCATCGTCGGTGACACTCATGTGGATATCGGAAACGCCTGCCGTGGCGCTCAGCTTCTTGCGCAGCTTTCGGCGCGCCGAGCTGTTGAGCGCCTTTTCCATATAGGTTTCGAAGCTGTCATATCGGATGTCGAGCATCGTCATCGGCATGCTCGGCGCCCGTGCAAAACCCCGGCGCGTGAAGCAGCTCATGACGCCGCGATAGGCGGCGGGAAACTCTTTAAGCACGATGAGCTGGGCACGAAGCAACTTCGCCTGCGCAACGATGCCGTCCGACAATGCCCGCGCCAGAGCGCTGGCCGGCAGAGCGTCGGACGTGGCGAGGTGCCCTTCCCCGGCCGCGCAGCCGACCATCAGGGACCGCAGAATGAGAAACCGGGGATAGAACCGCCGCACCAAAAGCAGCCAACGCACCCGCCTGGCGGCCAGCCCTTCGAGAATGTCCTGATCGACGAGGAAGAACGGCTGCACCGCCCGCACTACGCCATGGGCGTCGATGAATGCAAAGTAGCGGTACTCGAAATTGCCGACCGTATCGTCCAAGATTTCGTAGTAGCGGTGATCTTTTCGCTCATCGGCGAACGTGGACTGCCACGCCGCGCAGCCGGCAAGCTCGGCGCGCGAAACGACCGCAATCGATATCGCCTCGCTGTCTGAGCCGGCCCCGTCCGAGATTGCGTCCATTGCTTTCATCCCCAAGGGAATGCGACTGACACTAACCCCGTTGCGGCCAATTATTTCCGCCCCTCACTTGGCCAGACTGGGAAGACCGGGCGTGTCAGTCGGCGCTGCGCAATCGCTTCATCGTGAATTCGATCTCGCCATCCGGCAGTTCGTGCCAGCTCTCGACCTCGGACATGTAGGCTTCCTTCGGGTACCGATCGAAAAAGGCCCGCGCCGTCTCACGGGCTTCCGTACGCGGCTGGATGAAGGTCTGGCGGATAAATCCGTCGTCCAGCCGCCGGCGCTCGCGCCGCTCGGCCATCCGCTCTGCCAGTTCGCGGGGTGTTTTGCTTTGCATCTCACCTCCCGAAAACAATAGCCCCCGGAACCGTCCCGGCGCTGCCGAGCTAAGTTAAGACGCCCGCCGCCAATTGGAAGGGCTTTTCTTGGTCCCCGAGCCCGCCGCCCTGCGGGGATATCGTCCCCGCAGGAGGATCAAATCGATCAGGATGCCGGCCGTGCCTCGATCGGCTCCCAGATGCTGATCTGCCGGGTCTCCGGCATCAGGAACAGGGCAAGGACGAAACAGACGGCAGGCACAAGGATCGGATAGAGCAGCGCATAGCCAACGCTGCCGGTAGCAGCAAATGCCGCCGACGTGATGAACGGCACGAGGCCGCCCCCCCAGCCATTGCCGATGTGATAGGGCACGGACACTGACGTATATCGGATCCTGCTCGGGAAATACTCCGCCAGGAACGCCCCGACCGGCCCGTACACCATGCCGACGTAGCAGACGAGAATGAAGATGATGAAGATGGCCGCGGGATAGTTGATGTGACCCGGCTGGGTCACCATTCCGAGCCAGAGATACAGCGGGTAATACGTGACCGCCGCGAGCAGCATCCCGCCGAGGATCACCGGCTTGCGGCCGATGATGTCGGACAGCCAGCCGAATAATACCATGCTCGGCGTAGCTATGAGGAGTGCGGCCCCGACGATGTAGGCCGAAGACAATGCATCGACCTTCGACACCTGCTGCAGGAAGTACAGCGCCCAGAACTGTCCGCTGTACCAGACTACGCCCTGCCCGATCAGGACGATGGTGGCGATCCCGACATATTTTGCATTCGCGCTGAGAAACGCCTCCTTCCATGGGTTGCGCGTCATCAGCCGCTTGGCCTTGATCTCCTCGAAAATCGGGGTCTCCCGAAGCTGAAGCCGGATATAGATCGCCACAGCCACGAGCACGAAGGACAGCAGGAAGGGAACGCGCCACCCCCAGGCGTTGAACGCCGCCTCGCCAAAATATGTCCGCGCGGCGATGATCACGGCCAGTGACATCACGATTCCGAGCGTCGGGGAGGTTTGCAGCCAGCTAGTATAGTAACCGCGATTCTTGTCCGATACGTGCTCCGCGACATAGGTGATTGCGCCGCCATACTCGCCGCCAAGGCACAGCCCCTGAATCATCCGCAACGCGAAGAGGATGAACGCGGCCGACAGGCCGATCGACTGGTAGCTCGGGATCAGACCGATCGCGCCGGTGCCGATGCCCATCCCGCTCAATGTAATGAGGAAGGTATACTTGCGTCCGACCCGGTCACCCATCCAGCCGAACAGAAAAGCACCCAGCGGACGGATCAGAAAGCCGGCCGTGAACAGCGCAATCGTGCTGAGCAAGGCCGCGACGGGGTGAGACTGCTCGAAAAACTTCACCGACAGAACGGCGGCGAGGCTGCCGAAGATATAGAAGTCATACCATTCGATGACGTTGCCCACCGACGCGGCAACGATCACGCGCCGAAAATCCCCCTGGATTTGAGTAGCCATGATCCTCTCCTATCCCTTCAAGACATCGCGCCTCCCATTTTTTTCGGCTTCGCCATCTTCCCGCATCCCAAAGTCAATGCACCGCGCCGGCCCCTCCGGCGACAGCCGCGTGCCTTCGCAACACCTGACATCAAGGGGAGCTTTGCATTGCCCAAAACCGGGCGCCAGAAATCCGGCGCTCGGTCGCCGGGAACCTCGTTCCCCTTTGTCCGGGAACGGAAGCACACCGCCATTTTATCCCTTTATCGGCATCCCTGCGTAAAAAAATGCGCCGCCCGCCTGTGCGCCGTGCGGCCGGATCAGCGAACGCTGCTTACGGGAACAGGCCGCGCATGTCCTTTGCCGCACTGACCCGCTCGACGCCGATGGACATTGCCGCCGTCCGGTTGGAGACCTTGTCGCGCTTGGCGCGCAGCGACATCCGCTCGAAGGCGCGGTCGAGGATCTGGAACTCGCGCCGCATCACCTCCTCCTCCTCCCAGAAAAGCTGCTGCAGGTCCTGCACCCATTCAAAATAACTGACGATCACCCCGCCCGAATTGCACAGGATATCCGGGATCAGGAAAATCTCGTTCTGGCGTTTCTCGAGCACGCGGTCGGCCTCGGGGGTTGTCGGCCCGTTCGCTCCTTCCGCCAGCACCCGGCATTGCAGTCCCTCAGCAACCTCGGCGTCGATCACCCGCTCGATCGCTGCCGGCACCAGAACGTCGCAGCGCATTTTTAGAATGCCGGCAGGATCGCAGGACAACTGGTTCGAGTAACCGGCAAGACTGCCGTGGGTCGCCGCATGTCTGATCAGGTCAGGCACGTCCAATCCCTGCGCACGATACAGCGCATCGGTATGATCGCTGACGGCGATGATCTTCACCCCAATCTTGCTCAGTTCCAGCGCGGCGATCGAGCCGACATTGCCAAAGCCCTGAACCACCGCGGTCGCGCCATTCAGGTTGATCGACAGGTCATTCATCACCCGCCGCGCGAGATAGGCCACGCCGCGGCCCGTTGCCTCCCGCCGCCCCAGCGTACCGCCCGCGCTGACCGGCTTGCCGGTGACGATCTCGGTCACGGTGTGGCCGTGATACATCGAATACGTATCCATGAACCATGCCATCACCTGTTCGTTGGTGCCCATGTCGGGCGCCATGATGTCGGTGTGCGGCCCGACGAACGGAATGAGCTCCTGCATGTAGCGTCGGGAAAGCGATTCCAGTTCGCGTTTCGAAAGGGCGGTCGGATCGACGCCGATCCCGCCCTTCGCGCCGCCATAGGGCAGCCCGACCAGCCCGCATTTCCAGCTCATCCAGATAGCCAGCGCCGCGACCTCGCCGAGATCGACGCTGGCGGCAAAGCGCGTGCCGCCCTTGGTCGGCCCGAGCGTGAGATGATGCTGGACGCGGTAACCCTCGAACACGGCCGTGGTGCCGTCGTCGCGATGGATCGGGCAGGACACCGTGACCGAGCGTTTGGGCATCAGGAGGCGACTGCGCTCATCGACAGGTATCGACAGATAATCGGCGATGACATCGAACTGCTGCGCCGCCATTTCAAAAACCGGGCCGCTATAGACCGTCATCCCTCTCTCCCGCATCCATGCGCGCGAGGCGACTTTTTTACTTGATCGCGCCCACAGTAAGACCGACGACCAGATCGGCGAGGGAAAAGGCCATGCTCAACAATGGCCCACGTCTCCGACCGGAAAGAGCTGCGGCAAACGTGTGCGCCCCGAACCCGCATCCATCGCCGCGACATCCTGAATGTCCTGCGCGAGAATGACCAGACAAGCATCCGAGCGATGGTGATCGGCGCCGAACTGAGCCTGATCAAGATCGATAACATATCGATCACGTTTTTGTTCAGCCCCGGCATCCGCCGACCGGCGAAGTTTCGATGAGCGGCTATCGGGATTCCGACCGCGATCCGCGCGAGCGCAGTGCTCCTGCTTTATCTCTGCTCCATAACACCGGGAGCCGCTTCCTTGGCAGGCTTAGGGCCCTTGATGAACTGGACGCCTACCTCGTTGCCGTTGACGCGGATCAGCTCGCACCGCCGGTAGGCAAGACCGGTCGAGGAGAGCAGAAGGAAGAATTCCTTGAGATCGAGGCCTTCAAAGCTGCCGATGATCCGAATGAGCGCGCCGCTATCGGAGATATCCAAAAGCTCGCATTCGCGCCGCCACGTGCCATCGATGGCCATGATGTCGGCATGCCTCGCACGCTCGAAGCGAATGCGCTGTTTTTTGCGAAGCTCTCGTCTCATCGACACCACCCTGGACCACGCCGGATCTTCCCGTGACGAGCGCGCGCGTAGTTCCACGGTCGCGTAATTGGCGACGCCCAGCTGCGCACTGCACGAAAAGCCAAGAAACTGCAACGCTGCCATCGTGCAAGTCGGAACTAAATATTCGATTAAGAAGGGTCTCGGCGGCATCCGCGGGGCCACGCGGGATGATGATCCTGCTTTCCACGAGCAAGTATCAATACGGCCATGTCCAGTTGGCGATCTCGGGCCGGTCGGTGCCCTGCTCATGCGCGTAGTGCATGTTGTCGATGATCGCGTTCTTCATCTTCTCCTTCAGATGCGCGGCCTTGGTACGCAGTTTTGGCACCCGGTCGATCACATCGATGACAAGGTTGAAACGTGACGTTTCATTCAGCATCGCCAGTTCAAGCGGCGTATTGATGTTGCCCTTTTCCTTGTATCCGCGCACGTGCAGGTTCTCATGGGCCTTGAAGCGATAGGCGAGCTTATGGATGAGCCAGGGGTAGCCGTGGAAATTGAAGATGATCGGCTTGTCGGTGGTGAACAGGCCGTCGAACTCCCGCTCCGTCGAGCCGTGCGGGTGCTCGGACGCCGGCTGCAGCCTGAACAGGTCGACGACGTTGATGAAGCGCAGTTTCAGGTCCGGCGTGTTCTCGCGGAGAATAGCGGCGGCGGCCAGCGCCTCCATGGTCGCGACGTCGCCGCACGAGGCCAGCACGACGTCCGGCTCCTCGCCCTGATCGGTGCTCGCGCGCGCCCAGATGCCAAGCCCCTTGGTGCAGTGGACGATCGCTTCGTCCATGGTGGTGAACTGCAGATGCTTCTGCTTGTCGGCGACGATCACGTTGACGTAGTTGGTGCTGCGCAGGCAGTGATCGGCGACCGACAGCAGGGTATTGGCGTCAGGCGGCAGATAGACGCGGGTCACCGACGGCCCCTTGTTGGTGACGACATCGATGAAGCCCGGATCCTGATGCGAGAACCCGTTGTGGTCCTGTCGCCAGACGGTGGAGGAGAGCAAAATGTTTTCCGAGGCGACCGGGGCCCGCCACCGCACGTGGTTCTTGCTGATGTCCAGCCATTTGGCGTGCTGGTTGAACATGGAATCGATCACATGGGCGAAGGCCTCGTAAGTGTGAAAGAAGCCATGCCGGCCGGTCAGGAGGTAGCCTTCCAGCCAGCCCAGCAACGTATGCTCGGAGAGCAGCTCCATGACGCGGCCATCGGGCGATAGCTCGCCGCCATCGGCATCCTCCGGCAGCATCTGCGCCATCCAGGTTTTCTTGGTGACTTCATAGAGCGCCTGCAGGCGGTTCGAAGCCGTCTCGTCCGGGCCAAAAACCCGGAAGATCGAAGGGTTGAGCTTCATTACGTCGCGAAGATACTCGCCGAGCGGCTTGGTGTTCTCATGCATGACCGAGCCGCGGGCGGTGACATCCACCGCATAGTCACGAAAGTCCGGCAAGGACAGATCCTTGCGCAACAGGCCGCCATTGGCATGCGGGTTGGCGCTCATCCGCCGGCTGCCCTTGGGCGCGAGCTTCAGCAGCTCGGGCACAAGCCGGCCGCTCTCGTCAAACAGTTTTTCCGGCCTGTAGCTGCGCATCCAGTTCTCAAGGAGTTTCAGGTTTTCCGGATTGCCGCGAACGTCGGAAAAAGGCACCTGATGCGAGCGCCAGGAGCCTTCCACCTTGTGGCCCTTGATTTCCTTCGGTCCGGTCCACCCTTTGGGCGACCGCAGCACGATCATCGGCCAGCGCGGACGCGATGGCTTGCCGGTTTCCCGCGCCGTTTTCTGCACCGCGCGGATCTCTCCAATCACCCGCTCCAGTGTGGCAGCCATTTTCTGGTGCATCTCGAGCGGATCGTCTCCCTCCACGAAGTAGGGCGTATAGCCATAGCCGAGGAATAACGCCTCCAGCTCCTCATGGCTGATGCGTGCGAGCACGGTCGGGTTCGCAATCTTATAGCCATTCAGGCTGAGGATCGGCAGCACCGCCCCATCGCGCACCGGATTGATGAATTTGTTGGAATGCCACGCCGTCGCCAGCGGGCCGGTTTCCGCCTCGCCATCCCCCACTACGCAGGCGACAATCACATCGGGATTGTCGAGCACCGCGCCATAGGCGTGCGAAAGGCTGTAGCCAAGCTCGCCGCCTTCATGAATGGAGCCGGGAGTTTCGGGCGTGACGTGGCTGCCGATATGGCCGGGAAACGAGAACTGCTTGAAGAATTTTTGCATCCCGTCCGCGTCTTCGCTCTTGTCCGGATAGATCTCGGAATAGGTGCCTTCGAGATAGGTTGGTCCGAGCACGCCGGGCGCGCCATGCCCCGGCCCGGCGATGAAGATCGCGTCGAGGTCGTGCCGAAGGATCATCCGGTTCATATGAACCCAGACGAATGACAGGGCGGGGCTCGCCCCCCAGTGGCCGAGCAGGCGATGCTTTACGTGATCCGGTTTGAGCGGCTCCCTCAGCAGCGGGTTGTCCTTCAGATAAATCATCCCGACGGAGAGGTAATTGCAGGCCAGCCAATAATTGTTGACGAGTTCGAGCTCCTCGCCCGACAGCCCCGAGCGCGCATCCGCCAGCTCTTGTTCTTGGTTCGATAGGAGCGTTGTCATGAGAAAACTCCCCTGCACTTACGTTGGTGCTAGCTATGCGCCCTTGCCCGCGGAAGCCGAAGATGACGTTACCTGTACTCCATCGACGGCGACGGAAGCATTCCAGCGTTTGATTGCGCCAACGCCCCGGTAGTAGCTGAGAACGCTCAAGGTCGCGGTATCGAGCAGGAAATGACTGCCCGCTACGGGCTGAAGGCCGATCCAGCGCGCCGCAAAAACCCGGAAGATATGACCGTGCGCGAACAGCGCGACATTGCCCTGAACAGCGCGCACCCGTTCGATCACCGCATCAGCCCGGCGACCGACATCGGCCGGACTTTCTCCGCCGGGGCAGCCGTCCCTGAAAAGCATCCAGCCGGGCGACTTCGCCAAGATCTCCTTCAGCGTCAGGCCCTCATAGTCGCCATAGTTCCACTCGATGAGATCATCGTCGATTTCGGCCTGCCCGCCGAGGCCGGCAAGTTCGCTGGTCGCGCGAGCCCGCTGAAGAGGGCTGGTATAGACTTTGGCAAACGTGATCTTCGCCAGAATCGGCGCCAGCCTTTTCGGCAGCACGCGGCCGTTCTCCGTAAGCGGAATATCGGTGAGGCCGGTATGTTGCCCGCTCAGGCTCCACTCCGTTTCACCGTGCCGAATGAGAAAGACTCTTTGGATCGACATCCGCGATCGGTCCTCTCAAAGCCATTGGGAACATCAACGTATCGTCAATTCATTTGCTGTCCGCTTCGGCGCTCGCTTCTTCGTGCGGAAGATTTGCTGGCACCGTGCTGTCTTTCTCCCACAGCCGGAAGCCGCCGCGGAACGCGTTGGAGTTGCGCCCTCTGCGACATCGCGGCGGCAGGGTTTCCAGCCTCGTCACATTCCCGCCGCCGATCACCGTGTATTCGGGCTGCAGTGCCGCAGTGAGGCGCTCGACGACATCGGCGACATGGTGCCGCCATTTCTTTTCGCCGTCGTGCTCCAGCCCGGCGCGGCCGACATAGTCCTCATAAGTAGCGCCCTTGTAAGGCAGATGGCCAAGTTCCATCGGCACGACAATTCCTTCGACAATCATCGCGCTGCCGAGCCCCGTCCCCAAGCCGAGAAACAGCATCTTGCCGCCCTCGTAGCTGCCCAATGCCTGCATTGCTGCATCATTGATGACCTTGACGGGACGACCGAAAGCCTGCGCGAAATCAAAGCCGACCCAGCCATGTCCGAGATTGGGAGGCTTTCCCACCGGCTGCCCGGCGAGGACCGGGCCGGGAAAACCGATCGCCACCACATCGTAGGACCAATCGGCCACGAGCTTCTTCACCTCGGAAATCATGTCTTTGGGGGTGAGCGTAGGCCCCGAATGGAACGATCGCGCCTTGAATCGCCCGGTGGCGATCATTTTCACCGAGTGGCCGCCGACATCGATCACCAGCACCTTTGGGTCCGCAAGGCGATCAGGCGTCGGCGCCGTGCCCCCTTGATCGCGGCGCGTTGTTTCGCATTGGTTCATGCTCAACACCTCGCTCGTGCACAAACGGCCTAGATCGGTGCCTTTATCGCCACCCCTGGCTTTAACTGCCATCTCGCGGCCGAGATCCGCATCTCCATCGCGCTGCCCTCCATCAGGGTCGCCTCCGCCATCCTGTTCGCAATGCGGATCGCGACCCACCGCCCTCTCCAGCACACGCGGAACGACATGCTGCGCCATGCGGGCGGCAGCTTAGGATCGAGCCCGAGCGTGTCGCCCCGCAGATCGAGACCGGCGAAGCCCAGCATGACCGCCTGCCACAGCGCGCCCAGCCCGGCGATGCGCACGCCGCCAGCGCTGTTGGGATCGAGGTCGAGGTCGGTGGCCGCGGTTTCGCGCAGGTAGCGCAGCGCCATCTCTGCGTCGCCGAGGCGCGCAGCGACAAGAGCGTGCATGCCCGCACTGAGCGAGCTGCCATGCGCGCAGCGCGGCTCGTAATAGCGAAAGTTCATCTCCGCCGAACCATCAGGAAATTCTTCAGGCAACAGCGCGATCAACGCCACGACGTCGGCCTGCTTCACGATTTGCGAGCGCTGCGTCCGCTCGCGGCCGATCACCACATCGATCGGCACGGTGCGCTCGGCATAGGCGGTGAGGTCGAAGGGCTCCAGCGCGTTGAACCCCGCGAACTGCTCATAGAGGCCGCTCCCCGGATCGAACCCGGTCACGATGCGCGCCGCGGTGTCGCGCCAGTCCGCGAGTTCGTCGTCGTCAAGCGCCAGCTTGCTTCTCAAGGCCGCCGCCTCCGCCGGCCAGCACGTCCGCAGAAGCTCCATCGTTTCCAGCGCGCGGCGGATATTCCAGCGCGCCATCAGATTGGTAAAGGCGTTATCGTCGACATCCTCGTGATATTCGTCCGGCCCGATGACATGGCGGATGTGCCGTCGGCCGTCGGCCTCGGCTGTCGCACGCGAGGCCCAGAAGCGGGCAGTCTCAAGCATAATCTCCGCACCGGCGCGAAGGAAGAATTCATCGTCGCCGGTGACGCGCCAGTAGTGCCACACGGCATAGGCAATATCGGCGCTGATATGGTGCTCCATCTGGCCGGTCAAAATCTCCACCAACTCACCGTCCGCACCGACCACCCGCTCGGGCGTTGTCTCCGCACCCGTATCCGCCGACTCCCAGGCATAGAGCGCGCCCTTGAAGCCGAAATGCACGGCCTTCGCCCGCGCGCCGGACAGGGTGTGAAAGCGGTACATCAAGAGCGCCCGCGCCGCCTCGGGCCAGACCGCCGTGTAGAACGGCAGCAGGTAGATCTCGGTGTCCCAGAACACATGGCCAAGATACGCGTCGCCGGTCAGCGCGCGTGCGCCGACCGATACACGATCGTCTTCGGGATTGGCCGCGCAGGTCAGATGATAGACGGCGAACCGCAGCGCCTGCTGGGATTCATCGTCGCCTTCGATGAGGATGTCGCTTGCGGTCCAGCGGGCATCCCAGGCGGCTTCATGCGCGGCCAGCACACCGCGCCAGCCGGCGGTGCTGCTGCGCGCGAGCGCCGCGCCGGCGTGAGACGCGGGATCTTCCTCGACACTGTCGGCCCGCGCCACCGCAATGAGGCGGTAGAGTTCTGCGACCTGCCCGGCGACGGAGCGCCAGCGCCACGCCCAGCGCAGCGGCACCGGACGATCCGGGCCGAGCGATTTGCCATCAAGCTGCAACGTCACATCGCCGGACATCGCCACGCACTTGCCCGAGCCCTCCACGCGCCACACGCCGTGGTCAGGCGCGAGCAGCATCGGTTCCATGCCAAGGCCGGCCATCGCAAAACTCGCTTCTAGCCTGACGTCCACGCCGTCGCGGTCCAGCGCGAGTTCGAGAAGCTGCAATCCCGCTGCGCGGTCCGCCAGCGACAGCAGGCGCAGCTCGCGACCCTCGACATTGATGCCGGCGGGAGTGCGCTGCGCCCAGGTCGACAACAGAAGGCCGCGGCGCATATCGAGCTGACGGATCCCGACGCGCACCTCGCCCTCGCGCGCCAGCAGCGGCTCACCGTCCAGCAGAACGCGAACGCGCGACCAGTCCGCGACCGGCACCAGCGCCGGCACTGGCGGCTCGATGTTGGGCACGTCGAACAGGCCGGCGACGTAGCAGCGCGGCCACGAAGCCCAGCGACTGTAGCCGAGCCAGGCCACCCATGTCGGCCCCCGGCTGACCGACCGCGCGGCGCGCATGCCCAAAAATCCGTTGCCGAATGCAAAGCGCGCTTCCAGCGCGCTCTCGGTCAGCACGTCATAGCCTTCGTGGCTGAGGATCCAGGCGGGGTCCTGTGTGGGTTGCAGCATCTGGTGCATCCGGACAGCTCTCCCAGCAGCTAAATGAACTCGGCTCACTCGCACTATTTTTACGGTACGCGAAGCACCGCTGATCAGCGGACCAGTTCGCCCAGATCGGCGACCACCACATCCGCGCCGTTGGCTCTGAGCTCCTCGCTATTCCCCTTGCGCGCAACACCGACCACAAGACCAAAGCTTCCGTTGCGCCCGGCCTGAACGCCGGAGATCGCATCTTCGATCACGACGGCGCGTGCGGGCTCGACTCCCAGCAGCTTCGCCGCCAACAGGAACATGTCCGGCGCGGGCTTTCCCGCCAGGTGCTGCGCGCTGATCACGTTGCCATCGACAAGCACATCGAACAGGCCGACAAGCCCTGCGGCCTTCAGGACAATGGTGCAGTTCTGACTCGAGGTAACCACGGCGAGCTTCACCCCGCGCTGCCGGAGTTGGTCGATGAGCTGAATGCTTCCCTCGTAAGCCTTCACGCCTTTTTCCTCGATGACCTTGTCGAACAGACTGTTCTTGCGGTTGCCCAATCCGCAGACCGTTTCGATCTCTGGCGGATCGCCCGAATTGCCATCCGGCAGCCGGATGTTTCGTGACGCGAGAAAATCGCGCACGCCATCGAAGCGTGGCTTTCCATCAACATAGAGGCGGTAGTCCGCCGAAAGATCGAAAGGATGAAATGCTTCGCCGCCTCGCGCAGCGCGCTCCTTCAGATATGCGTCGAACAGCTCCTTCCAGCACGCGGCATGCACGCTGGCGGTGTCGGTGACGACTCCGTCGAGATCAAGAAGAACTGCGTCGTAATCTTCGCGCACGATCGCGCGTCTCGCATCGGGCTGCGGCATCGACTGTGCTCGCACACTGCGCCCCAAAGAATGTTAGCGCATGACGCGCCGGTTCGACAGCGCGAATTCGTCAGCCACGCTGTGTCCGCGCCTCCATCGCGTGCAGTTGAGCCGCTCCCTATCAGAGGGGAGGCGCCACCTCCACACTTGGCAATCGTTGATCTGGCTCAACATCGGAACTTGCAAGGGAATGCAGAGTGATTTTTCGTCCGCCGTTCCTGAAAACTCCGACAGGTCGGATGATGGGACATCGCAGAATGTGCCATCTCCGAGGCAAGGGTCGGTCCAAGACTGACAAAGGACGCACGGGGCCGCTGTCTCCGATCACGCTTTTGTCAGGGAAGGAGTCATCCATGTTTGGCATGCGCAATAACCTATTGGCTCTCGCTGCTGTCGCCCTTCTGGGCGCAGCTTCCATTCCCGATCCGGCGTTTGCTCGAGGCGGCGGAGGATTCCGTGGTGGCGGGGGTTTCCATGGCGGCGGTGGCGGGGTCCGTGGCGGCGGCTTTCATGGGGCAGGCTTCCGCGGTGCTGGCGTTCGTCCCGGCGGCGTTGCGCATGTCCGCCATCCCATTGCTTATCCCGGCGCGCGTCGCGTGGCGGTGGGTCGAGGAGTCTATAATAGAGGCTGGTATGGGCCGGGCGCAGCCTATGGCGCCGCAGCGCTGGGCGCGGCTGCAGCCGGCGCCGCGTACTACGGCAACTATTACAATCGGGGTTGCTACCGTAATGCCTATGGCTATTGGGTCTGCCCCAACCAGTATGGATATCCGCCTTACTGAGCGACGGCGAGCTTTTGTTTGATCGTCCGTTAGATCCAATCCGCCCTCCCTTCATCGAAGGGAGGGCGGATGGTTGCCTCGTCGGCAAGCTGACAGGCGATGGTGCGATCATCATCGACGGCAAGCCACCAGACGAGATACGCCATCACGAGCGCCGCGGCACCCCGCCCGGTGATCGTCATGGTGGTGACGAAAGTCGGCCGCAGCGGAACGGGCTTCGTGACATCCCGGACTTTTGGCGCGGCGCCATTCTGGCGCCGAGGGATATTACTATTGAAACGCCGCGGGACGCGCGCAATAGTTTCTGTTGTGAAATTGCCACCAGCCAACTCGCCGGGAGCCTGTCGATGCGGGTCTGTGAGCGGTTGTTCGCGTCGTTCCTCAGCACGACAATCATTGCTTCCGCCGCACCCGCTATTGCGCAATCAAATGCTCCTGCCCCCGCAGCGAGCCGGCTTCCCACAATCACCGTCTCCGCGCCAAAACAGGCGGCGAAGAAGCGAACCCAGCGCGCGCCGGCCGTCGTCAGCGCGCCATCCAGCCGGCAGGGTGGCGCGGATCTGCAAGGCGTTCAAGACGGACAGGGCGGAGGTCCCGGACGCGGCGCCATCTCCACGAGCGTCACCGCGCTCCCCGCCGCGACCACCGTCGTCAACGCACCGACGATCAGCCGCGCGCCGATCGCCACCTATGGCGACCTGTTCCGGTTCTTGCCCGGCTTCAACGTCTCCAACTTCGGGCAAGGCGCGATCGGCTACGGCCTTTCGATGCGCGGCTACACGGAAGCGGAGCATGGCCGCGACATCGCCTATTCCATCGACGGCATGCCCGTAAACGAGGTCTCCTCGCTCCACACCCCGAACTATGCCGACCTCAACATTCTGTTGCCGGAGAGCATCAAAAGCATCGAGGTCATCCGCGGCCCGTTCTCCGTCGAATATGGCGACAGCAATCTCGGCGGCTCCGTGGCCATCACCACGAAGCAGGCCGAACCATTCGCCAGCGTCGGAGTATCGGGGGGCACGCAGGGCACCTTGCGCGGGTTGGCGACCTACAGCACGACACAGGGCGCCTATCTGCCCTACATCGCGCTCGAGGGCTATCGCACCGACGGATACCGGGACAACAGTTTTGTCGATCGCTACAACTCATTCAACAAGATCACAACGACGCTGCCCGATGGCGGATTGATCTCGTTCCGCGCGCAGGCTTACGGTACGACATTCGGCGCGCCTGGCTATGCCAGCCGCGACGCGATCTGGAGCGGCGCGATTTCGGAACGGTCGGCGACCAACCCGACCGACGGCGGCAACAAGCAGCTTGAGAACTTTGTTGCCAACTACGCCTCCGGCGCAGCCGGTCAGGAGTTGAAGGCGACGCTGTTCGTCAGCCACGACACCTTCAATCGCTATGCCGATTTTGGTGGCGGCCAGCGCTGGCAGCACGACGACCGCACGATGACCGGCGGGCGGATCAGCAAGGTCTGGACCGGCGCGCTCGCCCAGGACACTCCCGTCCAAGTGCTGGTTGGCGGCAACTGGCGCACCGACATCATCAACGCATTCCAGGCCCCGACCACGGCGCGAGCGGTCTCCGGCGCGCCGGTCATCGATCTCGGCCTCGCCCAGTACAATCTGGCGGCATTCGGCCAGGTGCAGATCAAGCCGCTGGAATGGCTGAAGCTGACCGCCGGCGCGCGCTACGACCAGTTCTTCTACAATATCAATGACCATCTCAATCCGGACGGGACGCCGAACACTTCATATGGCGTCACCACTCCCAAGTTCGGGCTGGCGATCACCCCGGTGAAGTGGCTCGAGCTGTTCGCCAACTACGGACAAGGCTTTCGCAGCATCGACGTGCCGCTCGAGCTGATCGGCAATCCCGGCATCCAGCCCTTCAAGGTCTCAAGCGTCGAAGGCGGCGTCCAGTTCACGTCGGACCGCTTCAGGGTTCTCGTGGACTATTGGACCACCCGCTCCGAGAACGAATCGTTTCAGCCTGCCCCCGGCCTGCCGGTCACATTCCTCGGCAAAGCTGAGCGCGACGGCTTCGATCTCGACGCCCGGTTCATGGTCGTGAAGGAGGCAAACACCGGCGTCGCCGTATTCGCGAACTACAGCGGCGTTCGCGCCCGCCTTCTCGACGCCGCGCCCTCGTTCTATGTGCCCAACGTGCCGGCCTATGTCGCCAATCTCGGCGTGGAGTTCAGCACGACCACCGCAAACGCCCGGACATTTTCCGGCCTCGCCTATGTGACATTCGTCGGTCAGAAATACATCTCGCAGGATGGCCTGCTCACCACGTCGCCGTTCAGCCGGATCACCGGCAAGCTCGCTTGCTCCTGGCCCGAAGGGTGGACCGCGTTCGCGCAGGCGACATGGTATCCCGGCGATCGCCTGAGCGAGATCGCCGTCAACTTCGGCCCGCCCACGGGCGCTACGTCGGCAGACGTCTTCGTCAGCGCGCAGCCTGCCCTGGTCGTCCTTGCCGGCCTGACCTATCGTTTCCGGACGGCGGTGGCTTCGATCTCTCCAGCCCTGGTGACGAAATGACCAACGCATCGCACAGGTTCAGTTTGCGCAGGCTTGCATGGGCGACTGCGGTGATCGGGGCGACGCTGTCACCGAACGCCGCATCCGCGCACGATCTCTGGCTGGCGCTTTCCGGCGATGCCGCCCAGCGCAGGGTCGTCATCAACTACGGCCATCCCGATGACCGCCCGCCTCCGGTCGCGGACAAGGTCATCGATCTTGTGATGATCAGGCCGGATGGCAAAACATCGCTGCGCGATGGCCTCTCCATGGTTCAGCGCAAGGGGGTCTACGTCATCGAGACGCGACCGATCGGCGACAACGGCTCGGCCCTGCTTGCGGCGCGCTACGACAATGGTTTTTGGGCCAAGACCACGGACGGCACGTTCCGCAACGCCACGCGCCGACTGATACCGGATGCGAACGAAAGCGTTTGGTCTGGAAAATTCGCCAAAGCAGTCACCGGGCCGAACGCGCCATGGCCGACCGTGCTCGGCCACGATCTTGAGCTTGTCCCGCTGTCCGACCCGTCGGCCGTGAAGCCGGGGCAGAGCCTTCGCCTGCGGCTTCTGTTCCGCGGCAAGCCGCTGCCCGGCGCCGAGATCGAGCGCGGGGACGGCGCGACGCCGGTTCCCGAAAAGGACATTCCACGCTTCACGACCGATGCCGAGGGCGTCGCGGCGGTGCCCATCATGAAAACGGGGCCGCATCTTCTCGTCGTCGATCATCGGGTCGCACCATCGGCCTCGTCCGATCAGGCCGATGCCGACCTCTTCAACGCAACGTTCTGGTTCGACCTCGGAAATGGCAAGTGATGCGGTCCGGCCGACGTCGGGCTTTGCTGTGAAGTCGCGAGACAAATCCTGCGGCTATCTTGCCAGGGTATCGTGCTTCGATCCGTACGTCTTGAGCGCATCGCGCACCCCGTCATGGCGGGTTCTGCCGATCTCGTCCCGCATCTCGCGCTCCGCCTGATCGACCGCCTTGCGAAACGAATCCAGCCACTCACGCCCGAGCGAGGTGAATTTCACGATCCTGGCCCGCTTGTCCGCCGGATCGACGATCCGCTCAACGAGGCCGATTTCTGCGCATTGGTCCACCAGTTCGCCCATGGCCTGCTTGGTCATCTCGGCGCGGCTGGCGAGCTCGGTGAGGCGCGTCCCCTCTCCGTCAAGATTCCTCGTCAGATTGATATGCGAAAGCCGCGCATCCGCGTATCCGGCGACAGCCATCAGCTCGAGCACGCGATTTTCGAAACGGCGAACCGCGTTGTTGAGAAGGCGGCCGATATTGTCATGGCGCCACTGGTCCGTGCCGACGGAGTGCGCGGCGCGCTGCTTCGTCTCCAGCTCGGCGGACGACAAGCGCTTCCGGGGGGCTTGCCGGGCCGCAGGTCCTGGCTTTCGTTTCAAGGACATTGGCAGGCTCCCGGGACAGGCGAACGAATCTGACATGCGATCCGCCCTAGGTGCCATAAAGTGTAAGCTTCGGCAAAGTCGCGACCATGCGCGCCGGTTCCTGCGCGCATGGCCGGCGTCCGACGATTGGTCAGGTCGCGGGCTCTGTGGCTGGCGTCGCACGCGCCTCGGCGCGCCGCATCACGCCCCACATCGCCGCTGTTGCAACGAGCGCCGGCAATGCGCCGATCACAAACAGGTTCTGCAAGGGTGCGAGGTCTGAAGGAACGCTCCCTTCGGAAGCTGGGCGCCGGGGACCGTGAAATAGCCTGCCATGTTGTCTCCTTCGGTGTTCTTTGAACTTTTTTCGTGGCGACGCACGAGCGGCCGTCCTTTCCGATGCGCCGCGACGTCCGCTGGACGCGCGCAAACGGAAAGAATGTCTGCCGACCTATTCGGGGCGCGCTCCTTCCCATGCGCGCTGCAGCAGCGCGCGGATGCTCTCACGCTCGATGGAACGCGGATTCCATTCGGGCTGTTTGACCACGAGATCGGCCGCCCGGTCGAGATCGGTTTCGGCAAGCCATCCTTGAAGGCACGAATGCCGCCGAGCGCCAGCTGGCTGGACAGCGGATTGGCGTCCCGCGCATAGAGCGCCTCGACCGCATGCGCCAGGGCATTCAGGCCGCTGGTCACGGTCAGCTTTGCAGGCAGCGTCGCGACCAACTCGGGATCATAAAGCACCACTTCGGGCTGGACCTTGGGCGAGCGCACGGGACAATCCCAGCGGCGCCATCTCGGCGCCGACCTCGCGGCGGAGGTCCGCGCCGATGCGCACCCGCACCGGCGGCTGTCCGGGCTCGAAGCCGGCATGGAACGTGTACATGGCCTAGACCGCCTTCTTCAGGAAGCCGGCGACCTGCCGATAACTGGCTGCCACTTCCTCCAGTTCCGCCGGCGAGATCAGGTCCTCGATGCGATCCTCCGGTCCCTTGACGCGGGCGGCCGCAATGTCGAGGACGCGCTCGGGGCCCGACTTGCGGTTGTTCAGAACGACGTTTGTCGTGACCGGGCGGCGCACCGCCTCATAAGCGAGAAGCCCCTCCGGCCCCGGCTGCTCAGCCAGCGCATCGGCCAGTACGCGCGCATCGATAATCGCCTGCGACGCGCCGTTCGCGCCCATCGGGTACATCGGATGGGCGGCATCGCCGAGCAGCGCCACCCGCCCTTGCGTCCACCAAGGCAGCGGATCGCGATCGATCATCGGATATTGCGTGATGGTCTGCGTGCTGTTCAGGAGCGCCGGGATGTCGATATCCGGCATCTGGAAACCCAAGAACTCCGCGATAAAGTCCCGGTCGCCCTCGCGCGTCCAGTCGGCTTCCTCGGCCGCTCTCGGCTGGTCATGGCGAACCTCGGCCACCCAGTTGATCAGCGCCTTGCCTTCCTGCCCCGCGCGGGCGCTGATCGGATAGCAGACGAACTTCACATTGTGGTCGCCGGCAATGAACATGGTGCGGCCATCGGCAAACGGAGCCTGCAGATTGGCGCCGCGCCACATCATCGTGCCCTCGTAGTGGGCGGGCCCTTCGTCAGGATGGAGCTGCTGGCGCACTTTTGAGCGGAAACCATCCGCGCCGATCAGCAGGTCGGCATCAAAGGCTGCACCCTCGGCAAAGCTGACCCGCACGCCGCTCTCATTCTGGGTAAAGCCGCTCACCATCCTGCCGGCCATGACCGCGCCTTCGCCGAGACGCGCCCTCACCTCATCGAGCAGCAGGAACTGCAACTCGCCCCGATGCATCGAATATTGCGGATACTCGAACCCGGCCTCGACGCAGCGAGGATCGGACTGGATCAGATGACCGAAGCGCGTGCGATATTCGATTGCGCGGGTGCGGATCGCCATCTCGTCCAGCGCATCGCCGAGGCCCAGGCCATGCAGCACGCCGGATGCATGGGGCATCACGTTGATGCCGACGCCGAGAGGCTGCAGCGTCTCGACCGCTTCGAAAACCTGAACCTCGTGCCCCTTTTCATGCAGGCACAGCGAGGCTGCCAGGCCGCCAATGCCAGCGCCTGCTATGGCAATCTTCATCGCGAAATTTCCTCAGATGGTGACAGAGTGAGCTCCGGCTGCGTTCTGCGAAGAGCATGGCGGGAACGCCGTCCACCGCAAGTTCCGCGAACGCGGACGGCATTGCCTGCAGGCACACGTTTCCTCCCGATCCGCACATAGTAATGTACCCTTACGATTATAGTCAAGGCACCTGACTACATCGATCCGAAGGCCCAATGCAGCCGGCAATCGCCGGGGCAAACCGATCGCCTACGGCTGCGCCTTTCCGCTGCTGATCAACACGATCGACGCGGTGCGAGTCTCTCATCGTTGAGGCCATCGGTCTGGCGCCCCCGTCCGCACCACCAACTAGGCGATCACCATGGTCGCGGCCATGCAGCTCTTGCTGCTGATCGCCAGGCTGTCGAAGGCGAGCTCGCGGCTGCCAGCCAGTTGGGATGGAACCCGGGCCACACATCCACCCGGCAATGAACACTGTCGGTCCCTGAGTGGAACACGGACCCGCCGCGCTCGCTTGCGAAATTGCGGTATGATGGATACGGTTTCGTTTCCGTCGCGTTCTTCGACGGCGGCGGGCAGACGCGGGGGCATCGACCACTGAGCGGCTAGCCATGTCCGATAGCTCGATCGATCAAAACGTCGATGACGCACTGCACGCCGAACAAGGCGAACATCAGCCGAAGCCCGAAAGGATTCCAGAGAAGACTGACGAGGTCGAAACCCTCGACCAGGACAACGACGAGGCCGGCCGAAAAAGGCGACAGCCGTGGGTCATCATCATCGGCCTTGTTGTCATCGCGCTCCTGATCCTCGGCGGCGTCTACTACTGGCTGGCGAACCGCAACATCGAGAGCACCGACGATGCCTATACGGACGGCCGCGCTATAACGATAGCGCCGCAGGTGTCCGGCGTGGTCGTCTCACTCGACGTCACCGACAACCAGTTCGTGACCAAGGGCCAACCGCTCGTCCACATCGATCCGCGCCAATACACCAACGATCGCGACCAAGCCGAAGGAATGTTGGTGACGGCGAAGAGCCAGCATGCAGGCCAGCAGCTCGGCGCCGAGATCGCCCGCAAAAACTTCCCCGCCCAACTCGAGCAGGCGCAAGCACAGCTCGCGAACGCGAACGCCAACCTCGACAAAGCCCAGGCCGACTATAATCGGCAGATGAGCCTGACGAAGCGGGCGACATCCCAACAGGATATCGATGCAGCAAACGCCGCGCTCAGACAGGCGGAGGCGCAGGTCATGCTCGCCAAGGCACAGGTCGTGCAGAACTCGCCGGTTCCGCAGCGCATCGGCGAAACCGATGCGCAGGTCAGTCAGCTCAAGGGCCAGGTCGAGCAGGCGCAGGCCCGACTCAATCAGGCCAAACTCAACCTGTCATGGACCGTCGTCCGCGCTCCACAGAGCGGCTGGATCACCAAACGCAATGTCGAGGTCGGAACCTATGTGACCGCCGGCCAGCAGATATTTTCGATCGTTGCGCCGGAGGTATGGGTTACCGCCAACTTCAAGGAAACGCAGCTCAGCGACATGCGGCCGGGCCAGCCGGTCAGGATCAGGATCGATGCCTATCCGGCGCTGGATGTGCGCGGACATGTCGACAGCATCCAGCTCGGTTCGGGCTCAAAATTCACCGCCTTCCCGCCGGAGAATGCAACGGGAAACTTCGTCAAGGTGGTGCAGCGCGTTCCGGTCAAGATCGTCATCGATAGCGGCCTCGACCCGAATGTCCCGTTGCCGCTCGGCATTTCGGTCGAACCAACGGTGACGGTCCGATGAGCATCGCCGAGACCACAGCACCCACCGCCGGGATCGGCTGGAAACCCCGCGCCAATCCCTGGCTCATCGCCGTCGTCGTCACGCTCGCGGCCTTCATGGAAATTCTCGACACGACGATCGTCAACGTCGCGCTGCCCCATATTGCCGGCAGCCTGTCGTCGAGCAGCGACGAGGCGACCTGGGCGCTGACATCCTATCTTGTCGCCAACGGCATCGTGCTGACGATCTCCGGCTGGCTCGGCGACATGCTCGGCCGCAAGCGCTATTTCCTCATTTGCATTGGAATGTTCACGGTCTGCTCGTTCCTTTGCGGCATATCGGGCAGCCTCGCTCAACTGATCGTGTTTCGGCTGGCCCAAGGCTTCTTCGGCGGCGGGCTGCAACCCAATCAGCAAGCGATCATCCTCGACACATTTCCGCCGGCGAGGCGTGGCGCCGCTTTCGGCGTCGCCGCGATCGCCACCGTCGTCGCGCCTGTGCTGGGGCCGACGCTCGGCGGCTACATCACCGACGAGGCGTCATGGCGCTGGATCTTCTTCATCAACGTGCCGGTGGGCATCATTGCCGTTTTCCTCGTGTCGGTGCTGGTTGAGGATCCGCCCTGGGAGAAGAACAAGCCGAGCCGCGGTATCGACTATATCGGCCTTGCGCTCATCACCATTGGCCTTGGCAGCCTGCAGGTGATGATGGACCGCGGCGAAGACGCTGACTGGTTCAACTCAAACTTCATCCGGCTGATGGCGCTGCTGGCCTTCCTCGGAATTCTCAGCGCGATCGGCTGGCTCCTCATCGCCAAGAAGCCGATCGTCAATCTTGCTGTTTTCAAGGACCGGAATTTCTCCGCAGGTTGCATGATGATCGGAGCGACGGGCGCGATCCTGTATGCGAGCGCCGTGATCATTCCCCAGTTCGCTCAACAGACCCTCATGTATACCGCGACGTGGGCCGGGCTTGTTCTATCCCCGGGAGGCGTAGCAGTTATCTTGCTGATACCGATCGTCGGCAGGCTTTTGCCGGTGGTACAGACGCGCTACATCATCGCGACCGGATTTTTGATCATGGGTTTCGCGCTCTTGTTTTCGAGCGGCCTCGTTCCCAACATCGACTTCCGCACCTTGGTCATGATGCGAGTATTCCAGACTGCGGCGCTCGCCTTCCTCTTCGTTCCGATCAGCGCAGTCGCCTATCTCACCCTGCCCCGCGAACTCAACGGCGACGCCACCGCGCTCTTCGCCATGTTCAGAAATGTTTTCGGCTCCATCGGCATTTCCCTCGCCACTGCCGTGGTGACGCAGCGTTCTCAGATCCACCAGACCTACCTTTCGCAATGGACGAACCCGTTCCACCAGCCCTTTCAAGCGCTGATCGCCAACTACGAACAGGCGCTTCTGGCAATGGGTCATGTTGGCGGCACGGCGCATGATCTCGCTGTCGGCAGGATTTTTCAGGCGTTCCGGCTGCAGGCAACCGTCCTGGCTTACTCGGACGTATTTTTATATTGTTCGATTGTCGCATTCTTCGTAGTTCCTTTCTGTTTCCTTCTGTCGCCGACAAAGAGCGGCGGCAGGCCGGGCGGAACGCACTGATTGGGGGACGTGCATGTGGCGGACCATTGCGACACTGGGGGCGCCACTGTTTCTCGTCGGATGCATGGTGGGGCCCGATTTCGTGCCGCCGAATCCGCAGCTGCCGGCGACCTCGTTCATGGGCGACAGTGGCGTTGCGGCTGCCGACAGAAACCTGCCGCCGCCGACGGACCCGGCATGGTGGGCCGCCTTCCGCGACCCGATCCTGACCGGGCTCGCGAGCCGCATCGCCGCCGCCAATCTTGACGTTCGGACCGCGACCGTCCGCCTCGCGCAAAGCCGCTTTCAGCGGGGCGTCACAGCCGCAGCCCTGTTTCCCTCGGTGAACGGCAACGCTAAATACCAACGCGAGCTCTACAGCGAGAACGGTGTCCTCAGCCTGCTGAGCGGCCTTCTTGCGCCCGGCCAGACCATCTCGATATTTCCGATCAACGAGTACAATGTCGGGTTCGACGCCTCTTGGGAGCTCGACCTCTGGGGCCGCGTTCGCCGGCAGGTGGAAGCTTCCGACGCGCAGGTCGATCAGGCCGCCGACCAGCGCCGCGACGCCCTCGTCTCTAGCCTTGCGGAGCTGGCGCGCGACTACATTCAGCTGCGCGGCGTCCAGACCCAGATCAAGATCGCAAACGACAATCTGAAAATCGCCCGCGACATCCTGCAGCTCACACGGGAACGTCAGGAAAGGGGTTTCCAGAACGCACTCGATGTCGAGAATGCCGCAGCGCAGGTCGAGAGCATCCGCGCCCAGATTCCGGCATTGGAGCAGCAGGAGTCGCAATACATCAATGCCCTCAGCTTGCTGCTGGACCAGCCGCCCAGGGCCCTGAAGACCGAACTTGGTCGTCCGAGGTCCGTGCCGCCGGCGCCGCCGCGCGTCCCCCTCGGCATTCCATCCGAACTCGCGCGCCGACGGCCAGATATTCGCGTGGCTGAAGCACAGCTGCATGCCGCGATCGCCAATATCGGGGTTGCCGTCGGCTCATTCTATCCGACAGTGCAACTCAACGGCACCGTCGGCTTTGACTCGCTCCACACCAACAACCTCTTTACGGCCGGCTCGCTGCAATACATGGTGGGGCCAAGCGTGACGCTGCCGATCTTCGCAGGGGGACGGCTGAAGAACACGCTCAAACTCCGCGAGGCACAACAGCAGGAAGCAGCCATCAACTATCACAAGACGGTGCTGCAAGCCTGGCACGAAGTGGTCAACGCCCTCATTGCCCATCGCCTCGAACGACAACGGCGCGGCCGCCTGAAGGCACAGACCGATCATTCGCGTCAAGCACTCGACTTGGCCCGTGCGCGCTATACCGATGGTGTTGCGGACTTCCTGACTGTGCTCGACGCCCAGAGGTCGCTGCTCCAGGCAGAGCAGCAGTATGCCACGAGCACAACGAACGTCTCATTGAATCTCGTGCAGCTGTTCAAGGCGCTCGGCGGCGGGTGGGAAACAACCTTTCCAGATTTGCCTCTGCCTCCCGAAGGTCAGGTGAGCATGCGTTGACGCCTAGACGCTGCCATAGTCCGAACCGCGTTCTGCTTGATCTGACACAGGGCGCGAGAGAGTGCGATGCCGTCACTCAAGGCGCAACAGTTTCGGCGCAACGCCGCCGCGGCGGATCACCCCAGTGATCTGCGCCTCTTCAGCCCGCCCACGCCAGCACCAGCTCCTGCATCAGCCGGGCGGTGCGTGCAGCACGATCGTGCGTCGGGTTGTATTCGACGATCTCGATGCCCACGCAGGCCGATGATCTGACGAGCGCGCTCCACGGCGCGAGAAAATCCGCCGCGCGAATGCCGCCCGGCTCCGGCGTGCCGACACCGGGCGCGTCGGTCGGATCGAATGCATCGAGGTCGAGCGACACGCCATAACCGGCACTGCCGCGCCCGGCGATCGCATGCGCCTCGGCAAGAACCGCCTCGACGCCGCGCCGCCGCACTTCCAGCATGTCAATGACTCGGACGCCGTGGCGCTGCGCGAATGCGGCCTCCTCCGGCTCGAAACTGCGCGTGCCGATCAGGCATAGGTGGCGCGGATCGATCGGTACGCCACTATTCGCAACTGAAGTCAGTTGCGGTGCGCCGTAACCGAGCAACGCTGCAACTGGCATTCCGTTGATCGCGCCGCTATGGGTGGTCTCCGGAACATGCATATCCATGTGGGCGTCGATCCAGATCAGGCCGAGCGTGCCCGAGGGCCGCAGCGTATCGGCAACGCCGCTCCATGTGCCGATGGCACAGGAATGATCGCCGCCGATGACAAGAAAACGCTCGCCCTCAGCGGCGAGTCCCATGGTGACGCGAGCGGTCCAGCGCGCCGTGGTCGCCACCTCGTCCAACGGCGGCGCAGCAGCTTCGCGCGGGCTCTGCGGCATGGAACACCACGACAGCGTGACGCCGCGCGCACGCAAAGCTTCTTCCACCTGTTGCCGAAATCCGGCGGGCCCGTCGCGGCAACCGGGGTCCTTCGCGCCCGCTCCGACCGCAACCTCCACCGCTGGGATGACTCGCGTCCACGAATTTGTGCCGAAGTCGTAGCGCATCGCTGGCTCCAGCTGAAAAGTGGGCTCCGAGTTCGCCTTCCAGTTTAGCGATGCGGTGCATTTGGATTTCTGCGTTCACGTCGCAAATCGCTGTTACCGCATCTTTTTCGCCAAACCCGACAACCCAAGCGCGACGGGCGAATATTTGGGACGCAAGCTTTCTTCCGCCTGACGCAGCTTCGCCATGACCCGATCACGGCTCGGCCCGGGCGGAAGTTTTTCGGCCTGCGCACGGCCGCGTGCGATAATTTTGGCGAGATGACCGGTTTTTTCCACGGGGATCCCTTCCTGATTTGTTTAACGGCCCTCCTTAACTGCCTCGCCGCCTTTCCGTTCCGGACTTGAAGAAAAGCAGCCCCTGCGCATTTCAACCGGAACGTTCAAAACCATGCCTGTGTGCCGCCGGCAGGTCATCTCGTACGGGGCCTTCGCATTCCCTCGGACACGCATGGCTTGTCAGGGGCTAGAGGACCAACCGCCCCCATAACCATCTGATATTGCGCCAATCTATCGCGCCAGCAAACACTTTCGCCCCTTCCACCCGGCGGTTCCGATCTCTTGACGACATGAACCGTCTGATGCGCTATCGTTCAACCAATAGGACGAGCTGGGCCGCGGTCAGTCATGAACAACGACTTGTCGGAGGGGCGCATGCCATTGGGATCGTTCAACTCTCCGGAATGCCGAGCAGCTAGTCCGGCAAGGCGCGCTTGCCTCCGCAAGCCCGTCAAGACGGTTATGGAGCTGATCGCCGGGACGGTAGCCGCAACTTGTCTGTTCGCTCCCGCCGCCTTTGCGGCCGATCCGCTTGCCTGCACCGACACAAGAGTTCTGGAGACAATTCGGGCGAACCTGCGCAACAGCGGCCTGAACGCGCAGCCGCCGCGCAAATTTTCTGCATTGCGGGAGCCGCGCGAAGTTCTGCTCGGCGCCGCGCCGCGCTCGGCAAACCAGTATGCGACAAAGGATACGTTCATCGCGGTTTCGCGGTACTGCGAGGGCCGCGCAGAGTTCGACGCAGGCGCATCCGAGCCGGTCTACTGGCGGATCGACCTTTACAAGGATGGAGCGGACGAAAGCTCGCGCATCGATGTCTGCCATAAATTGTTCGACCAGTTTGAAGACGGCTGCAAGGCCTATAAGCCCGGGGCCTGAAGCGCGGAGAGAGACACACGGGGACAGGGGGGCCGAATGATCGACCATATGTTCGATAGCTGGTCGCGCCGCAGGTTTCTTCGCGAGGGCCAGGGATTGTTTGTTGCCGCGGCGACACCGCCAGCACTGTTGATGTTGGCAGATCGGGCTGCGGGCCAGACGGGCGATCAGGCCGATTGGCGATATTGCGCAAAGTGCCACCAGATGTTTTTCGATGGCTATCCGCAGAAGGGCCGATGCGCGGCTGGTGGCGGCCACGAAGCGATCGGCTTCAATTTCCGGCCGCACTTCGACGCCGCGCGCGCGCGACCGGATCAATGGCAATTCGATTGGCGCTATTGCAACAAATGCTCGGTGATGTTTTTCGACGGCTACCCGAACAAAGGACGCTGCGCGGCCGGCGGCGGCCATGCCGCGCAGGGATATATGTTCGGCCTCGCCTACACGAATGAAAGCAAGCGGACGCCGCCGCCCGGGCAAAACCAGAATGCCTGGCGCTTTTGCGGAAAATGCAGCGCACTCTTTTATGACGGATATCCGAACAAGGGCGTGTGTCCGGCCGGGGGCGGACATGCAGCAGCCGGATGGACCTTCCACCTTCCCTATCGCGACCTCGGGCAATCAGCTCCAGGCCTCGGTCCGGCCCAGAACATGGTCTCGCAAATTCTGGAGAACACCTTCAATGCGAACCGCGATGCGCTGACCAGCGAGCTCAAGGGGCAGCTCAGCCGGGGCGACCTTCTGGCCAAGGGCGTGACGCTTTACGACATCAATCTCAGGCTCGGAAACCCGGATTTCAAGTTCACCGCGCCGACCGTTTTCAACTACCGGATCAACGCAAACCATATCTACTTCAAGAGCACCCAGCCGACGGCCGCGGGCAAATGGGCGGATCCCGCGTTCGAGGTGAATTGGGACCTGTTGCTGAATGGAATTCTGGTTCCGGCAAAAACTCCAACCAAACCGCGGGTCGAGGCGGTTGTTCTCAGCGTGCCGAGCATCACGGCAAAATCGCGCAACGTATCGGGCGGCGCCATCCTCGGCGTCGCGAACCTCGTCGTCAACGCCATGCAGCAAACCGGACGGGGCCGCCAGATTATTCAAAACGCCCTCGACAAGGTGCTGAGGCACGACGTCACCGATCGCGTCAATACGGCCTTGGCCCGTTTGTGAGCGCCGCTGTGAGGGCGGTCGGCGTGGCTACAGCATAACAATTCTCTTCAGGTGCCGATCACTCCGCCGTCGTCGCGGGCGATGACGAGCGTCGCCGAGCGGGGAATGGCGGAGCCGCCGTCCGGCCAATGACTGCCGAGGCGGCCTTCCGCAAACTCCTCGGCGCTCGTGTGCGCGCCTGGATGCTGAACGTTGACAAACATGGTGCGACCATCGGGCGTTGTCACCACGCCGGTGATCTCCTGGCCGAGCGGCCCGGTCAGAAAGCGCCGGATCTCCCCCGTCGCGGGGTCGGCACACAGCATCGCGTTGTTGCCAAACGGCTCATAGCGTCCCTTGTTCAGCGCGGCGTCACTGATGTCGGTTTGAATCCACAGCCTGCTCTCGGCATCGAACCACAGGCCGTCCGGACAGGCGAACAGGTTGTTGTCGTCGAGCGCCTGGCCACCGGGATTGCGTCCGGATTCCTTGTCGCCGCCGATCACGAACAGATCCCAGCGAAAGCGCGTGGCAGCGTGATCGCCATCCGCCTCCGTCCAGCGCACGATGTGCCCGAAATGGTTTTGCGCGCGCGGATTGGCCTTGTCGATTTCCTCCGGCGTGCGCTTCGCATTGTTGGTGAGTGTGAAATAGACCGCGCCGTTGTTCGGATCGACCCCGCCCCATTCCGGGCGATCCATGCGCGTGGCGCCGACATGCTTCGCCGCGGCGCGCGTGTTCACCAGCACTTCGGCCTGGCTATGGAAGCCGTTTTCGGGCGTCAGGCCATTCTGGCCGAAGGCCAGCGCCAGCCAGTCGCCGCTGCCATCATCGTTGAAACGCGCAACATAGAGCGTGCCGTCGTCGAGCAGATGCCCTCCCGCGCCGGCCTTGCTGTAGGGCTGCGCGCTGACGAACTTGTAGATGAACTGGAACATGGCGTCGTCGCCGGAGTAGCAGACCAGCGGCCTGCCTTCGATCGCCGGCGCGAACACCACGCCTTCATGGGCAAAGCGACCCAGCGCGGTGCGCTTCACCGGCGTGGAATCCGGCCGGAACGGATCGATCTCCACCATCCAGCCGAAAGCATTGGGCTCGTTGCGGTAGTCCTCGGCCGGATTTGGCGCTTTGCGCGAGGCATCGAACCGCAGAAAAGCATCATCGCCGCTGTCGGCCAATTCCCAATGATAGCGCGTCTTGCCGCGCGGCACTTGATACTGGCTATGCTCGCGCGGCTGGTTCGGCTTGCCGTCGGCCGTATCGTCGTTGCGGAAGTAGAGCGCCCAGTTCTCTTCCGCGGCCAGATAGGTGTTCCAGGGCGTTGGCCCCGACGCGCAATTGTTGAACGTGCCGCGCACGCGCGTGCCGTCGGGGCTGTATTTCGTCTTCACGAAATCGCTGCCGCGCACCGGGCCGGCCAGTTCCATCGGCGTCAGCGCGGTGATGCGGCGATTGCGCGGATCGGGCACGGCAGCCCAGCGGCCGCCGGCCTCGCGACGGATGCGGACCACACTGACGCCGTGGGCGTTCATTTCCTTCAGCACGTCATCGGCCGGCCGGCGACCATCGATCAGATAGCCATCCTCGGCGCCGAGCTTCAGGCCGGCGGCCGAGGCGTGCATCAGCCGCGGCTCGGCATATTCGTGGTTGGTGACGAACAGGCCGTCGTCGGAGCGGCCGTCGATCGGGAAGAAATGCAGACCGTCATGATGGCTGCCGATCTGCATGGCCTGATCCTCGCCGCTATTGACCGGAGCAAAGGCGGGCATCTGGCCGAGGATCGGCTCTCCCCACGGCAGGATGACCTGGACACGGTAGCCTTCGGGGACAACCACCGTATCGGCACGGCCGACCGGAACCGGCTTGAAACCCAGGCGCCCTTCGCCTGCCATCGCCCGGCCGGACCAGACGAAGACGGCGGCAACCGCGGCGGCCAGCCCGCCCACCAGCACGTCGCGGCGGGCGAGGCGCGTCGCGACATGGTCCTCAAAATGCGGATTTCCGGTCTCAACGCAGAGCGGCTCATCGCCGCCATCGCCACGAATGATTTCGACGGTCTGTTTCATGGGTAAGCCTCGGGAACAATCGCTGCGTCAGCCTACCGCCGTTATGTGACAATTCATCCACACTGGAACGACCGCGAGGAGGACGCGCATCCGCCCGGCGCCAGCGGCTGGGGCTAACTCCAGGTTGGGACGCAAACCGCAGCAGACCATTCCATAGGATCAACGAACTGACTGCAGCCACTCCGAGAAGGCTCGGATGGTCCTTTCGCGCGGATGGCCTGACCTGCGGATCGTATAGAAGCTATAGCCGGGCAAGCTCAATGTGAACGCTTTTGCGAGCGTCCCGGAGGCGAGTTCGCGCGCCACGAGGACATCGCTGAAAATTCCGATTCCTTGCCCGGCGATGACCGCTTCGATGGCATGCAGCTCCTCCCGGAAGCTCAAGTGCTGCATGTCCTTGAATTCGGGCACGACGCGCCACCTGCGCCGAGCCGCTGCAAACCATCTCTGCCATGTGGGTGGCTCACGGTCGGCCGGCGACCAATAGGAGTGAACGAGAACATGCTTGGCGAGATCGGCGGGCCTCTTTATGCGTCCGGTTGAAAGCAAACGCGGATTGCAGACGGGCCAGAATGTATCGCTCAAAAGATCATCGGCGATCCCGTCCATCGGCAGTTCTCGGCTGGTCGCATAGCGAATGGCGACATCGCCATCCCCGGCCTGCAGATCGAGCACGGTGTCTGTACCGATCACCTCCAGCGGCACGTCGGGATGCAGCTTTCGCCAGGCGGGCAGGCGGGGCACAAGCCAGCGGCTGGCGAAAGCATTCGTTGTCGTCACGCGAAGAGGCTGTTGGTCGCCATCCTGCTTGACGGCCGCGATTGCCTCGGCAAATGCCTCGAGCCCGCCGCGAACCGCAGGGAACAGGCGCGCGCCGGCATCGGTCAGCGTCAACGGCCGCGGCCTGCGACGGAATAATGCTCGGCCGCAATAGCGCTCAAGCAAACGGATCTGGTGGCTGATCGCGGTGGGGGTCACCCCGAGCTCTAGCGCCGCCTTCTTGAAGCTCATATGGCGAACAGCGGCGTCAAACGCGCGCAGCTCGATGAGGGGTGGCAGCTTTTGCATATTTCATAGTCTAGATGAAATTAGTTCACCTTGAGCTGAATTTTTCGCGTTTGCGCCTGAGGAAATTTCGATGGAAAGACAGGGGCTCGAATTCGAGGAGGACGACGCCATGCTTTCAATTGCATCCGTTGCCAGCGCTGCTGCCGAGCTTGCCGCCACCTTCCAAGGGCAACTCCTGACACCCGGGGACATCGGCTATGAAGACGCGAGGAAGGTTCACAATGGTCTGGTCGATAAGCGGCCCGCATTGATCGCAAGGTGTCGCGGCGTGACGGACGTTGTCGGCGCCCTCGATCTCACCCGCAGGCTCGGCCTCGAGGTTGCAATTCGCGGCGGCGGCCACAACGTCGCGGGCCGCGCGACGACCGATGGTGGGGTGATGGTCGATCTCTCGCTGATGAAGGGCATCCACGTCGATCGGGAGAGTAGAACGGTCTGGGCGCAAGGCGGCGTCAACTGGGCCGAGCTGAACCGCGAGACGCAGTTGCACGGCCTAGCCGTCACCGGCGGCGTGGTCTCCAGCACCGGCATCGCCGGCCTGACCCTCGGAGGCGGGGTGGGCTGGCTCATGGGCAAATACGGCCTGGCGCTCGACAATCTCCGGTCGGTAGAGCTCGTCACCGCCGACGGCAAAGTCTTGCGGGCGAGCAAGCATCAGGAGCCGGAGCTTTTCTGGGCCCTTCGCGGCGGCGGCGGAAATTTCGGGGTCGCCACGAGCTTCGAGTACGAACTCCAGCCCGTTGGACCGACCGTGATGGGCGGCCCGATCGTCCATCCGATCGAAAGCGCCCGCGCAGTCCTTGAGTTCTTCCGCGATAGCACACGATCGCTATCCGACGAACAAACACTGTTTGCATCCCTGACGCATGCGCCCGACGGCTCCGGCACGGAGGTGGCGGTGCTGGTCACCTGCCACTGCGGGCCGTTGGAAGACGCCGAAAAGGCAATGCGGCCGCTGAAAGAGTTCGCGCTTCCTGTTTTGGACGCAGCAGGACCGATACCCTACTGCCAGCTCAACAGCATGCTCGATGCCAGCTTCCCAAAAGGCGCCCTTAATTATTGGAAGTCCAACTTCCTCACCGAGCTGAGCGATGCCGCGATCGACACCATGATCAGCTGCTTCGCGCGGTGCCCGACGCCAATGGGCCAAATACTCATCGAACATTTCCACGGCGCGGTCACCCGGGTGAATGTTACCGATACGGCGTTCCCCCACCGGCGGGAAGGCTATAATTTCCTCGTGCTCGCTCAGTGGACCCAGCCAACTGAGACGGGGGCATGCATCGCGTGGGCCCGCGAAACTTACCAAAGGATGCAGCCTTTCTTCGCCGCCGGTCGCTATGTCAACTACTTGGACAACGACGAGATCGGCGGCGCAGTTGCTGCTGCATATGGCCCCAACTTTCGGCGCCTTCAGCAGATCAAAGCCAAGTACGACCCGACGAATTTTTTCCGCGTGAACCAGAACATCCGGCCGTTAGCCTGACCGGGCGCCCCCACGCCTATGAAGATCGGCGGGCATCGGGAATGCAGATGGGCCGCGTCGAACCGAACGTCGTCGCGGCGCGCCGCAGTCCGGCAGCGCCCTTTGAAAGTAATCGCGCGCGGCCGAGGTCGTTGACGCCGATAACAAGAGTTCGATGAGACTTTCATCACTTGGCGTCGCGCGGCAATCACCTCCAACGCCGTTTGCACCTGGCTTAAATTCCCGCACCGACCGCGCCGCTTGCTGCCACCGACGACAACGAACAGTCGCTCACCGGGAGAGGCAGCGAGCGCGCCCGCAGCGCCGCGTCAATCTCGGAAAAGACGGCATCGCGGCAATCAATGTCATCCGCGAAGGTCGGCACCCAGAAGCGGACCAGATAGCGCACCCCGACCGCATCGTAGGATGCCACCCTGACGTCCGGCCGTGGTGACGGCAGAATGATCGACGGCTTGCTGGCCGCCTCCGCCAAAAGTTCTTTGGCCTCGGCAACCGATATCTGATGGCTGAGCATCACCTCCACGCGCGTCCTGTAATGACGTCGCGGTGCACTGTAATTCGTCAGTTTCTGGCGCGCGATCTGACTGTTCGGCAGGATCATGTAAGTATCGTCGCGGGTCAGCAGACGCGTCGTCCGCCAGCCGATCTCGATCACCCGCCCCCTCGTCGTGTCGTCAATCGCAACCCAGTCGCCGATCCGGTAAGGCGCCTCAAGCCCGACCGCAACGCCCGAGAGCACGTCGGCGAGAACGTTGCGGATGGCAAACCCGAGGATCGCCAGGATGATGCCGGAGCCAGCCAGCGCCCCGCTGAGCGATTGCCCCAGCACCAGCATGATCGTGGCTATCCCGGCGGCGATGAAGAGCGCGGCCGAGGTCAGCTCCAGCAGCAATTTCGGAACGCGGCGCCGTTTCGTTCCAGCGCGCTCGAGCGCCATCGCGACCAGCCGCCCTCCGAGCCATGCCGCGGAAAAATAGCTGGCGCCACCCGACAACAGGGCGAGAGCAGAGCCGTCGACATCGAACTGCGTCGCCTTCAACGCCGCTGGATGGAGGACGTACACCGCAACACTGGCGGCCGTGCTTAGTAGCGGCCACACCACGCGGCGCAACGCAGACGCCTTGCCTGAAGTGCCTTTTGACATTCCTGAGAGTCGTTCTACAGCGAAAATGAGCTGACGAGATCAGCTTGAAAGGGCGAAAAGTTCATCAGGGGACCACGTCGTTGGCTGCGACCCCGCCCTCGCCCTCCATGCGCGAAATCTGCCTGGCCTCCGAACTGGAAAATCGTAAGCGCACGCCGATCCCGCCGCCATTCTCATCAATGAAGACCGCGCCGAGCTCCTCAAGCGCGTGTGCAAGCCGAGCGATGGTCGCCTCGTCGGGCTCTTCCAATCGATTTTCAAATCTTTCGATAACCTGCTCCGGGACATTCGCCCGGGCCGCCAGCTTTGCCCGGGAAATCTCAACGAGTGCGCGACCGGCACGGCATTGTGAGCCTGCAATCATCAGGCCGCTCCCTTCCGACTGGAATCATTCCCTCTCCGGGGCCGCGATGTTCTTGCAGTCGCAGCATGCCGGTCCGGGTTGTATTTGCTGGCAACAAACACCGACCAACCGATCAAGATGGCAATTGTCCCGACAACTATATTCATAGTTCTCCTACAGTTTCGATGAACAGCTTGCATGACATTATCATTCAACTTGGTGTGAGATCAGCGCCAATTCAAGCATCGTCACAGAAGTAGAAAATATAAAATCAAAAACATACTTTGCCTTTATGGGGAAATGCTTCTATACATCCTCGCAGCGCCAGGCGCTTTCCCCCATTGCAGCGCGACCTCCGAGACGGAGGAACCTGCAATCAGATGGGCGAAGATCCGACCCGACACCTTGTCAGGATCTTCATTCACACACGCTGTCGATCAATCGCGATTTTCACGATGGCGAAGCTGTATCTGCTTGCTCGCCCCGATGACACGGCAGCGCCAACCTGAGGAACGTCACCCCCGTGAACGATATCGAATTACAGCAACTCGGCGCGTTTCATACGCTGATCTTGCTGATTGTCTTTTTTGGTGGAACGCTGATCATTTCACTCGCTATCAGCAAGAAGAAGGAAAGCGCCGACGGTTACATGACTGCCGGAAACAACCTCGGCCTTGGAATCTCTGCGGCATCGATGACGGCGACCTGGATCTGGGCGTCATCGATGTACGCCTCCGCAACATCCGGTTATACCTACGGCGTCTCAGGCCCGCTCCATTATGGACTCTGGGGCGCCCTGATGATCCTGTTCATCTATCCCTTCGGCAAGCGTATTCGGCAAATTGCGCCAAACGCACATACGCTGGCCGAAGTGATGTATGCGCGCCACGGCCGGTCCAGCCAGCTGATGCTGGCAGCTTCCAACGTTCTTGGAAGCCTCATCAGCCTCACATCCAATTTCATCGCCGGCGGCGCGCTGATTGCCATGCTTTCGCCCTTCAGTTTCGGCCAGGGCATTGTCATGATCGCATCGGGCGTGCTGCTTTACACGCTGTGGTCGGGGTTTCGAGCCTCCGTCCTCACTGACTTCGTGCAGGTCTGCGCCATGCTTGGCGCTGTCGTCGTCATCATTCCTGCGGTGTTCTTTGCGGCAGGCGGGCCGTCGGTCTTTGCCAACGGCGCGCATAACCTCACAGGCCAGCAAAGCTCGTTCTTCTCGTCCGACGCGTTCCTGAATCAAGGCGCGCCATACATCGCGGCTGTTCTTGCTTATGCCATCGGCAACCAGACCATCGCCCAGCGCCTGTTCGCGGTGCGGGAAGATCTAATCAAATCGACCTTCGTGACCGCAACGATCGGCTATGGCGCGACGGTGATCGGCATCGGCATGCTTGGTGTGCTCGCTCTCTATCTCGGCCTTGAGCCGATGAATGGCGATGCCAACAACATCATTCCCCAGCTTGCCTCGACCTATCTTGGTCCGCTGGTTTTGAGCGTCTTCTTCATCATGATCATCGGATCGCTGTCGTCGACCGCGGACTCCGACCTCGCGGCACTGTCCTCGATCATGATGGCGGACGTCTACGGCCGAAACCTCACGAACGGAGAAAACGCCAACCCGAAAACAATGCTCCTGATCGGCCGGGTAACGATGATTGTTGCAACCGCCGCCGCCCTCTATTTCGCCGGCAGCCGGATGAACATTCTGGACCTCCTTGTGTTCGTTGGCGCGATCTGGGGTGCCCTCGTCTTTCCGGTGATCGCGAGCTTCTACTGGGAGAAGGTGACAAACGCGGCCTTCACGTTCTCGACGCTCGCAGCGCTCGTGACGTTCGTTCTCGTTCGCTTCTCCTTGCTTCCGATGGAAGGCGCGCTTGGATATTTCTTCGACACGGTATCGATCATCGGCATTGGCGTCATTGCAGGACTGATGGCCTTTGGCTTCTTCGGTCTGCGCGCTGCGCTGTTGATCGGAGCCGCCTCCGCAATCGTTGCCGCGCCGTTCTCGCTCGGCCTGCTGCACCTGTACCCCACGCTGAGCGGCTCGCTGGTCGCCTATGCTGTCAGCACCGTTGTCTGCGTGGCAATGACCGCCCTTCGGTCGGACAACTTCGACTTTTCGATCGTCGCGAGACGCACCGGATCGTTCGATACGGAAACAATCCCGACCGCAACAAGGAGAGCCTCGTGAATCCGATTTGGATGACCGCCTATATTCTCGTTTGGCCCGCTATCGTCGCGTATGTGCTGTACTATATCGCGCGCGCTTTTTTCTCCGAATGGCGTCAAGCCAGACGTGAGGGAAAACGAATGATTTGATTGACTCTTCGTTTGGTGAAGACAACGCAGACGGTATCGGCCGGCGTCGTTTCACGGGCCGTGCTCGGCTTCGATACCCGACCAATTCGTACGGTCAAGCCGGGACCTTATCCCGGCGCAACTGCGGGAGCGGACTTCCGGTGCCCAGGAAAGAAGGGTTTTACAGACCGGAAGACGCGCCAATCCGCACAATCAAACGTCGAAAAATACCGTTTCGTTTTCCCCCTGCAGGTTGATCGTGAAGGAATACACGATCTGACCTCCACGCTCGCCGCGCTCGGCGATCAGGGATTGCCGCCGCGCGGGCTGATCGATCAGATTGAGCACAGGATCGGCTGCATTCGCGGCGGCTTCATCCGAGAAGTAAATCCGCGTATTCAAACCAATATTGATGCCGCGCGCGACAATCCAGAGATTGACATGCGGCGCGCATCTCCGCCCCGCCTTGTCGAAAGTGGCACCCGGCTTGATGGTCTGGAAGGTGATCAGCCCGCTGTCGAAATCCGATCCTGCGCGCCCCCAGCCCCTGAAATCAGGGTCGAGTTCGCCGGACGACGTATCCGCAGGATGATTGTAGCGGCCTGCTGCATTGGCCTGCCAGATTTCGAGCAGCACATCGCGCAGCGGCGCGCCGCCACCATCGATCACGCGCCCCTCAAGGATAATGCGCTGGCCCTTGGTATTCGGCCCCACCATAACGTTGGAGAAGTTCTTCTCGAAAATATCGAACCCCGCCATCGCAGGGATCAACCCGATGTGGACATAGGGCCCCGCCGTTTGCGACGCGGTTTCCTTGAGATAGGAGAGCGACTGGACCATGATTCAGTTCCCTTCGGGTCGGTTCTCGAAATAGGTCGAACGCTGTCCACGCAGCACGATGTCGAAGCGGTAGGTCAGCGAGTCGAACGGTGTCGATGCGTTGAGATCGAGCGGCGCGACAAGACGGCCCAATGCATCGGTATCCGGCACCGCGCGGAGAATTGGGCAGACCGAAATCAGCGGATCGCCCTCAAAGTACATTTGCGTGATCAACCGCTGCGCGAAGCCGGAGCCGAAGATCGAAAAATGAATATGGGCGGGCCGCCAGCTGTTGACGAAGTTGCGCCACGGATAGGGACCCGGCTTGACCGTACGGAAGTGGTAGTATCCGTCCGCGTCGGTCAGCGTGCGGCCGCATCCTCCGAAATTGGGGTCGATAGGCGCAAGATAGGTGTCCTTCTTGTGGCGGTAGCGACCGCCGGCATTGGCCTGCCAGAATTCCACCAGCGTATGGGGAACGCCGCGTCCGGTCTCGTCAAGCACCCGACCATGCACAACGATGCGCTCACCGATCGGATCGCCGTCCTTGGCGTAGTTGCGGATCAGGTCATTGTCGAGCGGGCCGATATCGTTGTGGCCGAACACCGGGCCGGTGATCTCGGAGGTCGAGTTCTCAAGCGACAGCAGCGCATTGCGAGGCGAGCGCAACACCGATGACTTGTAGTCCGGCGCATAAGCCGGCGGGTGGATGGAGTAGTCACGCTGAAAGAAGCCGCCGTGCGCGAAAGGCGGCCTCAACGGATCTGGCCGATTGAGTCGGACCGCATCCTGCACGACATCGCTGCGAGAGATCTGGGTGGTCATCGGCGCGGCCTCCTCCGTCGCGCCATGGCGGCGCTGGGTTATCGCGCACACCCTGCATCAAAGTCATTCTCAAAATAAATGGGCGGGTTATAATGAATTCCATGAATGAAATCGATCATTTAAGTCTTGACGGCCATTCCCTGGAGCTCTTCCTCGCGGTGCTGGAGGAAGGCTCGGTCACTGCGGCTGCAGCCCGGCTCGAGCTGACGCAATCGGCCGTCAGCCACGGGCTGAAAAAGCTGCGGCAAATTGCAGGTGACCCGCTGTTCGTGAAATCCGGCCGGGGCATCATCGCTACGGCTCACGCCAAGACGCTGGCGCCGCAGGCGCGGGCGCTGATCGACGAAATGCGCATGTTCACCAGCGGCGCAACGTTCGAGCCGGCCACCGCGGACCTGTCCCTGACCATCGCCGCGAATGATTTTCAGCGCGACCTTCTTCTTCCGCACTTCTATCGGCGGGTGGCGTCACAGGTAAAGCGCTTCACCCTGCGGATCATCCCCTCGCAATCGCCGTCGCCGACCATGCTGCGCGAGAACCGCTGCGATCTTCTGATAACGCCTCTGCCGCCGGAGGGGACGGACATCGTCCAGAAACGCTTACTTCGCGACAAATACGTCTGTTATTACGATGCCAAGATCCGTTCGGCGCCGGTCACACGCAGCGACTATCAGACCGCCCGGCACATTACCGTGGTGTATACCGACAACGAGCGACTGGATTTTGATCGCAGGCTCGCCGCGCTGGGGCAGCAGCGCAACATCAGCGTTTCCGTACCGAACTTCAGCGGCGTTCCGGCCTTCCTGCGGGGATCAGAGTTGCTGGCCAGCATGCCGTCTCTGCTCGCGCACGATCTGATGCGAGACTTTGCCTACGCTCCCATTGCCTTGCCGAGCCGGGCGCGCGCTACCGTTGATTTGCCCATGTTCATGGTCTGGCATCAGCGCTACCAGCGCGACCCGAAGCATCGGTGGATTCGCAGCCAGATGGAGGCGGTGGTTACCCACGTTACAGCAAATTCGGCCACCAGCCTCGCGCGCGTTCTTGAAGCCGGCAACTAGCAAGCGAGAAGGCCTCAATTCTCGGGAGCAGCATCGCGGCGACCTCATAGCGATGCTTCGCCTCATGGCGTATGCCGCTCGGCGTTAATCTCACCGGCTGCGTGTCCCCGGCACGGCCTGCGACTTGTCCCAAATTGCTACAACGAACCGGGAGTGACTTGCCGACAGGTTGCCGGTGTCTGCAGCAGCAATCGCAGCGCGAAGATCCTTGATTATTGGGCTGTCATTGAGTCGCCGATGGCGACCCAGTGTGCCGGAATCCGTAACCGAAAGGTTAACGTTGTTAACCATTCGTTAACCAACTCCCTTCATTTAAATTAACCAATACGAAATAGAGAGTCGGCAATCATCATGGATTCAAAGGTGGACCCACAACGCCAATTGGTGCGTCTCCGTGGTCGGTCCTATGTCGCGTTTGTGTTCTCCCCGGTCATGCCGATTGTCAATTGGCTCGAGGGAATCGATGCAACGCTTGCCCGCTCGCCCGGATTTTTCGTCGGCCGTCCGATCGTGCTGGATCTTTCCGCGGTCAAACTCAGCGGCCACGGCATCGCGCATCTCGTCTCAAGCCTTGAGAATCGGAACATCCGTGTTCTCGGTATCGAGGGCGTCGACTCATCTCTGTTGGATGCAAGTTTGCCGCCGTTACTGACCGGCGGGCGTCATTGCATGATTGAACAGAGCGAGCCGAAGAAGGCGGAAGTCAAGAAGGAAACCGAGCCCAAAGCGCCGCCGGCGACCTCGCTCCTGCTTGAAAGCCCGGTGCGCTCGGGGCAGTGCATCGTGTTCACGGAAGGCGACGTGACCGTGCTGGGCTCGGTCAGTTCGGGGGCGGAAATCGTTGCGGGAGGCTCCATCCACGTTTACGGCACGCTGCGCGGCCGCGCGATGGCTGGCATCAACGGCAACCAGGCTGCGCGGATCTACTGCCAGAGGATCGAGGCCGAACTTCTGGCCATCGACGGCTACTACCAGACTGCAGAAGACATAGACCAAACGCTGCGCAGTCGGCCCGCTCAGGCGTGGCTCGACGGCGAAACGATGAAAATTACGCCGCTAATTTAACAGGCGAAGGAGATAAGAATGGCCAAAGTCTTGGTCGTGACGTCAGGCAAGGGCGGCGTCGGAAAAACAACGTCCACGGCCGCGCTTGGTGCAGCGCTCGCGCAGAATGGAGACAAAGTCGTCGTCGTCGATTTCGACGTCGGCCTGCGCAATCTCGACCTCATCATGGGGGCGGAACGGCGCGTCGTATTCGACCTCATCAACGTGGCGCAGGGCGTCGCAAAGCTCTCGCAGGCGCTTATCCGTGACAAGCGCCTCGAAAATCTGTGGCTGCTTCCCGCGTCGCAGACCAGAGACAAGGACGCCCTGACGGATGAGGGTGTCCGGCAGATCATCGACGAACTGCGCAGCAAGTTCGATTGGATCCTTTGCGACAGCCCGGCAGGCATTGAGCGGGGCGCGACCCTTGCGATGCGCTATGCCGACGAGGCGATCATCGTCACCAATCCCGAAGTCTCGTCTGTCCGAGACTCCGATCGCATCATCGGCATGCTCGATTCCAAGACTGTGAAAGCGGAGCAAGGCGAGGAGGTGAAGAAGCACGTGCTGATCACCCGCTACGATCCGGCGCGTGCGGCACGGGGAGAGATGCTCAGCATCGATGACATTCTCGAAATCCTTGCCACTCCGCTACTGGGAATTATTCCCGAAAGCCAGGACATCCTGCGGGCATCAAACGTCGGCGCCCCGGTCACGCTGAACGACGCGGCGTGCGCCTCAGCCCGAGCCTACAACGACGCGGCCCGGCGGCTGAATGGCGAGACGATCGCCATGACGGTGCCGGTGGAACGCAAGCGCTTTTTCGAGAGGTTGCTTGGACGGAGAGCGGCATGAGCATCAACATTTTGCGGATGTTCAGCCGCCGCACCAGTTCTGCACCGGTGGCCCGGGAAAGGCTGCAAATTCTTTTGGCGCATGAACGCGGCCAGCGCGGCCAGGCAGACCTTCTGGGGATTCTGCGGGAAGAAATTCTTGCCGTGGTCTCACGACACGTCGCGCTCGATCCGGAAAAGGTCATCGTTCGGATGGACAGGGGCAAAAGCGTGTCGACGCTTGAAGTCGATATCGAAGTGCCCAATGACTTCGACAAACGGATCGCGGTCGCAAGCTGATCTCTCGAAAATATAGGGCCGCGGGTTGCGTGCAGCCGCGGCCCGTCGGCCGGCCTCGCACGTTGGCACTCGCAGAGGCTGCCAGGCAACCCCATGCCACTGCGATTGCAAATGCCATTGGCAGGCGCCTGCGCACCTTTCCGCCAACCCGATCGGGAGAAGCGCAAGGCGACGGGCGCCTGATCAAGTTCGAAGAATCGCGGAATTAACCCCGTGGCGTCAGGCGCGATGGAATAGCTTTCTCAGTTCGTCCTTCGCCCTTTCCAGCCGCGCGCGCTGTGTTTCCGGCAGCGTCTTGCCCGCGCGATTGATGTAAAACGTCAGCATCGATAACGCCGAGCGGAATGCTCCGGCCTTGCGGCGGGAGCTTCGCTCGGCGGAGCGTTTCAGTGATGCTATGCGCTTCGGATCTTTCAGCGTGAACACTCCACGCGTCAGGTCCAGCGCGTTGCTTTCGCGCGTGACCCGCTGCGACCACCGCGATCCGCTGGGTCCGTCCATTGTCTTCTTCCCCGATGACGTGGTTTTTCGGCGCGAGTGCCTGCTTGGCGCCTGATGGGACGTCCCGCTTTTGGTCGCGTTGCGAATGTTTCGCCCGCCTGTTGCGCTTTGACGTGTCATTGTCCGTGGTCTTTCGATGAAACCCGGACAACATCGCGCGGCAGCCGATCGTTCCTTGGCGACCGAGGGAACTCCGGGTCTGCGATGGCGTTGACGATCGAGAGCCGCGGGCAGCATTGTCCGCGCATTGGGCAGCATGGTCCGCGCATTCGATGCTGTATGCCCCGGCCGCGGCCGACAAATTCAGGATTTTGGTTCCGTCGTGCTGGCTTCGAAGCCCCTCGCACAGAATTCGTTTGGCGTCATCGAGACCGATATTCCTTCGCGGCTCGATCGCCTCGCCTGGGGGTGGTTTCACACCCGCGTCGTGACCGCGCTCGGCATCACTTGGATTCTCGACGGGCTCGAAGTGACATTGGCCGGCGCCCTTGCAGGTGCGCTCAAGAAGAGCCCGACGCTCGCATTCGGCAATCTCGACATTGGCATCGCCAACAGCGCCTATCTGGCCGGCGCGGTGGCGGGGGCTCTTGCGTTCGGCTGGCTTACCGATCGGATCGGTCGAAAGAAGCTGTTCTTCATCACGCTTGCGCTTTATCTGGCATCCACGGCTGCGACGGCGCTGTCGTGGAATCTTTGGAGCTACGCGCTGTTTCGACTCCTTACGGGTGCCGGGATTGGCGGAGAGTACACGGCGATCAATTCGACGATTCAGGAGCTCGTTCCGGCGCGCTATCGCGGTTTCACCGACCTCGTGATCAATGGCAGCTTTTGGATCGGCGCGGCGATCGGCGCTGTCAGCGCCATTGTGTTCCTGGATCCCGCGTTGTTCGCACAGGATCTCGGATGGCGCGTGGCTTTCTTCGTCGGCGCCGCGCTGGGTCTCGTCGTTTTCGTCCTGCGGTTCTGGATCCCCGAAAGTCCGCGCTGGCTGATGATCCATGGATATCCGGAACGGGCTGAAAGGGTCGTCGCCGAGATCGAGCGTGGCACCGCGGCCCACGACGAAGGGCATCCCTATATCCTGCCCAGGATCAGGCTGCAGATGCGGCATCACACGCCGCTGCGTGAGGTGGCGCATGTGCTGTTTCGGGTCTATCGCCAGCGTTCGCTGGTCGGCCTCTCTCTGATGGCGGCGCAGGCCTTCTTCTACAACGCGATCTTCTTTACCTATGCACTGGTGCTCGGCGATTTCTTCGGGATCCCGTCGGAGGCGATCGGCTGGTACATTCTGCCTTTCGCGGCAGGAAATTTCCTTGGGCCGTTATTGCTCGGCCGCTTGTTTGACAGCATCGGACGCCGCACCATGATTACGCTCACCTATGGCATCTCCGGGATACTGCTTGCGCTGTCAGGTTACATGTTCGCCGCCGGGATGCTGAATGCGCAGACCCAGACGATGGTGTGGATGGTGATTTTCTTCTTTGCGTCGCCCGCGGCAAGCGCGGCCTACCTCACCGTTAGCGAGAACTTTCCGCTTGAGGTGCGGGCGCTCGCGATAGCTGTGTTCTATGCGATCGGGACCGCGGTGGGCGGCGTCGCAGCGCCGGCCTTTTTTGCCGCGCTGATCGACACCGGCTCGCGGAGCAGCGTGTTCGCGGGCTATCTTGTCGGCGCCGCGCTGATGATCGCAGCCGCGACGATTGCATGGCGCTTCGGCGTGGCGGCTGAGCGCCGCCCGCTGGAGTCGGTCGCGCCGCCCCTCGCTGCAGTGGAGCGGGAAAGATGAAGGAGACGGTGCCCGTAGATCAGAGCCAAGTCCGGGCGACCTATAGGGATCAAGCTCACCGATCGGGATCTGGAGACGGCTCCGCCTCACGTTCGAGGCGCTGTCCATGGAGGCACGCCGTGCGTCTGCGCGTTGGTCGTGCGACAAGAATGGGTGCTTCGGCAATCGCTAGGAGATTGGCGATCAGCCGGCAGACTGGCTCTTATAGAACTGTGGCGCCTGTCCTAAAGACCGGTCGCGGCGCGAAGTGGCCATTCGCCTGCGAAAGACATACGTCTTCGTGCCGATTGCCCCAACGTCAGTTACGCGATGATCGTCTGGGATTTGGGAGGGATTGGGCCACTCACGGCGTCGATCTGACGCGATGCCGACATTCAATGTCCGCTTACCGAAAAACGACCTCTTCCACGGCTCCTGTGAGCGATATCCGGCAGAAGGGTCAAACACTAAATAGATCAATCGAATCTAGCCGACCCGCCAAGGCGATCAAATCAGGCGGCAATCGACTCGCTCTCAATGTGTCGGCACAGGCGGCGGCGGCCAATGATGACTTAGCCTGTGGTGGGCCCGGCAGGACTCGAACCTGCAACCAGACCGTTATGAGCGGTCGGCTCTAACCATTGAGCTACAGGCCCCACTTGCCTTGCTTCGGCAGCACACCCCATACAATGACCGCGGCGGGACGGCAATCGGCCTGTGCGACGACTGTGTCCGAAGCGCCGAGCCGCATCCGAATGCGCCGCGTCATGCGCCTCCAATAAAACCGCAGAGCGATCAGGCCATCGCCGGCTTGCGGCGGGCGCGCAGCAGCAACATCACCACGATGGCGACGTTGAACAGGTTCCAGGCGATGCCGTTGACGAAGGCCGCGGCATAGGAGCCGGTCGCGTCAAAAATCACCCCGGACAGCCAGCCGCCCAGCGACATCCCGATCACCGAGGCAAAGATCACCGTGCCAACCCGGGTTGCCGCCTCGCGGGCGGGCATCACCTCGCGCACGATGATCGCGTAGCTCGGCACGATGCCGCCCTGAAACAGGCCGAACATCGCGGAAATCACGTAGAGCGACACAAGGCTATTGAACATCAGGTAGAACACCAGGGCGAGGCCCTGGAGCAGCGAGCCGACCAAGAGCGTCCGCAGTCCGCCGATCCGGTCGGCGAGGTAGCCGGAGCCGATTCGGCTGATGATGCCGAAGCCGAGCATCAGCGACAGCATCTCGGCGCCGCGCGCCGCGCCGTAGCCGAGATCGCCGCAATAGGCGACGATGTGGACCTGCGGCATCGCCATCGCGACGCAGCAGGCAATCGAGGCAAGACCGAGGAGTGCCGTGAGGGCGTTGTTGCTGATCGGCAGCGACACCCGCGGCGGCGCCATGTTTTCAAAATTGGTGCGGGCCTCGCCGCCCATGCGGCGGTAGAGCACGAGCAGCACCGCCGCCATCGCCGCCGCGCTCACCAGCCCGATCACGATATGGGTGGTCTGCCAGCCGACCCCCTCGATGCCCCAGTTGACCAGCGGCGGCCACAGCGCGCCGCCAAAATAGTTGCCGCTGGCGGCCACCGTCACCGCGATGCCGCGGTGGCGGTCGAACCAGTGCGACGCCTCCGCCATCAGCGGCGCAAACGTCGCCGAGGAGCCGAACCCGATGATGAAATGCGCGGCAACGAAATACCACAGGCCCGGCGACAGCCCGGCGGCGACATAGCCGACCGCGATCGCGACCGTCCCCAGCGCGATGGCGGTGACGATGCCGAACCGGTCGCACAGCCGCCCGGTCAGCACGCCGCCGCTGCCAAAACCCAGCATCACGGCGGTGAAGGCAAGCGAGGCGCCGGCACGGCTGGCGCCGAAGTCGGCCTGCACCGCCGGCAGCGCGACGACCACCGACCACATGCCGACGCTGCCGATCGTGCCGATCAGGAGGGCAAGCCCGAGCCGCACCCATGCCTGAGGGGAATCAGGGGTGAACTGAACCGGTTCGGATGCTGATTGGACCATGGCCGACACGAACGCAGCTTCGGCGGCCCGCACGCCGCGGTCAAGTCATTCTGCGAATGGCCGCTATGCGAGAATTTTTATCCATCCCTGCGCCACCCCGGCCGTTCGTTTACCGAAATTAACCATTTGCTAACCATGCACCGGGCAAATTTTGCCGAGTGACGTCGTTTGTCGGACTGCATGAGCGGGAACGCCTGTGGATACCAGCGCGGTGAATCACTTTTCGGTCGGCAGCCCCGTGGCTGCCTCGGCAACCATCGGCGGTCGTGACCGGCGCGCGCGTGGGGATAAGGCGAAGATGTCAGACGTCACGGCAGGCAAGAGCACCGGTTCCGGAGGCACCAATGGCGTCGGCATCGGCGACATTCTGGCCTGGCTGAGGCGCGGCGACCTCGCGCTCGCGATGGGCGTGCTCACCATTCTGGTGATCCTGATCCTGCCGCTGCCGCCGCTCGCCCTCGACATTTTCTTTGCGATCTCGATCATCGTCTCGATCTTGATCCTGATGACCGCGCTGTTCATTCAGGCGCCGCTGGAATTCTCGTCGTTCCCCACGGTGCTCCTGATCGCCACGATGCTGCGGCTGGCGCTCAACCTCGCCTCGACCCGCCTGATCCTGTCCGAGGGCCACAAGGGCACCAGCGCCGCCGGCCACGTCATCGAAGCCTTTGGCAACTTTGTCATGGGCGGCAATTTCGTCATCGGCATCATCGTGTTCACGATCCTCGTCATCGTGAACTTCGTGGTCATCACCAAGGGTTCGGGCCGCATCGCGGAAGTCGCCGCGCGCTTCCACCTCGATTCGATGCCCGGCAAGCAGATGGCCATCGACGCCGACCTCTCCGCTGGCCTGATCGATGAAAAGAGTGCGCGCCAGCGCCGCAAGGATCTCGAGGACGAAAGCGGCTTCTTCGGCGCCATGGACGGCGCCTCGAAGTTCGTTCGCGGCGATGCCGTCGCCGGCCTCCTGGTGGTGTTCATCAACGTCATCGGCGGCATGGTCATCGGCATCGCCCAGCAGGGCCTGACCTTCGCCGAAGCGGCGCACACCTACACCCTGCTCACCGTCGGCGACGGCCTCGTCACCCAGGTACCCGCCCTCATCGTCTCCACCGCCGCAGGCCTCTTGGTCTCCAAGGCCGGCGTCACCGGCGCCGCCGACAAGGCGCTGGTGAAGCAGCTCTCCGGCTATCCGCAGGCGCTCGGCATGTCCTCGGCGGTGATGGTGGTGCTGTCGCTGATCCCCGGCATCCCGATGCTGCCGTTCCTCGCGCTCGCCGGCGGCGCCGGCACCCTCGCCTGGTACGCGCGCCGCCGCAACAACGCCGCCGCGGCGGTCGAGGAAGCCGAAGCTGCTGCGCCTGCCGCGACGGCGGCGGCCCAGGCCGCGGCGGCGGAGGAGCCGATCTCCTCGGCGCTGAAGATCGACGACCTCAAGATCGAGCTCGGCTACGCGCTGCTGCCGCTGGTCAACGGCCCGGACGGCACCGACCGCCTGACCGAGCAGATCAAGGCGCTGCGTCGCTCGCTCGCCATCGAGATGGGCTTTGTGATGCCGGCGGTCCGCATCCTCGACAACGTGCAGATCGAGGCCAACACCTACGTCATCAAGATCAAGGAAGTCGACGCCGGCACCGGCCGCGTCTGGCCCAACCAGTACATGGTGATGGACCCCTCCGGCGATCAGATCCAGATGCCGGGCGTCAACACGATCGAGCCGACCTTCGGCCTGCCGGCGACCTGGATCGACGCCGCGCTCAAGGAAGAGGCCTCGCTCAAGGGCTACACCGTGGTTGACGCCACCACCGTGCTCTCCACGCACCTCACCGAGCTGCTCAAGGGCAACATGTCCGAACTGTTGTCTTATGGCGAAGTGCAGAAACTGCTCAGGGAGCTGCCGAAGGATCAGGGCGAGCTCGTCAAGGATATCGTCCCGAACCAGATCACCGTCTCGGGCATCCAGCGCGTGCTGCAACTCTTGCTGGCCGAACGGATCTCGATTCGCGACCTCTCCACCATTCTGGAAGGCATCTCGGATGCGCTCGCCTTCTCGCGCAACCCGGCCGTGCTGGTCGAGCATGTCCGCGCCCGCCTCGCCCGCCAGATCTGCGCGCAAAACACCTCGCTCAACGGCTACCTGCCGCTGATCGCGCTATCGGCGAAGTGGGAGCAGGCCTTCGCCGAATCGATCATCGGTCAAGGCGAGGACCGCAGCCTGGCGATGGCGCCGACCCAGCTCTCCGAATTCATGAACCTCGTGCGCGAACGGTTCGAGCAGGCAGCCCGCGAGGGCGAAGCCCCGGTGCTGGTCACCTCGGCGGCGATCCGGCCGTTCGTGCGATCCCTTACTGAGCGCTTTCGGCCACAGACAAGCGTTTTGTCGCAGGCCGAGATTCATCCCCGCGCCCGGTTGAAAACCGTCGGTAGCATTTAAGCTGCTGCAACATCTTCCTTTTCCATGCGCTCGTAGATTGGGCGTCGGGTTCCTGCCCGGCGCCAAAAATTTTTTCACCAAGTTGTGATGCCAGAACAGGAACGTCTCAGCGCGTTGGGCTGTTCTCTGGCTGAACCGAATGACTATGTCTGGTGACCAACGGTACAGACAGGACCAGAGACGAACGGAAGACAGACAGCAAATAATTTCCCCGCATCGAGACGCGAGTGGTGTGACTGGAGGGCGTAATGAACCATTCAATTTACAGTGCGGATCGTATGACCCACCTGAAGATTGTGGTGGTTGCGCTCGTTGCGGCAATTGCGGTGGTGTGCGTGGGAATTACTGCGCGTGTCAATTCGGAAGACGGTTATCAGACCGCGCGCGTGACGACGCCGGTCGTGAAAGCCCAGAGGACAATTCTCGTCACCAACAGTGGAACGAGCGCCGTTCGCTGACGTTATCGGGACGAGTGAAGGAATTCACGTTGCTTCTTGGCCTCAGCCCCCCACCAGTCGCGACGTGGATAATCGGAAGACCAACTGGAATACCAACGACCCCCAAAGTTGACTCAGAAAAACGCCCGCTCCCCACGGGCGTTTTTTTTGCCCGTTGGCACGGGCAAGAATCCCTTGCGCGCAAAAGTTAGCTGCGCGTGCGGCGTGCGCGTGAAAAAGCATACGCCACCCGCGCGCGAATTCGCGGACCTCGGCCAAAGCAAGAATGTGGGGCTGCGGTGACGGGGACGCTGCGTCAGCGCCCCGCAAGGTGTCAGGCCACGGCGCCGATGCGGGCGCGCAGCAGGCCGATGCCGTCGAGTTCGCTCTGTTCGCGCGCGTTGTCTTCGGCGCGTTCGCGCGCCTGGTCGCGTTCGTCGAGCAGCTCGACCTTTTTCAGTTCGTCGAAGGCTTCGGAGAGCTGGCCCTTGGCGTCGTCGAGCTGAACCGACAGCTCGTCCGCCGAACGCAGCAGGTTTTCGCGGCGCTGGATCGCAGCCTTGGCGTAGGTCGGATAGGCGAAGTGCGCCGGATCGTCGATCCCGGCCCGCTCCTGCTCCACCTGGATCTCGCGCTCCAGCTCGACCGACATGCGCTGGAAGTCGGCAATCATGCTCTCGATCTGAACAACCCGTCGCCGCTTCTCGTCGACCTGGAATTTTTTCAATCGGATCAGCGTCTCACGTGACTTCATCGACTAACTCCCCAGAAGTCCCAAACGGATACGGGACTACGCCGGCGCCGCAACAAGGCCAGCCAGCATCCGCCATTCAATTCGGGGCGATGATGACTCGACAAAGTTAGCTTTCCGTTGCCAAAGTTCCTAGGATTTGCGCGAGTTGCTCGTAGCCCGCCAGCAGCGGCGTCGACTCGCCCTTGCCCTGCTTGAGGAATTGCTCGAACGGACCGTTCAGCCGGATCGCCTCATCGACCTCGGGGCTGGAGCCGGCGCGGTAGGCGCCGAGGCGGATCAACTCCTCCATATCCGAGTAGGTCGCCATGATCCGCCGCGCCTGCATGATCGTCGGCAGGTAGTCCGGGTTGGCGGATTTCGGCATCGTTCGCGACACCGATTTGAGGATGTTGATCGCCGGGTAGCGGCCGCGCTCGGCGATGCCGCGCTCCATCACGATATGACCGTCCAAAATACCGCGCACCGCGTCGGCGACCGGCTCGTTGTGATCGTCGCCGTCGACGAGCACCGTGAACAGCCCGGTGATGGTGCCGTCGCCGAGGCCGGGACCGGCGCGCTCGAGCAACTTCGGCAATTCCGTGAACACCGTCGGCGTATAGCCCTTGGCGGTCGGCGGCTCGCCCACCGACAGGCCGATCTCGCGCTGGGCCATGGCAAAGCGCGTCACCGAATCCATCAGGACAAGGACGTCCTTGGATTCGTCGCGGAAATACTCGGCGATGGCCATGGTGAGATAGGCCGCCTGGCGCCGCATCAGGGCCGGCTCGTCGGAGGTCGCGACCACGACGACTGAGCGCGCGAGACCCTCCTCGCCAAGGTCGTCCTGCAAGAACTCCTGCACTTCGCGGCCGCGCTCGCCGACGAGGCCGATCACCGAGACGTCGGCATCGACGTTGCGCGCCAGCATCGACAGCAGCACCGACTTGCCGACGCCGGAACCGGCGAAAATGCCCATGCGCTGGCCGCGGCAGCAGGTGAGAAAGGTGTTGAGCGCGCGCACGCCGAGATCGAGCGGCTCGCCGACCCGCTTGCGGCCATGGGCCGGCGGCGGCGCATTACGGAACGACACCGGCGAAGGGCCGGCCGGCAGCGGCCCCTTGCCGTCGATCGGCTCGCCCATCGCGTTGAGCACGCGGCCGAGCCAGGCCGGCGACGGACGCACCTGTCCGGCGGAATTGGCGATGATGGCGCGGCAGCCGCGGCGCACGCCGTCGAGCGAGCCGAACGGCATCACCACCGCGTTGTCGCCGGTAAAGCCGATGACCTCGCAAGGGATGCCGCGGCGGTCGCCGGTCTCGATGACGATGCGCGCGCCAACCGACATCGCATGGATCGGCCCGACGACCTCGACCATGAGGCCGCGAACGCCGACCACCCGGCCATAGATGTTTACGCCGTCGAGATCGCTGATCTGGTCTGCGAGCGCCCTCATCGCGAATACCTTACATTTCCCCACCGTGTATTAATCGTCTTAACCTCGTGTTTACCCGCATCGTTAATCATTGCGTCACTGTCTTTGGTGACTGAGCGTGCATACCCGAAGAAACGACAAGGGAAATTCACGAGAGTCCGCTGGGACTAACTCTTAACGCGGAACTTGAACGGCGGCGGGCAACGAAAACTGCCTCAATGCATAATCTTAGGGCGATTCGATCATTTTTGACATCGCGAAGCTTGCAGACGGGAATCAGATTTTGTTAACCATATGTCGTCAGGATCCGAATCAGTTGTTCAAAGGCGTTCCAGTGCCGCCAACAAGCGGCCGGCCTGACGCCCGTGGCGGCGGCTAGAGGGGACTGGCATGCGCGTATTGTTGATTGAAGATGACAGCGCCACTGCGCAGTCGATTGAGCTGATGCTCAAATCCGAGAGCTTCAACGTCTACACGACGGATCTCGGAGAAGAGGGCGTCGATCTCGGCAAGCTCTACGACTACGACATCATTCTGCTTGACCTGAACCTGCCGGACATGTCCGGCTACGAGGTGCTCAAGGCGCTTCGGCTGTCCAAGGTCAAGACTCCGATCCTGATCCTGTCCGGCCTCGCCGGCATTGAGGACAAGGTGAAAGGTCTCGGCGTCGGCGCCGACGACTACATGACCAAGCCGTTCCACAAGGACGAACTGGTCGCGCGGATTCACGCCATCGTGCGGCGCTCGAAGGGCCATGCGCAGTCGGTCATCCAGACCGGCGACCTCGTGGTCAATCTCGACACCAAGACGGTGGAAGTGTCGGGCCAGCGCGTTCACCTGACGGGCAAGGAATACCAGATGCTGGAGCTGCTCTCGCTCCGCAAGGGTACCACCCTGACCAAGGAAATGTTCCTCAACCACCTTTACGGCGGCATGGACGAGCCCGAGCTGAAGATCATCGACGTCTTCATCTGCAAGCTGCGCAAAAAGCTGGCGAATGCCTCGGAAGGCCGCAACTTCATCGAGACCGTCTGGGGCCGCGGCTACGTGCTGCGCGAGCCGCAGGACGAGGAAGTCCGGATCCCCGCGTAAACCCGCGGCATATCGCGTTCAAACAAGAACGGCCCCGATCGGATCGGGGCCGTTCTTTTTTGGTGCGTATGCAGCAAAGCCGTTGCGCAGGCCCGATGCGGTGGCGCCGGCGGAAGACGCTGACGGTTTTTCTCAGCGCGCGAGGCCGCGCACCGGCGGCAGCGACGAAAATCCTGACGACGGCGCGGATGACGCACGGTTCGGCAGATACAGCCCGCGCCGGTCGGAGCAGGGACGAAACACATCGCTGAGGCCGATCACGGTCTCGGCCGCGCCGAGCGCCAGAATCCCGTCCTCGTTCAGCGCCGCCGCGAGCCGCTTGAGGGTCTGAATCTTGGTCGCCTGGTCGAAATAGATCAGCACGTTGCGACAGAAGATCAGGTCGAACATGCCGAGATGCGAGATGTCGTGCAGCAGGTTGAGCTGGCGATGCTGCACCATGGCCCGGATCTCCGGGTTGATCTGCCAGAGGTCGCCGATCTGCTTGAAGTATTTGACCAGCATCTGAATCGGCAGGCCGCGCTGGACCTCGAACTGGGTATAGATGCCCGACTTGGCCTTTTCCAGCACGCCCACGGACAGGTCGGTCGCAAGAATTTCGATCCGCCAGCCGGCGAGGATCGGCCCCATCTCCTTCAGGCAGATCGCCAGCGAATAAGGCTCCTGCCCGGTCGAACTGGCGGTACACCAGATCCGCAGCGATTTGCGGCTGGCGGCCTTCTTCATGAGGTCGGGGATGATGAATTCGCGGAACTGCTCGAACGGCACCTTGTCCCGGAAGAAAAACGTCTCGTTCGTCGTCATCGCCTCGACGACGCTGACCGAAAGCGCGTCCTGTCCCTGACGGAGAGCCTCGACAAGGCCGCTGAGCCCATCAAGGCCGGCTTTGCGCGCGATCGGGATAAGTCGGCTTTCAATAAGATACTGCTTGTCGTCGGAGAGATCGAGGCCGGAACGATCTTTAAGAAAGCGGCGCAGGAAATCGTAATCGTGAGGCGTCACGCACGGTCTCCTGCAAATAGCCGGCTGACGCGCGGCCCAACCTGATCGAGCGGCAGAATGGCCGAACACAGCCCGTCCTGCGCCACCGCGCCGGGCATTCCCCAGACCACGCTGGTCGCTTCGTCCTGCGCAATGATGCTGCCGCCGGCCGCGACGATGGTGCGGCCGCCGCGCATTCCGTCCGCCCCCATCCCCGTGAGGACGACGCCCAGACAACCGGCCTGCCAGACCTGTGCCGCTGAATCAAACAGCGGGTCCACCGCCGGCTTGCAAAAATTCACTGGCGGACCGTCATCGAGCTTGATGACGGTCTCCACCCCTCGGCGTTCGACGCGCATATGATACTTGCCTGGTGCGAGATAAATCCGGCCGGGCTTCACGACCTCGCCGTCGACACCCTCGAGTGCGGGGCGGCGACTGGCGCGGGTGAGGTGCTCGGCAAGAATGGTCGTAAACATCGGCGGCATGTGCTGGGTGATCAGCACGGGCGCGCGATCAATCACTGCGCCCAGCTCCGCGACGGTGGAGAGCAGCGCCTGCGGGCCGCCCGTCGACGAGCCGATCAGCAAGACGCGCGGAACGCAGGTGCTGAACGGCCGCAGTTGCAGGGGCCGGCGTCCGCCAGCCGGTACTTCGCGGATCGCCGCCGGGACGGGCCCGGCAACCGGCGCGGCCGGTTCGCGGCGCCCGAAGCGGCGCTTGCGCGCGACGAATGAGCGGATCTTAGTCACCAGCTCATTCTTGAAAAGATCGACGGTGCTGTTGTCGCGCGTGCTTTCCGGCTTCGGAATGTAGTCGGAGGCGCCGAGCGCCAGCGCCTTGAAGCTGATTTCCGCGTTCCGCCGCGTCAGCGTCGAGGCCATGATCACGACGAGCTCGGGCTTCTTCGCAAGCAGCAGCGGAAGCGCGGTGATGCCGTCCATGTCCGGCATCTCGATATCGAGCACCACGACGTCAGGATTGGCGCGCAGGAGCTGGTTGACCGCATCCTGCCCGGTGCGCACGGACGCCACCACCGAAAGATCCGGCTCCGCCTCGATCCAGCGCGAGACCATGCCGCGGATGACTGCGGAATCGTCCACCACCATCACCCGGATGGCGTTCGCCTGCTGTGGCGGGAGCGGTGGCGCAACGACGCTGTTCATGGCTTACCGATCACGCTGCAGAGTGGCACAAGACATTCGACGCCGGCATCGTTGTCCAATTACAGCGACGGGTTTGACCGCACTCCACTCCTTCAGGACTCCTCGGGAAACCTTGAACTTCTGCTCGGAAGCCGGCTCTTGTTTCCCGAAACGCGCACGACACGGACCAACCAAAACGAACCTACCTTCAACTTGAAGCCGACGACCGCCGAGCCAACCGATCAGAGCAATCCAACCTCATGGAATTTGGCGGTCACGATGTCCTTGTCGAACGGCTTCATGATGTATTCGTTCGCGCCGGCATGCAGCGCACGGGCGATGTGGGCGACATCGTTTTCCGTCGTGCAGAACACCACCTTGGGCATGTCGCCATTCGGCATCCGGCGCAGGGTGCGGAGGAATTCATAACCGTCCATCACCGGCATGTTCCAGTCGAGGAGCACCGCATCCGGCAGCTCCTTCTTGCACGCTTCAAGGGCCTCTTCACCGTTCTCGGCCTCGATGATCCGGAAATCCAGCCCTTCCAGGATGCGCCTTGCGACCTTTCGGATCACGCTCGAATCATCGACGATCAAGCACGTTTTCATGGCTGCTCCTGCTCCTTCATCAACGCAGTTAGTCCAGTCCGAACGCCACGGGCGGCTATGCCGCCATGGCGTCCTGAGAAATTTCAAGAACCCGATCGACATCGAGCACCACCAGCAACTGCCCGTCGAGCCGGTGAATACCCGCCGTCATCCGCGCGAGCCGCGGATCGAGATTGGTCGGATTGATTTCGCGATCGCTGTCGTGAAGCTTCAACACTTCGCCGATCGAGTCGATCAGCAAACCATACGACTCGCCGCGCAGATCGACGCCGATCGCCATCGCACGCTGGGACGAGTCGGTTTTCGGCAGCCCGAGGCGCGCGCGCATATCGATCGCGGTGACGATGCGGCCCCGCAGATTGAGCACGCCGGCGACATCGTCGGACGCCAGCGGCACGCGGGTCAGGCGCTCCGGCATGAAGACGTCCTGAACGCGCGAGATCGGCAGGCCGAACAGCTGATCGCCGATGATTGCAGTCACGTATTCGGTCACTCGGCTCTCATCGCTCACTGATTTGTTGTTCACGGGATTGCTCCTTATGCAGCCCGGGCATTGTCGGCGGTCTGTTCTTTCAGCGCGGCGATCAGGCCTGGCCGGTCGAACTTGGCGACATAGTCATGGAAGCCCGCCTGACGGCCGCGCTCGATCGCCGCCGGCGACACCATCGACGACAGCGCGATGATCGGCATGGTCTTGAGCTTCTGGTCGGCGCGGATGGCTTCGGCAAAGGCAAAGCCGTCCATGTCCGGCATCTCGATATCGGTGAGGATGACGTCGATCCGCTCGCCGCCGCGCAGATAGTTGAGGCCTTCCTTGGCGTCGGCGGCGACGCACACGCGATAGCCCGCCGCCTTCAGCACTGGCGACAGCATGTTGCGGAAGAAGGCGGAGTCATCGACCAGCAGCACCGACTGGGCGGAGGCGGACGGGCGCATCTCCTTGCGGCTGAACCAGTCGGCAAAGGCCATCGGCAGGAAGTGGCCGACGTCGATCACCTCGGTCGCCTGACCCTTGATGATGGCCGAGCCGAGCGTGCCCTCGATCGAGGGCGCGACCTCGATGTGCAGGTGTTCCTCGACGATGTCGACGATCTCGTCGACGACGAGTCCCATCGAGCGGCTGTCGTCGGTGAACACCAGAACCGACTGGGTGCCGGTGGTCCGCACCTCGACGCCCTCCATCCGCACCAGCGGCATGAGGTGGTCGCGGTACTGCACCATATAGCGGCCGTTGGAGAACTCGATCTTGTCCGCCGGCAGTTCTTCCAGCCGCGTCACCAGCTCGAGCGGCACCGCCTTGGGCTGCGCCGACCCGGCGCGGAAGACGAGCAGCGAAGTCCGCGTTTCGTTGCCGGCACCGGCCAGCAGATCGTTGCGGTCGCCAAGATCGTTCTGCTGCACCGAGGCGCCGATCGCCTGCGCGATGCCGTTCGGATCGATGATCATGATCACCGCGCCGTCGCCGAGAATGGTGTTGCCCGAGAACATGCCGATATGGCGCAGCTTGGTCGACATCGGCTTGATGACGATTTCCTCGGTATGGAAAACGCCGCCGACGACGATGCCGAAGGTCTGGGCGCCGACCTGCATCACCACGATGAAGTTGTGCTCGACATCGGCGGAGCGGCCATCGTCGATCTTCAGCAGGTGGTTGAGATGGATCAGCGGCAGCAGCTTGTTGCGCAGCCGCAGCACCGGCGTGTCCTTGATCAGCTCGATGCGGTGCTCGGAGTTGGCCCGCGCGCGCACCAGTTCGACCACCGCAAGCTGCGGAATGGCGAAGCGGTCGCCGGCGCATTCGACGATCAGGGCCGAGACGATGGCGAGCGTCAGCGGAATCTTGATGGTGACGCTGGTGCCCTCGCCCTGCACCGACTTGACGTCGATCGTGCCGCCGATCTGATCGATGTTGCTGCGCACGACGTCCATGCCGACGCCGCGGCCGGACACGCTGGTCACGGCGGCTGCGGTCGAGAAGCCCGGCGCGAACACGAACTTGTGGATCTGCGCCTCGGTCATGTGGTCGAGCTCGGCTTCGGTCACGAGGCCGTTCGCCAACGCCTTGGCGCGAATGCGCGCGGTATCGAGGCCGCGGCCGTTGTCGGCGACGCAGATGATGATGTGGCCGCCCTCGTGATAGGCGGACAGGCGGATCGTGCCCTGCTCCGGCTTGCCGGCCTGAAGGCGCTCCGCAGTCGTCTCGAGCCCGTGGTCGGCCGAGTTGCGCACCATATGGGTCAGCGGGTCCTTGATCAGATCAAGCACCTGGCGGTCGAGCTCGGTATCGGCGCCGTGCATTTCGAGTTCGATCTGCTTGCCGAGTTCGGCGGACAGATCGCGCACGATGCGCGGCAGCTTCTGCCAGGCGTTGCCGATCGGCTGCATGCGCGTCTTCATCACGCCTTCCTGCAGCTCGGCGGTGACGTTCGACAGGCGCTGCAGCGGCACCTTGAATTCGTTGTCCTCGTGACGACGGCTGATTTCGAGGAGCTGGTTGCGGGTCAGCACCAATTCCGAAACCATGGTCATCAGATGTTCGAGCGTATCGACGTTGACGCGGATCGACTGGTTCGCGACCTTGTCGGCTTCGGCGACGTCGAGCTCCACGGCAGTCTTTTTAGCTCCCGGCTTGCCCGAGGCAGGTTTGGGGGCCTTGGCCTCTGCCGCGGCGGGCGCGGAGGCCGGTGCCGATTCGGCAGCCGCCGGGGCGTCCTCGACCTCGGTCTCGCGGAAAGCCCGTTCCAGTTCATCGAGCGACACTTCGCCGGGGCGCAGCGGACGCTCGAGAACCTGATGCACCAGGGACCCTTCGGAGACGGCGGGCTCCGGCTGCGCGGCCTGCGGCGCCTCGACCTCGCCGCCCTCGGCTGCCTTGTGCAGCGCCTCGATGAGATCGGTATCCTCGCCCTCGGGCTCCGAACCGGTCACTTCAAGCTGCGCAAGAATGTCCTTAATCCGGTCGATGGTGTTGAGGATCAGCGTCACCGCCGGTGCGGTGACAGCCATGCCATCGCGAAACTGCCCCATGAGCGTCTCGGCGGCATGTGCCAGCGTTTCGAGACGCGGAAGTCCGATGAAGCCGCAGGTCCCCTTGATGGTATGGACCAGGCGGAAAATGTTACCGAGGATCTTGGTATTGTTTGGATCCTGCTCGAATCGAACCAGTTCGTTATCGACGACATCGAGACTTTCATTGGTCTCGGTCAAAAACTCACGCAACAAATCGTCCATGGAAACCAGCCTTCGAACGCCCCGGTGCGCAACAAAACGCACCTCTCTGGATCAAGGCAGTCTCGCGACAAACCGTTTAATATTGGTTGCGTAATTTCGCCATTTTCAACTGCTCGGCCGACGATATTGGCGGCCGAGCGCCTCCAGCGGTATCCTGGCGCTGGCGATGAGGCGCCATGACGGAGGCGGGCGTCTTCAGGTCGCCGAGATGACAACGCCGTCGCTATCGGCAACCAGCGAGACGGTCAGCCCGGACGACTTTGCCAAGAGGCGCGTGAAGTAAGGCTGCACCGCATGGGCGTCGATCGGGCCGGTATGGTCCGGGGACAGCAGCCCGACGATGTTTTGCGGCACGCGCACGGTATGGCCCGTGGCAAAGATCCGAAAACTCATGGTCTCGCCTTCACCGATCGGATCGATCGTGAGCTGGCCGCCGCGCGGAATCACCTGCTGGGCGATCACCAGCATGTTCAGCAGCAGCTTGACGCGATTTTTCGGCATCAGGATCCGCGGCAGATTCCAGATCACCTTGGTGCGGTCGTCCTCGAGATGGCCGCGGGCCATGGTCTGGGCGTCGCCGAGGTCGATCTGCGCGCCGCTCGAGCCGGCGGCGCCGAATGCCAGCCGGCAAAATTGCAACCGCGCGGAGGCGGTTTTCGCGCTCTTGCGAATCAGGTCCAGGGCAAAATCCCGATCTTCCGGCTTCGGGTTGTCGTCCATGACTTCAAGCCCATTGACGATGGCGCCAACCGGGCTGATGAGATCGTGGCAGACCCGCGAACACAGCAGCGAAGCAAGTTCGAGTTCGTCGGGGACCGCGCCAGGGGAAATTGTGCCAGACATAATGGATATTCCTGCAGCATGGGGCCGCCACGGCAGAGCGGAGCGTGACGACGAATCAAGGCTTGGTATCGAATCAAGCGCGCTGCCCCGGTTGATACACTGCACGCCGCCGCGCCGCCATACCGGCGGGATACGCACTGTCTCGCTTTGGAACATACCACGCCAGAATTCAGGGAGCCGCGCATGAGCGCCGGGCCTTCATCCTGCACCGAGATCGACGCCGCGCAGGCCGCGCAATGGCTCGATCCGCTCACCGATCTGGTGATCAAGGCCGGGCAGGCGGTCGTGGCGATCAGCCACCGCAATTTTCAGACCACCGGAAAACGCGACGGCACGCCAGTGACCGAAGCCGACCTCGCCGCCGACGGCATTATTGCCGAGGGGCTGGCCCGCCTGTTCCCCAGCGTGCCGACGCTGTCGGAGGAGCGCGCCGCGCCGCCCTATCCGCCCTTCGATCAATGTTTCTTCTGCATCGACCCGCTCGATGGCACCCGCGAATTCGTCGCCGGTCGCAATGAATTCACCGTCAATCTGGCGCTGGTGGTTCATCGCCGCCCGCTGCTCGGCATCATCGGCGCGCCGGCGATGGGCGTTTTGTGGCGCGGCATTGTCGGCCGCGGCGCCGAGCGGATCTCGATCGATGCCGAAGGCCACCGACGCGAGATCGGCGCGATCGCTACGCGAAAGCCAAAGGATGCCGCAGTGCCGTGGCAGGTGGCGGTGAGTCGCTCGCATGGCGATGCGGCGACCGAAGCGCTGATCGCCGCGCTGCCCGGCGGCGCGATCCGCGAAACCCTCGGCTCGGCGGTCAAGTTCGGGCGGGTGGCGGACGGCTCGATCGATCTTTATCCGCGCCTCGCCCCGACCTGCGAATGGGACATCGCGGCCGGCCACGCCATTATCGAGGCCGCCGGCGGGCGCATCACCGATCGCCACGGCGCGGCGCTGCAGTTCGGCAATTTTGAGCGGAATTTTCTGGTGCCGGACTTCATCGCCAGCGGCGATCCCGATGCAGCGCTCGTCTGACTATTCGACGAGGCCTTGCTGGATCGCTGGCCAGTTGCGGTCGGCATCGCCGAGATACCGCTCGGGCTGGGCGGCGAACGCGTCGCGATTGTCCTGACGGGCGAACAGATAAAGCCGCCGCTGCCAGATCACCCACAGTCGCGCCATGCCGGCGACGGCCTTGCCCTCCGCGGCACCGACCGGGTCATACCCGCCGAAGCGCGGGCTGTAGACCTCCGGCGCGGCGAGAAACGCGGCACGGTTTCCCTCATTGCGAAAGCGCCAGACCGCGCCCTCCGCCAACACTTCGATGTCGGCTTTTCCGGGCAACGGCTCGCTGTCGGTAAAATACGCCACCGGATCGATCCCGCCGATGGCGAGGCCGGTGTAGCGATCGACGACGATTCGCTCGGTCGCAGCGGCAAAAGCCGCGCTCGGCGCGAGTGCAGTGAGACTGAAAAGCATCACCAGGACACAGATAGCGGCCCATGCAGGCCCAATTCGAAAAGCTTGCCGCGGTACTGTCATAGTTCGTGCTGATAAGCGTGCAAATCGGAACTTTGGATGAAATTTTAGAGGACATTCATTTGCATCGGGTTACTTTGCCGATTCTAACCCGGTCGTCCAAAAGGTAGCCAAGAGGTACGAATGGCCTTCGCAACACGCCTTGCAGCCTTGCTGCTCACCGCGATCACGCTCTGGTCGGTGCCAGCATCCGCTCAGCAGCGTTCATCGCGGTCAAGCGACCGCTATGGTGTCGAGGAACTGTCCAACGCCGGCCATCGTTTCTTCGGAAACGTATCCCGCGAACTGGCATCGGTGATCGAGCGCGCCGTGAGCCAGTGGGGGCTGCCCAACGGATACATTTTGGGCGAGGAAGGCAGCGGTGCCTTCGTTGCCGGCCTGCGTTACGGCGAGGGCACGATCTACACCAAGAACGCCGGCGACCTGAAGGTGTACTGGCAGGGGCCGTCGGTCGGCTTCGACTGGGGCGGCGACGGCGCGCGGACCATGATCCTCGTCTACAACCTGCCTGCGACCGATGCGATCTATCAGCGCTTCGGCGGCATCGACGGCTCAGCCTATATCATCGGCGGCTTCGGCATGACGGCGCTGACGGCCAACAACATCGTGCTGGTTCCGATTCGCTCGGGGCTCGGCCTCCGCCTCGGCGCCAATATCGGCTATCTGAAATTCACGCCGACCCCGACCTGGAATCCTTTCTGAGACCCCGGCAGGCAGCATTTTCACAAGACGCGTCAGCGCATCGCACTGGCGCGCTGCCGCTTCCTCGTGGCATGGTCGTACCTGCTTTTTTCCGCCGCAGAGGTTGATTGATGGTCGAGCCGATCATGTATCTGGCGATCGGTTTTCTGGTCGCGTTGCTGCTTGGCCTGATGGTCATGCCCCTCGTGCACAACCGCGCGGTACGGCTGACGAAGAAGCGGCTCGAGGCATCCACCCCGGTTTCACTGGCCGAGATCCAGGCCGAGCGCGACCATCTGCGCGCCGGCTTCGCGATGTCCGCCCGCCGGCTCGAGCAGGACGTCGAAAAGCTCCGCAACAACGCTGCCCACCAGATGGCCGAAATCGGCCGCAAATCCGACACCATCAACCGGCTGAAGCTCGACCTCGAGGAAAAGACCAGCGCCATCAAGGCGTTGGAAGACAGTGTCGCCGGTTTCACGGAACGGCTGGCCGCTGCCGAAAATGAGCTTGCGACCAAGAGCGAGCTGTTGCGCAGCACGGAAGCCGCCCTGCGCGACAAAGAAAGCGAACTGTCGCGGCTCGCTTCTCCGCCCGCGAAAAATCAGACGGTGCAGGCTCCCAGCGAAGTCGATCGCGTCACCGCCCAGATCGCCAGCCTCAAGTCGCAGCTTGGCGACGCGGAGAACGACGTCATGGCCACCCAGCAGCGCCTCGCACAGCAGCGCGACGCATCCGCCGCCGCGGCCGAGGAACTTGCCAAAATCCGCGCGCGCGCCGAAGAGCTTGAACGCAAGATCGCCGCCCAGACCGCGCTGCTGACCAGCCGCGAGCAGGAAAACGGCGAGCTGCGCCAAAGGCTCGAGACCGCCGAAAAGTCCGGACACGAACTGCGCAGCCAGCTCGAAAGCCTGCGCGGCAGCAACACCGGCGTGATCGAACAGGCCGAGCCGGACGCCGCCCTGATGGCGCAGCTGCGCCAGATCGAGGACGAGCGTGACGACCTCAAGACCCGGCTCGCCGCGCTCGATCAGCAGGCCGACGAGATCCGCCGCACCGAACAGGCGGAGAATGCGCTCCTTCGCGAGCGGATCAACTCGATCGCCGCAGAGGTGGCTCGCCTCGCAATCACGCTCGAGGGACCGCAATCGTCGATCGAGGCGATCCTCGCTTCCGACAAGGCGCAGGCAAAACCAAAATCCGCGGCGAAAGCGACGACGGCAAAGTCCGGAGGCGCGAAGGCGGCCATCGCCAAAACGGCAACGTCCAAAACCTCGACGGTGAAGACCGCCAAGCCGAAAGGGGATGCACCGGCGGCCGATCTGAGCGGCGGCTCACTGGCGGAGCGGATTCGCGCATTGCAGGCCCAGATACCCCGCGCGACCGAATCAAGCTGACCGGCGCATCGCCTCGCAGTAGGCCAAGCTTTCCCGTTCGTCCTGTTTTGGGGGCAAAATCCGGCATGTTACCGGTCCGAACCCTCCCCGGCGGGGTTATTTTCCGCGAACCGGCCGCCGAGAGCTTGACACCCTACCCCCGCCTTCCGTAAATCGCGGCATCGATCGAGCCGCCAGTTCACGGCTCTGATTGTCCCGGGCGCATAGCTCAGCGGGAGAGCGTTCCCTTCACACGGGAGAGGTCATAGGTTCAATCCCTATTGCGCCCACCATCTAACCCCCATTGATTCCTAAGCATTTTCCGCATTTGCGCGCCCCGCTATTCGGCATCTATCGGCAGGTAACGGCAGAACAATGCCGAAACATGACGCATCCGTCCGGGGAAAATCCGGGGAATTTATTCGCCGATTGTTCGGCCGGATCGCCTTACTGCACCGACACATTTTTGGAACGACATCATCGCCCTCGCAAAGAGCGAGCCGGCGCCGCAGTAATTCCGCAGCGCCGCCGGGTGCAAAGTTACAGCACCACCTCGATCAGGCTCGGGCCAGCCGTTGCATTAGCCTCGGCCAGCGCGACGTTGAATTCGTCGGCCGTCGTCACCGAGCGGCCGGGAACGCCCATGCCCTTCGCCAACGCCTTCCAGTCGAGTGAGGGACGGTCGATGTTGAGCATGTCGAGGGCGCGCTGGCCCGGCTCGCCCGCTTCCACGCCCTCGAACTCGCCCCGGAGGATCTGGTAGGTCCGGTTGGCGAAGATGACGGTCGTGACGTTCAGCCCCTCGCGGGCCTGCGTCCACAGCGATTGCGGCGTGTACATCGCGCTGCCGTCGCCGACCATGCAGATCACCCGGCGGTCCGGGCAGGCGATTGCCGCCCCAACCGAGAGCGGCGTCGAGAAGCCGATCGAGCCGCCCATGTTCTGCAGCCAGTCATGGGGCTTGGCCGCCCCGGTCGAGGGAAAGAAGCCGCGCCCGGTCGAGATTGACTCGTCAATCACGATGGCATTTTCGGGAATCGCATAGGCGATCGCCTTGGCGATCGCATCATGGGTGAGCGGCCCGGTCGGCTTGATCAGTTCGGGAAGCTTTTGCGGCTTCACGTCCGCTGTCTTGGCTCCGACCGCATCAGCAAGCGCTTCGAGGGCCGCGACCGAATTCTCCCCGGCCACGGTCATCTGATGAACTTCGCACCCTTCCGGCTTCAGCAGGCTCGGCTTGTTGGGATAGGCGAAGAACGCCACCGGATCGGATGCCTCGACCAGAACGATGTGGCGGAATTTTTTCAGCGCCGGCAAGGCGTTATTGACAACATACGGAATGCGCTCGACGAAGAAACGGCCCTGCCCGCGCGCCATTCGCGGATTGAAGGTCTGCGCCATCACCTCGCAGCCGGTTTTGGCGCTGATCCGCTGGGCCAGCGCCAGCCCCTGATCGGTCAGCGCCTGCCCGGTGAGCAGCAATAGCGTCGGCTCGTCGCCCTTCAAAAGCCGCGCGGCGAGATCGACTTGATAGCCTGAAAAATTGGCCTGCTGCGCCGGCGGCGGAACCTCGGCGATGCCCTCCGCCTCGTTCCATGCCGTATCGGCAGGCAGGATCAGGGTCGCGATTTGCGGCGGCGCGCTGCGGGCGGCCGCGATCGCGGCCGCGCCGTCGCGCGCGACCGACTTGGCGCTCGCCGAGGATCGCACCCAGCCGGACATCGGGCGCGCCAGACCCTCGATGTCCGAGGTCAGCGGCGCGTTATAGGCGATGTGATGATGGGCGTGCTGGCCGACAATGTTGACGATGCCGGAATTGGCCTTCTTGGCATTGTGCAGATTGGCAAGACCGTTGGCGAGGCCGGGGCCGAGATGCAGCAGCGTCGAGGCCGGCGTTCCTTTCATGCGGAAATAGCCGTCCGCGGCGCCAGTGACGATTCCCTCGAACAGGCCGAGCACACACCGCATGCCGTCGACGCGATCAAGCGCCGCGACGAAATGCATCTCTGAAGTACCTGGATTGGCGAAGCAGACATTGACCCCGCCCGCGACCAATGTTCGCACCAGGCTTTCCGCACCGTTCATGTTCCACCCTTTGATCAGTTGATGATTCGTCTGATGATTTTTTAATTTGCGTATCTGATGAACCATCCTTCGGCGCATTCGTCAAAGACTTGTGGAGCAGGCATGTCCATAGCGCAGGGCAGCCGACGAATTCCGCCGCGCCTTTTTTCCGGTCCTCGCCGGTTGCAAGCGGTGAGGAATTGTGACCTGCGTGAGTAGGACGAAAAACTGAAGGTCCGCGGCGGGCTGCCGACGGATCCAAAGGAGATCAAAGATGTTGCGCCTTGCCGCCGCTCTGGCCGCTTCCCTTATCGTTGTCACCTTGCCCGGCACCGCGACCGCCGACGAAACCACGGTGTTTGAAGCCATGACCGGCGGCTTCATGTCTCCGACCTATGCCAGCCCGGTGCGCCGCACGACGGTGATGTTTCCGGAGAACCACAGGCCCGGCACCATCGTCATCAACACGCGCGAACGGCGGCTCTACCTCGTCACCAACCATGGCGAGGCGATCCGCTATGGCATCGGCGTCGGGCGCGACGGCTTTCGCTGGTCCGGCGTGCACCGCGTGAGCGCGAAGAAAGAATGGCCGGGCTGGACGCCGCCGGCGCAGATGCTGCGGCGCCGTCCCGACCTGCCGCGCTACATGGAAGGCGGCCCGGACAACCCGCTCGGCGCGCGCGCGCTCTATCTCGGCTCGACGCTCTACCGCATCCACGGCTCGAACGAGCCGGAGACCATCGGCCAGGCGGTGTCGTCCGGCTGCTTCCGCATGACCAATGACGATGTCATCGACCTGTACAGGCGCGTCAATGTCGGCGCGACGGTGATCGTCCGCAACTGAGTTTCTGAGCTCAAGTGCTGCAACATCAAAAAAGGGCCTGCATGCAGGTCCTTTTTCATGCGTATTCGGATACGCCGGATCAGGCGGTCTTTTCGAACAGCTCGCGGCCGATCAGCATCCGGCGGATTTCGCTGGTGCCAGCGCCGATCTCGTACAGCTTGGCATCGCGCAGCAGGCGGCCGGTCGCGTAGTCGTTGATATAGCCGTTGCCGCCGAGCAGCTGGATCGCGTCGAGCGCACACTGCGTCGCCTTCTCCGCGGCGTAAAGGATCGCTCCGGCAGCATCCTCGCGCGTGGTCTCGCCGCGGTCGCAGGCCTTGGCCACCGCATAGACATAGGCCCGCGAGGCGTTCATCGTCGTGTACATGTCGGCGATCTTGCCCTGCACGAGCTGGAAACTGCCGATCGGCTGGCCGAACTGCTTGCGCTCGTGGACATAGGGCATCACCTCGTCGAGGCAGGCCTGCATGATGCCGAGCGGCCCGGCGGCGAGCACCGCGCGCTCGTAATCGAGCCCGGACATCAGCACGTTGACGCCACGACCGACCGCGCCGAGCACGTTCTCCTCGGGCACTTCGCAATCCTCGAACACCAGTTCCCCGGTGTCGGAGCCGCGCATGCCGAGCTTGTCGAGCTTCTGGGCCGTCGAAAATCCCTTCATGCCCTTCTCGATGATGAAGGCGGTCATGCCGCGCGGGCCGGCGGCAGGATCGGTCTTGGCGTAGACCACCAGCGTCTCGGCGATCGGGCCATTGGTGATCCACATCTTGCGGCCATTGACGATATAGCGGTCGCCCCTCTTGTCGGCGCGCGTCGTCATCGACACGACGTCCGATCCGGCACCGGGCTCCGACATCGCCAGCGCGCCGACGTGTTCGCCGGAAATCAGCTTCGGCAGATATTTCCGCTTCTGCGCATCGCTGCCGTTGCGGCGCAACTGGTTCACGCACAGGTTCGAATGCGCGCCGTAGGACAGGCCGACCGAGGCCGAGGCCCGCGAGATCTCTTCCACCGCAATGCAGTGCTCCAGATAGCCGAGGCCGGACCCGCCATATTCTTCCTCGACCGTGATGCCGTGCAGGCCGAGCGCGCCGAGCTTGGGCCAGAGGTCGCGCGGGAATTCGTTGGTCTTGTCGATTTCGGCGGCGCGGGGGGCGATCTCGTTCTGCGAAAAATCGTGCACCGTCTCGCGGATCGCGTCGGCGGTCTCGCCCAAATCGAAATTGAACATGCGGAATGCGTTCGCAATCATAACAGCCCTGTCTCCATCCCTCGCGCCGGCAGGGGCTGCCGCGATGGCGCCCCGCCTCACTTGCTTCCCGGCAACCATGCCATGCTGGACGGGTGCCGAGAAGGGCGTTCTGGGATGATTTCGGGCCCCTCGGCGAACGCGCGAAAAGGTCAGTCAGGACAACGTGGCGTCGACCAGGCGAGCGACGCCGACGCCTGTTTCACGTCGCGGGTCACTTCGGCCACCGAATGCACCGCGCCGGCAATGCCGGACAGGCTGGCGTCGATGTCGCGCCCTGCGCCGCCACCTGCGTATTGGCGGAAATGTCCCGGGTCACCGCCGCCTGTTCCTCGACCGAGGCCGCGATCGCCGTCGAAATCTCGTTGACCTTCGAGATGGTCCGGCTGATCACGTCGGTCGCCTTCGAGGTCTGGGTGGCCAGGCAGCCCGTTACCTTTAAAAAATTGGAGTTTGCACCAAGAATAATGCCATCCGGCGTGAGTTCTATACCGCCTGCGACCGGTCCATGGCCGCCAATTTCGCGTTAAATTCGGCATTCCGCCTGAAAAACCGCATCGGCCACCTTCAGGTTCCGATCAGCTTCCTCCTGAAAAATTAATGTCCCATCTCTTTATTCTTGGAGGCCAAATTACTCCGATGCCCGCACCCGCGCGCCGGATGATCCCTGCTTGCCCTTTCCGGTGCAAAAGGCTGTTATTCTTCCCAACGGAACGACGCCGCAGAAAAAAGCGGCCGATGCTAGTGAGGAGAGCGGCCATGCACGGGACCTTTGACGTCGGCAACAAGGATTACCTCCGCGCGGCCCGTGAAAAGGCTTATTCGACGCCGCTATCCGAATTCCATCCCGGCGCGCCCGAGCTGTTTCGCAGCGATACGCTCTGGCCTTATTTCGAACGGCTGCGCAACGAAGAGCCGGTGCATTACTGCACCACCAGCCCGGTCGGCAATTACTGGTCGGTGACCAAGTACAACGACATCATGCATGTCGACACCAATGCCGGGATTTTTTCGTCGGACATCCGCCTCGGCGGCATCATGCTGCGCGACGTCGGACTGGAATACCAATGGCCGAGCTTCATTGCGATGGACGAGCCGTACCACGGCCCGCAGCGCAAGACCGTGCAGCCGATGTTTACCCCGACCCATCTCGACCAGCTCGCGATCCTGATCCGCGAACGGTCCGCGAAGGTGCTCGACAATCTGCCGCGCAACGAGACGTTCAACTTCGTCGACCGCGTCTCGATCGAGCTGACCACCCAGATGCTCGCGACCCTGTTCGATTTTCCGTGGGAAGAGAGGCGCAAGCTGACGCGCTGGTCGGACGTCGCCACCGCTCTACCGAAAAGCATGATCGTCGAGTCCGAGGAGCAGCGGATTGCCGAGCTCACCGAATGCGGCATCTATTTCTCCAAGCTTTGGAATGAGCGCGCGAAAGCCGAGCCGAAGAGTGACCTGATCTCGCTGATGGCGCATAGCGACGCCACCCGCCACATGGACCGCGACAACCTGCTCGGCAATCTCCTGCTGCTGATCATCGGCGGAAACGATACGACACGCAATTCGATGTCCGGTTCGGTTTTGGCGCTCAACGAGAACCCGGACGAATACGACAAGCTGCGCGCCAACCCCGCGCTGATCGACAGCTTCGTTCCCGAGGTCATCCGCTGGCAGACGCCGCTGGCGCATATGCGCCGCACCGCGCTCGAAGACACCGAGCTCGGCGGCAAGACCATCCGCAAGGGCGACCGGGTCGTGATGTGGTACGTGTCCGGAAATCGCGATGACGAAGTGATCGAAAATCCCGATCGGTTCATCATCGATCGTCCGCGCCCGCGCACCCACATGTCGTTCGGCTTCGGCATCCACCGCTGCGTCGGCATGCGGCTTGCTGAACTGCAGCTCAAGATCATCTGGGAGGAAATGCTGAAGCGCTTCGACAGGATCGAGGTGGTCGGGCCGCCGAAGCGCGTCTATTCCAGCTTTGTGAAGGGCTATGAGGAGCTGCCCGTTCGCATTCCCGGATAGCTTTGCATGAGTTTGCGGCATGCCCGCTGCGCGCGAGCGAAAGCCTGTGGCATGGCTTGCGGCATCGCGCTAGAAATATGTCATGCTCCAATAATCAATGCATCGCGCCGCCTTGTCCCGGCGCGATCGAATAACCAACCGGACCTCAATGACACACGCAGTACACGACGAATATTCCGACATTCGCGATGCAGTGGCCAAGCTTTGCGGACAATTCCCCGGTGAATACTGGCGCAAGCTGGACCGCGAGATGGCCTATCCGAAGGAATTCGTCGATGCGCTGACGCAGTCCGGCTATCTTTCGGTGCTCATCCCGGAGGAATACGGCGGATCGGGCCTCAAACTGTCGGCGGCCGCGGCCATTCTCGAAGAGATCCAGCGCGCGGGCTGCAATGGCGGCGCCTGCCATGCCCAGATGTACACGATGGGCGTTCTTCTCCGCCACGGCAACGAAGCGCAGAAGCAGAAATGGCTGCCGCGCATCGCCAGCGGCGAATTGCGCATGCAGGCCTTCGGCGTCACCGAACCGACCAGCGGCACCGACACATCGTCGCTGAAGACCTTCGCCAGGCGCGACGGCGACAGCTACGTCATCAATGGCCAGAAAATCTGGACGAGCAGGGCCGAATATTCCGATGTGATGGTGCTGCTGGCGCGCACCACGCCGAAGGAAGAAGCCAAGAAGCGCACCGACGGCCTCTCGGTCTTCCTTGTCGACATGCAGGCGGCCAGGAACAACGGCCTGACCATCCGCCCGATCCGCACCATGATGAACCATGCGACGACGGAAGTGTTTTTCGACAACATGCGGGTGCCGGCCGAGAACCTGATCGGCGAGGAAGGCAAGGGCTTTCGCTACATCCTCTCCGGCATGAATGCGGAGCGCATCCTGATCGCCGCCGAGTGCGTCGGCGATGCCAAATGGTTCATCGACAAGGCGACGAACTACGCCAAGGACCGCTCGGTGTTCGGCCGCCCGATCGGGCAGAACCAGGGCATCCAGTTTCCGATCGCAAAGTCCTACGCCTCGATGCGCGCCGCCGAGCTGATGGTGCACGAGGCTGCGCGGAAATACGAGGCGGGCCTTGATTGCGGCGCGGAAGCCAACATGGCCAAGATGCTGGCGGCGGACGCCTCGTGGGAAGCGGGCAATGCCTGCATCCAGACCCATGGCGGCTTCGGCTTCGCCGAGGAATACGACGTCGAGCGAAAATTCCGCGAAACCCGGCTCTATCAGGTGGCGCCGATCTCGACCAACCTCATTCTGTCCTATGTCGCCGAGCATGTTCTGGGCATGCCGCGATCCTACTGAGGCGCTGTCATGCTTGCACTTGAAGGCTTGACCGTCGTCGCGGTCGAACAGGCCGTCGCAGCGCCGTTCTGCACGTCGCGGCTGGCGGATGCCGGCGCGACCGTGATCAAGATCGAGCGCCCCGAGGGGGACTTCGCCCGCGGCTACGATGCCGCCGCGAAGGGCCAGAGCAGCTATTTCGTCTGGCTCAACCGCGGCAAGAAATCGGTTGTGGTCGACCTCGCCGCCGATGACGGCAAGCGCACGCTGGAAGCGCTGATCGCGGGCGCCGACGTGCTGGTGCAAAACCTCAAGCCCGGCGCGATGGACAAGCTCGGCTTTCCCCTCAGCCGCCTGCGCAAGGACTATCCGTCGCTGATCTGCTGCTCGATCTCCGGCTATGGCGACGAGGGCCCCTATGCCGAGCGCAAGGCCTATGACCTGCTCATTCAGGCCGAGAGCGGCCTCGCCTCGATCACCGGCGGCCCGGACGGCCCCTCGCGGGTCGGCCTCTCGGTCGTGGACATTGCCACCGGCGCCACGGCCCATGCCGCCATCCTCGAGGCGCTGATCGGCCGCTCGCGCACCGGCCAGGGCGCGGACATCCGCATCTCGATGTTCGACGTGATGGCCGACTGGCTCACGGTGCCGCTGCTCAACGCCGAGAACGGCCAGCCGCCGAAGCGGATGGGCCTCGCCCATCCCTCGATCGCGCCCTATGGCGTGTTCCGCTCGCAGGACGGCAAGGACATTCTGATTTCCATTCAGAGCGAACGCGAATGGAAAATTTTGTGCGCGGCCGTGCTCAAGCAGCCCGCCCTGCCGGATGATCCGCGTCTCGCCAGCAATGTCGAGCGCGTGCGCAACCGCGCCGTCACCGACCAGATCGTGCGTGACATCTTTGCCAGCATGACCCGCGACGAGCTGCTGCACAATCTCGACAAGGCGCAGATCGCCTTCGCCGAGGTCAACACGATGGACGACCTGACGAGGCATCCGCATCTGCGCCGCATCACCGTCGCCACCCCGAACGGCGAGGTGTCCTATCCGGCGCCCGCGGCAATCGTGATGGATGAGCCGCGCAGCTATGGCGCGGTACCGGGCATCGGCGACGACAACGCCATCCTTCCCGCGCAGCGGAGGGAGACATGAGCGACACGCTCGATCTCGACCACCTGCGGCAGTGGATCGGCCGCACCGAAGAAGCATCCGATATCGTCACCGCGCAGCTCGTCCGCGCCTTGCGGGCGACATTGTTCATGGAGCCGGGCGCGCCGAAACCGGGCGATGCCGCCCCGCTCACCGCGCATTGGTGCCTCGCCCAGCCGGTCGCTGCGATGTCCGCGCTCGGCCCGGACGGCCATCCCGCGCGCGGCGGCTTCCTGCCGCCGGTGCCGCTGCCGCGCCGGATGTGGGCCGGCGGCAAGCTCGAATTCGTCGACCGCATCTGCGTCGGTGACGAGGTCACGCGGTCCTCGAAGATCGCCGATGTGGCGCTGAAGAGCGGCAGCAGCGGCGCGCTGTGCTTCGTCACCGTAGAGCACACCGTCAGCACCCGGCGCGGCATCGCCACGCGCGAGCGGCAGGACATCGTCTATCGTGATCCGCCGCCGCCCGCGAAATCGCAGCTTGCGTCCGCCGCGGCAGACGTCACGCCGCCCGGCGCACTGCATCGCAGCCACATGGCCGATCCGGTGCTGCTGTTCCGCTATTCGGCGCTGACCTTCAACGGCCACCGCATCCACTACGATCGCGAATACGCCATTGGGATCGAGGGTTATCCGGGCCTCGTCTTCCACGGCCCGTTGCAGGCAACGCTGCTGGTCGAATTCGCGGCCGAACAGCGCGGCGGCAAAATGCCAAAGTCGTTCAGCTATCGCGGCGTGCAGCCGTTGTTCGATGGCGCCCCGTTCAGCATCAACGCCAACGAGAAGGACGGCGAGCTGGACATGTGGGTTGCCAACGCGCATGGCACGCCGACAATGAAGGCAGTCGCTAGTTTCTAGCGAACCGCAAAACACTGGAAGTAAGGGTAGGAAACGTCGTGGCGCAACCAGCTCGCAAAAAAGGCTCGGGCAAGACCTCGCATACTGTCAAATCGGCAACATTCGATCTGTTGCGCGGCTTCGGCATCACAAAGGTCTTTGGCAATCCCGGCTCGACCGAACTACCCTTCATGAGCGACTGGCCCGACGACATCGACTATGTGCTCGGCCTTCAGGAATCGACCGTCGTCGGCATGGCCGACGGCTATGCGCAAGCGACCCGCAACGCCGCCTTCGTCAACCTGCATGCCGCCGCCGGCGTCGGCCATGCGATGGGCAATATCTTCACCGCCTACCGCAACCAGACGCCGATGGTGATCACCGCCGGCCAGCAGGCGCGCAGCATTTTGCCGCTGCAGGCATTTCTCTATGCCGAGCGGGCATCGGAGTTTCCGCGCCCTTACGTCAAATACAGCGTCGAGCCGGCCCGCGCCGCGGACGTTCCGGCGGCGATCGCGCGTGCCTACTACACCGCGATGCAGCCGCCCTATGGGCCGACCTTCGTCTCGATCCCGATCGACGACTGGGACCAGCCGACCGATCCGATCGCCGCGCGGCAGGTCAGCCGCCATATCGGCCCGGACCCGGCTGCCATTCAGGCGCTCGCCGACGCGCTCGCCAGAAGCGAACGCCCGGCTTTGGTCGTCGGCCCCGACGTCGATCGCGAGCAGGCGATCGATCTGATGGTGCAGGTCGCCGAGCGCACCAGGGCGACGGTCTGGGTCAGCCCGTTCTCGCATCGCTGCAGCTTTCCGGAAAACCACCCGCAATTTGCCGGTTTCCTTCACGCCTCGCCGGCGCAGCTCTCGGACGCATTGCGCGATCACGACCTCGTGGTGGTGGTCGGCGCACCGGTCTTCACCTTCCATGTCGAGGGCCACGCCGAGATCTTTTTCGACGGCACAACGATTTTCCAGATCACCTGCGATCCGACCGCCGCCGCGATCACACCGACCGGCACCACCATCGTCGGCACGATGAGGCCGGCGCTCACGGCGCTGCTCGGTGCGCTCAAGGCCACGAAGCGGGCGCTGCCCGCGCCGCGCCCGCGCCTCGATCCGCCGCAGGCCGGCGATCCGATCCCGGTCGCCTATCTGATGCACATGCTGTCGCAGACCATGCCGGCCGATGCCGCGCTGGTCGAGGAGGCGCCGTCGCACCGCCCGATCATGCAAAAATACCTGCCGCGGCTGGGCGCCGACAGTTTTTACACCATGGCGAGCGGCGGCCTCGGCCATTCGCTGCCCTCCGCCGTCGGCCTCGCGCTCGGCCGGCCCGAGCGCCGCACGGTCTGCCTGATCGGCGACGGCTCAGCGATGTATTCGATCCAGGCGCTGTGGACCGCCGCCCAGCGCAAGCTGCCGCTCACCATCGTCGTCATCAACAATTCCGGCTATGGCGCGATGCGCTCGTTCAGCCAGGTAATGCAGGTGCGCAACGTGCCGGGGCTGGAACTGCCGGGCCTCGACTTCGTCGCGCTCGCCGCCGGCCTTGGCGCCACCGCGGAGCGCGTCACCGCATCGGCCGAGCTCGGCCCGGCGCTTGCTCGCGCTTTCGCCAAAAACGGCACGCATCTTGTCGAGGTGATCGTCGATTCGGCGGTGCCGGTGCTGTACGGAAAGAAGCATTGACCCGCACGGCCATAGGCCTCAATCCGGTTTCAGACTGCAGCGGAAAGAATGTCATGACAGGTATCGCAAACCAGCCGAGCCGGCCGCACAGCTCCCACTACGGGGCGTTTTCCGGGCAATGGGTCGACGGCAAGCTCGTGATCACGCCGCATCCGAAGGACCCTGATCCCAATCCGATCATCCAGAACTTTTCCGAGGCGCTGCGCCACAAGGCGCGGGTCGCAAAACCCATGGTGCGGCGCGGCTGGCTCGAGGATGGCCCCGGCAAGGACCGCCGCCGCGGCCGCGACGAGTTCGTGGAGGTCGAGTGGGATCAGGTGATCGAGCTTCTCGCCGGGGAACTGCTGCGGGTCCGCGACCAGCACGGCCCGGCGGCGGTCTATGGCGGCTCCTATGGCTGGGCCAGCGCCGGGCGCTTCCACCATGCGCAGAGCCAGATGCATCGCTTCCTCAACATCGCGATGGGCGGCTACGTCCGATCGGTCAACACTTACTCATCGGGCGCGGCCTCGGTAATCCTGCCGCATGTGCTCGGCAACTACGATGAAATGTCCCGCCGCAATGTAAGCTGGGACGACATTGCAAAATATACCGACGTGCTGCTCTGCTTCGGCGGCATGGCGCTGAAGAACTCCGCCGTCGCCTCCGGCGGCATCAGCCGCCACACCGAGCGCGGCCACATGGCGGCGGCCCACGCCCGCGGCGCGCGCTTCGTGCTGATCAGCCCGATCCGCGACGACCTCCATGCCGAAGTCAACGCCGAATGGCTGCCGGTGCGGGCGGGCACCGACGTCGCCTTCATGCTCGGCATCGCACATACGCTGGTCAGCGACGGCAGCCACGACCGCGCCTTCCTCGCCAGCCACTGCACCGGCTGGCCGAAATTCGAGGACTACGTCATGGGCCGCAGCGACGGCGTACCCAAGACGCCGCAATGGGCTGCCGCGATTTGCGGCATTCCGGCCGAGGAGATCGTGCGGCAGGCTCGTGCGCTGGTCGGCAAGCGGGTGCTGGTGGTGGCTTCGCATTCGATGCAGCGCTCCGAGCACGGCGAGCAGCCGGTCTGGATGTGCACGGTCCTTGCTGCGATGCTCGGCCAGCTCGGCCTGCCGGGCGGCGGCTTCAACTATGCGCTTGGCGCGATCGCCAATTATGGCCGGCGGATGAACGATGTGCCGATCGCCGCGCTGCCGCAGGGCAAGAACGGCGTCAAAGCCTTCATCCCGGTGGCCCGCATCTCCGACATGCTGCTCAATCCCGGCGCACCGTTCGACTACAATGGCGAAAAGCTGACCTATCCCGACATCCGGCTGGTCTACTGGGCCGGCGGGAATCCATTCCACCACCATCAGGACCTCGCCCGGCTCCGCAAGGCTTTCGCCAATGTCGAGACCTTCGTCGTCAACGAGATCGGCTGGACGGCCACGGCGCGCCACGCCGATATCGTGCTGCCGACCACGATGTCGCTGGAGCGCAACGACATCGCCGGAACGCAGACCGATCCGCTGATGATCGCCATGCACAAGATGGCCGAGCCCTATGGCGAAGCGCGGGACGACTACGCGATCTTCTCTGCACTCGCCGAAAAGATGGGCTGCGCCGACGCCTTCACCGAAGGCCGTACCCCGGACGAATGGCTGCGCCATCTCTATGCGACGACGCAGAAAGCCCTGGAGGCCCGGGGGCTGGAGGCGCCGGACTTCGACACCTTCTGGCAGCGCGGCGAACTGATGCTGCCGTCGAAGCCTCACGACGGCGGCGCGCTGCGCGCCTTCCGCAACGATCCGGAAGGCCGCCCGCTACCGACACCGAGCGGCAAGGTCGAGATTTTCTCGGAGACGATCGCGGGCTTCGGCTATGACGATTGCCCCGGCCACCCGACCTGGATTCCGTCGGTCGACCACGTCACCGAGCGTCATCCGCTGCAGCTCGTCGCCAACCAGCCGGCCTCGCGGCTGCACAGCCAGTTCGATTTCGGCGGCCACAGCCGGGCGATGAAGCATCGCGGCCGCGAAGTGGCGCGGATGCACCCCGCCGACGCTGCCGCCCGCGGCATCGAAGATGGCGACATCGTGCGGCTGTTCAACGATCGCGGCTCCTGCCTCGCCGCCATGCGGCTGAGCGAGCACATCAGCCCCGGGGTGGTCCAGCTTCCGACCGGCGCGTGGTACGACCCGGAAGACCCGCAGGAGGACAATCCGCTCTGCGTGCACGGCAACCCCAACGTCCTGACCCGCGACGTCGGCACCTCCCGCCTCGCGCAGGGCTGCTGCGGGCAGTTGACCGTGGTCGAGGTCGAGCGCTTCACCGGCAACCTGCCGCCGATCCAGACTTTTGATCCGCCCCAGGGCGCGACATTGCCGAACACGGAAAAGGCGCGCTCCTGAGCGCCTTTTTTCTGCCTGCGAGACGCACCAACCAGCGTCAGCCCTTGGCAAAATTCTCGCGCACGGCCGCCTGGATTTTCGCCATGCCACCGAGCCAGCGGTCGTAGTTGTCAGTCTTGCGCCGCATGTAATCCGACACCTGCGGGTGCGGCAGGATCAGGAACGTCTCCTGCTCGATGCCGCGCAACGCATCGGCCGCGACCTGCTCGGGGGTGAGGTCGCCGTCGCCCGATTGCGGCCCCTTGGGGATCGAGCGCAGCATGTCGGTGTCGACGCCCTGCGGGCAAAGGATCGAGACGCGGATGCCGTCCGCCTTGTGCGAGATCGCGAGATTTTCGGCAAAGCCGACGGCGGCGTGCTTGGTCGTCGAATAGACCGCGCTGCCGACCTGGGACAACAGCCCCGCCGCCGAGATCGTGTTGAGAAAATAGCCGCCGCCGCGCGCCTTCATCCGCGGCACGAGATGGCGCGCGGCATAGACATGCGCCATCACATGAATCGCCCAGCTCCTCGCCCAGGTTTCGTCGCTGGCGCCGCCGGCATTGACCGACATCGGATCGAACCCGCCGCCGATCCCGGCATTGGAGCAGAACAGCGCGATCGGACCAAATCGCGCCTCCGTCTCCTCGATCACGCGGCTGATGTCGTCCTCTTTGCCGACATCGCACCGGAACGAGGCGCCGCCGATCGATTTTGCGACCCGCTCGGCGCCGTCGCCGTCAAGATCGGCGACCACGACCTTCGCGGCATCCGCGCGATGGAATGCCTCGCACAACGCGCGCCCGATCCCCTTGGCCCCGCCCGTCACGACAACGACCTGTCCCGCAACCTGCATCCGTTCCGTCCCTGCTGTTTTCTTGTTGCTCGCGCCTTTTGGATCCGGCTTCGCAACATCGGCGCGTCACGCCAGCACGAGGCCGAACACCGCGACATAGTGGCATGAGGCCCCGGCAAGGACAAATCCATGCCAGATGGCGTTCTGGAAACGCAGCCGCTCCCAGACGTGGAAAATGACGCCGAGCGAATAGAGCGCCCCGCCGACGACGATGAACACCAACGTTGCGGGGGGCAGCACCGCGGCGACCTCCCGATAGAGCAACAACCCGCTCCAGCCCATGAGAAGATAAATGCTGATCGCCAGCCGGTCGAACCGCCCCGGCCAGACCAGCTTCGTCAGCACACCCGCAATGGCCATCGCCCACATGCCGACCAGCACCGCGAACGACAGCACGCCGTTCTGCAGCTGGACGATAAACGGCGTATAGGTCGCGGCGATCATCGTGTAGATCGCCGAATGATCGAACCGGCGCAGCCGCCATTTGATCGGCGACACCGGCCAGAGGTTATAGGTTGCCGACAGGCCGAGCATGGCGAGAAGCCCGGCGGCGTAAAGCGCAATGGGAAGGAAGGTCGTCGCCGGCTCCGACAGTCCGGTCCAGACCAGCAGCAGGGTCGCCGCGATCAGTCCAGTCGCCACGCCAAAAATATGCACCGCGCCATCGGCGATCATTTCCGCGCGGTCAAAATTCCAGACGATCGCTCCGGGCATCTCATGGACGGGGGACAACGAAAGCCCCGGCTTGATCCGAAAGATTTTCATGATCGGGCTGCCCCCTCACGCTACACACTCGGGTCCACACCTCACGACCACGGTGGCTCTGGCCGGTTCATGGATTGCCGCGCGACTTGAAATTTCCGCAGCAATCGCCAGTTTTGCGAAGGCCGCCCTGCAACAACCGGTTCATCGCCCTGATCGTCCGTCCCTTCTGACATGGCCATGCGGCGTTGATTTGTCCCGGATTTGAAAACCCTGTGTCACGGAACCTGTCCCCAGCATGGCCCTGAGCCTTTCAGACATTCTTGAGGAAGCGCGCCTGTCGGCCCGCGCCGTTCGCGATTACGGCGACGGCCTGTTCCACCCGACGCTGCGCCTCGGCGTCACCGGCCTGTCGCGCGCCGGCAAGACCGTGTTCATCACCGCGCTGATCCACGGCCTTCTGCGCGGCGGCCGCTTTCCGGTGTTCGAGTCGCTCGCTACCGGCCGGATCGCCGGCGCGCGGCTGGCGCCGCAGCCCAACGACGCGATCCCGCGCTTCGCCTACGAAAAGCATCTGCAGGCGCTGCTCGAGGAGCGTCGCTGGCCGAGTTCGACCGTCGACATCAGCGAATTGCGGCTGGTGATTGACTATCAGCGTCAGTCCGGGGCGAGCCGGACGTTGACGCTCGACATCGTCGACTACCCCGGCGAATGGCTGCTTGACCTGCCGCTGCTGTCGAAAAGCTATGAAGAATGGTCAGCCGAGGCGCTGGCCCTGTCGCTCGTGTCGCCCCGGCTGGAGCTCGCCGGCGCGTGGCACGCCCATCTTGCGACGCTGGACCCGCGCGCAAAGGAGGACGAGGCAGCGACGCTGGAAGCCGCGCGGCTGTTCACCGCCTATCTGCAGTCCTGCCGGGACGAGCGCTATGCCATGAGCCTGCTGCCGCCGGGCCGCTTTCTCATGCCCGGCAATCTCGCCGGCTCCCCGGCCCTCACCTTCGCCCCGCTCGACCTGCCCGCCGGGGAATCCGCGCCCGGCGGCTCATTGTGGGCGATGATGAAGCGGCGCTTCGACGCCTATAAAAGCGTCGTCGTCAGGCCCTTCTTCCGCGACCACTTCAGCCAACTCGACCGGCAGATCGTGCTGGTCGATGCGCTCGGCGCGTTCAACGCCGGCCCGATCGCGATCCGTGATCTCGAAGCCGCCCTTTCGGGCATTCTCGATTGCTTCCGCGTCGGCCGCAGCACCTTCTTCAGCTCGCTGCTGCGCCCGCGGATCGACCGCATCCTGTTCGCCGCCACCAAGGCCGACCACCTGCATCGCACCAGTCACGACCAGCTCGAAGCCATTTTGAAGCGGATGGTCGACCGCGCGATCGCGCGCGCCTCGTTCGCGGGCGCGAAAGTCGATATCGTGGCGATGGCGGCGGTGCGCGCCACCCGCGAGGCGCTGGTAAAGCGCGGGCCCGACACCCTGCCGGCGATCCTCGGCACCCCGGTCGCGGGCGAAGTCGCCGGCGGCGAGGTTTTCGACGGCGAGACGGAAGTGGCGACCTTTCCCGGCGACCTGCCGAAAAATATCGACGCGCTGCTCTCCGGCGAGATTGTATTCGACGGCCTGACGACGACATCTGCCGAGGCGGCGGATTACCGCTTTCTCCGGTTCCGGCCGCCGGTGCTGCCGCGGATCGGCGGCGAGGAGCCGGCGATGCCTCATGTTCGCCTCGACCGCGCGCTGCAGTTTTTGATCGGGGACAAGCTGCAATGAACGGCCCGACGGTGCCAGGGAGCCCACCAAGATGACGGTACGCGAGCCGCGGCAGGACACCCGCCGCCCCGAAACCTTCAAGCTCGACGACCCCCGTGTGGTCGTGACCGACCCCGGCGAGGAAACCGCGCGGCTGTCCCTCGGCACCATTCGCATCACGCCGGAGGCCGATTTTTCCGCCCTGCCGCAGGTCGTCGAACAGCCCTACGTCCCGCCGCGCCGGGGCTTTCGCTGGAGTGCCCTGTTCTGGGGCGCGCTCGGCTGCCTGGTGCTGCTCGGCGCCGGGCTCGGCGTCGCCAATCTGGTCGAGGACCTGTACGCGCGGAGCCAGGGGCTCGGCTGGTTCGGCGCCGGCGTCGCCGCCCTGATGGTTATCGCGCTGGTCGCGATCATCGCGCGCGAGGCGCTCGGCCTTTCCCGGCTTGCGGCCATTGAGGCGATGCACCGCGACGCCGCGGAGGCGATCGCCACCGATGACCGCGCCAAGGCCACGCCGGTCATCGCGGAACTGCTCAAGATCTCGCGCGAGAATCCCCGCCTCGCCTATGCCCGCGCGCGGCTCGGCAGCCACCTCACCGATATTATCGACGGCGCCGACATGATCCGGCTCGCCGAGCGGGAGCTGATGACGCCACTGGATCAGGAGGCTCGCCGCCTTGTCTCGGCCGCCGCGCAGCGGGTGTCGCTCGTCACCGCGATCAGCCCGCGCGCATTGATCGATATTTTGTTCGTTCTGGCGGCGGCGCTGCGGCTGGTCCGCCAGCTTTCCCGCCTCTACGGCGGGCGGCCCGGCGCGCTCGGCATGATCACGCTGATGCGTCACACGATCTCCCACCTCGCTATCACCGGCGGCATGGCGGCGAGCGAAAGCGTGATCCAGCAGATGCTCGGCCACGGCGTCGCTGCAAAGCTCTCCACCCGGCTCGGTGAAGGCATTCTCAACGGCCTGCTGACGGCGCGGCTCGGTCTCGCCGCGATCGACGTGACGCGGCCGCTGCCCTTCGTGGCGCTGCCACGCCCCTCGCTCGGCGATCTCGCCAAGGATCTGGTGCGCAGGCAGGAGCAGGAAAGCTAGGCAACGACCGCTGGCGCCGCGCCGCCGACGCCGAAGGCATACCGCGGAACCGGCGCCAGAAATCGATGCCGGAAACCGCGGCCGGGCGCGAAGAAAGTACCCACCGACAAAAGTTCTTCCCTTCACACACGACATCAGGAAAGAACAATACCGGCGTCGATCCGCGACGGCGGATGTTACCGCCGGGCGCCGATATCATCGGGACGAAGGTAATTCTTAGTTGCGCGGCGGGGGATGCTGCACGGAGCACCGCTTGGGGCTGCTGCCGCCGGTATTCGCCGCAACACATTGCTTCCTGCGCAAATTCTCGCATTTTTCCGTCTATCAAGATCCGGATAAATTGCTTATTCTCCGTGCGCTCGCTTGTTGCTACGTCTCAAGCGTGTACCAAAAGCAATGTGCCATTCGTGGAGTCGAGGGAATGCCTACAGGGACTGTTAAGTGGTTCAACGCGACCAAGGGCTATGGTTTCATTCAACCGAACACCGGCGGGAAGGATGTCTTCGTCCATATTTCCGCAGTTCAGAAGGCGGGACTGACGAGCCTCAGCGAAGGTCAGACCGTGGAATACGAAGAGATCGCCAACCGCGGCAAGACGTCGGCTGAGAATCTCAAAGTCTGAGCTTCCGTCAAAGCAAGGCGGCGGATACCGCACGAAGCGACGTAACCACCTGCGCCGCGGCGAGCCATCGCCGGGCGTCATTTTTCGCTCTCCCATTGTTCGACCGACATGACGTCTGGCGGTTCCGCATAGGCACGTGTCCACATGTCGACCACCCATTCGCGCCTGGTCTGCCTTTCCACGACAACCGCGGTGTTGTGCGGGGTCTGCAGCTTCAGCGCATTGCCCCGATAGCGCGGCGCTCCGACGCTATGGTGCCTGAGCACGCCCCAATCCTGCAGCACCAGCAGCAGGCTGGTGACGTTCCGGGTGGTATCCCAGCAATCGAAATTCTGATGATCGGCGCGGTGCCGGAAGTCCGCGTGTGAGACCCGCTTGTTCGTCCCAAGCGATGGTCCGACCTTACGGTCGAACCAGATCACCGCCTGCTGCAGCGCCTTGCGCTCGGCCGCTGGCGACGACTGCCCGGCGCGAACGATCCGCGTCAGCGCCGCGCGATCGGCCGCGCTGAAGTCGAGCGCGGCACGGCGGCGGCAGACAAAGCCGTAGCACACCGTCATCCCTTGCGGCGTCGGCGGCAAGATCGAAACCGAACTGTAGAGCTGCGCAATTTCCGGCGAGAGATTTTTGGCCTGCGCCGGCGGAGGAATAATATGGATCAACGAAGCCGCAAGCAGGCCGATCGCAAGGATGCGCAGACAAGCCTCGCTGCACCGACGCATCCAGCCCGGAGGATCGAGGCGCGTCATCATAGGCCTCCACATCGCAAAATTTGCCGCGCCGATCCGGCGCATCGTTTCGCGCGATCTGCAAAAAGGCTAGCCAATCGAGCACAAGCTGCCAAGCCTTGGTATTTTTATCAGTCACAACATTCTTCAATTCGCATTGCGCATGTCCTGGCTATGACCGTCGACGATGGACATCGGCCATTCCGCCGAAGAGGTTGCATCGCGCGGTCATCGCGGCTCAAATGGGCCAACAACGTCCGGCCCCTAGGGGAAAGAAATCGGGCGGAACAATAACAAGACGAAAAAATCCGGGAGCGAAGCCGATATGTCTCAGGGCATTTTTGCAGGACTGAAAGTCATCGATTGCGCGAGCTTCATCGCCGCACCGGCTACCGCTACGGTCCTGTCGGATTTCGGCGCCGACGTCATCAAGATCGAACCGCCCGGCGACGGCGACCCGTATCGCAATCTGCCGAACCTTCCCGGCTATCCGATCAGCGAGCATAACTATGCCTGGATGCTCGAATCCCGAAACAAGCGCAGCCTCGCCCTTGATCTCGGCAAGCCCGATGGCCAGGCGGTATTGAAGCGCCTTGTCGCCGAGGCCGACGTCTTCATCACAAACTTTCCCCCGCCGGTCCGCACCCGCCTCGGCATCACATATGACGAACTCGCGCCGCTCAACACGCGACTGATCTATGCCTCCTTCACCGGCTATGGCGAGATCGGCGAGGAAGCCAGCAAGCCGGGCTTCGACAGCAATGCGTGGTGGGCGCGCTCCGGCCTGATGGATCTCGTTCGCGCCGACGAATCCACGACGCCGGCGCGATCCGTTGCCGGCATGGGCGACCATCCATGCGCGATGGCTTTGTATAGCGCGGTGGTCACCGCCCTCTATCAGCGCGAACGCACTGGCAAGGGCGCGCATGTGCGCTCCAACCTGATGGCCAACGGGCTTTGGGCCTCGGGCGTCCTCGCCCAGGCCAAGCTCTGCGGCGCAAAATTTCAGGAGCGGCGGCCGCGCGAGCGCGCGCTCAATGCCGTCGCCAATCACTACCGATGCGGCGACGGTCGCTGGATCATCCTTTCGCTGCTCAGCGAAGAACGGCAGTGGCCGATCCTCGCGCAATGCATGGGACTGGAAGCCCTGATCGACGATCCGCGCTTCGCCACCAAACCCGACCGCCACAAGAACTCGGTCGAGCTGATCCGCATTTTCGATGAGGTCTTCGCCACGAAGCCGCTCGCCGAATGGCGGAAGATTTTGGACGGCAAGGGGCTGATCTTCGGCGCAGTCGGCATTCTCGACGACATTCCGCATGACCGACAGATGCGCGAGAACGATGTGCTCGTGCCCTTCGAGAACGACACCATCCTGACGATCAACAGCCCGATCTGGATCGATGGCGAGGCCAAAGTAACGCCGCGCCTGCCGCCCGGACTTGGCGAGCACAGCGACGAGATTTTGCGCGGCGCGGGTTATGACGACGCCGAGATCGCCGTACTGCGCAACGCCGGGACGGTGGCCTGAGATCCGATGATGCCGCCGATGGCAGGATCAGGCCCAGCGCAAGGCAACGATGGCGAGCGCGACGACAACGAAAACGCCCACCGCCCAGGCCGACAACCGGATGCTGGATGCATTCTGGCGCGCGCTTTCATTCTCCGCGATTTTTTGGTCGCGGACCTTGGCGACCCGCTCGGCATGACTGCGTTGCTGCTCCATGATCCTGTATCCGCCAATGATGCAGCCGCTTCGCCGCGCGGCGGCTGGTCCCGTTCGGACTTGGGACTTCGACAACCAACCGCCTCCGCAAAAAGTTCCGCCCTTCAGCTTCGTCTCATCCAAATGCCAAGACCAGGTGCCCCGCAATGACGACCAACAAGAAACGGCTGCTCGTTCCCCAATCGATGTCGCCCGCGGCCTGGGCCATTCTGCAGGCCCGCCCCGATATCGACACCATCGGCTTTCCCGCCACCATTCAGGCGCGTGATCTGCTCGCCCTCATCCAGCACCACGCCCCGGTGCAGGGCATTGCCCTCGGCGTCACCAAATTCGGCGACCCCGAGCTCGATGCGGCGCAGGACATGCAGGTGGTCGCGCGCATCGGCGTCGGCTACGACGCCGTCGATGTCGAGGCCCTCACCCGGCGCAAGATCCCCTTGATGGTGACCGACATCGCCAACTCACCCTCGGTGGCGGAAGCAGCCCTCTTCATGATGATGGCGCTCGCCAAACGCGGCGCGGAGATGGACGCAATGGTCCGCACCAACCGCTGGAGCGAGCGGCTGCGATCCCCGCCCTATGACCTCTACGGCAAGACCGTTCTCATCGTCGGCTTCGGCCGCATCGGCACACGCGTCGCCGCACGCTGCCTCGCGATGGAGATGTCCGTGCTGGTCTACGATCCCTATCGCAGCGCCGCCGACATCAGCGCCGCAAATTGCGAACCCGTCACCGATCTCAACGCAGCGACCGCCCGCGCCGATTTCATCACCCTGCATTGCCCGAAGACGGCGGAGACTACCGACCTTTTCGGTGCCGAGCGCCTCATGCGAATGAAGCCGAGCGCCTATCTCATCAACACCGCGCGCGGCGGTATCATCAACGAACAGGCGTTGTTCAACGCGTTGCAGCAGGGACAGCTCGCCGGCGCCGGGCTCGACGTCTTCGATCAGGAGCCGACCCCGATCGACAATCCCCTGCTGGCGCTGCCGAACGTGATCTGCGCTCCGCACGTCGCTGGCGTGACGCGCGAGGCCTATGACCGCATGGCGCAGCAGACGGCCCACAATCTGCTGAGCGTGCTCGACGGCGCACCAAGCCGCATCCATGTGGTCAATCAGATCGTGCTGGACTGATGCGGCAAAACCATCGCGCGCAGAGACGGTCGCCGTAACATCGCGGAGGGGAACCGGGCGGCGGCCTTTGGGGTTAGTGTCATCTGCGCTGCGGAACAACACCGCCCGCAGCAGCAAGCGCATCGATAGATGCCGGATGTCTCGATCCCCATGGATAGATCTGCCATGAACGACCGCCCCTCGGACGCTCCTGCCACGAAAGACGCCGCTCCCCTCCCGCCCGCCGACGGGAACACGATAGCCGACATCCAAAGCAGCATCCTGACCAAGCTTGCGCTCAGCATTGGCAAGGACACTCCGCGCGCCAGCAAGCGCGATTGGTACATGGCCGCGGCCCTCGCACTTCGCGACCGCGTCGCGCATCACTGGCTGCAATCCCGGCGCAACGATTACGATAGCGGCCACAAGCGCGTCTACTATCTGTCACTGGAGTTTCTGATCGGCCGGCTGTTCACTGACAATGCGAGCAATCTCGGCCTGCTCCGACAGTTTCAGCTCGCGCTCGACGATCTCGGCCTCAACTTCGATGAACTGCGCGAGCTTGAGCCGGACGCAGCGCTCGGCAATGGCGGCCTCGGGCGGCTCGCGGCGTGCTTCATGGAGAGCATGGCGACCCTCGGCATTCCCGCGCAAGGCTATGGCATCCGCTACGACCACGGCCTGTTCCACCAGATCATCACCAATGGCGAGCAGCAGGAATATCCCGACGAATGGCTGTCCTTCGGCAACCCGTGGGAATTTCACCGCTCCGATGTGGTATACGACGTCCGCTTCGGCGGCACGGTCGAGACGATCGCCGCACCCGACGGCGCCGAGCGCACGGTCTGGAAGCCGAACGAGACGGTCGAGGCCGTTGCCTATGACACACCGATCGTCGGCTGGCGCGGTCAGCACGTTAATGCGCTGCGGCTGTGGTCGGCGCGCTCGCCCGATCCGCTGCGCCTCGAAGTGTTCAATCGCGGCGACTATCTCGGCGCGATGGCCGAGCAGGCGCGCGCAGAAGCGATCTCAAAATTTCTGTATCCCAGCGACGAGACACCTGCCGGTCGCGAGCTGCGATTACGCCAGGAGTATTTTTTCGTCTCGGCCTCGCTGCAGGATATCGTTGCAAGACATCTGCGTTCGGAGGGTGCGCTCGAAACTCTGCCGGATCGCGTCGCCATCCAGCTCAACGATACGCATCCCAGCCTCGCGGTCGCGGAGCTGATGCGCATTCTTGTCGATGATCATTGCGTTGCATGGGACCATGCCTGGCACATCACCAACAAGACCCTCTCCTACACCAACCACACCCTGCTCCCCGAGGCACTGGAAAGCTGGCCCGTGTCGCTGTTCGAAAGGTTTCTGCCGCGCCATCTGCAGATCATCTATCGCATCAATTCCGCGCATCTCGCCCTTGCGACCAAACGGCGGCCGGATGACGCCGCGTTCTGCGCCTCGGTGTCGTTCATCGACGAGGGCCACGGGCGCCGCGTCCGCATGGGCCACCTTGCATTCGTCGGCTCGCACGCGATCAACGGCGTCTCGGCGATCCACACCGATCTGATGAAGGAAACCGTTTTCCGCGACCTGCACGAACTCTATCCCGGTCGCATCACCAACAAGACCAACGGCATCACATTCCGGCGCTGGCTGATGCAGTGCAATCCGCATCTGACCGAGCTGCTTTGCGAAGCCTGCGGCGAGGCCGTGCTGGACGATCCGCAGTATCTCGTTGCGCTTGAGAGGTACGCGGAGGACGGCGAGTTTCAACGGCGCTTCAACGCCGCAAAGAGCCAGAACAAGCTCGCACTCACGAAGCTCACATCCGACCGCGTCGGCATCAACGTCAACCCGCATGCGCTGTTCGATATCCAGATCAAGCGCATCCATGAATACAAGCGCCAGCTCCTGAACATTCTGGAAGCCATCGCGCTGTATCAGGCGATCAAGGACGACCCCGATGCCGGCTGGATCCCGCGCGTCAAATTTTTCTCCGGCAAGGCGGCATCGAGTTATCACTATGCAAAGCTCATCATTCGGCTGATCAACGACGTGGCCGCAATCGTCAATGACGATGCCGCCATTCGCGGTCTGCTCAAAATCGTATTCCTGCCCGACTACAACATCTCGCTCGCCGAGCGGATCATCCCGGCCGCGAACCTCTCGGAGCAGATTTCGACGGCGGGCATGGAGGCGTCAGGCACCGGCAACATGAAGCTCTCGCTCAACGGCGCACTGACCATCGGCACGCTCGACGGCGCGAACATCGAAATTCGCAATTTTGTCGGCGAGGACAATATTTTCATCTTCGGTCTGCAGGCCCATCAGGTGCACCAGCTGCAACGCTCCGGCTTCGACTCAAGTGCGGCCATCGAGGCTTCGCCTCGCCTGTCCCGCGTTGTCGGCGCCCTGTCGGCCGGCGATTTCTCGCCGGGCGACCCGGACCGCTACGCGCCGATCGCCGATGCCCTGCGTTACCGCGACCAATATCTCGTCGCCGCGGACTTCGATTCCTACTACGAGACGCAGCGACGCATCGACCGGATCTGGATCGCCCAGCCGCAATGGTCGCAGATGAGCATTTTGAACACGGCGCGGATGGCGTGGTTTTCCGCTGACCGGACCATTCGCGACTATGCGTCGGAGATCTGGCAGATCCCTGTGCCAGCCGCAGCAGGGCCGATGCCGGCGGACAAGCTTCGCGCCTAGATCGCACTCCCCTTCAGGCGATGCGAACCGCCTTGGCCGGGAGGCCGCCGGCCGCAACGATCTCGGCGCTGAGCTGCTCCACCGTCTTGCGCTGCTTCATCGCGGTGCGCCGGATCATTGCAAAAGCATCCGGCTCGTCAAAGCCGTGCAGTTTCATGACCTGAAGGATTGCAGCGAACACGATGCGCCGCGAGCGCACGCGCTCTTCCAGACGCTCGATGCGCGTCATCATTTCCTGCTCGCGCCTGGCATGCTCGAACGCCACCGCAAGCGCAGTGAACAACCCGGCGGAACGCAGCGGCTTGATGAGGAAGGATGCCGGCTTGAGATCAAGGAGGCAGTTGAGGCGGCTCGGCGTTTCGACGCCGACCAGCGCGACCACGGGCAACCGCTTGCCATGCCCGGCCACCACCTTCTCGTCAGGCACGGAATCAAGGTCGAGAATAAGCACGTCGCCAAAATCGCACGGCTCGAACGGATTGGCCGGATCCGATTGAACCATCGTCATGCCGAGGCGCGAGAGCTGGCGGCGGAGCGCGAGGATTTCGCGCTCTCCCACCATCGAGACCAGCGCGCATCGGCCACGGACAGAAAAGGACGATCGCGTCATTTCACAATCCGAAGATGGTTTGGCAATCTTGCTGCCCCTTTGTTTCCTGCCACTGCGGCGGCGCCGACGGCTGCGAGATCCAATCTTGCCAGGTAAGGGTCAGGACGTTCTGGCGCGTCCCCTTCCCAGAATACTTTGAAACGATAACCGGGCGCCGAACGTGCCAAACGCGATGTCAGGAAGCAATGATTATTGTCGGGGTCGATCCAGACCGGACCCTGCGGCGATTCGTAGCGCTGGTTGGCCGCAGCCTTTGCCACGGCGTCGACCGCGCTCGTTCCCGCGCGCAGAATCGCGCGGGCAAGAAGCATGATGCTGACATAGACCGACACGCTGTCGACCGAAGGCACGCTCGCTAAGCCATAGCGCGCCTTCCAGCGACGCACGAAGGCGCGGTTCTCGACGTTCTCGATATCCGCGAAGTAAGCCGACGAAGAAATGCAGCCGATCGATGCATCCGCGCCGATCAGCTTCAGTTCCGGCTCGCACAGGCTGCAGCTGACCATCGGTATCTTGATGCGATCGCGGATCATCGCCTCATGAAGCGCGCGAATGAAATGATAGCTCGATGCGCCGACCAGCGTATTGAAAATCACCGGCGGGCGCACGGTCATGATTTCATCCACGATATGCGCAGTCGCGATGTCGCCGAGTTCCAACAGGCGCTCGGCAATCACCTTTCCGCCCGCGCCCGCGACGATTTCGCGCATGACGCGGTTGTTTTCCCAGGTCCAGACATAGTTCGATCCAACGCAGAACACGTTGCTCGAAATCTTGCTGATCATGTGCTGGACTAGCGGGATCAGTGTGTGATTCGGCGCCGCACCGACATAGATGACGTTGTCGCTGCTCTCGAAACCCTCATAGCGCGCCGGATGCCACAACAGCCGGTTCATCTGCTCAACGATTGGCAGCACCTGCTTGCGCGACGCGGACGTATAGCAGCCGACGATATGATCGACGCCCTCATCGCGAATAAGCTGCGAGCACGCTTCGCCATAAGCGGCAACGACACCGCGCGGATCGCGCAAATGCGCTGCAAACCTAAAGTCGAACTGCTCGTCGTCGTTGATTTCCGCGATGGCCATCATTGCTCCCTTGAGCAATTCCCCACCGATCATCTGGTAAGGACCGGAGCGCGAAATCATCAGGCCCAGCGGGATCGAAGGCTTTGCCGCGGGAGCCTTTGCAATGTCAAATCTCGCAGATGCCATCACTCGTCTCCCGAAAACTGGAAAGTTCTTTTCTTCGCGCAGCGTTTAACGCGGCATGTGTAGATGCTCGCACTTACATAAGTAAATTGACAATGCTTCGGGCTTCTGACTACAATTATTTTCATAGCGGATGAGCACTCGCTGCAAGCGGCTTTTTCGTCTGGCCAATGATGTTCCGGACGATGATCTCGAGCTAAGTTTGCAGAAAGCTCTTCGCTGACAGAACAAACCATGCGGCAATGAAGCCATTCGACGCCTTCCCGGCGCGAGTGGCTTTTTCTTTTTGTCGCGGGACAATTGGGGTGGAAACATGGGCAGTTGGCCGAGGTCACTGAACAAAAGCGATGTCGCGCGCCGTTGCGACATCGCGACTGCGCGCCGCGCGGCTCGCACGGTTGGCGCTGCCCATGCGCCCCAACGCATAGCATTTCTTTTCAAGTCTTTGCCCGTTTCAAACAGACCGCTGTCCGGAAAGACTTTTTCCATCTGCGGCTGATCGACGTTGCGTTCGCGCAACGGCTTAGCACCGTCTCCATATTTTTGAGACGACCAACAAACGACCCAATGGAGGAGATGCGCCATGTCGGCGGACGATCTGCACTATTCCGGTATGCTCGAAGTTGGAAAGCTGGTTCAGTCCCGAAAACTGTCGCCCGTCGAACTGACCCAGGCGCAGCTTGACCGGATCGGCCGCCTCGACGGCGCGCTCAAAAGCTTCGTTCATGTGATGGCCGACACCGCGCTCGAAGCAGCGCGCACCGCCGAGAAGGAGATTGCCGCAGGCAACATCAAGAGCCCGCTGCATGGTGTTCCGGTCGCGGTGAAGGATCTCTGCTGGACCAAGGATGCGCCAACCGCACACGGCACCACCATTCTGCGCGACCACGTGCCGCCGGTCGATGGCACGGTCGTCACCAAGCTGAAGGACGCCGGCGCGATCATTCTCGGCAAGCTGCAGCAGACCGAAGGCGCCTATGCCGACCACCATCCGAAGATCGATCCGCCGCGCAATCCCTGGGATGAAAAGCTCTGGCCCGGCGTGTCCTCAAGCGGCTCCGGCGTCGCGACGGCGGCCGGCCTTTGCTATGGCTCGATCGGCACCGACACCGGCGGCTCGATCCGCTTTCCCTCCGGCGCGAACTCCGTCACCGGCCTGAAGCCGACCTGGGGACGCGTCAGCCGCTACGGCAACTTTGAGCTCGCCGCCACCCTCGACCACATCGGCCCGATGACACGCAGCGCGATCGACTGCGGCGCCATGCTCGGCGTGATCGCCGGCGAGGACCCGAACGATCCGACTGCCGTCTCGCTGCCGGTGCCGGACTATCTTGCCAACCTCACCGACAACATGCGCGGCACGGTGATCGGCATCGATCCGAAGTGGAGCAGCCTTGGTGTCGATGCCGATTCCCAGCGCGCGCTGAAGGATGCTCTGAAAGTCGCCGCCGATCTTGGCGCGGAAATTCGGGAAGTCACCTTCCCCGACCCCGAGCAGATCATCAACGACTGGTTCCCGCTGTGTGCGGTGCAGACCGCGACGGCGCATGAGGCGCACTACCCGGCGCGCGCTGCCGAATACGGCCCCGGCCTTGCCGGCCTGATCGATCTCGGCCGCGGCCTCTCGGGCATGGATCTTCACAAGATCATTCTGCGCCGGGAGGAGTTCAAGGGCCGCGTCCGCGCGATGTTCAAGAACATCGACCTGTTCGCGATCCCGGCCTTCGCCGTCGCCGCTCCGACCACCGCGAAGATGGCGACCTTCGGCGAAGACGCCGAGTTGATCTCCGGCATGCTGCGCTTCACCTGCCCGTTCGACACCACCGGCAGCCCGAGCATCACCCTGCCGGGCGGCTTCACCGCAAGCGGCGGCCCGATCGGCTTCCAATTCATCGGCCGTGATTTTGAAGAGGCTCGCCTCGTCCAAGCGGGCGTGGCGTTCCAGAGCGCGACAGACTGGCACAAAAAGCATCCGACGCTCTGACAACTCGCTCGTCACCCCAGCGGTGACGAGCGAACTTTTCGCCATCACCACAAAGACCGGCCTGCACCCTCGTGCGCAGGCCGGGGCGTGGCGAGAACGCTTTCTGCCTCAATACCCCTCGTGAGCCAACGTAGGTCCCATGGAAGTCTTCATTCCCGCAGCGTTCGAGATATTGAGCTTCGGCGCGATCGTCGTGCTGGTGGTTCTCGGCCTTGGCATCATCGCCAGCATGATGGGCATCTTCAACTTTGCCCAGGGCGAATTCGTTCTGCTCGGCGCATATGTCACCTATCTCGCTTACGCGATCGGCCTGCCCGTCTGGCTCGGCATGCTCGCTGCACCCTTCATCGTCGGCATCCTCGGCCTCGTGCTCGAGCGCAGCATCATCAAGAGATTCTACGCGGCGCCGATCGTCGCCATGCTCGGCACCTATGCGCTCGGGCTGATCATCCGCGAAATCGTCCGCAAGCTCACCGGCGGCCTGTATCTGTCCGTGCCCGAACCGATCGGCGGCTCGATCAGCATCGCCAGCATGCATTTCTCGAGCTGGCGCTTCGTCATCATCCTCGTCACCGTGCTGGTGATGGTCGGCTGCTATCTCCTGCTCAGCCGCACCAGCTTCGGTCTCCGCGTCCGGGCCTCATTGGAGAACCCCGGCCTTGCCCGCGCCTCCGGCATTTCAACGAGCCGCGTCTATTCGCTGACCTTCGCCTTCGGCGCGGCGCTGGCCGGCCTTGCGGGCGCGCTCATCGTTCCGGTGTTCACGCTGTTTGCCGACCTCGGCATCCGCTTCCTCATCCAGGGATTTGTCGCAGTCATGGTCGGCGGCATCGGCTCCTTCGCCGGTCCCGTCGCGGGCGCGAGCGTGATCGGCGTCGCCAGCGCCGCGCTGCCCTGGGTGATGCAGCCCGTCATCGCCGACATCCTCGTTTTCGTTCTCGCCATCGTCTTCATCAAATTCCGGCCGCAAGGTCTCATTTCCGGCAAAGGGGTCTAGACTATGAAACGTGAAAATATCGAGTTGAGCCGCCGCCGCTTCCTGCAAAGCAGCGCGTGGAGCGTCGGCGCAATCGCCACTGGCGCGGGCAGCTGGGTGCTGGCGCCCGAATGGGCCAATGCCGCCGCCGGTCCGATCAAGATCGGCATCGCTACCGATCTCACCGGCGCGATGGCCCATGCCGGCAATGCCGACGCCAACGTCGCCAAGATGGTGATCAAGGAAATCAACGACAAAGGCGGCCTGCTCGGCCGCCCGCTGCAGCTCCACATCGAGGACACCGCGACCAATGAGTCGGTCGCGGTCGGCAACACCCGCAAGCTGATCCAGCGCGACAAGGTCGATCTCGTCCTCGGCGGCATCACTAGCTCGATGCGCAACGCCATCAAGGACGTCATCGTCGCCCGCGGCAAGACGATCTACATCTATCCGCAGCTCTATGAAGGCAAGGAGTGCACGCCGTATCTGTTCTGCACCGGCCCGACGCCGGCCCAGCAGTGCGACGAATTCATTCCGTGGCTGATCAAGAACGGCGGCAAACGTTTCGCCTTCCCGTGCTCCAACTATGTCTGGCCGCACACCCTCACCGCTTATGCGCGCAAGGTGGTCGAGGCACATGGCGGCGAAGTGATTTTTGACGAATACTACCCGCTCGATCAGATCGACTTCAGCGCCACCGTCAACAAGATCATGTCCAACAAAGTGGACGTCGTCTTCAACATGACGATTCCTCCGGGCGTCGGCCCGTTCTTCAAGCAGCTCTACGAAGCCGGCTTCCTCAAGAACGGCGGCCGCCTCGCCTGCGTCTACTATGACGAGAACACGCTCAACATCAATCAGCCGCACGAGGTCGAAGGGCTGGCGAGCTGCCTCGACTATTTCCGCGCCGTCACCAAGGAAGACCCGAACAGCGCGCGGATCCAGGCCGAGTACGACAAGCAGTTCCCAGGCAACAAATTCCTGCTCGCGGCCGGCAGCGCGGCGTCCGGCACCTATCGCGGCCTGAAGCTGTGGGAAGCGGCCGTGCGCGAGGCCGGGAAGATGGACCGCGAGGCGGTTGCCGCCGCACTCGATCACGCCAAGACCGACGATGCGCCGGGCGGCCCGGCCGAAATGGTCCCCGGCAAGCGGCACTGCAAGATGCGGATGTACACGGCGGTCGCGAAGAACGGCAACTACGAGATCGTCGCGCGCAGCGCCGGCCTGATCGATCCCAAGGAGTGCTGATCCTGCCGGCCGGCATCCTTTGCCGGCCGCGCAACTCGCTTTTTTACTCACGCACCGGGTCTGACCAATGAGCATCGAAACTTCGGCGACTTCTTCGGGAGTCGCCGCAGCTGACGCGAAAAAACGTCCGCGCAATGTTCTGCCGTTCCTCGAAGTGGCCGCGCTTCTGATTGCGCTGTTTCTTCCGCTGGTTTTGCAGGACTACCTGACCGTGACCGCAACCCGCATCCTGATCCTGGCGATCTTCGCGATCAGCTTCGATCTCGTCTGGGGCTATGCGGGAATCTTGAGTTTTGGACAGGCGCTGTTCTTCGGCTCCGCCGGTTATGGCGTCGCGCTGATGGCGCGCGACCTCGACATCACCTCGATCTTCGTGGTGCTGCCGGCGAGCCTCGTGATCGGACTCGTTCTGGCTTTGGCGCTCGGCAGCTTCCTGCTGCTCGGGCGCCATCCCGCCACCGTCATCTTCGTCGCGCTCGGCACACTCACCGGCTCCTATGCGGCGGACCGCCTGGCGCGCGGCTGGTACTATCTCGGCGGCCAGAACGGCATCTCATCATTCCCGCCGATGACGGTCAGCGACTTTGAGTTCACCGAGGGGCCGACGTTCTACTACCTCGTCCTCGCACTTCTCGTGCTCGTCTATCTTGCCTGCCGCTTCATCGTTCGCTCGCAATTCGGGTTGGCGCTCGCGGGACTGCGCGAGAACGAGGCCCGCATTACGTTCTTCGGCTATCGGGTGTCACATCTCAAGGCCATCGTGTTCTCGCTCGGCGGCGCGGTCGCCGGCCTTGCGGGCGGCCTCTATGCCTTTCACGAAGGGTTCGTCTGGCCGAGCATGCTCGGCGTCATCATCTCCACGCAGGTCGTGCTCTATGTGCTGTTCGGCGGCACCGGCACCCTGATCGGCGCAGTCGTCGGCGCAGTGATGATCGAAGCCGCCAGCTTCTGGCTGTCGGACAGCTATCGCGACATCTGGCCGATCATCCTCGGCGTGCTGCTGCTGCTCGTCATCATGTTCCGCCCGGCCGGATTGATCAGCATCATCGTCTCGGAACGCGAACGCGTCGGCGTGTTCGGCCGCCCCTCACGAAGGAAAAATCATGGCCCTTCTTGAAGCAAGCGGGATCGTTCGCATCTTCGGCAAGCTGACCGCTCTCAACGGCGCTCACCTCACCGTCGGCCACAACGAGTTTCACGGCCTGATCGGCCCCAACGGCTCGGGCAAGAGCACGCTGATGAAGTGCATCGCTGGGGCAGAAACCCCGACCACCGGCACGATCCGGTTCGACGGCCGCGACATCACCGGCACCTCGCCGGCGGATCGCACGCGGGCCGGGCTCAGCCTGAAATTCCAGATCACCAGCGTACTGCCGGCACTGACGCTCTACGACAACATTCTTCTCGCCCTGCAGGCCAGCACGCCGCTGGTCGGCCTGATAATGTCGCGCACGCGCGGCGAACTGCACGATCAGGCCATGGGCATGCTGGAGCAATTCCGGCTGGCGGACCGCGCCGCCGATCCTGCCTCCGCGCTCTCGCACGGCCAGCAACAGTGGCTGGAAATCGCGATGGCGCTCGCCCCAAAGCCAAAGCTGCTGCTGCTCGACGAGCCGACCGGCGGTATGAGCCTCGAAGAGCGCCGCGTCACCGGCGAACTGCTCGAGCCGATCAAGAAACATTGCTCGCTCGTGATCGTCGAACACGATCTCGATTTCATTCGCGACATTTGCGATCAGCTGACTGTGCTCGATCAAGGCAGCGTTCTCGACCACGGAACGGTGGAAGAGATCCAGGCCAGCAGCAAGGTCCAGGAGGTTTATCTCCGCCGTGCCTGACAACATCCTCGATATCCGCAACCTCGACGCCGGCTATGGCCGCAGTCAGGTCATCTTCAACCTCAGCATGTCGATTCCGGCGCGCGGCGGGGTCGCCATTCTTGGCCGCAACGGTGTCGGCAAGACCACGCTGATGAAAGCCATCGCCGGCGAGCTGCCGACCACCGGCGGCTCGCTGACATTCGCGGGGCAGGACATCACGCGGCTGCCGACCGAACAGCGCACCCGCGCCGGCGTCGGCTATGTGCCGCAGGAGCATGCGGTGTTCAGCCGCCTCTCGGTTCGCGACAATCTCGCGGTCGGCGCGATTTCAAATCCGAACAAGCGAGCTGTCGATCATATCCTCGACATCTTTCCAAAGCTCGGCCAGCGGCTCGACCAGTCGGCCGGCACGCTCTCCGGCGGCGAGCGAAAAATGCTCGCAATCGGCCGCGCGCTGCTCACCGAGCCGAAAATGCTGCTGCTCGACGAGCCGACCGAAGGCGTCTGGATCGGCGTGATCGAGGAAATCACCGATCGGCTCAAGCTGCTCGCGCAGGATATTGCCGTGGTGGTGGTCGAGCAGAATCTCGATCTCGCCCTTCGCGTCGCCACCATCGCCCATGTGCTCGACCGCGGCCGCATCGGCATGACGGGGCCGACCGATACGCTGCGCAGCGACCCACGCCTGCTGCAGTTTCTCGCTCCCTAGCGCCATCCCTCGGAGCACTCCAAAAAACCTGCTCGTCAATTTTGGCGAGCGGGTTTTTGGAAGCTGCATTACTCCACCGGGGCCTCAATCACAGCCGCCCGATCAGCGCCTGCACATAGAGCCCGACGTTGCCGGTGAACGTCTGGCGATAGAGGCGCAGGCGCACCACGGCCGCGATCCGCGCGATCAGACCTGAGCGCTTCGCATCAGTGAAAGTCGCCAGAATGCTTCGGCTCTCCGGCGTCAGCAGATCGGCACAGATATTCAGCCCAGCGGTGTTGCGCTCGGTCCATTCCGAAAACTGCCCGGCAATCATCCGCTTGAGGCGGTCGATCTTGGCCCGGATGCTGGTGTTCTCGCCGACAAGATTGCCGCCATGCTGACGATAGGCAATGCGCGGAACCGAATCATAGATCACCCGGCCGCCAGCGCCGGTGACCATCAGATAGCTCCACCAGTCGTGGCTGACGAAGCCGGTGCGGCGCGCACCTTCACCGACGAGCAGGAAGGCGGCGCGGTTCATCACCATCGTGTTGCCGCCGCCAATGTTCTGGACGATGGCATTGCGAAAGGACGTCGCGCCATTGAACAGCGGCGAATAGCCGAGATGGACGCCGTCCTCGCTGATATATTCGGTGCGCGAGGAATAGAGCGCCGGACAATCCGGCGAAACCTTGCCGAGCCGGGCGGCCGCCGCGCAAAGCTTGTCCGCGCCCCATACGTCGTCCTGATCGCAGAAGGCGACGAAATCCGCATCGAACGCGGACGAGCACAACAGGCTGCGAAAATTCTCGGCAAAGCCTGCGCCCGGTCCGCGGACGATTTCGAACCGGCCCCTGCTCCAGCGCCCCTGCCAGTCTTTGAGGATCGCGAGCGTTGCATCCGTCGAGCCATCATCGCTCGCGAGCACATTGATGCGCTCCCAGCGCTGATCGACCAGTGATTGCAACTGCTCTTCGAGAAAATCGGCGCCGTCGTAGGTCGCCATGAGAATGGTGATTGATTGCGCCTGAGAGACCATAAGACCTGGCTATCCACCTCAAGATCAAGCGCTGAGCTGCGCCGGCCCTCATGCCGCAAAAAGCGCGCATCGCGCGCGGCCGCCGGCCTTTCAGGCGCGGCAACGCTCAGGTGTCCTGAGCGTTGCATGGGGCGAATTGAGTTTGCTTCCGCCGCTGCGGAAACCGCGAACGCCTTCTTACTATGCGGCGCGCGGTCTTGTCACCGCTCCGGGCGGCTTATGACACAAGTCGGTCAGACGAAGGAGATCATCTCGGCCATTTCGAGAATGCGGCGCAACTCGACGAGGGCGCGCTCGAGGCTCGCCTCCGAGGGATGGCCAAGGCACAGCCGCACACCGAGGTTGATGCGATCCACCTGATGAATGAACCCCGGCGGTGCAATGGTGATGCCGGCCTGCGCCGCCTGCGTGATCAGGCCGTTCAACATGCGCCCGGGAGGCAGCGGCAGCCACCGATGGAACCCCGGAGGGGTCACGAGCTCCGGCAGCCATTCGCCGAGCGCGCGGGTCGCGATTTCATTGCGCAGCTCCGCTTTCGCGCGCTTGCGGCGCACCTGTTCCTTCAGGTCGCCGTTGTGGATGAGGCGCGTCAGCACCTCGGCCATCAGCGGCGTCGCCATCCAGCCGGTCGCGCGAATGCCGTTGTTGCAGCGGTCGCGGAAGCTGTCAGGCGCCTTCATCGCGGCAATGCGCAGCCCCGGCGCGAGGCACTTTGCAAAGCTGACGACGTAGAAGCTGCGCTCGGGGATCCGCTCGCTGAGCGTATGCGGCGGCTCGGCGAAGAGAAATGCGTAGGCATCGTCCTCGACGAGGTAGGCGTCGTGGCGGCGCACGATCTCGGCGATCGCATCGCGCCGCTCTTCCGGCATCACCGTTCCGGTCGGCGTCTGCAAGGTCGGCATGCAGAACAGCGCGCGCGCCCCGGTTTCGCGAAACGCGCGGTCGAGCGCCTCCGGGACCAGGCCATGCGCATCGCCCTCGACGCCGCGCAGCCTGTAGCCGTTCTGCGCGGACAGCGCGATCATGCCCGAATAGGTGAACATCTCGGTGAGCACTGTGTCGCCGGGCGAGGCGACCATGCCGAGCGCGATTGACAGCCCGTGCTGGCCGCCATGGGTGATGAAGAGATGGTCGGGATCGGACTTCGCACCGAGGCCGCTGAGCCACCCGGCCACCGCCTCGCGGTGCTGGCGCAAACCCTGATGCGGCAGATAGCTGAGCAGATTGGCCATTTCGCCTTCGGCGGCGATATTGGCCAGCGCCGCCGAGATCACCTCGTCCTCGCCGGTATAGGGCGGCACATTCAGCGCGAGATTGACGACCCCGCTATTGCCGCCGTTGCGCTGATCAGGCGCACGGCGCTGGACAAAAGTGCCGCGCCCGACCTCGCCGGAAATGAGACCGCGCAATTCGGCTTCGGAATAGGCCTTTGAGATGGTGCCGACGCTGAGTTCGAGCCGGGCGGCCATTTCACGCTGCGGAAGCAGGCGCATGCCAGGCTTCACACGGCCGGAGGCAATGTCGTCCTCCAGCGCCTTGACGAACGCAACATAGCGGGGGCTGCCATCCGGCACGAGGCTCGGCACCCAATCGGTCATTTTAACCCCAGCGACTGCTCATGGCGGCGGACTTCGATCACATTGGACATTCGAATTAGTACAATCAACGGATTGCTGCAAGCGCGGTTGCGTCAATCATCGCGCCCATCAACATTACTGGTACATGCCGCACCAACATACCTATTTTGTGGATTAACCACGCCTCAAGGTTAAATACAATGCCATTATTGTACCAGTGCATATGCGCAATAAAGATGGCATTGCCTCAATTATTGTTTGACAATGGCGGCGGCCCCTTCTTATTTGAACCGGTCTAACTCACGTCAGGCACTATGGCGGCCGTTCCGCAGGAGAGCATCTTGATCTACGAAATTCGTGTTTATGAAGCGTCTGAAGGCAATGCTAACGCGATGCGCGACCGGTTCCGCGACCACGTCGCCGCCAAGTTCTTTCCCCGCCATGGCATCGAACTGATTGGCGCGTTCACCGCCGAAACCGAAGATGGTCGCCTGACCTACATGACTCGCTTCGCCAGCGAAGATGCCCGCAAGGCCGCCTGGGCTGCATTCGGCGCCGATCCGGAGTGGGCCGCAGTGAAGAAGGCCAGCGAAGTCAATGGCCCGCTCCTCAAGAGCCAGACCGTCTCCATTCTTTCACCTGCTATCGCAGGCTTGCTGCTCGCTTGATCGGAGTTCGGGGCGAAAGCCGCCCCGGCCTCCTTGATCCGGATGGCGCTTCACGCGCCGCGTGACTGAAAGAACCTTCGCTCATGAAACCAGCTCCTTTCGAATATGTCCGGCCGGAAACGCTCGCAGAGGCCTGCGAGTTGCTGGCCGGCGACGAGGATGCGCGTGTCATCGCCGGTGGCCAGACCCTGGTCCCGATGCTAGCGATGCGCCTCGCGCGCCCGACCGTGCTCGTGGACATCCTGCGGATGCCCGGCCTCTCCGGCATCCGTGCCGAAGATGACGCCGTGGTGGTTGGCGCAACGACCCGTCAGGCCATCGCGCTCGAAGATCCGGTGATTGCCAAGTCCGCCCCGCTGCTGGCCCGCGCCCTGCCGTGGGTCGGTCATCCCCCGACCCGCAACCGCGGCACCGTCGGCGGCTCGATCGCTAACGCCGACCCGTCGGCGGAAATTCCGCTGATCGCCGTCACCCTCGGCGCCGAAATCGTGCTGACCACGCCCGATGGCGAGACCGCGATGAGCGCCGAAGAATTCTTCATCGGCCCGATGCTGACCTCGATCGGCCCCGGCGAAATCGTCAGCGCCATCCGCTTCCCGATCTGGAAGCAGAAGCGCGTCGGCACCGGCTTCCACGAGATCAGCGCCCGCCGCTCCGACTTCGCCTTTGTCTCGGCAGCCGCGCAGGTCGCGCTCGACGACGACGGCAACTGCCTCGACATCACACTCGGCATCGGCGGCGTCGCCGATTGCGCCACTCGCTTCGACCTGTCGCATCTGATCGGTCAGCGCCTCGACCGCGCGAAGATCGCCGACGCCGTCACCGCAGCGACCGCGGACCTCGAAGCAGCTTCCGACCTCCATGCCAGCGCCGAATATCGCCGGCGCGTTGCCGCCACTTTCGGCGTGCGCGCCATCGAAGACGCAATCGCGGATGCCGGCCAACAGGCAGGGGACAAGTCCCAATGAAAATCGAACTGAAAATCAACGGCGAGACCCGGACCGCGGATGTCGAGCCTCGCAAAACGCTGCTCGATGCCCTGCGCGACGATTTTCGCCTGACCGGCACCAACACCGGCTGCGAACACGGCGTTTGCGGCGCCTGCACCGTGCTCATCGACGGCAACCCGGTGCGCTCGTGCCTGATGTTCGCCGTGCAGGCCGACGGCTACGAGATCACCACGATCGAGGGCGTTGCGCCCGCGCCGGGCGAACTCAGCGTCCTGCAGGATGCATTCTGCGAAACCCACGGCATGCAGTGCGGCTATTGCACGCCGGGCATGGTGCTCAGCGCACAGAACCTTCTTCAGCGCACGCTTGAGCCGACCCGCGACGAAATTCTGGAAGCCATCTCCGGCAACATCTGCCGTTGCACCGGCTATGGCCAGATCGTCGAGGCCATCGAACTCGCAGCCGAACGGTTGCGCCAGTCAAACGCGCCGCGTTCCGCTCATGAGGTGACAAAATGAGCACCGTCCCCGGTAGCTTCCGTTTCGTTTCGTCCAACCGCCGCGTCCGTGAAGACCGCCGCTTCGTCGCCGGTCAGGGCCGCTACGTTGCCGATATCGCCGTCGAAGGCGCGCTGCATGTCGCGCTGGTGCCTTCGCAGTATCCGGCCGCCAAGATCCTGTCGATCGACACCGCGGCAGCGCTGGCGATGCCGGGAGTGCACTATGTGCTGACCGGCGAGGAGCTCGCCGCCGCGACCGATCCATTGATGAACGGCCTCGACACGCCGAACGTCCGCCGCTACCCGCTGGCCGTCGGCCAGACGCGCTATGCCGGCGAATGGGTCGCAGCCGTCGTCGCCGACACCCGTGCGCAGGCCGAGGACGCGCTCGAGAAGGTGCGGGTCGGCTACGAGCCGCTGCCTTACCTGACCGATCCCGAAGAAGCCCTCGACCCGAACAGCCCGCCGGTTCACCCCGAGCACGGCTCCAACATTCTGCTCGACCGCACCTTCGTCTGGGGCGAAGTCGACAAGCACTTTGCGGAATCGCCGCGCCATCTGTCGTACCGCGTCACCTGGGGCCGCAACTCGACCGTTCCGATCGAGACGTTCGGCGTCGTCGTCGCATGGGATCCCTGGGAAGAGGTTTTGGACGTCTGGGCATCGATCCAGATGCCGAAGTACCCCGACCAGATCGCCCGCGCGCTGCGCGTTCCCGCCAACAATGTCCGCGTCCATCAGGACGTCGACGTCGGCGGCAGCTATGGCGTCAAGCGCGGCATCAAGCACACCGTGCTGTGCTCCTATCTCGCCCGCAAGCTCGGCCGCCCGGTTCGCCTGATCGAGGATCGTCTCGAGAACATGCGCGCCGGCGATGCCCATGGTCCGGATCGTCTGTTCGACGTCGAGATCGCCTTCAACGACGACGGCATCATCAAGTCGATGCGCATGCGTGCCCTCGACAATGCCGGCGCCTATGCCGGCCGCGCGCCGTTCCAGCTCGGCAAACCAATCGGCGCCATCGTCGGTCCCTACAAGATCGAGAGCGTGCAGTATCGCGCCCAGTCGGTGACGACCAACAAGGCCGCACAGGAAGCCGTCCGCGGCTTCGGCCAGGCGCCGACCAACTACGCCATCGAGACCGCGCTCGACCGCGTCGCCCAGGCGACCGGCCTTGATCGCCTCGAAGTGCGCCGCCGCAACTTCATCCGCAAGGAGGAGTTCCCCTACCTGATCCCGAGCGGCACCCACTACGATAGCGGCGACTACCACACCGTCGCCGACAAGGTCTGCAAGCACATCGACTACGAAGGCCTGATCGCGGAGCGTGACCGGCTGCGCGCCTCCGGCATGCTGGCCGGCATCGGCATCGCGGCGTGCCTTGAGCCGAGCGGCGGCAACTCGTCGTTCGAGCCGCTGCTCAACGAAGCCAACAAGACCACGACGTGGATGGACTCCTGCCGCATCAACGTCGACGGCCTCGGCTTCGTGTCGGTCGCGATCCACACCACCTCCTCGGGTCAGGGCCACGAGACGCTCGTCTCGACGGTGATCGGCGAGATCCTCGAGATCAACCCGGACATCATCCGCGTCGTGCGTCCGGACTCGCTGTCGTCGCTGCCGTCGAACACTCCGGTTGGCAGCCGCATGGCGATCATGCTCGGCGGCGCGGCCTTCCACGCCGCGCAGAAGCTCAAGGCAAAGCTCTGCACCATCGCCGCCAAGCAGTTCGGCGTGGGTGTCGATGACGTCACCTACAGCACCGGCGGCGTGACCGACAACAAGTCGGGCAAGCGCCTCGAATGGGCCGAGCTCGTCAACATCGCCCACCGCAACTATCACCTCATGCCGGAAGGCATGGAGCCGGGCCTCGAGACGACCCACGTGATGCAGGTGCCGACCGGCGACAAGCTGCCGGAAAACGGACGCGTGCAGATGTATCCCTGCCACTCGTTCGAATTCCACATGCTGCTGGTGGCGATCGACCCCGTGCTCGGCAAGCCGGAGATCAAGCGCTACGTCATCGGCCACGACTGCGGCACGGTGATCAACCCGCACATCGTGAAGGGCATGACGCTGGGCGGCATCGCCCACGGCCTCGGCGCCGCGCTCTATGAGGAATTCGTCTACGACGGACAGGGCCACCTGACCACGCAGAGCCTCATGGACTATCTGCTGCCGTCGTCGCACGAAGTGCCGAATGTCGAGATCGTTCACCACTGCACGCCCTCGCCGTTCACCGTGTTCGGTCAGAAGGGCTCGGGCGAAAGCGGCTATCTCGGCTCCCCGGCCGCGATGTCCGGCGCCATCAACGACGCCGTGCGCGACCTCAACATCTCCTTCGTGAAACTTCCGATCCGTATTTCCGCCATCAGCGACCAGATCGCGGCGGCCCAGTCCCTGAAAGAGAAGCAAGCATGATTATCGACTGTCACGCCCATCTCGTTCCTCCGGCCCTCCTGGACGCGATCCGCGCCCAGGCCGCGGATTTCCCTTCCGTTCGCCTGATCGAGCAGGATGGCAGCCTCGGTTTCTCCTTCGCGGGCGGCAAGCCGACCCGTCCGGTTTCCAAGTCGCTGACGGACCTGCCGGGCCGTCTGCGCTGGATGGACGAGCAGGGCATTGCGCGCCAGGTCAACGGCGCGTGGCTCGACATGTTCGGCTACGAGATCCCGGCTGAAGAGGGCGCGCGCTGGTCGCGCCTGATCAACACGCATCTCGCCCAGGCCGCCAAGGACGAGCAGCGCTTCATCATGCTCGCCACCGTGCCGATGCAGGACGGCGTCCTCGCTGCAGAAGTTCTGCGCGAGGCCCATGCCAACGGCTTCAAGGGCGTCATGATCGGCACCCAGCCGAAGGGCGTCGGCGGCGTGCTCGACGATCCTTCGCTGAGCCCGTTCTGGGAAGCGGCCAACGAACTCGGTTCGGTGATCTTCATCCATCCGGTGTTCGAGAGCGGCGACAACCGCGTGCACGACTACGGCATGGCCAATGCGGTCGGCCGCATCACCGACACGCTGATCGCGATTTCGCGCATCATCTACTCCGGCCACGTCACGCGCTATTCCAACGCCAAGATCGTCGCCGGCATCGGCGGCGCGGCGCTGCCTTATGTCATCGGCCGCCTGCGTCGTAACTATTCGCTTGACAAGGACAAGCTCGGCAATCCGGACGAGGCCTTGGCCGCGCTCTACTACGACACCATCGTCCAGGACACCCGCGCGCTGCGCTATCTCGCCGACATCGTCGGTGCGGACCGCATCATGATGGGTTCGGACATGCCGTTCCCGATCGGCGACCTCGCCCCGCTCAAGATTGTCGCCGACACCGCATTCACCGATGCGGAACGCGCTGAAATCAACGGCGGCCTCGCTGCCCGTCTGTTCGCATAAGTCAGGAACTCTCCCATGAAACTCGACATTGGTGGCTCCGAAACCATCGCCGCGCCGATCGAAACCCTCTGGAAGGCGTTGAACGACCCGGAAGTGCTGACGCGCTGCGTGCCGGGCTGCAAGGCCATGACCGAGACCGGCCCCGACGCCTACAAGCTGCACATGCAGCTTCGTGTCGCTGCCGTCTCCGGCTCGTTCGAGGGCGAGATCGCACTGTTCGACAAGGAAGAGCCGCGCACCTGCAACATCAAGGTCTCGGGCGCAGGCACGCTCGGCCACGGCAACGGCACTGCGCGCTTCGAGCTGATCGAGCAGCCCGACGGCACCACCCGCCTCGACTATCAGGGCGTCGGTGAAATCGGCGGCCTCGTCGCCGGCGTCGGCCAGCGCATCCTGACCAGCGTCTCGAAGCACTTGATCGGCCGGTTCTTCACCGCGCTCCGCAAGGAATTCGAAACGGCCTGAATTCCGAAATCTGCCCCGGCCGACCGACCACCGGTGGCCGGGGAGACCAATGACTGAAAACGTTCTTAAAAGGAGGGACTATAATGAAAAAAACCTTGCTTAGCCTCACCGGAATTGCGACCGCTCTGATTGCGATGCCGGCCTACGCGCAGGCCCCTGTGCCGCTTTCCATCGTGGTCTTCGGCCCGCCGTCGCTCGGTGCTTTCCTGCCGCCGGTGATCAAGGCCCATAAGCTCGACGAGAAGAATGGTCTCAACATCAAGTTTGAAGAGCGCACCCCGGACGCCTACACCGCGCAGTTCAACTCCGGTGAGTTCAAGCTGGGCGGCAGCGCCGCACTGCTGACCGTCGGTCTTGCCGATACGCGCGGCGTCAAGGTCACCTACCTCTTCAACCTGTTCGACTTCTGGGGCGCGGTCGTTACCGCCCGCCCGAACATCAGCACGCTGAAGGATCTCGAAGGCAAGGACATCGCGGCCGCCAAGGGCACCACCAACTGGGTGATGTTCGACTGGTTCGCACGCCAGCAGGGTGCCGATCCGTCCAAGTTCCAGGTCGTCAACACCGCGACCCCGGGCCTTGTCGGTTACGCCATGGCTGACCGCGCCACCGCCGTTCAGCTCTGGGAGCCGGCCTACACCACCCTCGTCAGCCGCAAGCCCGACATCAAGACGCTGGACCTGTCGATTGCCGACAGCTGGAAGAAGTTCACGGGCAGCACCAACATTCCTTATCTCGGCGTTGCCGCGCACGTTGACTGGGCCGAGAAGAACAAGAATCTGATCCCGAAGCTGTATGCCGCCTACAAGGAAGCAGCCGACTGGGTCGCCAAGAACCCCGACGAGGCGGCGAAGCTGATCGCCACCAAGGGCAATGAAGAACAGCAGCAGGCCATTGCTGCGCTGATCCGCGCCAACGACCGTCTTGGCATGAACGTGAAATGGGCGTCGGAAGTGAGGAAGGAAATCGAGTCCGTCTACGCCGCAGGCAAGGCGACCCAGTTCCTCGCCGCCGATCCGTCCCCGTCAACTATCTATGAGGCGTCACAAAAATGACCGCATCGTCGCGCGCAGCGACCTTCTCGCCGGCAGCCTGGCTGTCGGCGAGGGGGAAAAACCTCCTCTCGATGGCAGTGCCGTTCATTGTCGTCGGTGCAATCTGGCAAGTGGCGGGGCAGTTCTTTCCGCCTTTCCTCTTCCCCTCCCTGGTCGACGTCTTCTGGCGCTGCCTTGATATTCTCGCCAGCGGCTCGCAGATCGGCGACGTGCTCGCAACCGTCTTCCGCATCATGGCGGGCATGATCGGCGCCTTCGTCATCGGCACGATCTTCGCGTTCATGATGGCGCGTTCAGATGCAGCCGACCGCTTCCTGTCGCCGATCCTCTCGCTCTTCCAGGGCATCCCGGCGCTGTCCTGGGTGGTGTTCGCCATCATCTGGTTCCACGGCGTCGAATTCCGTATTTTCTTCATCATGGTGGTGACGACTTTGCCCGCCTTCGCGTTCCAGGTGCTTGGCGCGCTGCGGGGAATGTCGAAGGACCTCGTGGAGATGGTGCTGAGCTTCCGGCCGAGCCGCCGCAAGCTGTTCCGGGTGATGATCGCTCCGGCGATTCTGCCGGACATCCTCACGGCGTGGAAGGTCAACCTCGGTAACGCATCGCGCGTCGTCGTGGTCGCCGAGCTCGTCGGCGCCTCCGGTGGTATCGGCTATCAGCTCCTCCAGCAGCAGCAGCTGTTCGATATGGCGGGCGCGCTCGCCTGGACGCTGCAGATCGTGCTGTTCGTTCTGGTGATGCAGGCTGTGCTGACCCTGATCGAGACCATCGCCTTCCGCTATCGCGCAGTTTCGGAGCGTACCCTATGACCAGCCAGGTGCTCGACAAGAAGGTCGCCATTCACCTTGGCGGCGTCACCAAGACCTTCGGCAAGCCCGGCACGGAAGGCTCCTTCCGCGCCGTCGACAACCTCGACCTCGACGTCGCTTCCGGCCAGATGCTGGCATTGCTCGGCAAGACTGGCTGCGGCAAGTCGACGATCTTCAACATGGTCGCGGGCCTCACCGAGCCGACCGAAGGCACAGTCCGGGTCGATGACCGCGATCCGTTCGGCGACTTCAACTCGTTTCGCGGCAAGATCGCGATCGTGTTCCAGAACGATCGCCTCCTGCCGTGGCGGACCGCGATCGAGAACGTCGAGCTTGGCCTCGAAATGCTCGATATTCCGGCCTCGGAGCGCCGCGCGACGGCCCAGCACTGGCTGACCAAGCTCGGCCTCGGCGGGCATGAAGACGACTATCCGCACGCCCTTTCGGGCGGTATGCGCCAGCGCGTGTCGATTGCCCGCGCTTTCGCAACCAACGCCAACATCCTGCTCTGCGACGAGCCGTTCTCCGCGCTCGACGAGATGACCGGCAACCGGCTGCGCGCCGAATTCCGCCGTCTCGTCAAGGAAAACGGCAAAACCGCAATCTTCATCACCCACTCGATCAACGAGGCCCTGACCATCGGCGATCGGATCGTGGTGCTGAAGCGTCCGGCGAAGATCGCCTATGACGTCAGCATCGATGAAAGCACCAGCGACACGGAAAAGGAATCGATCCGCACGCGGATCGTGGAAGTTCTCGCCGCCTGATCCGGCTGCGCAGAAACGCTAACAGAAAACCCCGTGCCGATGCCCCGGCACGGGGTTTTTGTTTGCACGTGTTTCTACCCGCGTCTTGGCTTAGCCCCCGCCGCGCACCGGCCCCATCAATGTATCGGGCAACCAGGTCGCGATTTCGGGGAAGAAGCACAGGATCACGATCGCCACCATCATGCAGCCGACATAGGGCAGCGTGCCCCACATCACCTGGGTCAGCGGCACGTCGGGCGCAATCGAATTGACGATATAGATGTTCAGCCCGACCGGCGGATGAATGAGGCCGATCTCCATGTTGATGGTGATGATCACGCCGAACCAGATCGGATCAAAGCCCGCCGCGGTGATGATCGGCAGCAGGATCGGCGCGGTCATGAGAATGATCGCCGCCGGTGGAATGAAGAACCCGCAGACCAGCAGGAAGACGTTGATCAAGAACATCAGCACCCAGCGATTGACGTTGAGATCGGCAATCGCCTGCGCCAGCGTCTGGGTGAGATAGAGCGACGTCAGCATGTAGCCGAACAGAACGGCGGCCGCGATGATCATCAAAATCATCACCGACTCGCGCGTGGTGTCGCGCAGGATCAGCCACCATTTCTCCGGCGACCACATCCGGTAGATCACCACCGCCAGCAAGACGCAGAGCGCGGCGCCAACGCCAGCGGCTTCCGACGGCGTCGCGATGCCGCCATACAGCACATACATCACGCCCACGATAACGGCGACGAACGGGGTGATCTTCGGGATCGACTGGAACTTTTCCTTCCAGCTGTACCGAAAATCGGCAGCGTGCGAACGAAAGCCCCGCTTCCAGATGATGAACAGCGTCCACAGGATGAACAGGCCGGTCAGCAGGACGCCGGGCAACACGCCGGCAAGGAACAGACGGCCGATCGAGCTTTCCGTCGCGATGCCGTAGAGAATGAAGGTGATCGACGGCGGGATCAGAATCCCGAGCGTGCCGCCGGCGCAGATCGAGCCGGTTGCGACGTCATCCGGGTAGCCGCGGCGCCGCATTTCCGGAATGCCCATCTTGCCGATGGCGGCACAGCAGGCCGGCGAGGAGCCGGTGAGCGCCGCAAAGATCGAGCACGCTCCGATGTTGGATATCACGAGACCGCCGGGCACCCGGTAGAGCCAGCGGTCCAACGCCTCATAGAGATCCTTGCCCGCCGGCGAGGAGCCGATCGCCGCGCCCATCATGACGAACATCGGGATCGAGACCAGCGTGAAATCATGAAGGCCGGCATAGAAGGTTTCGGCTGCGACATGGATCGCACCAAAACCCTGAAAGATGACGAGGAAACAGAGCGCCAGCGCACCCAACGCGAAAGCCACCGGCGCACCGGACAGCAGCACCGCCAGCGTCACCACGAGGACGATGCTTCCTTGAATGGCGGGACTCATGCGGCCTCCGCAGGTTCGAGGCCGAACGGCGGTTCACGGCCGGTGACGAGGTTGTAGAGGCTCGCCACATATTGCAGCGTCAGCACGCCGAGCCCCACCGGCATCGCCGCATAGGGGATCCATAGCCGGACGCGCCACATCGTATCCGAGGCCCAGTTGTTGGCCCAGGCTTCACGCCAGAACTCGAAGCCGAGGATCGTCATCGTCAGGCAGAAGGCCAGCGACATCACCGTTGCCGCAAGCGCCAGCCAGTACCGCGCGGTGTTGCCGAGGTAAAGCGGCAGCACATCGACATTGACGTGGCCGCGATTGAGCAGAAGGTACGGGCTGCCGATGAAGGTCGCGGCAATCAGGCTGTAGGTCGTAAAGTCGGTTTGCCAGATCGTATTCTGGTTAAGCACGCTGCGCACGAACACCATGTGGCATACCACGATCACGGCGGCTGCAATCAGCAGCGCCGCGACCACACCACACAGCTTTGATATGAATGTGATAGCGCGGACGAATTGGTCCATTGTCAAAATTCCGACGGCCGGAGGGACGACTGCTGCCGCGGCGAGCGCGGAGACGACGGCGAACGGCGCGCCCTGCGGCAGGCCGCTCGCGACTGGCGGTGACAGGAAAAGGCCCCGAAGAATGCCGCGCTATTTGACGGCGAGGGCCTGTTCGATCAGCTGCTTGCCGTCGGGCACTTCCTTGGCGAAGTCAGCGTAGGAACTTTTGTGCGCGACATCGATCCACGCATCGTATTCCTGCGGCGTCAGCGTGATGACTTCGACCTTATGATCCTTGAAGGCCGTCACCATCTTTTCGTCGAGGCCTTTGCTTTCCTTGGTAAAGTAATCCTGGGCCTTCTTGCTCGCGGCCTTCAGCGCGTCCTGCTGCGCCTTGTTGAGCTTCTCGAACGACTTCTTCGAGATCAGCACCGGCTCATACATGAACCACAGCGCGTTATCGCCCGGCGCGGTGATGCACTTCACCTGCTCGTAAAGGCGGAACGACACGAAGCTGCCGGCGCTCGTGTCGGTCGCCTCGGCGACGCCGGTTTGCAGCGCGTTATAGACTTCGTTGCTCGGGATCGAGACGATCGACGCGCCGGCCTGCTGCCACATCGCGGCGAAGGTCGGGCCCGCCGAGCGGATCTTCAGCCCCTTGATATCGGCCGGAGAGCGGATGCATTTGTCCTTGGAAGCCACCGCGCCGGCAAGCCACGCATCCGCCAGCACGAGCACGCCGGCGGCCTCGATCTTGTCCTTGATGCTCTTCATGAAGGGCGAGTCGTTGAGGCGCGCCGCACGCTCATGATTGCGCACCAGTCCGGGCATCAGAGTGGCGCCGAAAGCCCGCACCTTGCCGCTGGCGTAGTCGAGAGGAAAGGAGGAAATGTCGAGCTGGCCGCGAGTCATCGCATTCCACTGCTCGCCGGGCTTGAACAAAGCCGCACCGGGATAGACCTGAATTTCCAGTCCGACATTCGCGGCCTTGACCTCGCGCGCGATGATCTGGACCATTTCATCCCGGGGGTCGCCCTTGCCTCCCGGGAACTGGTGCGAGGCCTTGAGCAGAACTTGCGCGCTGGCGCTGGCTGAGAACGCGGCGGCAATTGCGACACCGGCCAGAGCCGAAATCAATTTCCTCATTGCGTTTTCTCCGGATGATTTTTTATTCGTTTTTTATTTTCCGGCATTAGAGCGGCCATTGATCCGGCTTGTCAATTCGATGTGCGGTGCATTGCACCGCACATTTTCGAGCCGCTTCTTACCTACCTGTCATTCGGAAGCAGATAGTACCTTGCAGAAGTAACGGCTCCGCCCTCACACCGAGCGGAACTGCGCTTCCATCGCCCGCCGCGCCTTGATCGTTTCGTCTGCCGCATCGGTCTTTACATCCGCCCAGCCGACGACTTCCCCATAGGCCACATCGCGCGTCAGCGTCACGCCATGGGCAAGGCCAATCGGCAGCGCGCCTGCGGCGAGACTTGCCGCCGCCGGCATCAGGCGGCCCCACACCGTATAACCGCCCTCGCCGTCGAGCCGCTCGCCCGCTCGCAGATGCCGCTTGGCGACGGCGACGACGTCGCCGCGAAAATCCTGCGGCTGCCCGGTCGGCTCGTTGCGCAGCGCGGCCGAGAGCACGGAAATGCCGAGCTCCAGCCCGATCAGATGATAGGGCTTGTACATCGCGGCATAACGGCCCGAAGCATCCGTCTTCATGCCGTATTGCTTGAAGCACGCAGCAGCATAGTCGTTGGGAGCCTCGAGCACGACATACACGCCCCAGCGCAGATCCCGATAGACCGGCCGGTTGTCACGCTCCTGCGAGGAGACGACCTCGACCACCCCGGCATGATCGAGCACGCCGCCACGCTCGCGCGGACGCAGCACATGCGGCAGATCATCGACGCCGCAGGGCGGAAAGCCGAGGCCGTTCTTCGGCACATCGAGGCCTGTGGCATTCGCCAGCGCGGCCATCTCGATGGCCGACTTGGTGCCGTCGAGAAACGAGTTGAACATCTGCGGATTCATCCCCGCCGCGGCCGCCTCCTGGGGCGACAGGCCGTAGTGCTCCCAGACATTGTCCGGTGTCACATCGTGATAGATCGGCAGATACTTTGTGCCCTTGCCTGCGGCGACGACGCGAAAGCCGGTCGCCCGCGCCCAGTCGACAAGCTCCGCCGTCAGCGCCGGCTGGTCGCCATAGGCGGCCGAATAGACAACGCCGGCCCGGCGCGCCTCTTCTGCCAACAGCGGCCCGACCAGCGCGTCCGCCTCGACATTCACCATCACGATATGCTTGCCGGCCTTGATCGCGGCGCGCGCATGGCGGACGCCTGCCGCCGGGTGGCCGGTCGCATCCACCACGACATCGGCGGGAATGGTTGCGATTGCATCGGCAGCATCGTCGGTGAAATTGCAGGCGGCGGTGCGCCCATCCTCCCATCCGACATTGCGACACGCCGCTCGCGCCCGGTCCGGCGAGAGATCGACAATGCTGGCGATCTGCAGCCCCGGGGTGTGAGGGATCTGCGACAAAAACATCGAGCCGAATTTTCCGGCGCCGATGAGGATGACGCGCACCGGCCGCCCAGCCGCTGCGCGCATCTGCAAGAGGTGATGAAGATTCATTGGCGTTATTCAGCCGCCTGTTGACGCTGGCGTGCGAGGTTTCGCAGCGCATCGTCGTCCACCGGAATGATCGGCGAGAAATCGCGATGAGCGATGAACTCGGGTCGCGTCGGCGTGCGGATGTAGTTCGAAACCGCATTGAGCGTGAGGTACACGATCTTGCGCGGATAGGGCGTGATGTTGCCGGCCGAGCCGTGAACAAGATTGCCGTGGAACATCAGCACGCCACCGGGCTTACCGGTCGGCGCGACGATGCCGCCTTCCTCGACGAGGCGGGTGACCGTCTCTTCGTCGAGCGTCCAGAGCGGATAGGAGGTCGTCGCCGTATCGTGCGAGGCCTTGAGATCGCCGGCGGTCTGGCTGCGCGGCACGAGCAGCAGCGGGCCGTTGATCGGCATCACTTCATCAAGAAACACCGAGATGTTCATCGCGCGCGGCTCGGGCATTCCGTCGTCGCGTTTCCAGGTGCCGTAGTCCTGATGCCATTGCCAGACCTCGCCGGTAAAGGCCGCCTTGGCGTTGATCTTGTACTGATGCATGTAAAGCTGTTCGCCAAAGATCTGCTCGATCGGGTTGATCAGGCGCGGATGGGCGCCGAGCAGGCGAAAGGCCTCGTTGTAGGTGTGGGCGGCGAAGGCGGTGCGCGGCGCGCCGTTCTTTTCGCGCCAGACTTCCGGCCGGTGCTGGTCATAGATCGCGAGCGCCTGCTCGCGGAGAACTTCGACCTCTTCGGCGTCGAACAATTCCGGCAGGAACAGCCAGCCTTCGCGGTGAAACGTTTCGATCTGCTCGGGAGTCAATCGCATGGTCGCATCCTCCTTGCTTGGCGCGGCTGTCACGCCGCTTGATCTGGCAACGCTTTCAGTCTTTCTTCCGTAGCTCGTCCGGCATCGAGGGCATGGGCTTTGGCTGCCGCCTCCGCCGCCGCGCCATCGCCGCCGAGAATTTTGGTTGCTATATCGGTGTGCTCGCGCCACGCATTGACGCGGTAAGCCTCGTCGGTCAGCACCGCTGCCATCGAGCGGCGCATGTGCGGCCATTGCGGCGCGATCAATTCGGCAATGCTGGGATTGCCGGAGAGGCGATAAATCGCGCTGTGAAACTCGACGTCGAGGGCGATCAGCGCGGTCATCGACGTTCCTGCATCGATCACCGCGCCGGCGGCGAGTGCCTGTCGCAACGCTTCGCAGCCGGCAGGATCGCTCGTGACGCGCGCGGCAGCGAGCCGTGCGGCGAGCCCGTCGATGGCGCCGCGCACCTCGTAAAGCTGGCGAATGCGGATGGCGTCAAGCCGGGCGACCTCGAACCCCTTGCGGCCGCTTTCGACCACCAGTCCCTGCCGGTGGAGAAGATGGAGGGCATGGCTCACCGGCTGGCGGGAGACGCCAAGGCGATCGGCCAGCTCGCCCTGCCGGATGCGATGGCCGGGCGGCAGCGTCAGGTCGATGATCGCTTCCAGAATGCGATCGTAGACCTGTCCGATCAGATTGGGCGCCGCCTGCAACGGGATCATTTTTTGGTTCTTTGGAATTCGGAATTCCGAAATCCTATGCGTGATGTCTTCGGCCTGTCAATGCTGCCGGCGGGCGGCGATCTCCGCGGTAGCCGCCAATGAAAAACGCCGCCCTCAAGGACGGCGTTCTTGCAAAACCGATGAAAGCAGCCGGCGCTCAGTGCTCGGTGTCGTCCGGCTTCTTGTCGCTGTAGTAGTTCTGGCCGATGACGACGGGCTCGCGCCCGCGGCTGCGGCGATGCAGGTTGGTGTCGCGCAGCGAATAGACGCAGCCGCAATATTCCTGCTGGTAGAATTCCTCGCGCTTGCTGATCTCGATCATACGCGCGCCGCCACCGCCCTTGCGCCAGTTGTAATCCCAATAAGTCAGGTCGGGATAATGCGAGGCAGCACGAACGCCGCAATCGTTGATCTGCTCCATGCTCTTCCAGCGGGAGATGCCGAGCGAACTCGTCATCACCTTGAAGCCGTGCTCATGGGCATAGAGTGCGGTCCGCTCGAAGCGCATGTCGAAGCACATGGTGCAGCGGATGCCGCGCTCCGGCTCCCACTCCATGCCCTTGGCGCGGGCGAACCAGTTGTCCTTGTCGTAGTCGGCGTCGACGAACGGCACGCCGTGCTTCTCGGCGAAGCGGACGTTCTCATCCTTGCGCAGCAGATACTCGCGCTCGGGATGGATGTTCGGGTTGTAGAAGAAGATGGTGTAATCGATGCCGGAGGCCAGCATCGCTTCCATCACCTCACCGGAACAGGGCGCGCAGCAGGAATGCAGCAGCACCTTGGTTTCACCGCCGGGAGCAACCAGCTTTTTCCGCTCAGTCATCGTCGTCATGGCGGCTATTTAGCGCAAAGCCGGCCAGCGCGCTAGCCGTGGCGGCCGCGTGCCGGAGGATCGGCGGCAGGCTTGTCGTCCTCGAACAGGATCCGCTCGGCGGCCCCATCGAGGTCCTCATACTGGCCGCTGCGCAGCGACCACATGAAGGCGCCAAGGCCGGCAATCGCCATCACCAGCCCGATCGGGATCAGGTAGAAGAAATCGGTCATCGAACCGCTCCCGAAACTGCGGACACAGGCACCATTCCCGTGCCCTTTGCGCGATTCTTCATGGGATCACGCGGCTGCACGGATCTGAGCCGCAACGCGTTGGCGACGACGATGATGGACGAGCCAGACATCGCGATCGCCGCAACCAGCGGCGTGACGAATCCGAGCACCGCAATCGGAACCGCAATCGCGTTATACACGACCGCGATGCCCAGATTTTGGCGAACCAGCCGGCCCGCGCGGTGGGCGACGGTGAGCGCCTGCGGAACCGCCGCGAGGCTGTCCCGCAAAAACACCTGATCGGCGGCATTGCGGCCGATATCGGCCGCCGTCGCGGGCGCCATTGAGGCATGGGCGGCCGCCAGCGCCGGCGCATCGTTCAGGCCGTCCCCGACCATCAGAACCTTGCGCCCGTCAGCCGCGAGCTCCTGGACTCGCGCGAGCTTGTCGCCGGGCATCACGCCCGCGGCATAGGCCACACCAAGAGAGCTCGCCAGTTCACGCACCGCCGCATCGCGGTCGCCGGAGAGAATCTCGACATTGAGGCCGCCGACCTTCAGCTCGGCTACCGCCTCGCGCGCGCCGGGGCGCAAAAGATCCTCGAAGCGGAAATGCGCCAGCGCCTCTCCGTTGCGCGACAGCACGGTGCCGCCAGCATCGCCTTCGGTGCAGCCGGCCACCGCCCACGTCGCCCGGCCGAGCCGGTAGACATCAGCGCCGCGATGCGCCTCCAGCCCCAGCCCCGGATGCTCGGCGACGTCATCGAGCGCCAGTGGCGAGACCCCACCCTGCCCGCCGGCGCTGTGCAGCGCCTGCGAATAGGGATGGCGGGAATGGGCCGCCAGCGCCGCGGCGATCGCCATCACCTCCGGCGAGATCTCGTCGCTGTTGGCAAGGCGCGGCTTGCCCATCGTCAGCGTGCCGGTCTTGTCGAAGATCACGGTGTCGACCTGCGCGAGCCGCTCCAGCGCGCTGCCGTCCTTCGCCATGATTCCGGCCTCGAACAGCCGCCGCGCGGCCACGACCTGCACCATCGGCACGGCAAGGCCGAGCGCGCAGGGGCAGGTGATGATCAGGGTCGCGATCGCAATGGTGAGGGCGCGGTGCAGGTCGCCGGTCGCAAGCACCCAGGCGATGCAGGTCAGCAGCGCGGTGAGATGCACCACCGGCGCATAAAGCCGCGCCGCGCGATCGGCGATGCGGCGATAGGACGACCGGCCGCCCTCGGCCGCTTCCATCATCCGCATCATTTCGGCGAGGAACGAATCCTTGGCCGCCGCCGTCGCAACGATCGTCAGCGGCCCGGTGAGATTGAGCGTTCCTGCCTGCAGCAGGTCGCCGGCCGTCACCGGCTGTGGCAGACTTTCACCGGAAACCAGCGAGCAGTCGAGCTCCGAGGCGCCCTTGATGACGCGGCCATCCACCGGCACGCGCTCACCGGCGGCGAGCAAAATCTTGCTGCCCGGCGCGATCTCGTTGACCGGCACATAGGCGCGCGTGCCGTCATCGCCGAGCACCAGCGCACCGCGCGCAGCCAACCGGGCAAGCCCTTTGACGGCGGTGCGGGCGCGCTCGCGCATCATGTGATCGAGGGTGCGCCCGATCAGCAGAAAGAACAGCAGCGACACCGATGCGTCGAAATAGGCGTGCGCTCCGTGATGAACCGTCTCATAGAGGCTGAGGCCGACGGCAAGCAGCACGCCGATGGAAATCGGCACATCCATATTGGTCTGGCCGTGGCTCAATGCACGCCACGCCGAGCGGAAGAACACGCGGCCGGAATACGCCACCGCGGGCAGCGCGATCAGCGCCGACAGCCAGTGAAAGATGTCGCGCGTCGCCGCTTCCGCGCCCGACCACACCGACACCGACAGCAGCATGATGTTGCTGGCGGCAAAACCGGCGACCGCGAGCGAACGGATCAGCTCGGCCTGCGTCTCGTCGCGCTCGTCCGCGCCGGTGTCGAACAGATGGGCGCTGTAGCCGACCTTGTTGATCGCGTCGATGAACGGTGCGGGCGGCTGATCATCGCGCCAGCGGATCGCGACGCGCTTGCTCGACAGATTGACCCGCGCGCTGACGACGCCGGGCAACCCGTCCAAGGCCCGCTCGATGGTCTGGATGCAACCGCCGCAATGAATGTCCGGCACCGACAGATCGGTCTGGCGCAGGCCGTCGCCGACTGCGTGGCTGGCCATCTTCAACTCTTCGCGCGCGGTTTCCGGATCGACGTTGCCGAGTGCGAATTCGGCTCCGGGTGCGCAGCAACTCATCTTGCCACTCCTTCACCGGCGGAGCGCGGCGGCGCTCCGCCACAACTTCAGTTCCACACCGCCCGATAGGCGTGCCAGGTGCCATGGCCAAGCAGCGGAAAGACGATGATCAGCCCGAGCAGGCCGGTCGCGAGCGACGCCAGAAACAGCGCCAGCACGATCGCGCCCCAGGTCAACATCACCGGCAGATTGTGCCAGACCAGCGCCATGCTGCGACCCATCGCGGTCAACGCATCGACGCGCTGGTCGAGCAGCATCGGGACCGAGAACACGCTGATCGCAAAAGAGAACGCCGCGAACAGCGCGCCGACCGCGCTGCCGACGAGCAGCATCGCCCAGCCCACCGGCGTGGTGAACAGCATCTCGGCGATATGGTCGAGGCCGGGGAACGGCGTCACGCCGAAGAACAGCGCGTAGACGATCACGGCGGCGCGCATCCATGTCAGCACAAGCATGCAGAGCAGCACGCCGATGAACAGCACCTGGCCGTTCGACTTCGGCTTCACCAGCAGCATGCGCCACAGCGACAGCGGCTTGCCTTCGGCAATGCGCCGGCTCTTTTCATAGAGGCCGATCGCGATCATCGGCCCCACCACCATGAAGCCGGCAAAGGCCGGAAACAGGATGTAGTCGCGGCCGATGGCGATCAGCCCGAAGACGATGCCGGCCGAAATCAGAAAGACGACGATGCCGTAAGCAAGGCTCTTGCCCGGCTCGTTCCTAAAATCATTCCAGCCCGCCGCCAGCCACTTGAAAGCATCGGACGGGGCGAGATCGCGATTCCACCGGTTGTCGCGGGGCAGCGGCGGCACAATGGCGGGGATCGTAAGCATGTTGGTCGGTCTCACTGTTGAACGTCAGCTTGTTGAATGTGTCTTGCACTCATGCAGGCGTCGCATTGGACTCGCAGCATCATCGGATCGAACAGGACGATTTGGCGGCGCTGAACGCACCCGGCGCGACATTCCCTTGCGCCTGTCCCTGGCGCACATGGGCGATGCAATCGGGCTGCGACATCACCGCCACATAGACGAGATGGGCATTGGCTGCCGCGACGACCAACAGGCCCGCGGCAACCCCGGCCCAGATCAGGACCTTTGTGCGGCTTCGCGTCGGTGCCGTCGCGGCAGTGGTCATTGGCCAGGCTTCCTCAGGTCGGACAGGTAGAGCGCCAGAATCTTGCGGTCGATATTGCTCAGACGATGCTCCCAGGCAGGCATGTGACCCTGCCGCCCACCCCAGACCGTATTCAGGATCGACTGCTTGTCGCCGCCATAGATCCAGGACGCATCGGTCAAATCCGGCGCGCCGACCTCGACATTGCCCTTGCCATTGTCGCCGTGGCAGGCGGCGCAGTTGGCGACGAACAATTCCTTGCCGGCCTCAAGCGCGTCAGGAGTGACCTGCTTGGCCGCAGCCGGGTTCGACAGCGTCTCGACGAAGTCGACAACCTTCTCGATGTCCGCCCTCGGCAGCATCTGGTCGCGTCCGAAGGCCGGCATCTGCGCCGTGCGGGTCTCCGGATGCGCGGCATTGATGCCGACGCGGATGGTTTCAAATAGCTTCTCCGGGTCGCTGCCCCACAGCGACGACGCCGTCGTCAGGTTGGGGAAGCCCGGACCGCCCTTGGCGCTGAAGCCATGGCACGCCGCGCAGTTGTCGCCGAACAGCGTGCGCCCGGTCTGACGCACCTTCTTCATCAGCTCGGCATCGCCTGCAACCTCGGCGAACTTCATCTCGTCGATGCGCTTCGTCCACGGGCTCCGGGCCTCATCGGCCGTCTTGAGCTTCTGCGCGACGGTATTGCGCTGATCGACCCCGAGAATGCCCTTGGTGTAGGTGGTGCCAAGCGGCCAGGTCGGCATCAACACCCACCAGATGACCGAGAACACCACGGTGATGATCAGAAAGAACCAGACGGCGCGCGGGACCGGCGCGTTCAATTCCTTGATGCCGTTCCACTCATGGCCGGTCGTGGCGTGACCGGTGAGTGGATCGCGTTCACTCATTGCCATGGACGATCTTCCTTGGTGAGAATCGATTGCGCGGCGTGATCGAAACGCTGGCGGTTCGACGGCCAGCACGCATAGATCATCACGGCGATTGACAATCCGATCAGGTAAAACAGCCCGAACGACTTTGCGAAGCCGACCAGGAAATCATGCTCGACCATCATGGCTTGCCTCCTGCTTTCGCTTCGGCCTGCGCGGCGGCTTCCGGCTTGGCTTCGGCGTTTGCCTGCGTCTGATGCGCGACATCGGTCAGCTTGCCGAGAATCTGCAGATACGCGACGAGCGCATCCATCTCGCTCGGCTCACCCTGCTTGCCGTCGAAGGCGCGCACGTTGGTCGCCTCGCCGTAGCGCTTGGTGACGCCCTCGGCCTGCGGTGAATCGGGCGACGCCTGCCCGTAGGCATCCGCGGTGGCATTGGCGATCATGTCGTCGGTGTAGGGCACGCCGACCTTGCGCATCGCCGCGAGATCGAGACTGAGCTCGTCGATCTTGAGCGTCGCCCGCGACAGGTAGGCGTAAGCGGGCATGATCGACTCGGGCATCACGTCGCGCGGGTTGTTGAGGTGCGCGACATGCCACTCGTCGGAATACTTGCCGCCGACACGCGCGAGGTCCGGCCCCGTGCGCTTCGAGCCCCACAGGTGCGGGTGATCGTACTTCGATTCCACCGCGAGCGAGTAAGGCCCGTAGCGCTCGACCTCGTCGCGCAGCGTGCGGATCATCTGCGAGTGGCAGGCATAGCAGCCCTCGCGGACATAGATGTTGCGCCCTGCGAGCTCGAGCGGAGTGTAGACGCGCATGTTGGGCGCGGCTTCCACCGTCTGGTTGATCGTGAAGAGCGGCGCGATCTCGACGAGGCCGCCGATGCTCGCCACGCCGATGATCGCGAGGACCAGCGGGATGGACTTGCGTTCAAGCCGATAGTGAAGACCGAACATCGAAAATTACTCCCCTGCCTGCAGCGCCGGCGCGCCAGCCACAACAAGCTCATCCGGCGAAGCGCTCGTGGCAGCTTCCGGAGCCTCACGGATCGTCATGATGATGTTGTAGAAACCGACCAGCGCACCGGCGAGGAAGAACAGGCCACCGATGGCGCGCGCGATGTAGTACGGGTGCATCGCGACCAGCGAGTCGACGAACGAGTAGGCGAGCGTGCCGCTCTCGTTATAGGTCCGCCACATCAGCCCCTGGATGATGCCCGAGTTCCACATCGCGAAGACGTAGATCAGCGTGCCGGCCACCGCGAGCCAGAAGTGCACTTCGACGAGACGCGCCGACCACATCCGCTCGCGTCGCCACAGCCACGGCACCGCCGCATAGATCGAGCCGAAGGTGATCATCGCCACCCAGCCGAGCGCGCCGGCGTGAACGTGGCCGACGGTCCAGTCGGTGTAGTGCGACAGCGAGTTGACCTGCCGGATCGCCATGAACGATCCCTCGAACGTGGTGAGGCCATAGAACACGGCGGCGACCATCATGAAGCGCAGCGTCGCGTCGTCGCGCACCTTGTCCCACGCGCCGTTAAGCGTCATCAGCGCGTTGCCGGCCGAGGCCCAGGACGGCACCAGCAGCATCACCGAGAAGGTCATGCCCAGCGTCTGCACCCAGTGCGGCAGAGCCGTGTAGTGCAGATGGTGCGAGCCCGCCCACATGTAGAAGAAGGTGATGCCCCAGAACGAGATGATCGACAGGCGATAGGAGTAGATCGGCCGCCCCGCCCGCTTGGGCAGGAAGTAGTACATCATGCCGAGGAAGCCCGCGGTCAGGAAGAAGGCAACCGCGTTGTGGCCGTACCACCACTGGGTCATCGCATCCTGCACGCCGGAGAACAGCGAGTAGCTCTTGGCGCGGTTGAGCGAGATCGGCACCGCCAGGTTGTTGACGATGTGCAGCATCGCCACGACCACGATGAAGGCGAGGTAGTACCAGTTGGAGACGTAGATATGGGGTTCCTTCCGGCGCGCCAGCGTGCGCAGGTAGAGAACGAGGTAGGTGACCCAGACGATCACCAGCCAGATGTCGGCGTACCATTCCGGCTCGGCATATTCGCGCGACTGCGTCACGCCCATCAGGAACCCGCTCGCGGAAATCACGCAGAACAGGTTGTAGCCAAGCAGCACGAACCACGGGCTGAGCTGGTCAGGCATCCGGGTGCGGCTGGTCCGCTGCATCACATAATAGGAGGTCGCGATCAGCGCGTTGCCGCCGAAGCCGAAAATCACGCCCGCGGTGTGCACCGGCCGCAAGCGGCCGAAGCTCGACCAGCCGGCGTCGAAGGTAAGGTTGGGATTGACCAGCAGCCACGCCACCCAGTCGCCGACGAACATGCCTATCACGGCCCAGATCATCGCGAGAACGATGCCGACCTTGCTCGGGTCGTCATAATATTCCGCCCGCTGCTCCTTCGTGGCCTCGGGCGAGTAGTACCCGGAGATCACGACGAACATCATGATGATGGCGGCCACCATCGTTATCGCGCCATGGGCTGCAAACGGGTCGTCTTTTCCGCCGACCGTCATCGCAAGGCCGCACAGGGCCAGCGCCAGCAGAATAAGCAGCGCCCCCTGTCGTTCGGTTTTCGTGAGCTGGGAGATCATCGACGGCTCTCATCCTGTGAATGGGCCAGACCGATCGTGACGATCAGGGGCCGAAATACTCAGCCGCGGGTCGAAAATGGAGAAAGCGCCAAGACTTCGCGGCTCTCCCAATATAGGGGGAGGGTTCCAGGCGCTCTTTGCGCTACCGCAAGTAATGCGGCGCACAAACTCCCTGAGGGCCGGCTGGTCCGTGCAAGCAGGTCAGCCGGATGACGCGTGAACTTCAAGCAATGCCTCAGGTTCATCCGGACGCGCGATCCGCGCAAGCCAATTTCCGCCGCCATCCGCGCGGCGGCGGAGCATCATCCGGAATCCTTGCAAATGATATCTGCGCAGCGCATCATTTATATGACATGATCGGGCCAAGAACCAGCGCCCGCGCTATTCCGGAACAACGATGCGCCTGACCAACTTTACCGACTACTCGCTCCGCATCCTGATGTATGCCGCGGCCCAGAACGAGCGCCTGATCACCATTGAGGAAACGGCGGAAATCTACGGTATTTCGCGCGCACATCTGATGAAGGTCGCCAACCAGCTTACCCGAACCGGTTTCTTGAAGGCCGTGCGGGGCCGCTCGGGCGGGCTGACGCTCAATCAGAAGCCGGATCAGATCTGTCTCGGCGACGTCGTTCGCGCCACCGAGCCGGATTTCGCGCTCGTGGAGTGCTTTGCGCCAGGGAATGATTGCGTGATCACGCCAAAATGCCGGTTGCGGCGCGTTCTGGGAGAGGCCATGGCGGCCTTTCTCGAAACGCTCGATCGCTACACGCTGGCGGATCTGGCGTTGAACCCGAAGGATTTTGGCATCACACCGCCGCCCGCCGCGCCAAGCAGGAAGAAGCAGCGCGCCTAGTTCGAGCGCGACCAGACCTCGTTGCCGCAAAGCGCACCGACGCAGCCCTCGACCCGGAGCGAGTTCGGGCCGGTCATGGCGATGTTGCTAGCATAGTGCTGGCCGTCATCGGCGTTGTAGATGCGGCCGGACCAGCGGCTCGGCGCGGTCGGCTGCATGCCTTCGAACAGGACCAGGCCGACGATCGGGCGCTGGCGCAAGGCGGGGTTGGGATTTTTGGAATCGCGGGCGGCCTGCCCCGTGTCGGGGTCAATCGGATCGCGCAGCCACACCACCGAGCCGCAAATGCCCGCGCCGCAACTGCGCACCCTGACCTTGGCGTCGCCGGCCTGCGTCAGCCACACGCCCGAGGGGTCGCCGCCGCCCTGTCCCTGCGCATTCGCCCCCGCGGAGAAGCCAACAAGGAGCGAGGCGAACATCAAAAGGACAAGACCAGCACGCACCAACATTTTACCCCCTTCAGTTCTCTCGGCCCGGTTAAGCACCGGGCGCGCGTCCTCTGCAAGGCTGCAGATTTGAAGCATCGCGTTTTTGGTAAATCGAGGATTAACGCCCTGGGTTCTCATTGCCGGCGCCATCATCCCCGCCAATCATGGCGTTGCAGCTCTGCGCCATATGCAACCCCTTACCGGCGATACGGCCCGTAGCCAAGCCGCAAGGGCGATGTCACACTGCGCGCCTCGCCGGGCGACCACAGCGAATCAACAACAGCAAGCTCTACGGTGCACCCGTGTTGCCCGCAGCATGAATTGGAGACGACAAGGAATGAGAGCAGCTCAATTGAGCAAGCTGCAGCGTTGGTCGATTCTCGGCGGCGCAGCCATCCTGCTCAGCCTCGCGATGGGAATGCGGCAAAGCTTCGGCCTGTTTCAGCCCTCGCTGATTCGCGAAGTCGGTCTCACCGCCGCGGACTTCTCCCTCGCCATGGCCATTCAGAACATCGTCTGGGGCGTGGCGCAGCCCGTCGTCGGCGTCATCGCAGACCGCCATGGCGGCCGCATCGTGATGCTGAGCGGCGTCGCCATCTATGCCGCCGGCCTCGTCGCGATGATCTTTGCGACCTCGCCGTTCCTGTTCACCGTCGGCGCGGGCGTCTGCGTCGGTCTGGCGCTGGCCTGCACCGCCGGCAGCCTGGCGATGAGCGTCACCTCGCGCACCGTGCTGCCGCGGTATCGCAGCATGGCGATGGGCGCGGTTTCGGCGGCAGGATCGCTCGGCCTCGTCATCGCCTCGCCGCTGGCGCAGACCCTGATCTCAACCTCCGGCTGGCAGGTCGCGCTGATCGGCTTTCTCGCCTTCATTCTCGTCATGCTGCCTTGCGCCTTCTCCGCCGGGCAATCCGACAAGATCGAGATCGACCAAGCGGACGATACCGACCAGACCGTCGGGCAGGTCGTGCAATCGGCGATGGCCCATACGGGTTTCGTGGTCATGGCGGTCGCATTTTTTGTCTGCGGCCTCCAGCTTGTTTTCCTCACCACCCATTTGCCGAACTATCTGGCGATCTGCGGGCTCGATCCGGCGCTCGGCGCTTCGGCGCTCGCGCTGATCGGCCTGTTCAACGTGTTCGGCTCCTATCTGTTCGGCTGGCTCGGCGGCATCTATCCGAAGCAGTATCTGCTCGGCGGCATCTATATTTTGCGGTCGCTCGCGCTCGGCATCTACTTCTACCTGCCGGCGACGCCGTTCTCGACACTGCTCTTCGCTGCGGTCATGGGCTCGCTCTGGCTCGGCGTCGTGCCGCTGGTGAACGGCCTCGTGTCGCACCTGTTCGGCCTGCGCTTCATGACGACGCTGACCGGCATCGCCTTTTTCAGCCACCAGCTCGGCTCGTTCGTCGGGGCGTGGGGCGGCGGCGTGATCTATGACGCGCTCGGCAACTACGACGCTGCCTGGAAGGCCGCGGTTCTGATCGGTCTGATTGCCGGCGTATTTCAGTTGATGATGAACGTGCGGCCGCCGTCGCGCAGCAGCAATGCCGACGCTCCGCTGCCGCGCCCGGCTTAAGGATCCGGCACGGCGAAAACTTGCGTTCAGCCCCGAAGGGGTCCATATCGCTAAAGGAAGGAACCCTCTGCCGGGGGTTTCGTTGTCATCCATCCACTACTGCGGACGAGCCCCATGACATTCACACTTCCCGAACTTCCGTACGCCTATGACGCACTCCAGCCCTTTATGTCGAAAGAGACGCTGGAATATCACCACGACAAGCATCATCAGGCCTATGTGACCAACGGCAACAACCTGCTCAAGGGCACCGAATTCGAGGGCAAGTCGCTTGAGGAGATCGTGAAGGGGTCGTTCGGCAAGAACGCCCCGCTCTTCAACAATGCCGGCCAGCACTACAATCACATCCACTTCTGGAAGTGGATGAAGCCGAACGGCGGCGGCGAGAAGCTGCCGGGCGCGCTCGAGAAGAAGATCAACGAAGACCTCGGCGGCTTCGCCAAGTTCAAGGAAGACTTCGTCGCAGCCGGCGCCGGCCAGTTCGGTTCCGGCTGGGCCTGGCTGTCGGTCAAGAACGGCAAGCTCGAAATCTCCAAGACCCCGAACGGCGAGAACCCGCTGGTTCACGGCGCCACCCCGATCCTCGGCGTCGACGTCTGGGAACACTCCTATTACATCGACTACCGCAATCGCCGCCCCGACTACCTCAAGGCGTTCGTCGAGAACCTCGTCAATTGGGAATATGTCGAGGAAATGTTCTCGAAGGCGGTCTGACGTCTGGTCAGCACTCTTCACGAAAAGCGGGGCATTTGCCCCGCTTTTTTGTTGGCCCGCAACAAAGGGCGCTGCTTAAATCCCCGCACGAAAGGGCGTGAGGCATGACCTATCTGCTGGTTTTTCTCGGGGGCGGCTGCGGCACCATGTTCCGCCACTTCGTCAATATGGTCTGCTTCAAAGCCTTCGGCCCCCATTTTCCGTTCGGCACGCTGATCATCAACATCAGCGGTTCGATGGTGATGGGCCTGATTGCGGGCTACCTCACCTTCAAGGGCGAGGCCAGCCAGCATTGGCGACTGTTTCTGATGGTCGGCTTTCTCGGCGGTTACACCACCTTCTCGGCCTATTCACTCGATGCGGTGCTGCTGTTCGAACGCGGCGAGCTCGCGCAGTCCCTGCTCTACGCCGGCGGTACCGTGATCTTGGCGATCACCGGTCTCGTCGCGGGCCTTGCCATCGTCCGCCACTTTGCCTGATGTTTTGCACCTTTTCGGCCCATTCGGCTCGACCGAAAACGAAACGTTCTGCACTTGCACCCGAAGCCGAATGTTATAATATAACAAAATCGCGAAGCGAGTGATCACCGCAGAAAGTTTGCGGCTGGCAGAAATGGCCAGGCGGCAGGGACATGTTTCGCGGAAGGCAATCGAGATGGCAGTCCGATGACAGCGCATACGCACCACACCGCGCCTTACGCAGCGCAGCATCGGCATGATGAGCCGCACCGCCATCTCCACCATCACCACGCCCCGGGCGAAGCCCACCCCGCGGCGCCGATGACGTGGTCGCTGCTGCGAATGCCGTTGGCGGGGCGGCTTCTGGGAGCTGCCCTTCTCAGTGCCGCGATGTGGGCATTCGTCATTGTTGCAATGCGTTGAGCCAAAGATGCTGATGCCGCCAGACATTCTGCAGTTTGACGACGTGACCTTCGGTTACGACCGGCATCCGGCTGTGCATCATCTCGCCGGAAAGATCCGTTCCGGCGCGCTGATCGCCGTGGTCGGCCCGAACGGTGCCGGCAAATCGACCCTGCTGCGTGGCATCGTCGGCCTCCTCAAGCCGCTTTCCGGCACGATCCAGCGGCATGGCCTGAACCCGCGCGACATTGCCTATCTGCCGCAGTCGGCCGAGATCGACCGGACCTTTCCGATGTCGGTGTTCGATTTCGTCGCGAGCGGACTGTGGCGCAGCACCGGCATTTTTGGCGGCATCGGCGGCAAAAGCCGGGCGAGAATCGCCAAGGCGCTCGGCGACGTCAGCCTCACCGGCTTTGAAAACCGCCCCATCGGCACCCTGTCCGGCGGCCAGACTCAGCGCATGCTGTTCGCGCGCGTGCTGCTCCAGGATGCGCGGATGATCGTGCTCGACGAACCGTTCAACGCCCTCGACAGCAAGACCTCGGTCGATCTGCTCAATCTCGTGCTGCACTGGCAGGCCGAGGGCCGCACCGTGCTCGCTGCGCTTCACGATATGGAGATGGTGCGCGCGCATTTCCCAGAAACGCTCCTTCTCGCCCGCGGCCTAGTCGGCTGGGGACCGACCGCGCAGGTGCTGACCGACGACAACCTCGCGACCGCCCGGCAGATGTGCGAGGCGTTCGACACCGGCGCCGCCGCCTGCGAGGCAGCTACTCCCTCCCGCGCAGCCTGAGCCTGAACGACATGCTCTATGACGCGTTGATCGCCCCGTTCGTCGAATTTGAATTCATGCGCCGCGCGCTCGCAGGCATCGTCGCGCTTTCGATCGGCGCGGCGCCGATCGGCGTCTTTCTGATGCTGCGGCGGATGAGTCTTGTCGGCGACGCCATGGCCCATGCCATCCTTCCCGGAGCGGCGCTCGGATTTCTGGTTTCCGGCCTCAACCTGTTTGCGATGACCTTCGGCGGCCTGATCGCGGGCTTCACAGTGGCGCTCGCATCGGGCCTCGTCGCCCGCAGCACCGAGACCAAGGAAGATTCCTCGCTCGCCGCCTTCTACCTGATCTCGCTCGCGGTCGGCGTCACCGTCGTCTCGATCCGCGGCACCAATATCGACCTTCTGCACGTCCTGTTCGGCAACATCCTCGCCCTTGACGACACGACGCTGCTGGTCATCACCTTCAATGCGACCATCACGCTGATGGTGCTGGCCGCCATCTACCGCCCATTGGTGATCGAGTGCGTCGACCCCTTGTTCCTGCGCACCGTGAGCCGCGCCGGCGGCCCCGCCCACCTCGCCTTTCTCGCCCTCGTCGTGATCAATCTGGTCAACGGCTTTCACGCGCTCGGCACCCTGCTCGCGGTTGGCCTCCTGGTGCTGCCGGCCGGCATCGCGCAATTCTGGACGCGGGACCTGTCGCCGATGATTGCCTTTGCGATCGGCGCGGCGCTGATCGCCGGCTATGGCGGACTGGTGCTGTCGTTTCACACCAAGGTTCCGTCGGGACCGGCGGTGATTTTGATCGCGGCCGTGCTTTATGTCGGCTCGGTGCTGTTCGGCCGGGTGGGCGGGCTGATACAGCGGCTGTTTCCCGGAAAACATCTCGAAGCGTGAGGAGAACGCGGTGATCCGAACCCTGATGCTGGCGGCGGCGCTTCTCGTCGGCTCGGTGCTGCCGATGCACGCCGACGCTGACAAACGGATCAATGTCGTCACCAGCTTCTCGATCCTGGCCGACTTTGCGAAAAATGTCGGCGGCGACCGGGTGCAGGTTTCATCGCTGGTCGGGCCGAACGGCGATTCCCACGTCTACACGCCAACCCCGGCCGATGTAAAAGCCATCGGCGAGGCCGCGGTGGTCATCGTCAACGGCTGGGGATTCGAAGGCTGGCTCAATCGCCTCGCCGCCTCGGCCCGCAACTCGTCCCGCGGCGGCAAGATCACCATCGTCGAGGCGACCAAAAACATCCCGGCGCTGAAGGACAACGACCCTCACGACCACGATCATGGCCATCACCATGCCGGCGAGATTGATCCGCACGCCTGGCAATCGGTCGAAAATGCCAAGATCTACGTGCAAAATATCCGCGATGCGCTGATCAAGGCCGATCCGGAGGGTGCGACTGCCTATCGCGCCAACGGCGACGCCTATGTCGCGAGGCTCGATGCTCTTGATCGCGAGGTACAGGCCGCCGTCGCTAGCATTCCCAAGGCGCGGCGCAAGGTGATCTCCAGCCACGACGCCTTCGGCTATTTCGCGAGCCGCTACGGCATCGCTTTCCTCTCGCCGCAGGGCGTATCGACTGATTCCGAGCCGAGCGCCCGCGATGTGGCGGCCATCATCCGCCAGATCAAAAGCGAGAAGATTCCAGCGGTTTTTATGGAAAATATCAGCGATCCGCGGCTGATGAACCGAATCGCCAGTGAAACCGGCGCGAAAGTCGGCGGCACGCTCTATACGGACAGCCTGACCGACGAAAATGGCCCTGCCCCCACTTACATTGCCATGGTCAGGCACAATATAAAGGCTCTGACGAGCGCGCTGGCCGATTGACGGTGGCCGCCGTTCCGCCCGATTTTCCTCCGGCTCCCCGCTAGGAGAGGATCAGTGCGGCCGCCGTTTTTTGACCGGCCCCCTTTAGGAATGGACGCGCGATACGGCGGCGTCGCCTGACCGGGCCGCAGCCTGGAGTGACTTGATGTCCGCGCCCGCCCCCGCATCCGAAAAAATCCCTGTCACCGTGCTCACCGGCTATCTCGGCGCGGGCAAGACGACTTTGCTGAACCGCATCCTGTCGGAAAACCACGGCAAGAAATACGCGGTGGTGGTCAACGAATTCGGCGAGATCGGCATCGACAACGACCTCATCATCGGCGCCGACGAGGAGGTCTTTGAAATGAACAACGGGTGCATCTGCTGCACGGTGCGCGGCGATCTCGTCCGTATCCTCGGCGGGCTGATGCGCCGCAAGGGCAAGTTCGACGCAATCATCGTCGAAACCACGGGCCTTGCCGATCCCGCCCCGGTTGCGCAGACCTTCTTCGTCGACGACGACATCCAGAAGCACACCCGCCTCGATGCCGTGGTCACGGTCGCTGACGCCAAGTGGCTAAGCGAACGCCTGAAGGACGCACCCGAGGCGAAAAACCAGATCGCCTTCGCCGATGTCATCGTTCTCAACAAGACCGACCTCGTCTCGCAGGGCGAACTCGCCGAAGTCGAAGGCCGCATCCGCGCGATCAACCCCTATGCCAAGCTGCACCGCACCGAACGCTGCCAGGTTGCGCTGGCCGACGTGCTGGAGCGCAACGCATTCGATCTCGACCGCATCGTCGATCTCGAACCCGACTTCCTCAACGCCGCCGACGAGCACGACCATCACCATCATGATCACGAGTGCGGCGAGCACTGCCACCATGATCATGACCATCACCACCACGGGCACGACCATGCGCACGATCATCATCACGCGCATGGCGGGCTGAAGCACTATCACGACGAGGAGATGCAATCGCTCTCGCTCAAGAGCAGTGCGCCGATCGACCCGACCAAGTTCATGCCGTGGCTGCAGGGCCTCGTCGCCAAGGAAGGCCAGAAAATCCTGCGCTCGAAGGGCATCCTGTCGTTCAAGGGCGACGACGACCGCTACGTCTTCCAGGGCGTCCACATGATGCTGGAAGGCGACCATCAGCGCCCGTGGGCCGACGGCGAAGCGCGCGAAAGCCGCGTCGTCTTCATCGGCCGCGAATTGCCGGAACAGCAGATTCGGGACGGCTTCAACGCCTGTGTTGCATCGTGAGTGACAGCTTTCGCCTGCCCACGCCGGCAGATCGTATTCCCAGCGTCGCCGATCAGGTCCGCAGCTTTGCGCTCGACAGCGCCGCGACCTCGGTCCACTTCCTTGGCGAGACGGCAGTGTTCGTCGGCAGCGAGGAGATCTGCACCCTCGTGAGCGACGAGGAACGCCGCGCAGTCGACATCGCCAGCGGCGCGATTTTGAGCGCGGCAACCGATGGCAAGCGCGTCATCATGGGCTGCGACGACGGCCGCGTGGTCGAGATCAACAAGGCCGGCGAGACGAGCGAGATCGCAACGGATGCCAAACGCCGCTGGATCGATGCGGTTGCGGTGCACCCCGATGGCGCTTTCGCGTGGTCGGCGGGCAAGACCGCTTCGGTGCGTAATCGCGACGGCAGCATCAAGTCGATCGATGCGCCCTCGACGGTCGGCGGCCTCGCCTTCGCCTCGAAGGGATTGCGCCTTGCGATCGCCCATTACGCTGGCGCGACGCTGTGGTTTCCCAACATGACGGCCGCACCGGAGCGGCTTGAGTGGCAGGGCTCTCATCTCGGCGTCCTGTTCAGCCCGGACAACCGCTTCATCGTCACCGCGATGCACGAGCCCGCCCTCCATGGCTGGCGGCTCGCCGACATGAAGCACATGCGCATGACGGGCTATCCAGCACGCGTGCGGTCGATGGCCTGGACGCTCGGCGGCAAGTTTTTGGCGACCTCGGGCGCAGACACCGTGATCCTTTGGCCCTTCGGCAGCAAGGATGGCCCGATGGGCAAGGAGCCGATGATGCTCGCGCCGCTGAAATCGCGGGTGTCCGTCGTCGCCGCGCATTCCAAACAGGACGTGGTGGCCGCGGGCTACGAAGACGGCACGATCTTGCTGGTGCGCATTTCCGACGGCGCGGAGGTGCTGGTCCGCGCCAATCAAGGTGAGCCGGTGTCGGCGCTCGGGTGGAATTCCAAGGGCACGCGTCTTGCGTTCGGCACCGAGGACAACGCCGCCGGCCTTCTCGACGTTTGACCGGGAATTTCCGCGCGGCGCGTGCGAGCCCGCCACGCGGACCACGGTCGAGGCAAGGATGCCCCCCGCGCGTCATCGTCCCGTCATTGAATTTTAGGCAATTGTCGGCTCAAACTTCACACACTGCCGCCCTCCCTCACGCGCCGGACGATATGCAGTTCCTCCAGACCTTCAACGTCACCGATTTCATCGACACCCTGATCAGCCTGTCCGCCGCCTTTGTACTCGGCACGGTGATCGGCGCGGAGCGGCAGTATCGCCTGCGTACGGCGGGACTCCGCACCAATGTGCTCGTTGCAGTCGGCGCCGCGGCATTTGTCGATCTCGCGATGCATCTCACTCAGGCCGACGGCGCCGTGCGCGTCATCGCCTACGTCGTTTCGGGCATCGGCTTTCTCGGCGCGGGCGTGATCATGAAGGACGGCACCAATGTGCGGGGCTTGAACACCGCGGCAACGCTATGGGCATCCGCGGCCGTCGGCGCCTGCGCCGGTGCCGATCTGATCGCGCAGGCTGCGGCTTTGACCGTGTTCGTGCTTGCGGGCAACACGCTCCTGCGGCCGCTCGTCAATGCCATCAACCGCATTCCGCTCGATGAACGCGCGGTCGAGGCGACCTATGTGGTGAAACTCGTCGCCGACAGCGGCTACGCGACCGAACTCGGCGAACTCTTGACCGAAAAGCTCGAAACCGCGCGCTACCCCGTCGGCGACCTGAAGTTCGCCGACCGGCCGGATGATTCGGTCGAAATCTCGGCCACGCTGGTCGGCACCGCCGTCAACGCCAACGAACTCGACGCGCTCGCGGAAGAATTGACCAGCCTGCCGGGGGCGCAGGACGCGACCTGGACCGGCAGCACGCACGGGTAATCCGGTTTTCAGAACTTCTCGCTGCGTGACGAGCCCAGTTGCAGAAAAATCGTCCTTAAATGCCCGGAACGTCTTGCAAATTTTTGCAGAGCCAGCCATGAGAGTGGCGTCCGGAGAGATGGCCGAGTGGTTGAAGGCGCACGCCTGGAAAGTGTGTATACGGGGAACCGTATCGCGGGTTCGAATCCCGCTCTCTCCGCCAGTTACGGCGCCCCCCTCTGTAGCCCGCTATTGCCGCCGCTCGCCGCACGCCCACCAAACGGCATAGCAAACCGTCAATTGTACGCTATGGCCCGATGCAATCCACGACATGCGAGCCAAACACCGGATCAATCTGTGCTCAGGCGGAGCTGTGCGGGATCATCGCGATCAGGATTGTTTGCGACCCAGTCGAGGCAAAGCAACAAACACAGTCTGGCGAACTGCTCGGCAAGAGCCTTCGTATCGGACCAGTCATTGCTGAATTCCTCATTGTTTCCGTGGATCAAGCGGCTACGACCATCGCTGTAAATGCGGTCGATTGCCTGCTTAACCGTCGGCCCGCCCGGACGAACAGGCATGTCGTCTTCCATCTTCAGGCGCGCCTTTATGAGCGTTCTTATACCTCCTGACCCTCTTCCGCACGCGAGAGCATCGAGAGATGCGGCCAGATTGACAATGGCAATATGGGATGAGGTTTCGCGGCATCCCTCGTGAAACCACAAGAACGCATGGGACAGCGTCGACATCGTATTCGGACGGGCAACCGCGCCATCAGGGCTGATGACATAGTCAAGCACCTCTCCTACGACCGCAAATATGTCGGCTCTCTCCGTCAGAATGCTTTCCCATTCCTCCGGCCTGATATGCGGCCCAAATGGAGAGTGCGACCAACTCGATCCCGAAAGTACGCCTTTGCCAAGGATAAAGGTCAGGGCTTTACGGCGGTGCGGTTTGCGGTCGAAGATCAAATTGATGCCTTGAAGGGCTTTCGAAGGAACCTGCCACATGAGCGCTATGGCGGTCGTTGCGAACCGCGCGGCCATGAGCGCTTTGTCCCGACCGGCCTCTGACGCCAAATCTTGGATGGCTACACTGCATACGAAGGAGCACGAACCGACGGCGTCGATCACGTCCGATTCCGCGATGCTGTCGAATGAGGGTTTGCGCTTCCGAAGTTTGCGACCTTGCCAAGCGCCCTCTATACGCCGCCAGGAAAGCGTTGAAATCCCACCATCCCGGTGCTTTCGTTCGAGCCACACGTCCCGCGGTTCAAATAACACCGGGCCGATGAAGAATGGTTTGAAATCCTTACCGCCAAACAGCGTGCACCCAAACGCATACTCCCGAACGCCTTGACCCGTGGCATCATGGTTGGTGGTCTTCTTGACCCCTGCAAGTACGGTTGAGGCATTTGTTTCAAGATCGTCGTCGAGGTCGATTGCGGCAAGAGCCGGCCCGAATGCACGTCTTACGATTGCCCGCCATTCGGCTTGTGTAAATTTCGGCTTTAGTGACGGATCATCATCCATCAGCCGTTTCGCGACCCGCTCAATGCCCTCATCGAGTTTACGTGAGACAATCAAGGATTCACCGCTTCCGGCATAGATCATACGCGGCAACGAAAAGTCGTCGTCTTTCGACCGCTCTGCCATTGGCACAGTTTCGAGGCGCATCAATTCACGGATGACCTCTTTGACCAGATCGCTCGGCGTGCTCACATCATGCTCCCATTAGGCAGTGCCTACTGGTTTCGCCAACGCGGCGACGCTTCGATGCATTCAGCCGCTCCCTCAGCATGTTCGAGCGGAAGGCAAGTAACGAAAAGGCCCCGCGTGCAAAACCATGTTGATTACGGCCGGGAAATGCAAACATCTTGACCTGCCACTGAGCTTTCATCCAGCGGCGATTAGAGCCTTGGCCGTTTCTGTTACGCCGTAAGGCGCGGGTTGAGCAACCGGCGGAGACGCGCAGCCCATATCGAGCGAAGCGTCGGAGCTGGTTGCGGTGAGGGTCTC
>DATMRW010000022.1:0-2624 GCA_035565775.1 Xanthobacteraceae bacterium | reverse complement strand
GCGAGCGTAGCGAAGCAATCCAGGGGCGTCGCGCAACTGCCCTGGATTGCTTCGCTACGCTCGCAATGACGAGTGTTTCAACTAAAGGCGATCATGCTCTAAAGGCGCGCGCGGCGCTCAAAATCCGGGTTCCCCATGCGGAAATGGCGAAGCGCTCATCCCCGGGCGAAAACCTCGGGGTCTATTGCGAGATCGTCGAGCCGCTTGCGCAAAGTATTGCGATTGATCCCCAGCAGTTGGGCGGCGCGCAGCTGGTTGCCCCCGGTTTCGCGCAGGGCATGCTCGAACAGCGGGCGTTCGAAGGCGGCCAGAGCCTCGTGATAGAGCGTCCCCGATGAAGGGCGTGCGGCGCCAAGCCAGCTTGCCAGTGCCCCGCTGAAGTCACCGGTGACGGGCGCTGCCTCTGCCTCGCGGCGATCGGCGAGCAACTGGCGGATCAGGGGCGCGTCAATCGTATCCTCTCGGGAAAGCAGCACCGCGCGAAACAGGAAGTTGCGCAATTCGCGCACGTTGCCGCGCCACCGCTGCGCTTCCAGCAAGGCCACCGCTTCGCGTGACAGCGCCCGCTGAGGCAGCCCCTCCTTCGCCGCGAGCCGCAGGAAATGGCGCGCCAGCGGCTCCACGTCGCCTTGCCGCTCGCGCAGGGGCGGCAAGTGGATCGGCACGACGTTGAGCCGATAATAAAGGTCCTCACGGAAGCTGCCATTGGCGATCATCGGCAGAAGATCGCGATTGGTCGCGGCCACGATCCGCACGTCGATGGCGATCTCCTCACGCCCGCCCACGCGGCGGATGCGGCCCGATTGCAGCGCGCGGAGCAGGCGTGTCTGCGCCTCGGGCGGCATGTCGCCGATCTCGTCGAGGAACAGGGTGCCGCCATGCGCCTGCTCGAACTTGCCGATATTGCGGCCGACCGCCCCGGTGAACGCCCCCTTCTCGTGCCCGAACAGCTCGCTCTCGATCAGCTCACGCGGGATCGCGGCGCTGTTGACCGCCACGAAGGGCCCGCTTTTGCGCGCGCCGAGCTGGTGGATGGCTTCGGCCACCAGTTCCTTGCCGGTGCCGGATTCGCCGAGGATCAGCACCGTCAGATCATTGCGCAGCACGCGGGTGATCATCCGATAGACGTCCTGCATCGCCGCGCTGCGGCCGATCAGCGGCAGGCCCTCTCCCGGCTCGCTCGTTTCCGCGCTGGCGCCGCCGCGGGAATCGGCCGCCTGGCAGGCCGCGCGGATCAGTTCGTCGAGATCGAACGGCTTGGGGAAATACTCGAAGGCGCCGGTGCCGGTCGCCCGCACCGCCGTGTCCAGCGTGTTCTGCGCCGACAGGATGATGACCGGCATGTCGGGCTAGGCTTCGTGAACTTGGCCAAGCGACGCGATCCCGTCCCCATCGGCGAGCACCACGTCGGTCAGCATGACGTCGAACGCGCCTTCGGCCAGCAGCCGGTCGCGCCCGGCGATGCTGTCGCATCGGCTGACGCTGAACGCCTCGTCCTCGAGCGCGGCGGTGATGACCGTCGCGATCGCGGCGTCGTCCTCCACCAGCAGGGCGCGTCTTGCCATTCGCTTCTCCTACTTCACCATCGGCAGATGCACGCGAAAATGCGTCCACCCGCCCGCTTCGTCGCGCTCGTGGCCGATGCGCCCGTTCATGTCCCGCACCAGCTTGTTGACCAGCGCCAGGCCGAGCCCCTGCCCATTCTTCTTGCTGGAGACGAAGGGTTCGAAGATATGGTCCCGCAGCGCCGGATCGACGCCGGGGCCGTTGTCGCTGACCTGGACCTCGATCGGCAGCTTGATCGGTCGGCCCAGGCGGATCACGTTCATCACCAGCCCGCTGACGAACCGTGTGCGGATGACGATCTCGGGCTTCTCCGCCTCGGCACAGGCGTCGCGCGCGTTGCCGATCAGGTTGATGAGCACCTGGACCAGCGCGCCTTCGTTACCCAGCACGGGCGGCAGGGACGGATCGAACTCTTCACGCAGGGGAAGCGGCGCGGATGAAGCGGCGTTGACGGTCTCGCAGGCACGGCGGATCGCCGCATGGAGGTTGATCGGCCCCACCGGTTCGGGCTGCTCGCGGCCCAGGCGCTGCATCCGGTCGATCAACTGGGCGATCCGGTCCACCTCGTCGGTGATGAGATCGGTGAGCGCGCGGTCGCTTTCCCCCAGCTTGCGGGCGACGAGCTGCGCCGCGCCGCGGATCGCCGAGAGCGGGTTCTTGATCTCGTGGGCGAGCACGGCCGGCCCGCGCAAGGCCCCTGCCCGGTCTTCCTCGCTGAAGCGGTCACCCTGGCGGGCGTCGGACAGCGTGACCACGCGCCACCCCGGATGCGCTGCCAGGGTGGACACGGTCATGTTCACCAACTGGGCACTGCCATCGACCCGGATCATCAACCCGCGTGCGACAAGCTGCGCCTCCTCCCCCATCAGCCGGTCGATCATCGCGCTATCGTCGAAGCCGACGACGTCGAGGAACCCGCGTCCGACGAGCCGGCGGGCCGAACGGCCGATCAGGCTTTCGGCCGCCGGATTGACCTGGGCGATGACATGATCGGGCGTCAGGAGGACGAGAGCGAAAGTCAGGCCGGCGATCTGCTCGCGCGGCGCGGGTACATTGCC